>JADJEI010000001.1:1387010-2080515 GCA_016709155.1 Ignavibacteriales bacterium | reverse complement strand
ACTTGTTGCATTATTTACTGTGGTTAGTAGTGAATAATCAGATGGAATTATCTGTCGCCAGATTTCATAACCTGCTATATCGGGTTCATTATTCAGAGACCAAGTTAATTTAGGATGATTGTTATAAGTTGTCCCAGTGAAGTTCGTTGGTGTAAGGGGTATTGCATCATATTGTCTAAAACGCAAATACGGTGTACTTAATTTAACCCAGGTACAAAATAGATCATTAGATACACTACTTAAACCTATTTGTCTCAGAGGTACTGAATTACCATCAAAATAATCCGGGTCGCTCCAACTTGTGCCGTTAAAACATTTATACGTGTTTAGCCAACCTTGACCCTGAATGAACTTTTTATATACTATGTGAATATAATCATTAGTAGTCTTTGTAATTTCAAAAGTATCTTCATATTGCAATAATGTTTCTGATTCAAGCGGTGGAAAATCTGACCAACTTGTACCGCCAACAAGTCTTGTTTTATAAACTAAATCATTTGGATAAGCCCAGGTGTTCTCGATTATAAAATAGATATAGATAGTCCCCTCTAACTAATAACCTTTCATCTAGAGATTGTTGCTCTGATGGATATGTAATAACTGACTGCGGAGTTTCCCAGTTACCATTAAATTTATCTCTTGTTTTTACATCCCCGGACCCAGTCAAAGTAGTTGTTGCATCTGTGTTAAAGCTTACGTGCACACGGTTTGGTGAAACTGTGACAGATGGATTGCCACCGGTTTGTGCTGTACTATAATCCGTTACGGTTTTGGGATTTACCCACTGATCAAATGTGTTTAGGCGATAGTAATAAGTTTCATAACCGGAAGCACCACCATCTTATGTAGCCCAAACAAGATGAACACCATTTCCCAAATCATAAACGGCATCAACACCATTACAATAGTTTGCAGTTGTTGGTTTATCGACAATATTAGTCAACCAATTGCTGCCGTTATCTGTAGAATATTTTACACGGATGACATCATCATTATTATTATCAATTGTTTTATAAATAGCATATATCTTATCGTTAGAGCCGATGATATTTGGAAAATATCCACTGGTTTCCAGAGTTTCGGTTTTATCTTCATCTATTTCACCTGCAGAGTTAAGATTATAATAAACAATATTTGTACTGCTTGGATTTTTTATAAGTATATGAATACCTGAAGAATTAGTAAATATATCAGTCCTATCAGGTTCCTCAATTGAAGTTGTTACTATATCGTTCCATTCTTGCCCAAATAAGTTTGAGGCAAGAATAAGAATTAATAAAAAAAATTTTTTCATTGTAATTGACCTCTTAAATTATGTCCGGTTTTTTTAACCGGAGCTTATTTTAATAAAATAGTTTTAATAGTTTTTTGATAGCTGCCTGCTATCATTTGAATAAAGTAAACTCCTCCCGGAAGCGAATTACCTTCATTATCTTTCCCATTCCATTGAATATTATGTACGCAGGATGGAAGATTTTCTTGCAATAATTGTTTTATTTCTTTCCCTAAAACATTATATATTTTTATAGAAACATTGCCCGTTTTGCTTATTCTGAATTTAATATTAGTTGAAGGATTGAATGGACTTGGATAGTTTTGATACAAGTCTGTTTCAACAGGTAATATCTGATCAGAATTAACGCTTGTTGTTGAATCAGGTTTATATATCCTTGTTATATGTCGGTAAACATTCTGTTGATATAATATGTGATTCATTGAAATCAGAATTTCTTTTTTCCCATCATTTAATAAATCAGCTATTACTGCACCATAATAATTGCTACCTACAGTATCATTAGCTAATTCATTCTGCTTTATGTAATAAACCTCATAAGTTTGATAGTTTTTACTTCCGTTAAACTTTAGGATAATAAAATTTCCATCAATACAGACAGCAATTTCTTCAGTACTGTCATTATCAACATCAACAGCCTGCATAGTGCCGGCATAAAATGAAAATACGCCAATAAGATCAACCCTTCCTACAACATAGTAACTGTTATCCCCGTTTGTTTCAAAGATGGTAATTCGTGTAGTTCCTATTCCGTTATAGTAAGCGTCACCAAGCACCCAAAACTCTGGTTTGCCATTTTTATCAATATCATTGCTGAAGGTATGAACATAAGCGTGATAGCTATCTATAATTCCCTGCCAGGAATTTGTGTACTGATTATTTGTTTGGTTCTCGATAACAAATACGTTTCCTCTCATTGTCCCAAAAACCAGATCAGTTTTTCCACCAAGGTCAAAGTCACCGACTGAATAACCACCTATACCCCAAGGAGCTGGTTCAGACACATCAAAGCGATAAACAGAATCGAAGTTATTAGTAACGGGATTATATTCGAGGATATGAAAATCGGGGTATCCTGAATGGTCAAACAACATATCAGTATAGCTATCACCATCAAAATCACCTAAAGTAATATCGTCAAGCTGATATGACTCATAATCAAGAATGAAATTTAGTTGTGTTGCTAATGAAGTATCATTCTCTTTAGAGAAAAATCTTTGTTGATTACCTATCCCAAATAGAGGTGGCAACGTTAACAGAACTTCTTCTCTTCCATCCAGATCTACATCGTGTATACTTCGTGCTATAAAAACAGAATCATACTGAAAAACATCTTCAAAGATTTCAGAATTATTCAATTCATATACCGTAATAGGTTCAAAATCAGATTGGAAAAAATTTTCTTGTACCGTAAAGTTCTGGTTTACCATTTTTATTAACATCGCCAATTCTCAGGTAGTCAAAATCCGAATTGTGAATAGGTACCTCTTGCCAAAAGCTGTACTTCTGGTAATAAAGAGTTGTGTCTATTGTTGTTAAGTCTATTACTGTGCTGTCGTAGGTTGGGGAGTAAGTTTGTTGTAAGTTGTTGGTGGGTAGTTGGTAGTCGGATTATATTTTTAATTACTACTTTACCGTTTGGGTATTCAAGTTTCAATAAGTCTTTCTCAACTTCAGTTACTTTTATATCTTCTCGGGTTTTTAATTGCTGTAGTTTTTCTTCTTTAGTTTCATACTTACTTTGTGCAATAGAAAAACTACTTGCAACTAACAACAGACAACACACTAATATTTTTTTCATCATAATTACCTTTATATCAAAATAAAATTTAGGGAAAGAAATTAGAATTTCTTAAGCTATGTAAAACCGGTTGGGAAATAAAATTGTATGAATGAAGATAAGATTGTATTAGTAGGTAGTTGTATGAAATCCTTTTTTGTTTCATACAGCAAATAAAGAAGAGCAATAATTACTAACATCCGGCTCATCTTTCCTCGCAATGCAGAGAGAGATAAATATCGTGCCAAAATATTTTTAACTTTCAAATATTCCAAAACAGTAAAAGTAATTTTCAATCAGCCAAATGGATTTGGGTTAAGTTGGAGTTATCCCAATCCATTTAATCCAACAACAAAAATAAAATACACAATTCCCTCTGCCACCCTTCGATGGCAGAGCCACAGGCACGCTCAGGGTGACAATCGAGATGAGATGTTTGTTATTCTAATCGTTAACAAATACCTGCAACGGCAATGACAAAAGGAATAATTCAGAAGTTTCTCAAAATAAAAATGGTGCGCTGAAATAAATCAACGCACCATTTTAAATTGCCTATCCTGCTTGCAAATTAATCTTCTTCCGGTTTCCCTCGCATAGAATCCCAAATCATATAAGAGCAAAGCAATGCGAACATTACAAACGCAATCAACTCCGCTGAATGAGATTCAAACCATTCGGGATTAACCCAATTATAACCAAGGTATCGCAGGAACGCACTGATAACTCCCATCAGCGCACCGCCTGCAATAAATCCTGAGGCTATCAAAGTTCCGCGTTCTCTTCTTGCGGTATTTATTTTTTCATTCTTGCTTCTTGTGGAAACATAGTGAGCAATCAATCCGCCAATTAAAAGGGGTGTGTTTAATTCAAGGGGGATGTACATTCCAAGCGCAAATGCAAGTGCAGGAACTCCGATCATTGTTAGAACAAGTGCGAGAATTGAACCAACGATATATAAAATCCAGGGCGCCGGCTGCTGATCCATCAAGGGCTGAATAACTGCTGCCATTGCGTTTGCCTGCGGTGCAACAAGGGCATTGTCACCAACAAAGCCGTATGTTTCATTCAATATCTTAATTACAAATCCGACTGTTACTGCAGAAACAAGTACGCCGAGAAATTTCCAACTTTCTTGTTTCTGCGGAGTTGAGCCAAGCCAGTAACCAATTTTTAGATCTGTGATAAATCCACCAGCCATTGAAAGTGCAGTGCAAACAACACCACCGATAATCAAGGCTGCAACCATTCCGGCTTCACCCTTTAATCCCACGGATGTTAAAACAATTGATGAAAGGATAAGTGTCATCAATGTCATTCCGCTTACAGGATTTGTTCCAACAATTGCAATTGCGTTGGCGGCGACGGTTGTAAATAAAAATGAGATTATCATAACAATGATCAAACCTGTTAACGCCCACCCAAGATTATTTACAACACCAACCTGGAAGAATACAAACAGCAAAATTGCCGTAGCAACTATTCCAACAACAATTATCTTCATTGGAAGATCACGCTGCGTACGAAGGTTTTCATTTGCAGAAGATTTCTTTTCAAAGATTTCTTTGAAGCCTAATGAAATTGCTCCCTTAATAATTTTTGAAGAGCGAATAATTCCGATGATGCCAGCCATTGCAATTCCGCCGATACCAACGTGCCGTACGTATTGTCTGAAAATTTCTTCCGCACTCATTGCAGAAATTAATTTTGTTGCACCCGTCCCGAATGGCTCGGTCAATCCTCCGCCAATATATGAAACAACAGGAACAATCAGATACCACGAAAGGAAAGAGCCGGCAGCAATTATCGCAGAATATTTTAGACCAACTATGTAGCCCAATCCCATCACGGCTGCACCAACATTCAATCTAAACACAAGTTTGAATTTATCAGCAAGCACTTCACCAAAACCCACAACCCTTGTGGTAAAAGTCTCACTCCACCAACCAAATGTTGCAATTATAAAATCATAAACTCCTCCTATCAAACCGCTGACAACAAGCACCAGCGCTTGCTTGCCGCCTTTTTCACCTGCAACTAAAATTTCTGTTGTTGCAGTAGCTTCTGGAAATGGAAATTTGCCGTGCATTTCTGCGACAAAATATTTCCTGAACGGAATTAAAAATAAAATTCCTATTATTCCGCCAAAAGCAGACGCAAGAAATATCTGATAGAAATGAGCTTCGAGTTTTAGGATGTAAAGGGCGGGGATAGTAAAAATTGCTCCTGCTACAATCAAACCGGAATTTTGTCCTATGGATTGAATAATTACATTTTCACCAAGTGCGCCTTTCCGTTTTGTTGCGGCTGAAAGTCCCACTGCAATAATTGCAATCGGTATAGCTGCTTCAAATACCTGACCTATTTTTAATCCAAGGTAAGCTGCAGCCGCTGAAAACAGCACAGCCATCAGCAGTCCCCAAATAACCGAGTAAGGAGTTATCTCTTTCGGAGATTGATTTGCAGGCATTAGAGGCTTGTATTCTTCCCCCGGCTTTAATTCGGAGTAAGCATTTTCGGGCAATCCCTTAATTTGGTTTGTTGTGTGTTCACTCATACTATTTTTCCTTTTTTAGAATGTGAAATAAACAGGAAGTTCATATTCTGTTTTTGCGCTTGCGGGTGATTTGAAATATATTTTACCAAAAATTTGTGTGTCTGCTGGAATTTCATTTCCGGGTTTCGTGAAATTACAATTAATTATTTTTGATGAATTAGGAAATAATGTAACAGAATTATTTTTATTGCTTTTAACATCAACAGAAACTGCTTCAACAAAGTTAGTAACTTCATCAACATTAATACTCATACTTCCAGAACTATTTGTAAATGCAGGAATAATTTCGAGCACATAGTTTACACTATCTTTATCCTGTGAGTTTTGAACCGACACCGAGCCAGTGCTGAATGATAGTCCGTCTTTTGAAATTGCTATTCCTTCTTCATTATAAATCACCATTGAAAAATCAGTGACTTTATTAAAATCTTCTTTCGACAAAATCAAATTGAAATCTTTGCTTTGTTCACCCTTCCTTAATGTGAAAGGTGTTTTGTAAGTTCCGCTTCCATTCAGGTCAATGGAATAGCCTTTTTTATATCCAAGCATTTCGCCGCTAAGGTTATAATTTCTTACTTCATTAAATAAGTTTGAAACAACAATTCCATTTTGTTTTTCCGAAATTACTTCATCGCCTGAAGTTTGAATTGAAAAAAGCTCAGTAGAGAGATCGTAATTGGTTGATGCAGACGAATTGAATAATCCTTCAGCTATTAATTCATAAACGCCGGGAGTCAAATCATAATGATAAGATTCAATGACTTCATCACTATTTACTGAATACATGGTGGGGGAAAGATATTGTGCAATTCCGCTTTGATCATACAATCTATATCTGATTCGGGCGTAATCTTTGTTATTTCTATTTAATTTTATATGCAGGCTGTTTTGTCCTGCAGCAATATTTATAAAATATCTATTGACCATTCCAATATTTACATTTTGATTCTTCCAATTCAAACTATACTTGTTGTGTGAATTAAATTCTTCCGGGACGATTACTGTGGCAAGCATAGTGAATTCAGTTGTGGCGGAAGCATCATCTCTGAATGCAGTAATGCGTGCTGTGTAAACACCGGGCTTTGTCATTTTACTTTTATCAAATTTAATATTTACAATTGACGGCTGAGTATTTCTGATATAAGTTTTTTTCTGAACGAGAACTAACCAGTCGCTGTCGCTTTTCAAATTGTAAACGCGGTAAAATTTATCTGCATTAAGAAAATTATTTCGTCTGACGGTGAAAGAAAATATTTCATCACCAGTCAGATATGAACCATCGCGAATGTATAAATTTTGAGATTTATTATCCGGCTGTGTTGTTGCAAACGATGTGATCGTGTATGTCTCAAATTTATTTTGCTCATCATTCTTCAAATATTTTTGTAATAATGAATAAGCATTCACAACGTTGATATAACCAGCACCCTGATCTAACACAGAATATTCTTCACGCTTTACTGCACCTTCACGAATTATTTTAAATAGAAGCTGTGAAGGAATTTTTACGCCGGGGAATTCCTTTTGTGCCGCACTTAGCAAAAGCGACATTACTCCTGAAGAATAAGGGCAAGCCATACTTGTCCCCCAAAATTTATCGCCACTGGAAAAGTTAGGAACAGTCGAGGTGCAAGCACCGGGAGAAACAACATCAGGCTTGCTGACCTCCCCTCCACGCGAGCTAAAATAAAGTATAATATTTTTATCGAATGTTGTTCCGTAATTATCACGCCCAACTTCAGCAGTTAAAACGGCACCTGACGAAAAAACGAAATTACTTGATGAAGGTAATCCTGTTGACGAAAGACCCGGACCATTATTTCCGTTGCTTGTGCTGACATATAAATAGGGATTATTTTTTAAAAGATCTGCAAGAAACATTTCCATATCGGATCTTCCTTCTATTTCAGAACCGATTCCAAAACTCATGCTGACGATGCAAGGTTCCTTTCGTTCTTTAGAAATTTTATCAGCGTACAAATAGGCTTTCTTCATGCTTTCAGTAACAGTTGCACCGCCGGGGAAATTATTATGTCCGATTTTTAATCCGATAACATTTGCCCCGGGTGCCACTCCGTTTAATGTCGAACCGCCAATGTTATAGCCAGCAGCTATACCGCAGCAGTGTGTGCCATGAGAACCATCATCAAAGAACAGTGAAACTTTTTTTCTCTTCGGGAAAAATATTGAGTGCCATTGTAAAGGGGGGAAGTCTTTTTTGATTTTCAATTGTGAAAGCATCATAATTTTCTTTATAAGTTCTTAATGGTTTATCATCTGATAAATTTTTATTGCCGTTTAAATCGAAGTAAACAACCCAATAATCATCTTGAGTTTGATAGGCTAAGAGATAGTAAACATCCTCAATAGAACCATTTCCATTTAAGTCTGCCGATCCCGATCCCGAATTGATTAATTGTTTTTCCGGGAAAGCACCGATTAAATAATTTTCGTTGGCCGCTTTTAACATTAAACTTGTGTTCGCTTCAACTGAATAGTTTTTTCTTTATTCACAAAAAAACTTTTCCCATCCTGTTCATTTATATCTGCGGCAAACAATAACACATCACCTTCGCCAGTAAAATCCTGAACATCAATTACTTTAACATCACCGGCGGATGTTTTAACCAAGCCATCAACACCAATATCAACACCTGTATCAAGAATAAAAATGATTGTACCCCTACCATCATATTCGGGATGAAGCTGGAGAAATTCCTCTACACCAGTGTCTTTGAGTGAAAGAAATGTCTGCCCGGTTTCTTGTGCTAAGATTGATACAGTAAATAAAAATATTATAGTAAAAAGCTTTTTAATTTTCATTTTTTAATTACCTGATTATTTTATGTTTGGTTAGGTTTTAAAATTCACAATATGATTAGTAAAATTGCAGATAAAGATAATTTTAATATCAAAATTTGAAATAGAAGTTTGCTAAAAATTTTATACTTAAATTTAAGCAAGAACAGACAGAGAATTCAAATAAATAATTTTTTATTAAGGACAAAAAATGACTGAAGATAAGTTCATTCGATTGAAAGACTATAGAAAATACTCAAAAGAACGAATGCTGGCTCGCTCAAAAAATTTTTATAAAGATATGAATCGTAGAAGAACGGTAAGGAGTTTTTCTTCCGAAGTCTTTCCAATTGATATTTTAGAGAATTGTATTTTAACCGCAGGGACAGCACCCAGCGGAGCGAATAAACAGCCATGGCACTTTTCAGTTGTTAACAATCCTGAGATAAAAAAGAAAATCAGATCTGCCGCAGAAGAAGAAGAAAGAGAATTTTATTCAACAAGGGCACCTAAAGAATGGTTAACTGCTTTGGAACCGTTCGGGACAGATGCTAACAAGTCATTTCTTGAATCAGCTCCTTATCTTATTGCTGTGTTTGCTAAAGGATATGAAGTTTTGTCGGATGGAACAAAATTAAAAAATTATTATGTGCAGGAATCGGTGGGCATTGCGTGTGGTTTGTTGATAGCTGCAATTCACAACGCCGGATTGGTATCTTTAACACATACACCAAGTCCGATGAATTTTCTAAATGAAATATTAGATAGACCTTCTAACGAGCGCCCCTACCTTTTAATAGTTGTTGGTTACCCTGAAGAAAAAGTTTTAGTGCCGGATATTCATAGGAAAAAATTAAGCGAGATAACTACCTTCTTTTGAACCTTAACAACAAAAAAAGAGATAACTATATAATTTTAATACGCCAATATCGGGCTTAGCCATTTCTCAATTTCTTCAATGCTCATTCCTTTGCGGCGATGATAATCGAGTACCTGATCTTTTCCGATCTTTCCTACATTAAAATATTTTGCTTCCGGATGCGCAAAGTATAATCCGCTAACACTTGCTGCTGGATACATTGCCATTGATTCGGTTAGTTTTATGCCGGCATTCTTTTCAACATCAAGTAAAGAAAAAATAATTGGCTTCTCCGTATGATCAGGCTGAGCCGGATAACCGGGGGCTGGTCGGATTCCATCATAATTTTCTTTGATCAGTTCTTCGTAAGATAATTTTTCGTCAGTGGCATATCCCCAGTATTCTTTTCGCACAAGTTCATGGAGATGTTCTGCAAAGGCTTCTGCTAATCTGTCTGCAATTGCCTTAATCATTATACTGTTATAATCATCATTATCGGTTTCATATTTTTCAATAAGTTTTTCAATCCCGATTCCAGCAGTTACAGCAAACATTCCAATATAATCTTCAACGGCTGATTCTTTTGGAGCTATAAAATCCGCAAGTGCAATATTTGGCTCCCCGGGTGATTTTTGTACTTGCTGTCTTAATGTGTGTAAAACTCTTTTTACTCCTGTTCTTGATTCATCAGAATAAATTTCGATGTCATCACAACCGACTGAGTTTGCAGAGAATAAACCAACGACCCCCTTTGCCTTAAGAAGATTATCAGAAATTATTTTATCAAGAAGTTTATTTGCATCATCAAAAAGTTTTTTTGCCTCGCTTCCAAATTTGGGGTCATCGAAGATACCAGGATATTTCCCTTTCAATTCCCAGGTTGTAAAAAAAGGTGTCCAGTCTATATATTCTCTTAAAGTTTCTAAACTAAAATTTTTAAAAACAGTAACACCAGATATGTTTGGCTTTTTGATCTGAGTTTTTGTCCAATCAATTCTAAATTTGTTTTCTCTTGCTTTATCTAAACTAATTAATGTTTTTTCAGATTTTCGTTTTGCATATTCATCTCGCAATTTTGAATATTCATTTTTAAATGATTGAACATATTTAATTCTTCCAACTTCATTCTCATCCAATAGATTTGATACTACCGGAACGCTGCGTGATGCATCAAGCACGTGTATTACAGCACCACTATAATTCGGGTCAATCTTAACTGCTGTGTGTATTCTTGAAGTTGTTGCTCCTCCGATCAGCAAAGGCAATTTCATCCCGCGGCGCTCCATTTCTTTTGCAACGTGTACCATTTCATCAAGTGATGGAGTAATAAGTCCGCTTAATCCAATTATATCAACCTTTTCATCAATGGCAGTTTGTAAAATTTTATCAGCATGCACCATTACACCAAGATCAATAACGTTGTAGTTGTTGCATCCAAGTACAACACCAACAATGTTTTTACCAATGTCGTGAACATCGCCTTTTACGGTTGCCATTAAGATTTTACCAGGAGCACCGCCTAAATCTTTCCCTAAGGAAGCCTCACCCAAACCCTCTCCAAAGGAGAGGGCTTTTAAAACATCATGCATTTCGTGAAGAACTTTTTCCGGATTATTTAATACCTGCTCATTAGTAAATCTGATTACTCTGAACCCAAGGCTTTCCAGCCATTGGGTTCTTATTTCGACGGATTCTTGATTCTCTGGCAATTGATGAATTAAGCCGTCGATTTCAATTATCAGGTTTTGAGGAATGCAAACGAAGTCTGCAATATATTTACCGATTATATGCTGTCTTCTAAATTTAAATCCTTTGAGTTTTCTATCTTTTAATAATTCCCAAAGCATTTGTTCTGCTTCTGTGGGATTATTTTTATTCTTATTAGCAAACTCTTTAAGCAAATCATAAACTAATGGATCAGCAGTCATCCAATCATATTTGTCCTGCCCCCTTCCCCTTTGGGGAAGGGCTGGGGATGAGGCTTTTTTTTCTTTGATATACGGCTCAAGTATTGCCACAGCCTTCTTCATAACCCTCGCACTTTTTACAACCTGCGGAAGAAACATTTTTCCTGCGCCAAATAAATCACCGACCACACTCATGCCAGCCATTAAAGGACCTTCAATTACTTCGATCGGTTGTGCATATTTTAATCTTGCTTCTTCAGTATCTTCATCCATGTAATCAACGATTCCTCTGATTAGAGCGTGCTTTAATCGCTCTTCAACGCTGGCATTCCGCCAATCCTCTTTTTTCTCATCTATAACAGATTTATCTTTTTCTTAATCGTTTCAGCAAACTCAATTAATCTTTCAGTTGCATCGGATTTTCTATTAAGAATTACATCTTCAACTTTTTCTAAAAGATCTTTTGGAATTTCTTCATATACTTCAAGCTGACCGGCATTAACAATTCCCATATCCATTCCGGCTTTTATTGCGTAATAAAGAAAAGCAGAATGCATTGCTTCGCGCACAGCATCATTACCACGAAAAGAAAATGAAAGATTACTAACACCACCGCTAATTTTTACAAAAGGAAGATTTTGTTTTATCCATTTAGCTGTTTCTAAATAATCAACAGCGTAATTGTTGTGTTCTTCAATCCCCGTAGCGATCGCAAGTATGTTTGGATCGAATATTATGTCTTGAGGAGGAAAGCCAATTTCTTCTGTAAGAATTTTATAAGCGCGTTTACAAATTTCAATTCTTCGTTCAAAAGTATCTGCCTGACCTTTTTCATCGAATGCCATAACAACAACTGCTGCACCGTAACTTAAAACTTTCCTTGCATGCTCTTTAAAAACTTCCTCGCCTTCTTTCATTGAAATTGAATT
This sequence comes from Ignavibacteriales bacterium, assembly GCA_016709155.1. Classification (NCBI taxonomy): domain Bacteria; kingdom Pseudomonadati; phylum Ignavibacteriota; class Ignavibacteria; order Ignavibacteriales; species Ignavibacteriales bacterium. The sequence continues at coordinate 2,068,393 of JADJEI010000001.1, read as the reverse complement.
GACGATTCCTTTTCCCTGTAAACATTTTAATCCTGCTTCAATCACACTCCACTTAGATGAATCAATCATAATTGGAAGCTTTGCAATATCTGGTTCGGCTTCAAGTAAGTTTATAAATTTTGTCATCGCTGCTTCAGAATCAAGCATTCCCTCATCCATATTAATATCAAGAACTTGTGCGCCGCCCTCTACCTGATCACGTGCAACGGAAAGTGCTTCATCATAATTATTTTCTTTAATAAGTCGGGCAAACTTTTTTGATCCCGTTACATTTGTACGCTCACCAATATTCATAAAATTAGAATCGGGACGAAGAATAACCGGCTCAAGTCCGCTTAATCTTAAATATGGTTCTTGCAGTTTTGGTACACGAGGTTTGTGATGTTTCACTATTTCAGCTATCGCTTTAATATGATCCGGCGTTGTACCGCAGCAACCGCCAACAATATTTACAAAACCGCTCGCGAGAAAATCTTCAAGCACGCTTGCCATTGAATGCGGAGTTTCATCATAGCCTCCCATTTCGTTTGGAAGTCCCGCATTAGGATAGACTGAAATAAATTTATCCGAAGTGTTTGACAGATCTTCAACAAAAGGTCTCATCTGTTTAGCACCAAGCGCACAGTTAAGTCCAACACTTACAAGATTTTTTGCATGCGAAATAGAAATGTAAAATGCCTCAACAGTTTGACCGGATAAAGTTCTTCCGCTCATATCCACGATTGTTCCCGATATCATGAGCGGAAGTTCAAGTTTTTTTTCTTCAAGATATTTTTGAATTGCTATAATTGCTGCTTTTGCATTAAGTGTATCAAAGATTGTTTCGACAAGAAGTATGTCGGCGCCTCCATCAACAAGCCCGCGTGTTTGTTCGTAATATGCTTTAACCATTTCATCAAAAGTAACAGCACGATAACCAGGATCATTAACATTTGGTGAAAGAGAAAGTGTTTTATTTGTTGGTCCAAGTGCACCAGCAACAAATCTTGGTCTTGTAGGATTTTGTTTAATAAAATCATCAGCAACCTCTTTAGCAATCTTCGCCGCTTCAAAATTTATTTCGTAAACAAGATGCTGCGTGTGATAATCAGCTTGTGAAATTGGTGTGCCGTTGAAAGTGTTAGTTTCAACAATGTCGGCACCGGCTTCAAAATATGCGCGATGAATTCCCTTTATTATTTCAGGTTGAGTAATGCAAAGGATATCATTGTTGCCTTTTAAGTCGTGGGGATGATCTTTAAATCTTTCTCCGCGAAATTGTTCTTCAGTAAGTTTATGGCGTTGAATCATTGTTCCCATTGCGCCGTCAAGAACTAAAATTCTTTTGGAGATTTGTTTTTTCAGTTGTTCAATTGTTAGTGGCATGATTGTTTAATTTATTCTCTTTATCAATTCTTTAAAAGCTGAGCAAATATAATTAAATTGCTCTCTCTAAAAAATATAGGATGATTATAGTATGATAGTAGTTACAGGCGGTGCAGGATTTATCGGCAGCGCAATAGTGTGGAGACTTAACACTTTAGGAAACGATAGCATTATTCTTGTTGATGAGCTTGGCACAACAGATAAATGGAAAAATTTAATTGGATTGAAATTTCAGGAGTTCATTCATAAAGATGATTTTATTTCATCCGTTATTGAAGACTCTGTTGACTTTCCTATTGAAGCCATAATTCATATGGGCGCAAACTCATCAACAACAGAGAAAGATGCTGACCATCTCATGTCAAATAATTATCTCTACACTCAAGAGCTTGCAAAATATTGTCTTTCAAGGAACATCAGATTGATTTATGCTTCCTCCGCCGCAACTTACGGTGATGGTTCACTTGGTTTTGTTGATGATGAATCAAAACTTGAAACTTTGCGTCCACTTAATATGTATGGTTATTCCAAACAGCTTTTTGATTTATGGGCAAAGAAAAATAAGGTTTTAGATAAGATAGCAGGTTTAAAATTTTTTAATGTTTACGGACCAAATGAATATCATAAAGGTGATATGCGTTCGGTTGTTCATAAAGCATTTGAGCAAGTTAGAGATATTGGAAAAGTGAAATTATTTAAGTCACTCCATCCAAATTACAAAGATGGAGAACAGATGCGAGATTTTGTTTACGTGAAAGATGCTGTAGAGATGACTATATATTTTCTTGAACATCCCGAAAAAAATGGGATATTTAATGTTGGAGCCGGAAATGCAAGAACCTGGAATGATCTTGTTACTGCATTGTTTAATGCTGTCGGGAAGGCAGTAAATATTGAGTATATTGATTTACCTGAAAACCTTCGCGAGAAATATCAATACTTTACTGAAGCGAATCTTTCAAAAATAAGATCAGCGGGATATTCTGAATCAACCATAACCCTTGAGGATGGTGTAAGTGATTATGTAAAAAATTATTTATTGAAAGGATTATACCTGGGATATTAATATAAGTTAAGAGTGAGATATTAATAATCTCACTCTTAATCTAAATTACTAATTAAATGGAGGTTCTTCGTCATCGAGGAAATCATCATCATCATCATCAAGGTCAAAATCATCATTGCCAAAATCATCCTCATCAGGCTCTTCTTTTAAAATATCATCATCTTCATCTTCTTTATAGTAATCGTCGTTATCCGGAAGGTCATCTTTTTCATTTCCCGACTCATCATCCGAAGTGTCAAGATATAATTTCAGAGTTTCTTCATCTTCGTCTCCAGTTATCGGTATTCCGAGCTCAAAGCACTCTTCCATTAATTCTTCACGGGTCTTTGGTTTTTTGTTTCCCGATACTTTTTTCTTACCGGCCATTTTAATTAATCTCCTTAAAGTTTTTTTTACGTGTTAAAAATTATAGATAAAATATCCTGTTCAAATATTTAGAAAATATTTTAAATCACCAAATTAAATTATGTTAACAATTAGCTAAGTTTTTTGCCTTAGTTTTGTAAATAAAACTTAGCTCTATGAAAAATAATTGTCAACTCATTAATTATCGGAAAAATTTTATGAAACTTGCAACTCTCTGTTATGTAATTGATAAAAAAAATCAAAAAACTTTAATGATATTCCGCAACAAAAAACCAAATGACTATCACGAAGGAAAATGGAACGGTCTCGGTGGTAAGTTCGAGTTGGGTGAATCACCGGAAGAATGTGCAGTAAGAGAAATTGAAGAGGAGAGTGGATTGAAAGTTAAATCAATTCAAATGAAAGGCTTCATAACGTTTCCAATGTTTGACGGCAAAGATGATTGGTACGTTTTTCTGTTTACTTCAGAGGATTTTGAAGGAGAATTGATTGACTCGCCAGAAGGGCATTTAGAATGGATACCAACAGATAATCTTACAAGAATAAATCTTTGGGATGGGGATAAAATTTTTATTCCCTGGCTGTACGAAGAAAAATATTTTAGTGCAAAGTTTAATTATGTTGATGGAAAGTTTGTGGATTATCAGGTCAGCTTCTATTAAGGCAGAGAGAAATCGAATAATTCAATAAAACGAATTAAAAGAACTTTTGATTTTCTTAATTGAACCCGGATAGTGCTGGTACAAATTTGAATAGCGTTAAATGTTCGCAAAAGATGAGTTTTTAAATTAATCGAATGACTGCAACATCTCTTGTTAGATAATAAACCGATCAAACTTTATAAAAACTAACATGGGTTTTTTTTATGTTTGAACCTGATAATATAATTGGAAATTACTTTTATGATTAATGAACTTGTTTCATTTCGTGATAAACTTTCGGCAGGTAAAACTGCCTACGACAAAAATGAATTAGACTTGCTCGCCGTTCAGTTTGATTCCATTCTTAATTCAGTTGTTAACCGCGTTACAAATGAAATTGACAATGAACTAGTAATTCAACTAAATGAAATTTTTCATTTAATACTTGTTTCCGGCTTCAGCAGAGATTTTTCAAACACTCTTGATAAAGAAATATATTTTCTGTTTGGCGTAATGCTTGAAAAATCTCTTTCATTTAAACCTGATAATCATGAATATAAAAATCTCACCTATTCTTATTTAGATTTGTTTCGCTACTCTTCCTTTCTTCAAGAAATTTATGATGAGCAGCGCTGGAATAATCTTGTAGCAGGGTTGATCAATAAAAGTAATTTTAACTTATTCCGACTCTTTCATCAGCGGCTTGAAATCTATTCTGACAAAACATTATTTAAAATTATTCGCGGCAATACAGAAATAAATTTTTCATGGTTGTCCTGCGCGATGTTGATTGACAACTATTCTTCTGCATTAATTCAAAACTTTTATTCAATCAATGAAGAAAATGCAAAAGCAGCATTCTTGCTTGAGAACGGGATCGAAATGGCACTGCTTGATATTGCTTGTCTTACTTCCGGGATTGTGAATGTTATGATTCCTGCAAACTCAGTGCCCGATCATATAATTTATATTCTAAATAAAACTCAGGCTTCCATCATTTTTATTGAAGATGAAAAACAACTTTTTAAATTTAAATCAGTTAAGAAGGAATTAACATTCCTTAAAAAAGCCATATTAATGAATGGCATTTGCAGCGAAGATTGGGTCGTTTCCTTCGAAGAATTTCTCGATTACAACAAAGGTGACAAATCTTTTTTGAACGAAAGAAGAAATAGAATTGAAATTAATGACCTCGCTACAATAATGTTTACCTCTGGAACAACGGGCGAGCCGAAAGGAATTATGTTTTCGCAAATGAATATTGTTTATAAAAGATTTTGCCGCGCACTCGCAATTCCTGAAATAGGGGAGGATGATATATTTCTTGCTTACCTTCCACTGTTTCATACATTCGGACGATACTTTGAAATGCTTGGCAGTATTTTCTGGGCTGCGGAATATGTATTTATGGAAAACCCATCTGCTGAAACGATGATTGCAAATATGAAACAGGTAAAGCCAAGTATATTTATCAGCATTCCTAAAAAGTGGATTGAACTTTATGAAATAATCTGCTCGAAAGTTAATATTGAAACTGAATCCGACGAAAATATTTTGGAAATAATTAATGAATTTACCGGTGGAAAATTAAGGTGGGGACTTTCGGCTGCAGGCTTTCTGCCGTCAGATATTTTTCAGTTCTTCCAGAAATATGGGATTGAATTAATGAGCGGATTCGGAATGACCGAGGCAACCGGCGGAATTACAATGACCCCTCCTCATAAATATAAAATCAATTCTCTTGGGAAAGCATTACCCGGCATTGAGATTAAACTTGGTGAGGACGGTGAATTACTGATCAAAGGTGATTATGTGATGACCGGCTATTTCGGCGAAAAGCAAAGCGAGACTTTCTTACCTGACGGATGGCTGCCAACCGGCGATGTGATGCAAATGGATAATGACAGCTTTATTGAAATAATTGACCGTAAAAAAGAGATCTATAAAAATGTGAAGGGCGAAACAATCGCTCCGCAAAAAATTGAGAATTACTTTCGTGACTTCGAGGCTGTTCAGCAAGTGTTTCTTGTTGGCGATCACAAACCATTCAACACAGTTCTTATTTATCCGAACTATGATCAACAAACCATTAATCTTGGTAAACTAAATTCACAACAAGTTCAGGAATATTTTTCTACTCTGATTGTTACTGTAAATAAATTCTTGGCGCCGTTCGAAAGAATAATTGATTTCAGATTAATTGATCGCCCATTTGCTGCTGCGAACGAAGAACTTACACCAAAAGGAACATTCAAGAGAAGAATAGTTGAAAAAAACTTTTCCAGGATAATTCATTCGATGTATGAAAAAGATTTTACTTCTGTCATAGTCAATAAAATAGAGGTTAAAATTCCAAACTGGTTTCTTCGTGAGCGAGGCTGTTTAAGCCGTGATGTCCACATCAAAAATAATTCCATAATTATTTCGGAGATTTCTCTCGAGATCGCATTGAATAAAAATCTTACGGACACAATTATAAAAATTGGTGATTACTTCTATCGTACAACTTCAACGCAAATTGATTTGCAGGATATTTTGGTTAACCCTATCCTTTGGCTGGGCAACAAATCAATCACCGATTTTTCCGGTAACTCCGTTTATAGTTCTTACAGACAAAATAAGCAGAGTAATAAAATTTTCTTTTATGCTCCCGATTATAAAAATGAATTATCTAGTGATGAGAAAGCAGATTTTGAATCAGCAAAATCGGTTAATGAAATCACTCTCAGAACCATTCATCTTGCATTGCGTCATATTCAATCTAAGGATGAAGCAAATAATAAAGCCGGAGTTGATTATTTAAGAATCGTATTAAACGAAGAATCAACTATGTACAAAAAAATTATTGATGATGTTTTACTTCGTCCTAATTTAGCTTCCAATTTATCAGCCCGTCGTGAGCTCTTTAAGTTAGCCGTTGAAAAATTAAAAGGCGCTCAATTAAAATCTCTTTTTCAAAAATATCTCTCTGAGGATTCATCAATATTAAATAAAGATGTAATTACTGCCTGTTCTAAATTTATTCGCGGCGAGGATGACCTTGCAAAAGTAGAAGAACTAGCCGAAGAAGAAATAGTTAAATTTAATGCTGACAGTTCAATTGATCAAACTGCTATCCCTGTTTTGTTTGAACTGCTGTGTAATTATGGAATTGATCATCCGGCAAAGTTTAAGAGTTTAAGGCAATTTTTTGTAAAACATAAATTGAACAAATCCAATACGCAAGTTTCTGAACTTGCGGCAGGATACCAGTTGCAATTGCGCGAAGGATTTAGAAAGTGGCTGGGGGTTAATCAGCGTGTTGCTGTTGATCCTGAGACGGGTGAAGAATATTCCTGGTCGGAAGTAATTATTCTCGAAGAAGAAATGGACATACACGACCGCACACGGATAAGCGAAGTGATTATAGAAACAAATATGCTGCGGGAGGCTATCTTTCTTTTTTCGGGCGGAACCCGTGTCGGATTAAATGATCTACCCCCCGGTGGAATCTGGGTGAGCAAGCTTTATGATTTCAGTGTCAAAAATGTGTTTCGTATTTCTGTGCAAACAAGATATTACGGCTCGTTTGACATTATGGTTACGATCAATAAAAACCTTCCGGGTGAAATGGTGCAGGAAGAAATTAATTGGTTAATTCTTGCCGGCTCAAGATTTTTTGTTCAGGAATTGGTAGATGACTTCGGCGGTTACTGGGAAGATTACGAAACGTGGAGCCAAAAATTTATTCCCGGTGATACTGTTGAAAAATTTTTACAGAGAGAACTAAAAAGAAATAACCCGCAGTCGGAAACCAGACTATATTATTTATGGCAATTTTTCGTTTGGAATGCTTCAGCGGCTTATATAAACTTTTGGCGGCTGTCTAATTATAAATTAATTCTTTGCGAGCCCAAAGCTTCTAACATTATTATTCCCCCTCACGATTATCAAAGTGGAACGAGATTTGTTTCCCTTTCCAACCGGAATATTTTTACTAATGTTTTTGATCTAACAGACAATTTTTTCAATCATTTCGTAATCCCTGTTCAAACTCAATACCCCTTCCTCTATCAAACGAAAATCTGGAACTTTTACTTTTCGGGAATAATTAATGCTCTTGGCGAAAAAACCGGGTTGAATATTCTTAATGATTTACTTTCTTCTTTTATTGATAATAAATATGACATTGCAATAATTTCACTTTTGGAAGAATACATATCTAATGTTAAACAGAATGGTTTTATCCCCAAGCAATTATTCTTTGCAGTCAAAAGATTTTTACGCTGGATGGAGCTGAATCAGAATGCCTCGCTGAATGCACAGGCAGAAACTCTTTATGATATATTTGAAACTTACGATCTCCCCGACCTTGAAAAAACTTATCCTGCAACACGAACGAAATTATTTCTTGAAACTTGTTTTTTAGATTCAGATCAAAAACTAAAAGAAGCTCTGAATAGACTATCACAGAAGCAGCGAAGCAAATCTTTGTCCAAGGAGGAATTGATATCTGAAATATCAGAAGTACAAAATCAGAATGCGCTTTCAGAAAAGGATACATTCTTCCTGACACGATTAAGTTACCCCCACCTCAAACCAACTGATTCTGCTGCATTAATGCACCTCAAAGCCGATGGAGTTCAACAGGCGAATCTTGTAGTTAAGTTTGAAGATTTTGATGGAAATAATTTTGTTGTTAGAAGCCCGGTTTCGCCTAAGGAAATCTCAAAACTTCATCAACTTTTTATTGAGGCGAATATAAATGTTCACTTCCGCCCTGAACATCAGTTTCTCGCCGCAATATCAGATCGCGGGTTTATTATTGGCGGATTATATTTCAGCAGACAGGATACAGAGACAGTTTCAATGGAGAAGATATGCGTTTCAGGTCGTTACCGCAGAAAAGGTATCAGCGAAGCTTTAATGAATGAATTATTTAATAGAATGAAAAGTGAAAATTATAAATACGTAACTACCGGTTTTTTCAGACCCGAATATTTTTATCGCTTCGGATTCAAGATAGAAAAAAAATATTCCGGGTTGGTAAAAGAATTATTCTAAACTTTATCAGCTTTTCTTTTTTAATTACGAAGATTTATTTAGCTTGCCGATAAAGCAAAATCAATTAATAAGTTTTTAAGGAGTACTTTATGCACAGAGAAATCCACAAATGGTGGAGCCCAAACCTTAACAAGGAAATGGAAATCGTAGTTTACGGTCATTATGGTTATGCGCTGCTGATGTTTCCAACCGCAGCAGCAGATTACCTTGAGTACGAAAGATTTAATCTCATTGATACAATTGCGGACTTCATTAACAAGGGAGAGGTCAAAGCATTTTCGATCAACAGTATTAATAATGAAAGCTGGCTCAACCGTAACATGCATCCTGAGCATAAAGCAATTCGTCATCAGCAATACAATAAATATGTAGAAGAGGAAGTTGTTCCGTTTATTATTAACCATTGCAAAGGGTACGTTCCAATTATAAATACAGGTGCTTCGCTTGGAGCCTTACATGCAGCTAATATGTTCTTCAGAAGAGCTGATCTTTTCGCAGGAGTTATTGCTATGAGCGGAAGCTATAATTTAAAAGATTATACGAAGGGGTATTATGATACAAATTGCTATTTCAATTCACCTGTCGATTATCTAAAAAACCTCACTGATGAGAATGTACTTTCAAAACTTAGAAACCGAAGTATAATTATTGCTTCCGGTCAGGGCGATTATGAAAACCCAGATGCAAGCAAAAATTTATCGAACATACTTAACTCAAAAGGAATTAAGCATTGGCTTGATTTGTGGGGTTATGATATGCCGCATGATTGGCCTACCTGGCGAAAAATGCTTCCTCATTTTCTTAGTCATATAAACGTTTAATGCTTCTGTTTAATGGAATGAACTGGAAAGAATATCTATCGGTTAGAAAAAATAAGATTGAATTTTTCCTAACTATAATATTTCTAACTATCTCACTTTTATCATTAACAAACTTTCTTCAATATGCCGAATCAAGAAACGGAACTGTCCTGGATGATCCTTTACTTCGTCTTTTTGTTCCCGTTGATCTAACTTGGTTTACTTTTGTGTTTATTTATATTTCTTTAATTATTGCTGTTGCCTTTCTAATGAAGCATCCGGCAAGGATGGTTTTTACTTTTCAAGTTTTTGTTTTAACTATCACTTCAAGAATTCTAAGTATGTATCTACTTCCGCTAAACCCGCCAGCAGATATTATAGTTTTAAATGATCCCTTTGTTCAAATATTTGGGACGGGGGAAATCTTAACTAAAGATCTTTTCTTTTCCGGACATACTGCAACAATGCTTCTGCTTGCGATGGTTTCACCGAATAAAAAATTAAAAGTTATATTTATACTATCCACCATCCTTGTAGCATTTTTTATCCTTGCACAGCATGTTCATTACACAATTGATAGTGTTGCGGCACCATTTTATGTCTATGCCTGTTATAATTTAACTTTGTTTCTTAGAAATAAAATTCACTTAAATGAATTTAAAGAAGAAGAATGCTAAATGGACGAGCAGATAAATATTAATTTAAACGATGTTTCAAAATCTATAGCAAATGAATTTGCAAAGGACGGAACGAATTCTCTTGTCCCTTTTTTAGAAACACGATCAAAAGATGAATTTAAAAAGTATCTTACAGAAAGATTAGCCTATCTTATTGATCACAATTTTGAACTATTAGTAAATACGCTTTACAGAATTGATGTCAATGAAGAAAAATTGAGCAAACTATTTTCGGGTGATAACCGCGAACATATTCCGTCTAAATTAGCGGATTTGATAATTGAAAGACAAATTCAAAAAATAAATCTTAGGAATAAATACAAAGGTGGGGTAATTAAAGAAATTAATGAATAACTCCACCCCTGTAAAACAGTGTAGATTTTGTTTCTGTTATAACCAAAGACTTATTTTATTTAAGCAAATATTCTGACGATCTGAAGTGAATTAAAAATGAAATCATCCCTTTATGGAAAAAATGATTTGTGAATATGATGCTATCAAACTATAAACATATTATCTGGGACTGGAACGGAACATTATTTAACGATGTTGATTTATGCTGTGACATCATCAATAATATATTAATCGAAAATAATCTGTGTCCGCTTTCAATTGAGAAATACAAGGAGATATTTACTTTTCCAGTTAAGGAATATTATAGAAAAGCAGGATTGGATTTCGAAAAAATTTCTTTTGAAGAACTTGGCACACAATTTATGGATGAGTATGAGCAACGAAAATTAGAATGTTCACTCTATGAAGGTGCAGAAAACTTCTTGGATAAAATTTGCAAGATGAATATCAAGCAATCAGTACTTTCTGCCTATTCGCAGCAGCCATTAGAAAATTTAATCACCCATTACGGAATAAGAAATTATTTTATCGGGTTTGCGGGATTGGACAATATTTACGCAAATGGAAAAGTTGAACTTGGTAAACGCTGGATGCAAAAACTTAATCTTCGAAAGGGAGAGGCAGTTCTGATCGGTGATACTCTTCACGATTTTGATGTTGCAAATGAAATTGGCGCCGACTGTATTTTGATTTCAAATGGTCATCAGAAAAAAGAAACTCTGTTGAATTCCGGCACACGGGTTTTAGATTCATTAAAAGAACTTTTTAATGAAAAATTATCATCAAATGAAGTCAAGTATTTCTGATCTGTCCGTTACTTTCAACAATCCATTTATAGCTTGTAAGTTCTTCCAAAGCCATAGGTCCGCGGGCGTGAAGCTTCTGCGTACTAATTCCTATTTCTGCGCCGAGTCCAAATTGCGCACCATCAGTAAAAGCCGTTGAAGTATTTGCGTAAACAGCGGCAGCATCCACACTCACTAAAAATGTGTCTATGTTTTTTTGATTTTCAGAAATAATCGCTTCACTATGTTTTGAGCTGTATTCTGAAATATGATCAAGAGCTTCCTGTAAATTAGAAACTGTTTTCACTGCCATTTTATAAGAAAGAAATTCTGTCCCGAAATGTTCGGGTCTTGCATGAAAAAGTTTATCTGCAGGATAATTATCTTTTAAATAATTGTATGCATGTTCATCTGCATAAATTTCTACACCGGATTCACCAAGCATTTTTGCAATTGATGGTAAATCTTTCAATCTTTTTTTATGAATAATAAGGCAGTCGAGTGCATTACAAACACTTACCCTTCGAGTCTTTGAGTTGTGAATTATAGCCCTTCCCTTTTCAAGATCAGCAGTTTCATCAAAATAAGTATGAACAATTCCTGCCCCGGTTTCAATGATAGGAATTTTTGCATTATGTCTAACAAAGTCAATTAGTTTTTGACCGCCGCGCGGGATTATAACATCAACGTAACCGATGGCATTAAGCATCGCTTCAGTTGCTTCGTGGGAAGAAGGCAGGAGATTTACAGTTTCCGGATCAAGTTGATGTTTGACTAAAATATCTTTAATAACACAAATGATAGCAGTGTTTGAGTTGATTGCATCACTACCCCCTTTCAACAAACAAGCATTTCCAGATTTGATGCAAAGAGAAAAGACGTCAAAAGTAACATTTGGTCTTGCCTCATAAATAATACCCACCACCCCGAGTGGAACAGTAATTTTCGAAACTGATAAACCATTTGGCAGGGTTTTGCTCATTAACATTTTCCCAAGCGGTGAAGAAAGCTTAGCAACATTTCTAATATCATTTGCGATAGCTGTAATTCTTTCTTTAGTCAGTTTTAGTCTGTCATACTTAGGATCGTTTTCATCCATCAGCATTAGATCTTTTTTATTTTCATTCAAAATGAAATGGCTTTTTGAATCCGCATAGTCGGCAAGATCCGTTAGCAGTAAGTTTATTTTTGGCTGATCAACCAAAGGCAATTTCCTGCTTGCTTGAAGCGTCTTTGAGAATATAGAAGTGTATTCGTTCATAGATAAAAGTTTTATTATGAAAAAGATTTATTAATAAAAAGATAGTCATAATGAATTAATGGTTTTTGCTTTTTTTGGCCCATTAACTGTAAAGTTTTTTCAGACGAAAAGTTCGACATTCCCCACCCTATAAAATTGTTTTCTTCGTCAAGAATTTTAATTATATCACCTCGTTGAAAATACCCGTCAACATTTTTAACACCAATCATTAGTAAACTGATAGCCTTATCAGAAAGCAGCGCTGACTTTGCGCCGTTAGTTACTGTCACACTTCCTTTCGAAAAATCTTTCGAGTGTGCCAGCCATTTTTTTATTCCCGATGTTTTTTTATGAGCAGGAAAAACTGTCCCGGTTTGAACGCCGGCAAGAATATCGAGAATAACATTTTCTTTTCCGCCGTTTGCTACGTGAACGTTTATTCCGATACTTGTTAGTCTGCTCGCAATGTGGCACTTGGTGATCATTCCACCCCTACCAAAAGTAGATTTGCCTGAATTTACAAACGATGCAAAATTAGTTGTATCCGGTGTTATAACTGGAATAACTTTAGCCTCAGGGATTTTCGGATCATCATCAAATATTCCATCAACGCTTGTTAACAATAACAATGCTTCAGCGCTTACCATTGATGCAATCAATCCTGCAAGTTCATCATTATCTGTAAACATTAATTCGGTAATTGAAATAACGTCGTTTTCATTCACGATTGGGATAACATTATTCTGTAGTAAAACTGAAATACAATTTTGCATATTAAGGTAGTGGTTACGGTCGCGGAAATCTTCCTTGCTTACCAAAACCTGAGCACAAATGAGATTATTTTTCTCAAAATATTCCTGGTATTTTGTGATAAGTTTTATCTGTCCAATGGAAGCAAGCACCTGTCTCCTGGAAACAGCGTCATAATTATCAGGCAAAGAAATATAACTTCGACCCGACGCTACGGCACCGGAGGATACAATTATTACTTCGATCCCCTGTTTTTTTAGCTGAACAATTTGTTCAACTATTTTCTGAATACGTCGAAGGTTCAATAGTCCGTTTTCTAAGGCTAAAACATTTGATCCGATTTTTATTATAATTCTTTTATATTTTTTTTTCATTATGAATGGTTGATATTTAAACAATATAATTTTAATACAAATTTAATATTTTAAGATACGTGAATAAATAATCAGAAAGAGCAAAATGAAAAAAATATTACACCCGCAAAATGAAAGAGGCATTGGAGAGTTTGGCTGGCTTCATACACGGTACAGCTTTAGTTTTAATCGCTGGTATAATCCTGAAAAGATGGGCTTTGGCTTGCTTAGAGTTTTGAATGATGACACAATTGAAGCCGGCGAAGGGTTTGGAACTCATCCGCATGATAATATGGAAATCGTAACTATCATACTTGAAGGTGAACTTGAACACAAAGATAGTATGGGTAACGGCTCGGTGATAAGGAAGGGGGAAATTCAGGCAATGTCCGCCGGAACAGGTATCACGCATTCAGAATTTAATCATTCCTCTGAAAAAAGCTGCAGTCTGTTTCAACTTTGGATTTTCCCGAAAGAAGAAAACATTTCTCCACGATACGACCAGGTGAGCCTTCCCCTGAAAGAACAACCCGGCAAAATAATTACGGTTGCCTCAGGAGATAAAAACAGCAACACTATTTACATTCATCAGGATGCGGCGATTTCCATTGGCAATTTAACCGCCGGAAGTCATTCCGAATACAAAGTAAAATGGAATGGTAATGGTGTATTTATTTTTGTAATTGAAGGTTCAATTGAAGCTGCAGATGAAACATTGCATAGAAGAGATGCAGTGGGTATTTATGAAACAGATTCCATTTTAATTAATGCACGGAAAGATTCGAGCTTTCTGCTTATTGAAGTTCCTATGAAGTAATTTCTAAAAATATTTAAGTGAAGTAGATAAAAATGAATACTAAAAACTTTTGTTTCCCTCAAAACACCATCAATTTTTTAACCAAACTTTCAAAAAATAATTCTAAAGTTTGGTTTGAAACCAACCGTGAAAAATTCAACGAAGATTTTCTTTCACCGTCACTACAATTTGTAATTGAAATGGGTGAAAGACTATCAACTCTTTCCCCAAATATTAATGCAATTCCTAAAATAGATAAATCAATTTTTCGCCTTCATCGCGATATTCGATTCAGCAAGGATAAGTCGCCATTCAAAACTAACCTGGGTTTATATTTTTGGGAAGGAAGGGGAAAGAAAATGGAGTGCTCCGGATATTATTTCCATCTTGAACCTAAAATGTTTTTTGTTGGAGCGGGTATGTATATGTTCACGAAAGAACAATTATTAAATTACCGTCAAATAATATCTAAACCGGAAACAGCAAAATCTCTTGCTGGTTTGATCTCAAAATTAATAAACAAAAATAATTATAAGCTTGGAGGAAAAACATTTAAAAAAACACCACGCGGGTTTGATCCTGATTACAAATACAATCATTTGCTTTTACACAGCGGTTTGTATTTGAGTTATGAAAAAACTTCTTTCAATGATTTAACAAAAAACCATCCGGTTGATTTTGTTTTTAAAATATTTAAAGATTTACATCCGATTCATAAATGGTGTGTTGATAATATAGCCGGTCAGTAATGAAAAGTTTTGCTAAAAGAAACGAGCATTTACTTTATTGTTTTTAATATTTCAGGCACTGATTTGAGTCCACAGCCTCCTTTCAGCTTTATTGTTTCCTCAAATTCACCATCTTTAAAATTATAAAGATAAAGTGCTGCCTCGTTTGAAAATCCGGAATCGAAAAAGAGGATATTTTTTTCAATAAAAAATCTTTTTAATCCGCCGCCATTCCATTGCTTCAATATTTTTTTTGATTCTGTGGAGTAAATAACTAACTGCGAAGTTTCGGGATTTTTAGTTTTTAGAGTTCGGTTTCGTTCTGAGATATCAACTGTGGAAAAAAACAAAAGCTTACTGTCTGAACTCCACGCAACATTAGAAATCTGCTGCGAAGTTATCATCACCTGATGATCTTTTTTTGTTTTAATGTCTTTTAGAATAAATGTATTATAGTCACTTTCGGCAACTACCAACTTAAATTTTTTTGATGGAGAGATCATATTCAATATTGCTTTTGGCGGTTTCGGATAACCATCTTTTGTAAGATCGTAGGTTATTATCTCATCCATAATTGTTTTGCCAAAAGAATTAAAAAGAAAAATATTTTGATTAACATATGTAGAAACTGCCCTGTCAAAAGAATATAGAACAACTTGGTAATTATTCTCCACCTCCCATCTCGAAAATACCTGCAACCCGCTGCCTATTTCCTTTAAATAAGTAATGGTTCCCTTTTCAGTATTTATTTGATAGGCTTTAACACGCTCTACGAAGGGTAGTGTACCCTCTATCCCAAATTCTTTTGCAGTAAGAAAAAATATTGTACTTCTATCAGGAGAGTATGAAAGGTCAATCACTTTTTCTCTCCGTTTCGACCAAACAATTCTTGTTTTATGATTTTCAAAATTATATTTAAAGATGCCCGGCACTTTATCAATCATCCCAACAAAATAAAATTGATGATAATCATCAATAAGCGATTTAGCTTTAATCGAATCTACGGGAGTCTTTTCTTTTACAGGAATATTATTTTCTTTATCATTTTCACAACCAATAAAGAGAACAAGAATAGAAATCAATGTTAGATAAGTAATTCTCAATTAAATACCTGTCAGTGATAAAAGAAAATTTAATGCGGAAGTAATGAGCGACATAAAATATTTCCAGAGGGGGCTGTAAATGAACAGCATTAAAATAATTGATCCGTAAATACCAAGTGATGCGATTTTAGCCGTGAATTGATTCGGAAATATATCAAATAAAATATGAGAGCCGTCAAGCGGGGGGATAGGCAGAAGATTGAATGCAAATAAAAAAATATTGAAAAAAACTCCGTACCAAAAAATGTTTACCACTTGCGATTGATATTCAAATTCAACATTTATAAATATGTTAAATAAAACAAAAAAGAAAAAAGCAAGTAGTAGATTTGCAAACGGGCCTGCCGCTGAAACTATCGCATCATCCCGAAGCGAACTTTTAAAATTTCTTCTATCTATAGGAACAGGTTTTGCCCAGCCAATCAAAGCAAAGCCGCTTGCGAATGATGCAATCGGCATGATCAAAGTGCCTATTAAATCTGAATGTTTAAACGGATTTAGAGTTAACCTGCCAAGATTTTTGGCTGTGTTATCCCCCAGCTTTGAAGCAGAATATGCATGTGCAAATTCGTGTATGGTAATCGAAATAAAAAACATTGGAAGAAAAGTTAGAAATGAAATGAGTCGTTCACTTATTTGAATGTCGGGCAAAATAATTATCCTCTCGGGTGAAAATCTTTATGAATTTGTTTAATGTAATCACGGTTAATATGAGTATAAATCTGTGTAGTAGAAATATCAGAATGCCCAAGCATTTCCTGCACAGCGCGAAGGTCTGCCCCACCCTCAAGAAGATGTGTTGCAAAAGAATGACGAAAAGTGTGCGGGTGCATTTCCCTTTTTTATTTCTGCTGCGAGTGTATATTTTTTTACAATTTTCCAGACCCCCATTCTCGATAATTTTTTACCGCGAAAGTTTAGAAAAAGAATATTTTCACTTTTATCTTTCTTTTCGATTATTATTCGACTTTTGTTTAAGTATTTGTTAATCCATTTAATAGCACTTGAACCGATGGGTACAATCCTTTCTTTTGATCCTTTCCCAAAAACACGAATAACCTCTTCATCAAAAAATAAATCCGCTATATGAAGATTTATTAATTCTGAAATGCGGAGCCCGCACGCATAAAAAGTTTCAAGCATTGCTTTGTCCCGTAAGCCGAGCTTGTCTTCTATATCAGGCTGTGATAGGATTAAATCTATTTCATTAAATGATAAAACCGCTGGAAGGCTTTTGGAAATTTTAGGTGCGGAAATTCTTTCAAATGGATTTTTAAGAATGTAATTGCTTTTGAATAAGTATTTGAAAAAACCTTTTAATGATGAGTGATATCGCTTTGCTGATTTTCCGGTTAAACCTAAGCGGGCTAATAATCTAAAAAATGAATTTAGGTCAGATTGTTTCACTTGAGAGAAGTCAGAAATATTTTTCTGATCAAAGAAATTCAATAAAGCAGAAATATCATTGTCATATGCAGAAATTGTATTTGCAGAAAGATTTTTTTCTAATTTCAATACACCGAGGTATTCCTCAAGAAAAATACTATTCGGGATGTGTTTTTTCTTCAGAACCTTTTTCAATTTCATCTTGTTTTGGATATCGGATACGCTTGTGATAATTACCAACTAAAATATTAATAAAAGACTCCTTAATTTTAGCAATATCACTGAATGTGATTGGCGAATCATCGAGCTGTCCTTCCCGTATGCGGTTATTGATCACGCTCTCAATTACATTTTCAACTTTTTCAGCATTGGGATCTTCGATAGAACGGACAGCGGATTCGCATCCATCAGCAAGCATTACTATCGCGGTCTCTTTTGTATTTGGTTTAGGTCCGGGGTACCTGTAATTCTTTTCGAGAACTTTTTCTTCACCATAATGTTTTTTAGCTTTTTCAAAAAAGAATGTCATTACCGAAGTACCATGATGCATTGGAATAAAATTAATTATTTCAGCCGGTAAATTATTTTGTGTTGCAAGTTCTATCCCATTATTCACATGATTGATTAACAGCTTGACGCTTTCTTCAGGAGTAAGATCTTCATGAATGTTCTTTTTCCCTGATTGATTTTCGACAAAATTCTGCGGTGAAAATGTCTTTCCAACATCATGATAATAAGCCCCGACACGTGCTAATAGAGCATTTGCATTTATTTTTTCAGATGCAGCTTCGGCCAGAGTTCCCATCGAAAGGGAGTGGTTAAATGTTCCGGGAGTTTTGTTGGCAAGTTCTTTGAGCAACGGTCTGTCAAAGTTAGACAGCTCAAGTAATGTTAGATCAGTCGTTATATTAAAAAACCTCTCGAAGAAAATCAGTAAGCCATAAGTTAATACCGGGCTTATCAATGCATTGGAACCGGCAAATGCGAATTCAATTATTATTGATTGAATACCTGCAAATCGTTCGAGTGCAAAGGCAGAAAGTGCAACTATGTAGCCAATTAGAATGTATAAAAATGATCTGAATATTTGCGAACGATTTTTAATGTCACGTACTGTATAAACTGCAAGCGCACCAGCAAATAAATTTGTTAAAGCAAATGAATAATCATTTCCGCGCAAAGCACCGGCAATCAATGCTATTATAACGGTGGAATAAAAACCCACCCTTGAATCAAATATGATTGTAAGAAGCATTGATGCGGCTGGAATAAAAATTAATAGCTGTATTGGTGCGCTAATGTATATTTGATTTATAAGGTAGGTGATAAAAGAAATAAACAGGATAATAAGCGAAATGAGGAAAATTTTATTATTATCATAAAATATTTTTTTGCGAAATAAATACAGATAGATAAGCAGTAAAGATATGATGAATGATACGTGGATAAATTTGCCAAGCATTTGAAAAATGAAACCGTCTTCTCCGAGTCTTTCACCTTTAGCATTCCGATACGAATCAATTTTAAGTTTAGTTTCTTCACTTATTCTATCGTGCTTTGCAACTATTCTCTCATTTTCATTTACAATGCCCGCATATCTTGAAACTGTTTTTCGTGTTTGCTCTATTAATTCATTCGTTAAGGATTCATTAAACAAAATATTGGACAGAAGGAAATGACTACCGTATTCGGTAATTATTTTTTTTTGTTCGTCAGAAATATTTAGTTTTTGAACAACAGAAACAAATAGATTATGTGCAGATTCAACAGAAAGGAATTTATCAGCCCGATCAATCCGATCAATGTTTCCAGTACGAATTGCGATACTATCCCGCTTCCATTTTAATTCTGTTTGTTCAATAATCCCCTTCTTATAAATCTCATTTAACACAAATGCTGTGGTATTAAAAATTTCCTTGATAGTTGTTTTGTTGTTAAACAGAGGATTTCTTTCCTGCAGACGAAGATTTCTTAGATAGTCAAATGATGTGCTGCTTAGAAAAGTTGGGTTCTCTGATTCCGGGTTGCTAAGTGAAAACTGCTGATCAATTAATTTTAGAATATAATCGTTGAATATTTTTAAAGAATCAATTCCGGGGTAGGCTGGGGTAATACTTTTTTGAAAAACGGGATAAATCCTTTTCTCCGCTGAAATTAATTCCTTCTTGTATTTGATCGGGTCTTTAAAAACAGGGAAACTGAATGGAGCAATAAGATCGTCCTGTATCCAGATTGAACCAATGGTAACCTCTGATTCGATTGATTCGCCGTGTGGAAACATTAAAACTATTAAAAGGATTGTAACCAATCCTATTAATAATTTTACGCGCTTTCTTCCTTTTTTCATTGCGATGCTTTTTGATTTCATTTTTTACCGAGTTTTACCTTAAGAAGCAGGTGTAAAAATTCTGCAACCCCATCCTGATGGTTTGTCGAGGAAGTGACATAGTCAGCTTTGTTTTTTAATTCCGGGATGGCATTAGCAACGGCAACTTTATAAGCGCCTGTTTCAAATAAACTCAAATCGTTATACCAATCACCTATGACAACAGCTTCTTCCGGTTTGACTTTATAATGTTTCATTAATCTTAAAAAACTCTTGCCTTTAGATATTCCTGCTTTTCTCACTTCAACATAGAAAATATTTTCTTTACTTTTTGATCTGTAAAAGGAAGTATTTAAACCGAGGCTGTATGGAAAACTGAGTCTGTCATAAATATATTTCATCGAATCCTTTTGATCGCCTGCAAATACTATCTCAAGTGTACTTCCAAAGTAATTGTCATAAGAATCAACCTGCTGATATTGTGCACTTGCTTTGTTCATTATACGAATGATGGATGAATTGTTCTCGGTGTAGTAGATAGCATCGGCATGACATAAAACGATAGTAACAAGCAAATCATCCGCGAGGCGCACAGCTTTTTTAACATATTTTTCTTTGATGGAAGATTCAAAAATAACTTTATCTTGTTTATGATTTTTAATAAGACAACCGTCTAAAGAAATAATTGGGCATACAATCTCAAGTTCTTCAACAAACCTTGTGATGGCATTATGAAGCCTTCCGGTAGCGAAGCTAAAACGGACATCAAGTTTTTTTAAATCGCGGATTAGTCTTATTGATTCTTCACCAATATTGCCATCATCATTCAGTAAAGTTCCATCAAGATCAAAAACGATAAATTTTATTTTTTTTAAAATATCTTTGTGAGTCATTATAATTTTATTTCCCAAGTATTATTGCTCCTGAACCGAATAAAAATGTATAGACTAAAATAACTCCTAATGCCCAGTTAATAAACAAATGAAAAAAGTTACCATTGTTTTCAGGAACAGAACTTTTTGACGAAATTTTTTTCCATAAAGCCCCGCCCGGGTAAACTCTCTTATAAAATTTCATCAATACTTCTTCGTCAGTAGGCTTTGTCAAGAATGTTATTGACAGCCAAACAATTGTATTTATCGAAACTAAATAAAAAAGTGTAGAAGGAAATTCTACACCAAAATATTTTATAATTGGATAAATAATAAAAGGCGTAATCATTGCAGAAATTTCTGACCATGCATTTATTCGCCACCAATACCATCGCAGGATAAGCACCAATCCAACTCCGGCACCGCACTCAATAATAAATTGCCACGCCCCGGAAATTTGATTGATCAGCAAAGTTGTAAAAACAGAAACAACCATTAATAAAATTGTAGTGATTCTTGAAGAAGCAACATATTCTTTTTCACTTTTATCCTGTCTCAAAAATCTTTTATAAAAATCATTTATTATATATGATGTGCCCCAGTTAAGCTGAGTAGCAATAGTGCTCATATAAGCTGCGAAGAATGCTGCGACTAACAACCCCTTAACGCCGGAAGGCAGAAAATCTCTCATTGCATAAACATAACCCAATCCCTTTTCAGAAGGAGATAATTCAGGATAAAGAACTATTGAAGCGAGCCCGACTAAAATCCATGGCCAGGGACGAATTGCATAATGAGCAATCTGAAAAAATAAAGTGGCGAATAATGAATGCTTCTCATTTTTAGCTGACATCATTCTTTGTGCGACATAGCCGCCGCCTCCTGGCTCCGCGCCGGGATACCACGAAGCCCACCAGATAATAGCTATGTATGCAATGAATGCAGAAATTGTTAATGAGAATGTCCCGGTAATAGTCTCGCTGCCGGAAAGGGTGGGCAAAAAATTAAGGACTGAATCGGATAATTTATTCTTCAATCCTGCGATTCCATTTATTTCAGGAGAATTAATAACGAGTATTGATAATATTATACACGAGATCATTGCGATTATAAATTGGAAGGCATCAGTTACTACCACTCCCCACAATCCGCCAAGAGCCGAATAAAATGCTACAATAACCATACAACCGAAAACATAAAATAAAACTTCAGATTCAGGAATGTTGAACATGATCATAAGAATATTTACGAGGGCTTTATTTACCCACCCCATAATAATTACGTTCATGAATATTCCAAGATACAAAGCTCTGAAGCCTCTCAAAAATTTTGCCGGCTTGCCGGAATATCTTAACTCGGCAAATTCGGCTTCGGTCATAATTCCCGAACGTCTCCAGAGTTTTGCAAAGAAGAAAACAGTAAGCACTCCCCCAAAGGCAAAATTCCACCAGATCCAGTTTCCGGCAATACCATTCTTTGCAACCAACTCGGTTACGGCAAGCGGTGTATCCGCAGCAAAGGTGGTGGCAACCATTGATAATCCGGCAAGGTACCATGGCAAGTTTCTGCCGGAAAGGAAAAATTCAGTTGTGTTTTTACTGCTTCTTTTAGAATAGTAAAGCGCAATACTTATTGATACGGCAAAATAAAAAGCGATTATGAAGTAATCTATAGTTGCCAAATAATTTCCATAAATATTTGTATTAGAAAATAAAAATAAAAACCGAAAGAAATATAAATCATTTGCTTATCAGCATTTCTTTTGGTTTCGGAAGAGTCTGTAGAATTATTTCAAAAAGTTAAATAAAAACTTGAATCATTAACTTTTTTTTTCAATTTTAAGGACAGGAAAAATAAATTTACTTAGTGCTTAACTGTTTCTATAAATATACAACCATCTCAAAGGAGTGCTCTATGAAAAAAATGATTACAGTTCTATTCGTTTCTCTTTTCTTGGTTACTTTCTTCGCCACCACAACTAATGCCCAATTTCATTTAAGACTCGGACCACAGGTAGGGTTGAATTATAACATAGGTACTGGTTCAGACCTCCAGGAAACACCAAGTGGGATTGGAATGATAATCGGTGCTGTTGTTGATATGTCATTTACTCCGGTCATTGGCCTTCAAACAAATATGCAATTCTATGACAACCGAAGCGGCGGAACATCAACAGAAGGTAGTGTACAGGGAATTTCGTACACTGTCGATAATGACCAAAGCATTGCCTATTTTATGGTTGAGCCACTCTTTAAAGTGACTGTGCCGAGCAGTAGTTTCTACTTTTTGTTTGGTCCGGCGGTTGGTTTTAATGTCCAGGGTTCTTATGACATAAGGATTACCTCCCAAAATAACCAGGTTACTTTTAATGATGGTTCAACGAAAGCAACCGGATCACTTCAAAATATGCTCGTAAGATTTGCATTAAAATTTGGAACAGGGTATGATATTAAACTTGGTTCTATATTTTTAACGCCACAACTTGGATTTGAGTATGGCTTAACGAATGTTCAATCTGACATTAAAGCAAAAATATTAACAATTCAATTCACAACTGCTGTTAAGTTTGCTCTGTTATAATGTTGAAGCAGAAAAACTTTAGTGGAATTTTTGAAAGATTATTATGAAAAAAATATTATTGATTTTCGCTTCTCTCCTGGTTGTTATCGTTTATTCGAGTTGCAGTAAAGACGACAGCAGCAGCAGCAATCCGATAGTTCCAGGAGGTGGGAATAACGCTACTGTCACATTTTCAATTCAACAGGAATTTGATCAGCAGCAGAATGCAATGGCGTTTCTCTTTAAACCGAGTGTTGATGTTAAACTTAATTCTGGTATTGCTGCAGTAACCTCGGCACAATTTGCTGATACCGTTTCGAATCCTTTACCTGATTTTGTCTTTAGCAAGGACACTTTGTATTATTGGCCGACCGAATATACAGGTGTTACTGCCGGTCAACAGTGGACTTTCACATTTGTCGGGACTTTAGTTACCGGTGGTACAGCGTTTACACGCACCGAAAGCTATACCGTTCAATAATCTTCCTCCTCCAAATAATAGAAAAGGGTTTGCGTGCCGAGAGCGCAAACCCTTTTCGCTTGTTTATACATTTCTATTTTTTAATATTACTTCAGATTTTTCAATACGTTTTTTATGAGGCAATTTATGTTAAACTTTTTTCCTTT
Organism: Ignavibacteriales bacterium; assembly: GCA_016709155.1. Taxonomy (NCBI): domain Bacteria; kingdom Pseudomonadati; phylum Ignavibacteriota; class Ignavibacteria; order Ignavibacteriales; species Ignavibacteriales bacterium. The sequence continues at coordinate 2,044,556 of JADJEI010000001.1, read as the reverse complement.
TTTCAGAAATGTTTTAGGTGTGCTCTTTGTCCTCTCTCTTCTTACAGCATTCAGTCCATCAGCCGGCGATATTAGAGTTTTAGAGAAAGGCGAAATAAAATATTTATCGAATATGCTAATCGTAAAATTGAAAGAAACCCCATCTGTATATTCGGGCAATTTTGTTGTGCTTCCATTTTCAGTAAAAAATTATCTAAGTAAATTCAAATTGAATAGTTCCGAAGCTGTCTTTCCCGACAAAATAAACAGCTCTAAAACTGATTTGGGAAAAATCGTTCTTGTTAAATATGATTCTGATGATGATCCATTTACAGTTGCTTCAATATTATCTAAATCAAATGAAATTGAATGGGCTGAGCCAAAATTTCTCTACGAGCTCGAGTTCACTCCCAATGACCCATCCTATTCCTCTCAATGGAATTTATCAAAAATACAAGCATCGCTTGCGTGGGATATAAACAAAGGCGATACGAACATAGTGATTGGAATTGTTGATACCGGGACGGATTGGGATCATCCTGATCTTTCCGCAAATATCTGGAAAAATAAAGACGAGGTTTCCGGCAATGGTGTTGATGATGATGGAAATGGTTTTATAGATGACATTCGCGGCTGGGATTTCGGCGGCTTAAGTGGAACACCTGACAATAACCCGATGGAAGATCGTCCTGACCACGGAACTCATGTTTCGGGAATCGCTTCTGCCGTTACAAACAACAGCCTCGGGGTTGCAAGCATTGGCTATAAATGTAAAATCATGCCTGTAAAAACTTCACAGGATAACATTCGAAGTGCAACCGGGCAGGCATTAATTGCCTTCGGTTATGAAGGAATTGTTTACGCATCCGATAATGGAGCGAAAATTATAAATTGCAGTTGGGGCGGGGGTGCTTATTCTATCTTTGGACAGGAGACGATAAACTATGTCACAGCACAAGGCTCACTCGTAGTTGCTGCGGCAGGCAACAGCGGGGCGCAGAATAATAATTATCCTTCAGGCTACAATTTTGTTTTATCTGTTGCCTCTACAAATTCTGATGATACGAAATCTTCATTTTCGACTTATGGAACTACGGTGGATGTATCTGCGCCTGGCAATATAATTTATTCGACATGGCAGAATGATACTTATGCAACTTTAAGCGGAACCTCGATGGCAACACCATTAACAGCAGGGCTTGCGGCGCTCGTCGCTTCTCAATTTCCAAATTATACTGCTCTGCAAATTGGTGAACAGGTAAGAGTAAATAGCGACAACATTGATGGAATAAATCCAAGCTATCAAAAGCTGATTGGCAAAGGAAGGATTAATGCTTTCAAAAGTTTATCAACAACAAATTCAATTTCAGTAAGAGGAATTGATTTTCAGTTTGATGATAATGCGCCCGGCGGGGATGGTGATGGATATTTTGAAGCTGGTGAAATTTTAAATCTCGGCGTTACGTTTGTCAATTACCTAAACTCTACTTCAAATCTTTCAATTCAACTGACTTCATCAAATTCTTATGCTACAATTACAAGCGGTAATTTCTTTGCCGGTTCAGTTGGAACGTTACAGGAGTTTAATAATTTTTCATCCAAGTATAAAATTCAGCTTGCAGCCGATCTTCCACAAAACACAGTCATTAAATTATTGCTGAATTACACAGACGGCTCTTACTCCGATTATCAGTGGACTGAAACTCTCGGCAACCCAACTTATGCTACACAATTTGGGAACGATATTGCACTAACTATTACAAGCAAAGGCACTCTTGCTTTTAACGATTACCCGGATAACATGCAAGGCGATGGATTTTCTTATCTTCAGGGAGACAATGCTTTGTTCGAGGGAGCATTAATTCTCGGCACATCATCAACAAAAATTTCTGACGTTGCACGAGGTTCAACCGGGAACTCGCAAAATACAGACTTCACTACTGAAGAAGTGGTTACACTTTTCACTCCCGGCGAATTTGCCGATCAGGAAGGAACAACAGTTTACAACGATAACGGTGCAGGAACTTCAAAGTTAGGAATCAGAGTTATGTTTCATTCTTATTCTTTTGCCGAAGTGCCGGACAACAATTATATTATTTTAAGATATTCGCTTATCAATACCACCGCCTCTGCTATTTCAAATTTATATGCAGGATTATTTTTTGACTGGGATTTTGCTGATGCAAACGGTGACATCACCCAATATGATTACAGCGATAATTATGGTTACGTTTTCCGCGAGGATGGGGTTCCAAATACGTACATCGGCACAGCACTGCTCTCATCTGCCAATTATAATTTTTGGGCAATTCTAAATGACGGCACCGATACAGGATTTTCTATTTATGATGGCTTTACTGATTCAGAAAAATGGCAGACTATCTCAAGCGGAATTGGAAAAGACTTTGCCGGCACGGGAGATGTTTCGCATGTGATTTCTCAAGGCGCAATTACGATAGCTGCCGGCGACACAGTTGATGCTGCTTTTGTGATTGCTGCAGGAGTAAGCAAAAATATTATTGCAAGCGCCGTTCAGCATGCAAGAGATAAATATATTGAAATACTCAATTTTGTTCCGACAAGTGTTGAAGAAGAAAATAATCTGCCGAAGGAATTTTCTCTCGAGCAGAATTATCCAAATCCATTTAACCCAACCACAAAAATAAGTTGGCAGTCCCCGGTTGGCAGTCATCAAACTTTAAAAATATATGACCTGCTTGGAAATGAGGTGGCTGTATTAGTTGATGAATTTAGACAAGCAGGTATTTATGAAGTTGAGTTTAACGCTTCACAATTATCATCAGGAGTTTATTTTTACACTTTGAAGGTTTACCCCGTAAGCGGGGCGGGGAGTTTTATTGAAACGAAGAAACTGATTTTGATTAAATAATTTTCTTATGTCTATCAATAGAGGTTGTCTCAAAAGTCTCATTTTGTCAGTCTGAGCTTGTCGAAGACTGATGGCAATGCCATAGTGAATTCACACTTCGATGGTGGCAATGCCACCACTCAGTGTGACAGTAAAAATTACTTTTGAGACAGCCTCTTTTTTTGTCAGATATTTTTTAATCTATCAAAAAACAATTTAAAACAAAAGCCGTCCACTCTCGCAGACGGCTGCTTGTATTTATTAAAAATAAATTTATTTTAAGTCACACGGACTGACTAAGCTACAGTTACCTCTTTTGTTAAATAAACATCCTGTATAAGATTCAATAATTTCACACCGTCAGCCATAGGGCGCTGGAAACCTTTACGACCAACGATTAAACCCATTCCGCCTGCACGTTTATTTATCACTGCAGTTTTTACTGCTTCGGCAAAATCATTTTCGCCGCTTGCGCCGCCGCTATTAATCAACCCCGCCCTTCCCATATAATTATTAATTACCTGGTAACGCGTTAGATCAATCTGATGATCAGTAGTTAAATCAGAATAAACCTTTTTACTTGTCTTTCCAAAATTTTTGAGAGCGTTATAACCGCCGTTATTCTCCGGAAGTTTTTGCTTGATTATATCTGCTTCGATAGTAACGCCAAGATGATTTGCCTGTCCGGTTAAGTCAGCCGAAACATGATAATCTTTATCTTTCTTGAATTCACTATTTCTTAGGTAGCACCACAAAACAGTTGCAAGTCCGAGTTCGTGAGCATAATGAAAAGCTTCACTTACTTCAACTATCTGACGTGCGCTTTCCTCTGAGCCGAAATAAATTGTTGCGCCAACTGCCGCGGCACCTATATCATAAGCCTGGTCAACGCTTGCAAACATGATTTGATCAAACTTATTTGGAAAAGTGAGCAGTTCGTTATGATTAATTTTAACGATGAAAGGAATTTTGTGTGAATATTTTCTTGCGGTCATTCCGAGCACACCAAGCGTAGAGGCAACTGCATTACACCCTCCTTCGATAGCAAGTTTAACAATATTTTCAGGATCGAAGTAAGCAGGATTTGGTGCGAACGAAGCGCCGGCGGAATGCTCAATTCCCTGATCAACAGGAAGAATTGAAAGATAACCTGTTCCAGCAAGTCTTCCGTGATTGATAATCCATTGAAGATTGCCAAGCACGCGGTTGTTGCGGTCGCTTTGTGCAAAGATTCTATCCACAAAATCAGGTCCCGGTAAATGTAGTTGTTCCTTGGGAAATTTTGCTTTGTAAGAAAGAAGTGATTCGGCATCAGAACCGAGTAATTCTTTAATTTTATTTATCATTTATTTCTCCATCAATTGTTTGAAATGTTTTTTTGTTTTTAACTGAAGTAAAATTAAGGTTAAATCAGGTTGAATTCAATTAACTGGCGAATAAAAAACTCATAAATCTTTTTGAATTTTATCAAAAATTTTTGGGGGATGATAACGAGAATTTTCGATAAACCATTTCCCCGTTTCCATTCCGCCGCAAACAACACCTGCTAAAAATATTCCTTCAACATTTGTCTCGAAAGTTTCCGGATTAAAAACAGGACTCATTTCCGGACTTTGATTTATTTCAATCCCGATACTTTTTAAGAAATCAAAATCCGGATGATAACCGGTCATCGCAAGTACGAAGTCATTTTCAATAGTAACTTTCCCATCTGGAGTTTGAACATCAATTTCATTTTCTCTAATGCTGGTTATTTCAGAATTGAAAAAAGCTTTTATAGAACCTTCGTTGATTCGATTATCAATATCGGGACGCACCCAATATTTTACACTATCCTTCAGCTTCTCTTCTCTGACTATCATTGTTACTTCAGAGCCTCTTCTAAATGTTTCAAGTGCGGCATCAACCGAAGAATTACCCCCGCCAATCACTGCAATTTTCAAATAGGCATAAGGATGTGCTTCATCAAAATAATGTTTTACTTTCGGCAGATCTTCACCGGTAACATTAAGTTTATTCGGGTGATCGTAAAATCCTGTGGCAATAATTATTTTTTTTGCCAAGCAGCTATTCTTTTCTGATAGAATTTCAAACCCGCTAGAATTTTTTTTAATTGAAAGAACTTTTTCGAATGAATTTACATTGAGTTTCCATGCTTCTTTGACTCTGCGGTAATATTCAAGTGATTCTCTGCGAGTTGGTTTATCACCGTGCGAAACAAAAGGCACATCACCTATTTCCAGGCGATCCGAAGTTGAAAAAAAGGTCATGTTGGTTGGATAATGAAAAAGAGAATTAACCAGACAGCCTTTTTCTAAAATAAGATAGGACATGTTTCTCTTTGCAGCTTCTATTCCGCAGGCTAACCCGATTGGACCTGCTCCAACAATTAAAACATCATGCATAAAAAGTTTGTGTTTTTTTAATTGGTAAGTTAAGAAATGATGTTTTGATCTTTAATCACTTTAAAATAAAAAATGCCGGAACTGATCCGGCATTTGAAAAATAATTTTGTTTAATCAATGATTTCGATCAAAGCACTTGTAACTGTTTTGTCTCTGTCGTCAAGTAAAAACACCCGATAGAAACCGGATTCTTCGAACTTCAAATCACTTTCATCATTCTTTGCAAAGAATATGTAGCTCATATCTTTTTCGACCGTAAAGCTGAATTTTTTGTAGTATTCAAATTCACGGGTTCTTGAATTATATTTATCAAACTGGATTGATACATCATCAAGCCTTAAAGCATGATCACATTTTACCATTACAGTAAGATACCCGGTTGTGAACCTATCACTTACACCGATTTCGCCATCCTGGCTGTCGTATCTTTCACAGAAGTAAAGAACGGGTTCGGACTGCGCAAATACATTGGAATTAACTCCAAGAATCAAAACAAACAGAAGTGCTGAGAACAAGAAATACGCTTTTTTCATTAGTGCTCCTTATAATTTGGTTGTAAATTTTTTGGAATTATCTAACTAAAAATTATGCCATTCAGGAACCACTGAAAATTATTGATTTTTTTTATAAAACAAAACAAAAAAATCTTAAAGTCGGTCAGTAAATACACTATTTCTAAGCAGATGTATCAAAATTCAGACAAGAGCAGGAACAGGAAAAATTCTTTTGGGAATTTTTTACCTGTTAACTTTGTAATAATAACCTACAATTTTTAATAATTATGAACAAAATAACACATTTATGTTTTGACCTTGACGGGACTTTAATAAACTCTTTCTATAATATTTACTTTGCCACTAATGAAACGTTAAAAAGGCTGGGGATAAAAGCACTAATCAATGAAGCTGATTTTCGTTTAACCATTGGACTTCACTTTAATGAAATATTTGAAAAGCTGAATATTCCGGTAAATGATTTTGAAGAGTTTATTAGCCTGTATAAAAAGATTTATTTTGATTTTATAGATTCGTCGAAAATTTATCCGGCTGTGATTGAAACTCTCCAATTACTTTACACTAAAAATATTAAAATATCTCTGCTGACTACAAAAGCCCAGGATCAAACGGATAAAATTATTGATCACTTTGAATTACGTAAATATTTTTCCTTAGTGATGGGAAGACGTGATGGCATTGCTCATAAACCTTCTGCTGAGCCTCTTCAAATAATCTGCAAGGAGTTAAATGTTTTTCCATCCGCAACAATAATGGCGGGTGACACGGAGCTTGATATCAGATGCGGGAAAGCTGCCGGGACACAAACCTGCGCAGTAAATTATGGTTACAGAACCGAAGAGTTATTATTGAAAGAAGAGCCTGATTTTCTTATAAATTCGATTGAAGAAATTATCCTGTTAGTTTCCTAAACACACCCGGTTGAATTTCTAACTTAGTTTTTCAATTGCTTTGTCAACAGACTGATGAGTTCCATAAATAACTAAAGTATCTGCGGCTTTCAATATTTCTTTGCCCGATGGATTAGAAATAGTTTTACCGCCTCTTACTATTGCAATTATTGTTGCGTCTGTTTCGGCACGAAGGTTTATTTCAGAAATACTCTTCCCAATAATTTTACTCTCGGTGTTAACATAAAACGATTCAGTTAATCCTTGTGCAAGAATTTCATCAAGATGCACAAACGAACCAATATCCATCCCCTCCTTTCTTAGCAAGCTGTAAGATTCCTGCCGAAGCATTGTAGTTTGCTGCATTATTACATTTAAAGGTATGTGATATTTTTCAAGAACTTTTCTAAATATTTGAAGTGCAGTTTCAAACTCTTCCGGTATTACTTCATCAGCTCCCAGCTTTTTCAACTCGTCAACCTCATTAATATATCTTGTGCGAACAAGTGCATAAACCTTTGGATTAATTTTTTTTGCAAGGCTTAAACTGCTTTTAGTTATTGACGGATCAGAAATTGCGAACACGATGATATTTGCTTTTTCAATTGAAACCGCCCGAAGGATTTCTTCTTTACTGATGTCACCATATAATATTTTTTCACCCTTTGCTTTTTCTCTTTTTACTGTGTCTGGATTTAATTCTGCAACAATGTATGGAATTCCGGTCTCTTTTAATACGCGGGCAAGATTGCTTCCATTTAATCCAAACCCGGCAATAATCACGTGTGCTGAAAGTTTATCCTGATGAAGAATGTTATCACTATTAAGATCATAATTTTTAGAATATATAGAAAGGCGGGGTGATGCCTTAATGATGAACGGCGTGAGTATCATCGTAAAAATTGTTGATGCTAAAAAAATATTATAAGCATCAGTGCTTAACAGATTATAGTTATTTCCTGTTTGTGCAAGTACGAAAGAAAACTCGCCAACCTGAGCCAGTGCTAATCCTGTAAGAACAGCTATCCTTAATGGATATTTGATGAATAATACAATTGAAATAATAATTGTTGACTTTATCAAAATAATTCCAAGCGCAAAAGACGATATCAGAAGTGGATTAGAAACCACAAATGAAATATTAAGCAGCAAGCCGATCGAAACGAAAAAAATACTATTGAACGCGTCTTTGAAAGGAATAATTTCAGAAAGTATTTGATGATTGTAATCTGATTCGGCAAGTATCAATCCTGCAACAAAAGCACCCATTGCAAATGATAGCCCCAATGAATATGTTAAATAAGCCGTTCCAAGCAGCAGTAAAATTATCCCCACCGTAAAAGCTTCACGAAGTCTGAGCCTTGCAATTTGATGTACAATTTTCGGCATCAGTAATTTTGCCAAAAAAAGTATTATCGCAATTGAACTAAAAGCAGCAAATAATTTAAGAATTATCTCTCCCCCTGTTAATCCTTGTTGTGAACCAAGTAAGGGAATCAATAAAAACACAGGCACAACGGCAAGATCTTGAAAAATCAATATACCGAGAGATATTTTACCTTGAATTGTTTCGAATTCATTTCGATCTGAAAATATCTTCAATACAATTGCCGTACTCGAAAGACTTAAAAGTAATCCATAAAAAATTGCCCGTCTGACTTCAATGTTGAGAAAGTAAAATATCAGGGTACCGATTAAAACAGTTAACATAAATTGAAGTCCGCCGGCAACGATTAAAAACTTTTTGATCTTTACTAATTGCGAAAATGATACTTCTAACCCAATAGTAAACATAAGAATCATCACACCGATCTCTGCCATTACTTCCACCTCATCAATTGATCTGATAAGATTAAAACCAAATGGACCGATAATCATTCCGGCAATCAAAAACCCTACTATGCTTGGAAGATTAATTTTTTTAAAAAGAAATATTATAGGAAGAGATACAAGCAGAATTACAACAATATCCCTGATAATTCTAAATTCATGCATATCCGCTTAATTATTACACCCATCCACGCAGCTTGCAGGCTTGCGCTACTCTTGCAACACCCACCACCATTGCCGCTAATCTCGGATGAACTTTCTTTTCTTTAATTGCTTCCTGTACGGTATGATAAGCTTTTGTAAGAACTTTGTCGAGCCGTTTATGTATTTGAGATTCTTCCCAGAAATATGAATAGCTATCCTGAACCATCTCAAAGTATGAAACAGTAACCCCTCCTGCGCTGGCAAGTATGTCGGGGATTACGTGTACTTTATTTTTATGCAAAATAATATCAGCCTCGGGAGTTGTGGGTCCGTTTGCAAGCTCACAAACTATTTTTGCTTTAATACTCCGGGCATTCCTTGCAGTGATTGCATTCTCTAATGCGGCTGGATATAGTACCTCAACATCAAGTTCAAGAAGAGCACTGTGAGGAATTTCTTTGCCTCCCGGGTAATCTGCTATAGACCCGTTTTTTAATTTAAAGGTAACGAGATCTTTCGGGTCAAATCCCTTGCTGTTATAAATTGCACCGCGCGAATCGCTGACAGCAACCAATTTACCTCCCCCAAGCATTTCCTGATGAAGAAGCGCTGCTCTTTGACCGGCATTACCAAAACCTTGTATTGCATAACTTTTCGTTGGATCGAAGCCGAGAACTCTGCAAGCTTCGCGAACAGAGATAACACCACCGCGCGCAGTAGCATCTCTTCTGCCTTCTGTTCCACCAACCTGTTGGGGTTTATCTGTGAATGCACCGGGTTGATGACTGTTGATTATCGTTTCGTATTCGTCCATCATCCAGGACATTGTTTGTGGATTTGTATAAACATCGGGAGCAGGAATATCCCTATCTACACCTATTAAAGGTGCAACTGCTCTGATATATTCACGAGAGAGATTTTCTAATTCTCTTTCAGACATTGACTTTGGATCACAGCAAACCCCTCCTTTTCCTCCCCCAAGCGGGAGATCCACAACCGCAGTTTTCCATGTCATCCAGCAGGCAAGAGCTCGAATTGTATCCACAGTTTCCTCCGGATGAAAACGAATACCCCCCTTAGCAGGTCCGCGTGCAAAGTTATATTGTATCCGGTAAGCCTGAAAGATTTTTTTCTTACCGTTATCCATTTGAACATGCAAAGTAAACGCATATTCCCTTTGCGGCACACTCAATAGTTCTATCGTTGCTTTATCAAGATTGAGAAGCTTCGCTGCCTCAAGCATTTGCTGCTGCGCGACTTTAAAAGAATTATAAGATTGCATTTTAACTCCCTTGCTCTTTCTTTTTTTCAATATCTGGTTTGTTTTGATTTTCGATATCTTCACGTACATCAAGTATGATTCGATACCAGCAATTCTTGCATACAAGTGCGCGATCTACACTTAAAAGCACCTGCTGCCACGGAGTAAGTTTGTGTCCGCAATGCGGGCAGGAATCGAATACCTTTGAACTCTCTGATTTATTATCAATCAATTTTTTCCTCCGGTTTTAAAATTATTCCTCTATTATTTTGACCATTCATTTTAACAGTAATCGGATTCTTAAACCTTAAGTGGCGAGTAAAAGTTTTTGCTTCAAAAATTTTCTGACTTAGCAGCCAGTCCCAATCTATAAAAGCATTTTCATAGCTTGTGTTCACTGTAAAATAGCCAATCATGAAAGAAGTGATGTTCTGAAAGAAATGAGAACCTTGCGAAGGTTCAACCGACATTTCCTTAAAACTGCTTTCAACTATGGCACGTGCACCTGCAATTTGTTCCCAGCCGACAGGTATTCCAAGCCACGGATCGTTTGACCCCCATCTGCCGACCCCTATCAGGATGTACGGACGAGTTTCCGTTATTAGTTTGCTGTTGAATGCACTCACCTCCGCAGCAACTTCCCGGCTTTTACTTCTATCAAATAAATGATAGTCAACAAAAACTATATCATAAATGTCATTTAACAAGCCATTACCTAAAACCTGATTGCTGTAACAAATAATTTTTTCTTTCTGCAAATCGTTAATCTCGAGTTGTTCAACTTCATGTTGAATAACAAGCGGACGCATTTGAAGTATTCCGAATTCCTTTTTTTTCTTTCCGGGCGGATTCATATTAACAGCGAACTCAATTTCCACAGGCGTACCCATTCCCCAAGTTCCCATATCAAGAAGTAATTCTATAATTTGAGGAAGGGGGAAAAGATTGTTCCTTAAAATTGGTCCAAATGTAATGAGCCGCGGACCTGACCTTGATAAGCCATCGTAAATAGCGTCATTATCAACAAGATAAGTTGAACCAACGTGATTTAGTGTACCATCCTTTTCAGCGGTTTCAAGTTCATATTCTTCTACAAGCATATCGTGGGTCACATCGCCGAAGTTAGCTGTTTGATCTAATCGCAGGGCATAGAATTTTCTTTGGCTGTTATTGAATGATTCTTTTATTGAATGAAACTGAATTAAGTCTGCAGGATATTTAGGGCAAAAACGAACTGTATTCCCCCCCTCCACTACTACTTTTCCCAATCCCAGTGCGGCTGAGACAATCCCATCTGTGGATTTTTGGGGAGCCAGCGGGTAAAAATTATATGACTTTGCCACCCCTGAAAAATCAGGATAGAATCGGTTATCGAAAGTTCTACCAACTGTTTTTTGAATGATCACCGCCATCTTTTCTTCTTCAAGACGATAGGAAGTTACTTTTATGTAATCTTTTGCACTTCGATAAAATGTTGAAGCATAAACTCTTTTTACTGTCATCAGCAGATCGTTCAATCTTACCAAGGGGTTTGAATGATTATTCGGAATCATGTAAGTCTCATAAACTCCTGCGAACGGATGATATTGCGAATCTTCCAGCAAGCTTGATGACCTTACAGCGAGAGGCGAATGAACTAAATCAAGAAATGCCATCAGCTCCGCAATAATATCTTCAGGGAATTTTTCTGCTTCAAGAAACCGGTGCGTTATTTCTTCATCATTGGTACAGTTAAGAGCAAATTCTCTTAGATAATTTTCATCAAGGAACTGATCAAAAACGTTTGTAGCTATAACAACAGCAGGCGGAACTGAAACGATAAGATCTTTAAATTGATCGCGCACATTATAATTGTTAATCAATGTGTTCACAAATCCAAGTCCGCGCGCTTTACCGCCAAGCGAACCCTGACCGATCCTTGAAAAACTTGATTCGGGATCAAATATTTCTTTTTTGAAATCAGTTATTATTCCCCGCTGCCTCAACTGGCGGTAAGTATGAAGTGAACGAATTAAATCCTGCCTTAATGCTTCATCATTCGGGTAGTCTGAAACTTTCCGCGGACGCAGTTGATATGCTAACCAGAATTCGGTGCGTGCTTTCAGCCAGTTTGAAAAATGATTGCGCGCTCCATGAAATAAAATACTTTCCTTTGGTACAACTTTTAACTGATCTTCAAGACTTTTAAGATCATTTGCTCTGCCAACTTCAACCCCCTCAAGTGTTCGAAATATAAAATCACCAAAACTGAAGTGATTATTCATGAACATTCTCAACTCATTCAGAAGGGTGGGGGATTCTTTTAAGATGAAAGAAGCACCAACTTTTTGTGCATCACTTGCATTATCAGGATTATTGGAAGAGAGTAAAATAGGAATGTCTGGATGCTCTGTTTTAACATTGTGCGCAAATTCAATCCCTGCTTTGGGATCCTGCTTCCCATTTCGGGGAAAATCAATATCAGAAATTACACCAAGCACAAGTTCTTTATAATTTTCGAATATAGTCCACGCTTCTTCATAATTAGAGGTTAAGAGAATTTTCGGACGGGCGCGCATTCGCAAAAATTTGTGAGTAAGATTTATTCCCTCCGAAATGAGTCTTTGCGATTGATTAAGTATCTCCGTATAAATAATAGGAAGATAAGATGAATAGTACCTCACGTTATCTTCAATAAAAATTATCACCTGCACACCGACAATTTTTGTATCATGCTCAACATTCATTCTGTCTTCAAAAAATTTTATCATTGCAATGATGATCCTGAAATCACCCTGCCAGATAAAAATTTTATCGAATACTTCCACCTCGGGATTAAGCAGCAGATATTTCAATTCTTTATTATCATGGGCAAGAAGCACAACGGGAATATTAAGCCCTGATTTTTTTACCTTCTTGGCAAAACTCAGTGCGTGCATATCTTCGATATGAAGGGTGGTGATAATAAGATCAAATCTGTGCTCTTCTTTCGCAAGAGCAATTGCATCATTACCGCTGGATACACGTGTAAGTTCGGGGGAGTGGCTGAGGCTCAGTCCCTGGTATTCATTACGGATAAGCTCATAGAGCCTACCGTCTTCTTCAAACAAATACAGATCATACAAACTTGAAACGAGAAGTATATCACGAATCCTGAGACGCATAAGATTCTGGAAACCCTGGAAGCGGTTGCCGTAACCATGCTCAACAAAAAAATCATCAAAACTTATTTTAGGATCGAGTGCCTGTTCTTCCATAAAATTCTTTTCAATTTAAGTTTAACTTAACAGAACAGAGATTTTACAAAGTAAATGAAAAATCACTATGCTTAATTATCAAAAATTTTTTATTAAAAAAAAGGAACTCAGCAAATATTTAAAACCGGGTTAATTCAAAAAGGGTTTTTAACCCGAGGGACAATTAGTTGCTGAATTGTCTTATTGCTGAATTGTTTTTGAACGTGTGGCTGTAACTTTTAGAAGTGGTGATTGAAATTAGAAGAAGTATGTATAAAATTTCCCGCCGTTAATTAAACTTATTATTTGCAATTTTTTTGTACAAATCTGATGTTGCATCAATTTCATTATTGCAAGTCGCAAAAATATCTGATATAAAAAGTCCCGCCATCAAAGCGGGACTTTTTATAAAGGAGACCATAGGGCAAAGAAAATCATTTCATCAAAATCAGCTTTTTCGTTTCAACAAAACTCCCTGCCCCGCTTACGGGGTAAACCTTCAAAGTGTAGAAATAAATTCCCGATGATAATTGTGAAGCGTTAAACTCAACTTCATAAAAACCTGCTTGTTTAAACTCATCAACTAATACAGCCACCTCATTTCCAAGCAGGTCATATATTTTTAAAGTTTGATGACTGCCAACCGGGGATTGCCAACTGATTTTTGTACTCGGGTTAAATGGATTCGGATAATTCTGTTCAAGTGCAAACTGATTTGGCATACTTCGCGGTGAATTTTCAACTGAAACCGGTATTGGAACATATTTAATTGTTGCGTAATCAAGTGCACTCATTCCGGTTACATAAACAATTCCGGATGTATCAACGAACATCGCAAAAGGTTCATCGCTGCTTCCGCCTGCATCCGAATTGGAGTAGCTAATTATCCACCCGATTTCGCCGGAGGAATTATATTTCATTGTAGTGTAATCAAAGGCAGTGGTTGTGTTAGAGCTGTAACCGGTTACATAAACATTCCCGGATTTATCCAGGTTAATAGCACGTGCATCGTCAATATCGTTTGCCTCACCATTGTATCTATTTACCCAAACAGAGTCACCAAGCGAATTATATTTTATTGTAGTATAATCATAATTAGTGATGCTGCCGCCGTAGCTTTTTCCGGTGACAAAAACATTCCCCAAGTTATCAACAGCCAGAGAGCTTGCCCTGTCATCGTTACTTGCTGGACCATTGTATCTGCTTATCCAGGTTGTATCGCCATCAGAAGAATAATTTATTGTAGCATAATCTGCAAAAGTGCCAACGTCTGTGCTGTATCCGGTTACGAAAATATTTCCAAGCACATCAGCTTTGACTATTACACCCTCATCCTCGCTATTTGAAGAATTGTATCGTCTTATCCATTGAGTCAAGCCGGCAGAATTATATTTTATAGTTGCGTAGTCAAAATGAGGTTCGCCGCTTCCGCTGCTCCCCCCATCGCTTACACCCGTCACATAAATATTTCCTTCTGTATCAACACAAATTGAATTGGCTTTGTCATAATCACCTGCAGGACCATTATACCTTGCTGCCCACTGAAAATCTCCGTCAGGATTATATTTTACTGTGGCGTAATCTTCAAAGATCCCGTGAGTACCTGTTAAGCCTTCACTTTCACCTGTGATAAAAATATTTTGTGAATCATCAAGTGCGATTGAGTAAGCAATATCCTTAGAATTTTTAGGACCGTTATATCTTCTTGTCCAGAGCGTATCACCGGCGGATGAATATTTTATGGTGAAATAGTCATAGCCGCTGCCGCTTCCAACACTGCCTCCTGTAATTATTATTGAACCGGAAGAATCAATTACAAGTGCGTAAGCAATATCAACCGAGCCGCCGCTCCCGTTAATTCTGCTTGTCCATTCTTCTGAGCCTGCAGAATTATATTTGATAGTAAGATAGTCTTCTGTCCCCACCCCTGCGCTGTTACTCGAACCGGTAACATAAACATTTCCGAAATCGTCAACGCCAACAGCATTTGATTTATCTACTCCTCCATTATCATATCGCACAGCCCAGGATTCTTTGATCTGTGCATTAATGGGAAGCGCAACGATCACAATTAATGTTGCAATCAATAACGAGCCGCGTAACAATGTTCTCTCTTTCATCGTACAGCTCCTTTTATAAGTTTAATAAAGATTAGGAATTTTTAAACAAGTCCAGATTATTTTTTAAACAAAGGATTATTTTTTGCTTCAGTAATTTTAACATCAGTTGGTACAGTGAACACAGATTCAATTGGCTTTTCTCCCTCCTTAAAAACAGTAACAGTTTCTGAAGTTGAGGTTCCCATTCCATCACTCTGTAATTTCAAACCAAAATTTTTAAATAGCCACATTTTTACAGTTGTTTTCATTCCTGCTATTTCCGAAACAGCTTCTGTAACTTTACAGTCGAAGCCGAGAATGTTTTCATTCGGAAGTTCAGTGGTGGTGGTGTTGAATGCCCCTTTCATTTGTTCACCAAAATTTTGGAGGGTTGATTGATCAAGCGACGACATTTTATCATAGAAAGGATTTTCCATTTTTGTACCCTCCTTTGTATCAGGGTTGTAGTTTATCATCCACTTGCCATCCAATATTGATACGGAGTTGCTCTCATCAATTTTATTAATCATTTTTATGTTTCTTTTTTCATGTTTGATGTGAACTTCTTTCAATCCCCATTCGGAGATGTAAATTTTTTCTATAGTTTCACTTTCGAGTGCGGAGCTGACTACTTTAGTGATTTTTTCAGCGTAGCCATTTTCGAATTCGTAACGTTTTAGATTTTTGTCCTGCGAATAAATAAACAAAGGGAGCAGCAGAACGATTAACAAGGAAAGATATTTATGCATGATTAACTCCTAACAATTGAAATAAAAAATATTTATTTAGAGATTAACTTCCCCTTTTAAATCAATCATTTTGTCAGCAGAATACAGAGATATATTTTGAACAGCAATTTTCGAAAGGAATTTATGAAGGGATTTTGTTTATAGCAAGACTTATTTTTTAATTCCCCAGATAATATCGGAGAGTGTTTCGCAATCTTTTTCGAAATAAAACTTAAAAAGGAAGGCGGGGTTAAATCCAATTAAATACTTTTCAATAATTTTTTTTAGCCATGTTATTTCAGCTTTTAACTTCCAATGCTCGCCGTTATTTGAATATAGAACTATGAATAATCTATTCTTCAAATGTTTGCGCTGCTGTTGAGATTGGTTTTTGTAAAGCCATTTAATAAGCTCGTCGGATTTTGAAAATGCGGTGGTTAAATCGTGCGGATAATTTTTGGGGAAGACTGAAGTCTTGTGATCGAAAGTTACCCCCTGAATGGTAAAGTCCACAAGTTTATCTTTTTCATCAAGGGCAGGCTTAACACCAGGCAGTGAGCAAAATATTTTTTCTATTGCCTGAGCAGACCAGAAATTATACCAGCGATTCAAAGCATAATTAGAAATATTGTTATCAGAATTTTTTTCTTCGAAGCGATTTCGAATTTCGATCAATAAATTTTCAAATGAAAAAATATGATAGATGAAATTAGTTTGTTTGTCATAATCATCGTTTTGTTTCATTCCCCATTTATATGGATATGCCAAACGTTTTTTTAATTCGGTTTCAATTTCAGTTAAAGTGTATTTCATAATATTTTATTCATATTAAATAACGATTTAAAACTTCTTCGGGTATTCTGATTGGTTTACCGGATTTCAAAGAAATCATTGTATAAATAATTTCACCTTCAGCAGCGGTTTTGTTGTTCTCTTTTTTTATTACCCAAAATTTCACTTTCGACTGCGCACCGCTGAACGAATCGAGCTGAGTTCTTACAATTATTTTATCAGTTAGTTTTAATGCTCGCTTATATTCAATGTATGAACTGCTCACAACCCAATTATAACCAAGACTTAAAAATTCTTCCATCGGCATTTTATAATTATTTTTCATTTGATCATATCTTGCAGCAAGCACATAATCAAGGTATTTTGAATTATGAACATGATTGTTCATATCAATGTCGTCAGGACGAATTGTGATTTCTGTTTCGAATGCTGTATACATTGTTATTGTAAAATTTATATAAAACTTTTTAAATTTAAGAAATTGTTTTAAGAATCAATGTTTGATTTTACTTCAAACTCTTTCTAATTTAATTTCAAACAATTGAAAATACTTTCGCGTTAAATGAATAATCTTCCTAAAACGGAGCAAACCACTAATCAGATAGATTCCAATAAAGAATTTACTTCCGCAAATCCGCTTTTATCATCAAAAGAAAATTATGAACATACTTATCTAAACTCAATTAATAAATCAGAAGATTTTTGGAACAGTATTGCTGAGAAATTATTTTGGTTTAAAAAATGGGATGCCGTTTATAATCAAAAATTTACAAATCCCAAATGGTTTGTTAATGCTAAAACTAATATTTCTTTCAATTGTTTAGATAGACACATTTCGACGTGGAGAAAAAATAAAGCTGCAATAATATGGGAGGGGGAATCGGGCGAATCAAGAATTCTTACTTATCAAATTCTTTCTGATGAAGTAAATCGGTTTGCAGGAGTGTTAAAATCTACCGGCGTGAAAAAAGGAGATGTCGTAATTATTTTTATGGGCAACATCCCCGAATCTATTATTGCGATGCTTGCCTGCTCTCGAATTGGTGCTGTGCATTGTGTTATCGCTGCTGTGACAACAGTTGAGTCACTTCGGAAAAAAATTGAAGATTCGGAGTCAAAATTTATTATTACTGCGGATTCGTCCTTCAGAAAGGGAGCAGCCATTCCATTAAAACAAAACATTGATTTAGCAATCAGTTCGAATGAGAGAATTCAAAAAGTAATTGTCCTCAAACGAAATTCAGAATCAAATTTAATTATGCATAGCGGACGCGATATTTGGTGGCACGATGAAATAAAAAATTCTTCAGATTTTATAAAAGTGCGAGAGCTTGACTCAGAGCAGCCGCTTTTTATTATTTATAGCGCAGGACAATTAGATAACCCCCTCGGTTTGGTTCATTCTTCTGCTGGATTTATGGTGCAAAATTATATTTCATTTCAATGGCTGTTTGGAATAAGAGAAGATGATGTTTTTTGGTGCTCGAGCGATATCTCTTCTATTGAAGCACATGCATATTCTGTTTACGGAGCTTTGCTTAATGGCGCTACCACTGTTCTTTATGAAGGTTTGCCTAACTACCCCGAGCCGGATCGTTTCTGGAAAATAATTTCAACTTACAAAATCAACGTCTTTATTACTTTGCCTACTAACGTCCGTGCATTTCAAAAAATTGGAACACTCTGGATGAATAATAATGATATTTCTTCATTGCGATTGATAGCAGTAACCGGCGAATCAATTGAAGAGGAAACAATGAAATGGTTTTTTGAAGAGGTGGGGCAAAAAAAATGTCAGCTAATAAATTTCTGGATTCAAAGTGAGAGCGGTTCAGCACTGTTTTCTTCATTTGTAAATAACGAAAGACCTTTGTGTAAAAATTGTGGTTCCCCGCTTCCGGGAATCGAACATGCGGTGCTCAATAAAAAGCGTGAAATTTTAAGAAATGACATGACAGGTTACTTAGTCCTTCTCAAAAGTTTTCCATCCATTGTTCGATCCGTAAATAACAATAAAAAATATATCAAAGAATTTTATTACAATTATTTCAAAGACTTCTTTTTTACCGGTGATGCTGCTCAAAATATTAATCATAACGAAATAAAAATTATCGGTAGAGTTGATTCAGTAGTAAAAATTGCAGGAATAAGAATCAGCATTGCTGAAGTTGAGTCTTCGCTAAGTTTGATTGAAGGAATAAACGATGCCGCAGTAATATGCAAGCCGGATGAAATCAAAAACAATGCGCTTGTAGTTTTTGTTTCACTCAAAGAAAACGTTGAAGCTTCTTTATTATTCAAAGAAGAGATTAGAAATCACATTGTAAATACGGTGGATATAGCAGCGAAGCCCGACGAAATATTTTTTATAAAACAGATTCCTAAAACTGAATCTGGAAAAATCGATCGGAAACACTTGAGAGAGGTCGTTCTTTTAAATACAGATAAAAAATTACAAAATAAAATAGACGAATACTTGCAGCTTGAAAATCTCTTTATTGATAACTGAATTATTCAATAGACAAAAAATTTTTAAGAATCAATAATCCCGCATCACCGCTTTTTTCGGGATGAAACTGTACACCGAAACTTTTATCTTTTTCCATCGAAGCAGAAAAATTAATTCCGAATTCTGATACCGAAGTTGTGTTCTCTGATATCGGAAGATAATAGCTGTGATCAAAATAAAATTTATCATCGCTCCGAATATCCGATAGAATTTTACTTTCACTTTGAACATGGATTGGAAACATCCCGGTGTGTCGTTCAGAAGAAGCAAATTTTTCTGTCGCACCTGGAAATATTCCGAGGCAGGAAACATTTCCTTCGGAAGAATAAGTGCTCATCAACTGCATCCCGAGCCCAATGCCAAGCAATGGACGCTTGATGATTCTCATCACTGTAAAAAGATTCATCAAGTGTAATTTTTTAAGCCCGGCAGAAGCTTCACCGTAGCCGCAAAGTATGACACAATTCGCACGGCATATTTCATATTCTGATGAAGTGACTTTGTATTCGATAGAAAGTTCGTCCAACGCTTGTTGAATGCTCGCTGTGTTTTCTTTTCCTAAATCTATTATAATTATCATGCTTTTTATTTTTTATCATTCAAAAATAAATAAAATAATTTGCCTTAGCAGATAAATTTTGGTTAAGTCTGTTAATCGTTAATTTGAACATAAAAAAAATTACAATTGTTGATGAGATACACTGATTTAAAAAAAATAGTACGCCGGCATTCAAATAAATCTCAAGCAATATTTTTACAGCGGTTTTTCAAAACTGCACCCGGACAATATGCTGAGGGTGATATTCTTGCGGGAATAAAAGTGCCGGTTCAAAGAATGATAGCAAAACAATTCTATGATCTTCCTTTGGCTGAAACTATAAAAGCAATGCAGTCTAAAATTCACGAAGAACGGCTAATTGCATTATTCATTTTAGTGAACAAATTTAAAAAAGCAGATGAAAAGGAACGAGAAAAAATAATTCGTTTATATTTGACTAATCGAAAAAATGTTAACAACTGGGATCTTGTTGATCTATCTGCACCAAAACTTTTAGGCGAGTGGTTTCTTGATAAAGACAGAGAGATTCTTTTTAAACTTGCCAGCTCAAAAAATCTTTGGGACCGAAGAATAAGCATTTTAAGTACTTTCAAATTTATTCAGAGTGGCGAGTTTGTTACTACACTCAGACTTGCTAAAATTCTTTTAAATGATAAGCATGATTTAATTCATAAAGCCGTTGGCTGGATGCTGAGGGAAATTGGTAAAAAAGATTTGCAATCAGAAGAAGATTTTTTAGAAGTGCATTATCAAAAAATGCCGCGTACAATGCTCCGTTATGCAATAGAAAAGTTTCCTGAACCCAAACGCAAAGCCTATTTACTTGTTAAAGTTAAATCTTCTCCTTTATTGTTTTAATCATAAATGGAATTTATTATGAGCAATAGAAAAAATATTTCTTCCGGAGCAGTTTGGGAGAACCTTCTCGGTTATTCGAGAGCTGTTAGAATTAATAATGTAATAGAAGTATCCGGGACAACTTCTTCAGACGGAGAAAATATTATCGGCATTGGAAATGTTTATGAGCAGACAAAATATATTATTTCTAAAATAGAAAGCTCCTTATTACAGGTAGGGGCATCCTTGAATGATGTAGTTAGAATAAGAATGTTTGTAACAGATATTTCAAAATGGGATGAAATTGGTAAAGCTCATAATGAATTTTTCAAAAACATAAAACCCGCGGCAACAATGGTGGAAGTTAAATCATTAATACATCCGGATCTACTGATTGAAATAGAAGCCACCGCAATTGTTCAATAATTATTTGTCCGTATTTAGAAAGAATTTTTATTACTTGCAACAATTCTCTCGCTTTAATAGCTTGAGAGTAGAATTAGAAGGCATTTATGAAGAATAAATTATTTTACACTTACTTTGATGATGACGAACTTCTTCGCATCACCAACAAAATTCAGACAATTGAAAAAATTACTTCAGGCGAAATTTGTGTAACCATCAGAGAAAAGAAAAAATTTTCCGAGAAGAAAAAATCAATATCTCAACTTGCAGAAGCTCAATTTTATAAACTCAGGATAAATCAAACACGTGATCGCACCGGCATAATAATTTTTCTTATGCTTGATGATAAACAATTTCATATTCTTGCAGATGAAGGAATCAATTCGAAAGTCAATGCCGATACATGGGAAAGAATCAAAGAACAAATGCTGGCTCATTTCCTGGCGGGAAATTTTTGTGAAGGACTTCTTCATGGGTTAGATGAAATTGGTCGGATCCTCTCCGAACACTTTCCCCTTAAAGTAGATGACACTAATGAAATTTCTAACAAGGTTATTGTTGAATAATGAACATACTTTTTGCAGTAATTTTTATTTTTACTTTGAATTTGCCATTTGGTTATTGGCGGGCAAATATTAAAAAATTTTCACTTCAGTGGGCGCTCGCCATTCATATCCCTGTGCCCTTTGTTGTTGCGATCAGATTTATTACTCATATTGGATTTGAATTTTATACATATCCAATACTTGTTGCTGCTTTTTTTACCGGTCAGTTTTTAGGAGCAAAAATATACTCAAGAAGAAAAGAAAACTCCAGTAAATATCTTTCTTCTTGTATGGTAATGGATCTAATTAGAGGTGGTATAAATTAGTCAATCTATAATCTACATTTTAATTGAGGACATCAAATGAAAAAAATAATTTTAATAACATTATCTATCGGTATTATTTCTTTACCGGTATATTTTATTTATTCATCCAATTTTTTTGAATCAAACAGTAAACAGAAGATAGAACAAATGAACAACAACATAAAAGATCTCTCAGTCAAAGATATTAATGGAAATGAAATCGCTCTTTCAAGTTATGAAGGTAAAGTATTGATGATAGTAAACGTTGCAAGTTTCTGCGGCTATACTCCACAATACGAAGGGCTTGAAGATATTTATCAAACTTATAAAAACAGAGGCTTCGAAATATTAGCTTTCCCGTGCAATCAATTTGGACAGCAAGAGCCGGGGACGAATAAAGAAATCCTAAATTTTTGTTCAACAAAATATAATGTCACTTTTAAATTGTTTGATAAAATCGAGGTGAACGGAAAAGATCGTTCTCCACTCTTTGAAAGATTAACAAATTGTTCAGAAATCGAGCAGGGCGATGTAAAATGGAATTTTGAAAAATTTCTAATTGCAAAAGATGGTTCAATCGTTAAAAGATTTCGCAGCAAAGTTGAACCAGCAAATGAAAAAATAACCTCCGCAATTGAGAACGAGCTTTCCAAATAGTAAAGTGATAAAAACTGATGTGAGTAGTGCGTTCTCTAATTCGTACGCCATTAAATCAAATGCTTTATCAATTCTGCTTTTACTGTTAGCATTTTCACTTCAATTTATCTCCTGTAGTAAATCGGACAACGCAATTGAGGAGGAGGAAGTTGCGGATGATTCAACAGATGTGTGGTACAAACAGGCTGATATTGAACTTGGTTCAAAAATACGAATGTTTTCATCTTCAACCGGCGTTGCAGTTTCACGCGGCCGCGGGAATATTCCTGGTAATGTTTATAAATATGAAAATGGAAAGTGGAATTCAATATTCAATTTTCCTTATTCTGATTTCCCTCTAATTGGGCAGTATGATTCGACAAAAACTTGGGTAATAAATCACTTGACGCATACAGGTCATTATAAACCTGTACTTACAGAACTAAGTTCAAATGGTAAAAAAGAAATTGATATTCCTAATGTTAAATGGGATGATACTGATTTTGCAATGTGGAAAGCCCTCTCCATAACAAAAGACGGATCAGCGTGGCTCGCAGGTCAACAGGGCAATATTCTTTTTTATAATAAGAAAAGGTGGATGGCTCAATCAAGCCCGGTGAATAGAGATTCTCTTTCTAATTTTCTTTCGGGTGACATAAATGATTTGTTCATGTTTGATTCAAAAAACGGCTGGGGGGTGGGCAAAGATGGTTTGATAATCAGATGTATCGAATCTAAATGGCGAAAGGTTGCTTCGCCGACAAATAATCATCTGGAAAAAATCTGGATGGCTAATAAAAATTTTGGTTGGATCACCGGACAGAATGGAACTCTTTTAAAATTTGATGGAAAGAAATGGGAGGTTCAGAGAATTGAAACAGCCGATCATCTCCTCTCAATAAAAGGAATTGATTCAACTTATGCCATCGCAGTAGGTGCTAATTCTTCAATGTTTGAATATGACGGTAAAATTTGGAAAAGAAACATTGATGCGGTGAGCATAGAAGATAATTTTTTAGATGTTGATTTCGTTTTGGAATCTAACCACAACCAAAAAACATGGATTATCGGCGACAATGGAATTTACACTAACTCCAAAACGATTGGATTCTCATTTACTGATTTTACTTCGCGAGCTTCGTTAAGACCAAACAGCCGCGGTGGAATATTTTTTAATCACGGTGATCACTCTGCACCTGATTTACTTTCGCTGCCTTCAGATGGACCTGCCGTGATTTATGAAAATAATGGCAGGGGTATTTTTACGGAATATAAATACAACGAAGATTCTTCCGATCCGCTTAGAAGTTCTAACTTTACTGCAGTTGCTGATTTTAACAACGATGGTGAAAATGATATTATTCAAATTTATTATGCGGACAAATTTAAAGTATATCTTGGCAGTGGAAATTCATTCAGAGATTTTTCAGATAAATCAAATCTCAATTTTGAGTTTATCAATCCGGCTTCTCTTCTATCGGGCAGCGCTTCTGATTTTGATAACGACGGCAACCTTGATCTATTGATTTGGAATTATGACGGACGATCGTATTTCTATAAAAATAATGGCGCAGCAAAGTTTGCGTCTGTTAGCAATGAAACAGGTTTACCGCTAAACAAAAAATTACCTGTCAATACAATGTTGAATGGAGATTTTAATAATGATGGTCTTACCGATATATTTTTAGTATATCGCATCCCTGTTGCTCACAAATACTTTTCGCTTTATTTAAACAAGGGTAATTTTCGCTTTGAAGAAAAAACACTACCGGAATTTAAATCACCAAATAATTTATCGCTCAATTCCAATTCGGCTTGCACCGCAGATTTTAATAATGACGGCTGGTTAGATGTGTTTATTCAGAATCAGCAAGCCCCTCCTATTTTATTTATAAACAAAGGTGATGCTTCATTTGATAACCAATCAGAACGAGCCGGTTTTAACGAAATCATTTTTAATCCCGAACCATTAAACGGATGTGCTTCGGCTTGCGATGTTAATAATGATG
Source organism: Ignavibacteriales bacterium (assembly GCA_016709155.1). Lineage (NCBI taxonomy): Bacteria > Pseudomonadati > Ignavibacteriota > Ignavibacteria > Ignavibacteriales > Ignavibacteriales bacterium. The sequence continues at coordinate 2,020,024 of JADJEI010000001.1, read as the reverse complement.
GGTGGACAGATTTGTTCGTCAGCTCAAAATTGTTTTTGAATTCAAAACGGATGAACTTTCGTGAAGTTAGTCAGGAAACAGGAATTAATTTTGCCGGTAACCCTTCCTTTGCTGATATTGATAATGACGGCGACAACGATTTGTTTGTTGGAATCAGTGAAGCAATAGGCGAAAAGGGCAATAAATGCGTGCTTTATAGAAATAACCTCAATAGAAATAATTATCTGAAAGTTAAATTATTCCCCGACGTGTCCAATCGTTCCGGTGCAGGTGTGAAATTATCCCTGACAGGCTTTGATAAAAAGGGAAATATAATCTCAAATGAGTTTTGCACTTCCGGCTGCGGATCGTCGCCGACACTGCAAAATATGAATGAAGTCATTTTAGCATTGCCACAAAATATCAAGTACAATTTAAATGTTGTTTTTCCCGGCGGGAATAAATTGAGATACGATAATATTACGCACGGATCTGTTCTTGAAGTTTATGAATCAACTTTCTTTAAAAGATTATTTGTCCTTTCGTCTAAATCTATTCAAAGAACATTCTTATTAATAGATCTTCCAATTGAAATTATTAAGATGATAATAATACTCATTATTATCGGCTTATTTTATTTTGCGGCAATAAAATTTAGAGCTAAAGAAGTCACTGGATATTATTTCATTCCTATAACCTTATTATTGATCTATTTGCTTATCGTTCATTTCACAATAAATGAACCGTGGCTTATTTCGTCGGCGATTTCCTTTTCTGTAATTCCCGCGCTTGGTGTTTCTTTTATTTATACTATGAAAAATTATCTGGAAAAGAAAAACGCAAAGTATATTTCGCATTATCGAATTGAGGAGAAAATAGGTGAAGGTGGAATGGGCACTGTTTATAAAGTTTGTGATACTATCACAAAAAAAAATGTCGCCCTAAAATTGATGAACCCCGCCTTGCTTCAAGATGCAGAAAATAAAAAAAGATTTTCAGGAGAAGGGCAGCTTCTTTCTTCATTCAACCATCCGAATATTGTAAAAGTATTTGAGACAAGCGAAGCTGACGATAAATTTTTTATTGCAATGGAATTTCTCGAAGGAGGCACATTAAAAGAATTGCTCCAAAAAAATTATCCGCTTGATAAATTATTAATAAAAAAGATAATGACTCAAATCTGTGCAGGGCTGGCAGAAATTCATTCGCACAAAGTTGTTCATCGCGATTTGAAGACTAATAACATCATGCTTGATTCTTCAGGCGAGATTAGAATTATGGATTTTGGTTTGTCAAAGTCAACACTCGTATCAACAATGACATCACTCGGGACTGTAATTGGAACTCTTGGCTATGTGGCACCGGAACAAGTGACTAATATTAATTCTGACCATCGAACTGATATTTTTTCGGTTGGGGTTATTTTTTATGAACTACTAACCAATACCTTACCGTTCAAAGGTGAAAATGAAATTGCTCTCATTCATTCTATTTTTAATAATATTCCGCCACCGCCTTCTTCAATTAATAATCTTACCGGGAAATTGGAAGATGAGATTGCAGAGAAATGCTTGCAGAAGGATCCTGCACAAAGGTACCAAAGTGTACAAGAATTAATTTTAGAATTGAATAAACTTTAGATGTAATATCGAAACGATTAGTATTAAATTTTCTCAGTTTTATTGTTTAATTGTTAATTGTACATTTTTCATTTTCAATGAATGTCCCGGTGTCTCTCCAATTTTTCTTCCTGCAGAAGTTATGACTTTTTTTATCCGTTCTAAATATCCGGCATCGTCATCATCAGCGCGGTTTTTATTAGCGTATATTAAATAATTCCCTTTGTAAGGCTGGGGTGTAAAATTTGGCATGATAATATTCGCACCAGCTTGCAATGCCAACTCCCTGCCGTGCGGATGAATAGTTGCAAGTGCAGTTGTTGCAGGTATGTGTGAATCACGGAGTACGATTCTTGTAACAGCAAGAGTTTTGACAGCAAGTTCAACACTACATTGTTCTTTACTGCTGTATGGAGTATTTTCTGAAGGAATGAATGGACTGAATGAAGCCATATCAACATTCAATTCTTTACAAAGTAAAATATCATCGGCAATATCTTCTAATGTTTGATGAGGTAGACCAATAATATTTCCGCTGCCAATTTGAAAACCGATAGATTTGAGAAATCGAAGATGCTTAATTCTATCTAATAGTTTTTGCCTCTGATGATAGATAGAATAAAGTTTTGGATTTGCTGTTTCGTGTTTTAACAGATAGCGATCAGCGCCGGCTTGCCGCCAAAGTTTGTAATCGGTAAATTCTCTTTCCCCCACGCTTAGAGTAACTGCCACGTCGGCAATGTTTTTAATCCCGCGAATTACGCGGGCAAAGTAACTTCCCGAGTAATAAAAATCTTCGCCTGATTGAAGCACAATAGTTTTAATGCCAAGAGCAATAATATCTTTAGCAGCTCGAAGAATTTCTTCTTCATTCATTCTGTATCTGATTAGTGCGTAGTTCCCCTTCCTCAACCCACAGTAAAGGCACTCCTGTTCGCAGTTATTTGAAAACTCAATTATACCTCGTAAGTGTACTTCATCACCGCAATATTGTTTTCTTACTTCATCAGCACGAGTAATGAGTTTTTCTAAATCAGCTTTGCTTTGAAGTTGAAGCAGAAAGGCTAATTCTTCTTTACTCAAGTCAGACTTATGTAATAGATCATCAAGCACCATAAATAATCCAATTATAAATAAACATCTCTGTCACCTGAACTTACACGATCTATCATCATATCAATTTTCTTCCTCGTTTTATCGTTGGTTTTTAGCAATTCTTCTTTTAAAAAATCTTCTCCCACCTCCCTGGTTGTGGGTGAAGCAAAATCGAGCAGATATTCTTTAAAAGTTGCAAGGGCGTTCGGCACACAAATCTTCCCAATATTTCCGGATTTTGCAAGCTCCATAAATCTATCACCTGTTCGGTTGCTTCTGTAACAGGCAGTACAGAAGCTTGGCATGTAACCAAGTCGTGTAATATCCTGCACGACTTCGTCCAGCGGTCTGTGATCACCGAGTTGAAATTGTTCAAGTTCATGATCGTCTAAACTTTCCTGAGATTCTTTATAGCTGCCGGGGGCAGTTCTGCTGCCTGCACTTATTTGCGAAATACCAACGGCAAATAATTCTCTTCGTAATTCAGCCCTCTCCCTTGTTGATAGTATCATCCCTGTATAGGGAACAGAAAGCCTTATGGCTGCAATTATTTTTTTAAATGAAATATCATCAACAGCATGCGGCGGTTGAAGTGCCGCCGGAGCATTTAATGCTGGCTCAAGCCTCGGCATTGAGATTGTGTGTGGACCAACTCCATAAACTCTATCAAGGTATGCTGCGTGCATAAGTAATGCGAGAGTTTCAAATTTATAATCAGTCAAACCAAACAACGCCCCTATCCCCAGATCATCAATACCTGCTTGAAATGCTCTATCCATTGCATAAAGCCGGTAGGCGTAATCACTCTTTGGACCGGATGTATGCATCTGTTCATAGGTTTTAAAGTGATAAGTCTCTTGAAAGCATTGATATGTTCCTATCCCAAAACTTTTTAATGTTTTAAAATTATCAAGTGACATTGGAGCAGCATTTACATTCAACCTTCTGATATTATTTCCATTCAAGTTTACACTATAAATTCTTTCGATTGCCTGCCCGATAAAATGAACACTTGCTTTTTTAGGATGTTCGCCGGCAACAAGCAGTATCCTCTTCTGCCCCTGTAGAACAAGATATCTTGCCTCCTCCTCAATTTCATTTAGGTCGAGTGATCTTCTTTTCAGTTCGAGGTTATCTTTTCTAAATGCACAGTAAAGACAATTGTTAACACAAAGATTTGTAATGTAAAGAGGAGCGAACAAAACAAGTCTGTTGCCGTAAATTTTTTCTTTTACTTCTTTTGCCTTGTGAAATAATTCTTCAAGAATTTCAGGGTTGTTAATATTCAACAATGACGCGCTTTCACGAAGCGAAAGACCTTTTGCTTCACCAGCTTTTTCGATAATAGCTCGTTGATAATTTTGATCGCCCAATGATTCATCTTCTAATAATGAATTGATTAATCTCTCGTCAATAAATTCCATTGTAATTCCATCTGTATATAAATTTTCAAGAAGTTTTTCAACATACATACCAACGATTGATATCCTAAATGCGGGGCGAAAATGCAGAATTACTTTTTGTTTATTCTTAAAAGAGAGAATTTTGTTTTTTTAAATGGAATAAAATTATACGCAACTATTTCTATTACTTCAATGATTAACAATATTCGACAAGAATTCGTACAAATATTATCTTATCTACTAGCGAATATTCTTGGAATACTTTTTGTTTTATCAAATCACCTTACGCAGTTGTCATGTTGATGGCATTGCCATTCAGCATCTTAAAATCTTTGTAAAACAGATTCCGACTCCGATTCATCGGGGCGGAATGACATAATTGTTACTTTTTTTGTAAGGGGACTTTTTAGTTAACAGAAAAATTATTAAAACTATTATGACTATCCTTCGGGAAGAAACAGGGTTTGAGATGAAATCCGCACCAAAATCCGAACGCCCGCATATTGCAATTATTGGAAGAAGAAACGCCGGAAAATCTTCGTTGGTGAATGCATTGATAGGGCAGGAAATATCAATTGTAAGTCCTACGGCAGGCACGACAACCGATCCGGTTAAGAAATCAATTGAACTTTTACCGTATGGCCCAGTAGTGATTGTCGATACTGCCGGCATAGATGATAAGGGGGAGCTTGGTTTAAAAAGAATTAGTAAAACAATTAAAGCTATTAGCTCGGCTGACTTTGCTGTATTGGTTGTGGATGCGCGCGAGGTATTGTCCGAAGAGGAGCTTGAACTTATTGATTATCTTAATAAAATTAATTTATCCTTCATCATTGCTGTAAACAAAATCGAATTCGGAGTTAATACACTTCTTCTTACAGAAATAAAAGAGATGAGGTTGACTCACTTTGAAATTTCTTGTAAAGAAAATGCAGGCATTGATGATTTGAAATTAAAAATAATCAGGATGCTGCCTGCCGAATCTGAATCTCCATTATTAAGTGATATTGTTGGACAGGGCGACGTTGTTGTACTGGTTGTTCCAATTGATCATGGAGCACCAAAAGGCAGGCTGATTCTTCCGCAGGTACAAACTATTCGCGAGGCTCTTGATGAAGATACAATAGTCATTGTCACAAAGGATAAAGAACTTCCTTCCGCTTTGTCAAGTTTAAAACAATCACCCGATTTGGTAATCACTGATAGCCAGGCAATTAAGAAGGTTGCAGCGGATGTTCAAGAAAAAATAAAACTTACAACATTTTCTATTTTGATGGCTCGCCACAAAGGAGATCTCCCTACTTTTGTGAAAGGATTAAAAAGAGTTGACGAGTTACAGGATGGGGATAAAATTTTAATCGCCGAATCCTGTACTCATCATGCACAGGAAGATGATATCGGTAGAATTAAAATCCCCCGGTGGCTGAGGCTTCATACAAAAAAAGATTTAATAATTGATATAAAGAGCGGTGAGGATTTTCCAGAAAACCTTTCCGATTATAAACTAATTATACATTGCGGTGGTTGTATGTTCACCCGTAAAACAATGTTGACAAGAATAAAAGAAGCGAAACTTCTAAACGTACCTATTGTAAATTATGGTGTTTTAATTTCCTACATTCATGGTGCTATGCCCAGAGTCATAATGCCCTTCCCTGATGCTGCGAATGAATGGCAAAAGAGTTTCATCTCAACTTAACCCATCCTCTTTGCCAATGGCGAAGAATTCGTAAACAGCAAAATATTTTTTTCTTAAAACTAATAACTATTTCTCACTTCATAGAAAAATATTAGTTAAGTTTTTTAATCATCTCAAATTTTCAACCATAATTTTATTTTATTTTCATTCTTCGCTGGCATTTAATATGACGACTATAAGATTCTATTTGCAGTAAAAATAAAATAATTTAGAAATTACTTGAGGTTTCCAGTGGCAAAAATAATTGTAATTGATGATGATCCCGACATACTTGATGCAAGCAGTATTGTACTTAATTCAAAGGGCTATGAGGTTATTACTTCAAATAATCCTGAGTCTGGATATAAAATGATAAAACAAGAAAATCCAGATCTTATTATTCTCGATGTGATGATGAATGAACCGGACGATGGATTTTTCCTTGCGCAGAAACTTAGAAGAGAAAAAATAACCACCCCCATAATTCTTTATACTTCTGTTTCTAAAACCGTTGGGATTGAGTTTGGCGTAAGTGAAATTGTTCCGGTTGACGAGTACGTGGAAAACCAATCTCACCCGATGAACTCCTTCGAAAGGTTAATAAATTATTAAACTTATACCGAGTGGAGAGTTAACAATGTTAATTGAAGAAAAAAATGCACTATCTGAAGAGATAGAAAAACTAGTGGTAATTCATGGAAACAATAGAGCCTCACTTCTTACTATTCTCCATGAAATTCAAATAAAGCACAGACATATTTCCGAGTTTGCACAACAGGAGATAGCCAGGCTGCTCGATATTCACCCTGTTGAAGTTTATAGTGTGATTTCTTTTTACTCCTTCTTGAACTCTCATCCAAAAGGAAGAAATATTGTACGTATTTGTCAGACTGTTACCTGCGAGATGAAAGGTAAAGATGCAATAATCAAAGCAATCGAAAGAGAACTTGGAATTAAAATTGGTGAAACAACCAAAGACAATAAGTTTACTGTTGAATGTGCTAATTGCCTTGGTCTGTGCGATGTAGGACCTGCAATGGCTATTAACGACAGGGTGTTTTTTAAATTGACTCCTGAAAAAGCAGTTGAACTTTTAAGTAAAGTTAAATGAGGCAGCTATGGAAACTATTAAACAAAAAAGAAACGGCACAGTAATATTTTCCGGCTATAACAGAGGGGATGGCATCAGGAAGGCTCTATCAATGCATCGTGAAGATATTCTATTTGAATTGAAGGAATCAAAACTGAAAGGGCGGGGTGGTGCTGGTTTCCCGACTTCAACCAAGTGGATGTTTGTTGCTGCGGCAAAAGCTGATAAAAAATTTATTATCTGCAATGCAGACGAAGGTGAACCCGGAACTTTTAAGGATAGAGTGCTTTTGCTTGAGTACCCTGAATTAGTTTTCGATGGACTTGTAATCGCCGGCTATACAATCGGCGCACAGCAGGGAATTATTTATTTAAGAGGTGAATATGAATACATGCTTAAACCGCTTGAAGATTATATGGCTGAGCTGCGGAAAGAAAATTTACTTGGTAAAAATATATGCGGTAAGGAAAATTTTAATTTCGATATAAAAATTTTTCTTGGCTCCGGCGCGTATATTTGCGGAGAAGAAACTGCACTAATAGAGTCACTCGAAGGTCAAAGAGGCGAACCAAGAAACAGACCCCCCTATCCGGTAAATACCGGTTACCTCGGCTACCCAACTGCTGTGAACAATGTTGAAACACTCACTACTATTCCACACATTATTCTTAAGGGTGGTAATTGGTATCAGAATCACGGAACAGATAAATCAAGCGGTTCAAAATTGTTTTCCGTTTCCGGTGATTGCGAAAAACCCGGTGTTTATGAACTCCCCTGGGGTACAACAATTAAGCAGCTGCTTGAAATTGTCGGAGCAATTGATACAAAAGCTGTGCAAATTGGCGGCGCTTCCGGATACTGTGTCCCCTCCTCACAGTTTGATCGCAAACTTGCCTATGAAGACATACCTACCGGCGGATCGGTAATAATCTTTAACAAATCAAGAAACATGTTAAAGGTGTTGAAGAATTTTATGGAATTTTTTGTTGAAGAGTCCTGCGGTCAATGCACTCCATGCAGAATTGGAAATAAGAAGTTACTTGAAGGAGTTAAAATGATTGAGAAAGGCGAATTTACTTTTGGATATATAAATAAACTAAAAGAACTCGGTAAGACAATGCAGGGGGCTTCAAAATGCGGGCTCGGTCAATCAAGTCCGAATTCATTTATTTCAATTTTAGAAAATTTCAAGGACGAAGTTTTTAATTATGACAACGGAGGTAATAATGGGAAACTATAAATCGTCACGAGCACCCATAAGCCAGAAGGCTAATGTAATTGAAATCCCGGAACATCCGGAGTATATCGGCGGAACGGTCTCTGTTGAGATAAATGAGAAGAAAATTCACGTGCCGTTAGGGACAACTATCCTGGAAGCCTGCAGGCAAAATCAAATTCATATACCCACCCTTTGCCACCACGAAGATTTGTGTGTCGCCGGTGTTTGCAGGATCTGCGTTGTCGAAATTGAAGGAATGAAAACTCTACAGGCGTCCTGTGCTTTCCCTATTACAGCCCCAATTAAAATTAAGACAACAACAAACGCAGTCCGTAAAGCAAGGAAACACATTATTGAACTATTGCTGAGTGAACATTGCGGTGAATGTTATTCCTGCTTCAGAAATAATAATTGTGAACTCCAATCACTCGCCAAAGAATATGGAATTGATCACTACAACTTTGGGCATGTAGAATACCCAAGATATAAAATTGATAATTCCTCCTTTTCCGTTGTTCGTGATATGGACAAATGCATTTTGTGCAAACGATGTGTTAGAACTTGTATTGATCTGCAGGAGGTGGGAGTTCTTGAGGCGATCAATCGGGGTGATGCAACAAAGATCGGCACGTTTTTTAATAAACCGCTTGCTGATGTAATCTGCATTAACTGCGGGCAGTGTATTAACCGCTGTCCAACCGGAGCCTTGCGTGCAAATGATCCGCGCGATGAAATTTGGGAAGCAATAGATAACCCTGAAAAGCACGTCGTAATTCAAACTGCTCCCTCCCCGCGTGCAGCAATTGGTGAAGAGTTTGGAATTGAACCCGGTCACTCATTTACCGGTGAAATGAATACTGCATTACGGCGGATTGGCTTTGACAAAGTGTTTGATACGAACTTTACTGCCGATTTAACAATCATCGAAGAAGGTACTGAATTGCTTTTGCGCATTTATAAAGCTTTAGTCCTCAAAGATAATTCCGTAGTTATTCCGCAGTTTACTTCCTGCTCGCCGGGGTGGGTAAAATATCTTGAACATTTTTATCCCGAATATATCCCCAATTTAAGCTCTGCAAAATCACCGCAGCAAATGTTTGGTGCGCTTATTAAAACTTTCTATGCAGAAAAAACCGGTATTGATCCGAAGAATATTGTTTCAGTTGCCGTGATGCCATGCTCGGCAAAAAAATTTGAGTGCAACAGACCCGAGATGACTGACTCCGGTTTCAAAGATGTGGATTACGGGCTTACAACAAGAGAGCTTGCACAGATGATAAAAGAAGCCGGTATCTATCTGCCCGAAATGCCCCGCTCCCATTTTGATGATCCGTTCGGTGAAGCTTCAGGGGCAGGATTAATCTTTGGCGCAACAGGGGGAGTGATGGAAGCTGCATTGCGGACTGTAATTGAACTTGTAACCGGAATTAAAGTTGAAAACGTCTTTAAGAATGCCAACATCGAGGTAGTACGAGGGTTTGAAGGAATACGATACGCCGAACTTCCTATCACTGAAGTTGGTCCGGTTCCAAAATTACTTCAGCATCTTGTGCCTGATTGGAACTGGCTTAAAGGTGTAACTCTTAAAATTGCAGTTGCACACGGAACAGCCAATGCGAAAAAAATAATGGAGAACATTAAAGCGGGGGGTAAGTTCAGTGAATGTCACTTCATAGAATTTATGGCTTGCCCGGGAGGCTGTATTGGCGGCGGCGGACAGCCTATACCAACGACTGCGGAAATACGAAAGAAACGCGCTGAGGCAATCTATAAAGAAGAAGAATCTTTGCCTACAAGAAAATCACACGAGAACAGACACGTAACTGATATTTACGAAATGTTTTTAATCGATGGACCTTGCGGACATAAATCGCATAAGCTTCTTCATACACACTACACGAAAAGGGGGAAGTTTATTTCATAGATAACAATTAAGTAATTTATTCTTTAATAAAGAGGCTGTCTCAAAAGGGCAGCCTTTTTTATTAGTTGACAATTCATTTCTTTGTGCTTAAGTTTCGAACAAAAATATTTAGGGATAAAAAAATGACAGCAAAAAAGTTTCTGTTCAAAAACTTCCAGCCCCTAAAGTATTTTATCTTTAGTCTTACTTGTGTTGTATTTGCAGTGATGCTGACAAGCTGCGAACAAAACCCCACCGCCCCAAACGAACCGCCAAAACCTCCCGGTTACCAGGAGGATATTTACTGGCCCAGCCTTGCAGATAGCCCCTGGCCTATGGAACACCACGATCCGCAGAATACAGGACGAAGTCAATTCAGCGGACCCTCGAAAGGCATAATTGAATGGAAAATAGAAATACCAAGATATGGCTCGAGCGATGATACTTTTTTATCCGCAGTTAATTCATTTGATTCCACCATCTATGTTGTTTCCTCTAATGATGTCGAATATCCTTATAGTTTTTTATATGCGATCAATTTTTCAGGAAATATTAAATGGAAATTCCCACTTCCGTATGATGATGAACCTACTGGTGAAAATAGCACTCCGGCAATTGTGAAATCAGATGGAATAATTCATACTGCTGACCGTAGAGGAAATGTATATGCGATTAACTCTGAAGGAAAATTGATATGGAAAGTAAAATTGAATGGGATTGTGTTGGGCAAGATGGTTGTTGATAAAGAGGGGTATCTTTATTGTATAACTCAATTTGGTCTTGTATATGCAATTTCAAAGGAAGGGAGTGTAATATGGGAATTGGAATTGCCTGATGCATTCGCTGGTAATTCTAGTTCTGTAAGTTGCTCACCCGACGGTAATACCATATATATTGCAACTAATAGAATTAGTGCTATAAGTAAATCTGGTTTGCTCCTATGGGAAACCTCGGAAGTATCTGGCGCTATATATCACTCCCCCCTGATTGATTCAAAAGGAAACATATATTTTTATAGTGACGCCGATTCATTACACGGATTTTTATCTATGGATAAGAATTCAATAACTCGGTATGCCTATGATGACATGTTTTTTGTATGGGCTAATCCAACAATGGATAGAAACGGTAATATCTATATAGCAAATGAGCCTGACATTATATCGCTAGATTATAATGGAAACCTTCGATGGCGGCTTACTAATGTATTTTATGGTTCTTCTATAAGCTGTGATAAAGATGGAAGGGTATATTTTGTGGATGGGTTGGGTACCCTAAAATGTATAGATAGCGAGGGACAAGTCATCTGGGAAATCCCAAATATTGGAAGAGCCTATGAATCTTTAACTATTGCGAATAATAAGTTATACTTTGGAGCAATTTCAGATAGCCGTAAATATTTTTACTGTATAAAGTAAGGAATACTTTTATGAAAAGTCAATTAAATGCATTGATTCTTATCTTTTGTTTTATTTTTAGCAATGGAATTTTAGCCCAAGATTTATTAACTGAGGGTGAAATAATTATACATTTTATCAACAAAGGAAATAATACAGTTTCTTTGACTGCTGAAAAAATCGCCCCTGCAAAATGGAATCCTTTTTATGTTTATCCTCATGGTGAACTTATACTTGATGAAGAATTCGACGTTGTTACAATTTCGGCGCCCGGGCCTTATACAAGAACTTATTTTGATGTTGAAGGAGATGACGACTTTGGAAATTTGATAGCGCTATCGTTTTATAAAATAAGTATTTTGGGTAAATCACCCATCTTTTGCTTAAACACTTCTCATTTTGTTATTCCGGATTTGATTGACTGGCTGGATATTCACTTGACTTTTGATTATTCCGATGATGTTCTGTACTGGGGTGATTGTACTGTAAATCCAAATATTTGTATTGATCAAGTTGATAACTTTAGCATTATTAGACCGTTTTCCATACAGAACACAACTGGTTTAGACGAATACTGGATAAACAGTTTAATATTGATCAGAGAACTGAATATACCAGTCAAACTCGTTTGGGGCCCCAATCCGGATCAATCTAATATTTCTAAATATTATTTATATCGTAAAATTGACAACCAATCTTTTATAAAAATAGGCGAGTTTAATAATCAAACATTTGACTACAAAGACAAATCTATTCTTTTTACTGGAGATGGAAGTTCGACAGTCTCTTACAAAGTAACTTCTTTTAATGGAATTGAATCAACTCCGACAAACATTGCTTCTCAACAGTACGATTTTGAATTTGACTGGAGCAACGGACTGATTCTTACAAAAAACGCAAATCATCCAAAATTGGTTTGGGTACCCAATAATACAATTCAAAATCTTACGGGTTATAAAATTTATAGAAAAGTTGAAGATGAAGCATTTTATTATATGGGTATGGTAGGTACGAACACATTCACATACACCGATGGTGAAGTAAATCTTAACGTGAAAGAAAGTGCCATACAGTATTATGTAGCAGCAACAAACGGTACACAAGAGGATCCAACAAATACAGTGACAGCAATAGGAGATTATAATCCTCATAAAGAAAATCAGCAAGGCGAAGAATTATCAGAACTAAAATATTTTCTTTCAGATAACTACCCCAACCCTTTCAACCCAACTACAACAATCAGTTTCTCAATTCCTGAGAGGAGTTTTGTAACGCTTAAAGTTTATGATATGCTTGGAAGAGAAGTTGCAGAACTTGTAAATGAAGAACTCGAAACAGGCAGCTTCGAAAAAACATTTGATGCTAATAACCTTGCCAGTGGAATTTACATTTACAGAATCACTGCAATGAAGGATGGAAAAATTTTTTTCAATGAATCCAGGCGGATGCTTTTAATAAAATAATTCAGGATAAAACACTTGATCATAAACCTCCGATGGCATTGCCATTGGAGGTTTTTATAATTCGAATAATATTCACTTTATATTCCCTTCCCACCATCAATCATTTCCTCTAAAAATCACCCCAAACCTAGAAAATAGCCAAAATTCGCACAGCAGATGAGATCCGCGGTGCGCCGTGAGCCATCGGCGGTACACCGGAAAGTATCCGCAATACCCCGGGAATCACCTGCGGTATCCCCGGTATCGCCGAGCGTACTCCTGTTAAAAAGTGGGGTATCCCGCGCGCAATCCGGCGTACTCCGTTTGGAATCCGGCGCATCCCGGCGTCACTAGCGGTACGCCCGATGACATCCGCGGTACTCCTGGCGTCATCAGCGGTATCCCCGGTGAAATCAGCAATACCCCCGATAACGTCCGGCGCATTCTGGCGACATCCGGCGTATTCCTGATGCAATCCGCTGTACACCGGATTTCATTTATACTAAGCTGATCAATACTTTTCTTAAAGAAGATCAAATATTAAAGGGGAAATTTTTGACCGTACGGAAAAGTCCGTTGAATTAATAATCATTAATTTATAGAATTGCCTAAGCAGTTTGAGGCTCTGGTTGTCTCTGCCGTGTTTTCACAATAACAGTTGGATAGTTTTCTGCCTGCTTCAAAAAAAGTCCCGCTAACAAAGCGGGACTTTTTATTTCTTAGCTTTTCATGGCTGCCATTTGTTGAAATCACCTCGTGAGGCGGGCAGTCATATTCAAACTAAACTTTAAGTTTTTCTGTATCAACTTTTTTCTTGGTAGATACTCCAATCAAATTGTATGCAGGGCAGAAATTCATAGAGGCTGTAAGCAAGGGCACTAAACCAACTGCACCCCACCATGTTTGATAATAAAACCCAAGTGCAATTATTACCACACCAAGAATAATCCTGATGATTTTATCAGCACTTCCAATGTTCGCTTTCATTTTGCATTCCCTTTATTTTAATTAATAAATAGTCTGTTTGTATGATGCTAACTTAGTCATTTTAGTTTCACCAAAAGACGGCATGAAGACAAATTATTATTATAGTAACTTTCAATCGGTTTTATGTTTTTCCCGGAAAGGCTCAATATGAACAAGCACATCTGAAATATTCGGATAAGCTTCGATCAAAGAATCTTTTACTTTGTGAGCAATTTCGTGACCTTCAAAGACTGTTTTATTGCCGTCAACGATTACGTGAATATCTACATAATATTCAAATCCCATTTTGCGGACAAAGCATTTGTCTAATGATAAAACGCCATCAACTTTAACAGCGGCTTCACGGACTTTGATTATTTTTTCTGCTGATGGTGCTGTATCCATTATTTCAAGAAGTGCCGGTTTCCAAAGTCTATATGCATTAAATAGTATAATTCCCGACGCAAAAAGTGCCGCATAGTCATCAGCTTCTTCATAACCTGCTCCGCCAATTAATGCAATAGAAATTCCGATGAACGCCGCCGCTGAAGTGAGTGCATCGCTTCTGTGGTGCCATGCATCATTTTTAACTGCGATACTTTCAACACTGTCACCGACTTTTATCACATATCTGAAAAGAGATTCTTTAACAATAACAACAGCAACTAAAACAATAAGTGTGAATGGAGCCGGTGCATGGTGGGGAGTAATAATTTCGTGGATGCTTTGAATTACAATAATTATCGCAGCAACAAAAAGTCCCGAAGCAACGGCAACAGCCGCGAGTGGTTCAGCTTTGCCATGCCCATACGGATGATCCTGATCGGCAGGTTTAGAAGCAATCTTTAATCCAATAATTACAATTAGCGAAGTGACAATATCAGAACTTGATTCAATTGCATCAGCCACTAATGCGTAGGAATTCCCAATAATGCCGGCGGTACCTTTTACAATAACAAGCACGATGCTTACAAAAATTCCTATGAGGGTAGATTTAGTTCCCCTGGATGCGGAAGCAATGCTTTGAGAATTTAGCCGTGATTGTCGTTTCATCAATTTAGATTAATAGTTAGCCAAAAATAGAGAATGATTTTTTTATTTATATAAAAATCTTAAAAAGAATTAATTGAAAAACCGCTCTGAAAAATTAAATTGAGTATGTAATTATCATTATACAATAAGCAAACAGATAATCGAAAGGAAATGATGCTATGAGATTAAACCAATTTTTTAAGCCTGCTTCGAAATCTTTGTATTTCAGCTTAGGCATTACTGCAACACTGTTTATTCTATTTTTATTTCTATCCTTCTTTTTTACAGATGGAAAAGTTGTAAAAAATATAGAAGAGTTTCCGCAAAAGTATCGAATCGTATCGCCCGAAGTTCCAGCAAATCTTGATTTTGCCGGGGAGAAAATTCCGCTTGATAATTTTGAAGTGAAAGAAAGAATAGAGCGGGAACTGATTGTAAACACCTATCTGCACTCAGCAACCATTATGTCAATTAAACGTGCTGGCAGATGGTTCCCCGTTATCGAACCGATTCTAAAACGAAATGGAATTCCTGATGACTTTAAATATTTATGTGTAGCAGAAAGTAATCTTGATAATGCAGTTTCACCAGCCGGGGCAAAAGGCTTTTGGCAATTCATCGAAGAGACCGGGAAAAAATACGGCTTAGAAATTAACGACGTGGTTGATGAAAGATACAACGTTGAAAAATCAACCGAAGCCGCTTGCGCTTATTTGAAAGATGCTTACTTACAATTTGGAAGCTGGACAATGGCAGCAGCTTCATACAATATGGGAATGAATGGAGTTGAAAAACAAAGGGGACGGCAAAAAACAAACAACTATTTTAATCTCGTGCTTGGAGAAGAAACTTCACGATACATCGCCCGAATTGTTGCCATCAAAGAAATACTTAAATCACCGACTGATTATGGCTACGATTTAAATGATTCAGAAATTTATCAGCCGCTAAAATTTAAAACTATTACTGTTGATACCTCTATCTCCGATTTAGCTGAGTTTGCTTTTGCACAAAATATTAATTATAAAACACTTAAGTATTACAACCCATGGCTCAGAGATATTTCTCTTTCGAATAAAATCGGGAAAACTTATTATATCAAACTTCCCGAAGAAGGAAGCATTAATTTAATACGTGAATAAAGGTTACGGTTGAACAGTCTCTCTTTTATAAACTCCATTTGCAACTTTAACTGCTGTTAGAAAAGCAAGGTTGACAGTTCGTTCATAAAGATCGCCATTTAAAGTTTCAACCTTATCAGTTGGTAAATGCAAATGAGCGTAACTGTTCTTAGTGACAAAGTATAAAGCAGGAATTCCCTTTTCGTGAAACGGAGCAGCATCGGCACCGCCCCCGTTCCATGTGTTTTCAATCATCATCTTCGTAAAATCTTTGTCTAATCCGCGGGCAATCTGCCAAAGGTTGGGGGAGCTTTTTCCATTACCGACTTGAATGCTGTCACCGTAGCCAACACAATCAAGATTCAACATAGCTGTAATGTTTTTTAATGGAACCGGCGGATTATCCACAAAAAATTTCGAGCCGAATAATCCCTGCTCTTCACTTGCAAATAAAACAAAAATAACAGAGCGCTTTGTTTTGATTTTCCCGTTTGCAAATGCACGGGCAATTTCAAGAACGCCCGCTGAACCTGAAGCATTGTCATTTGCGCCCGGAAATAAAACCAAATTACCCTGCGAGCCAACGTGATCTAAATGTCCGCCAATAACAATAAATTCATTCCGAAGCAATGAATCAGTCCCTTCAATCATTCCTATTACGTTTTGAGTACGTGCGGATTTATTATAGTAAGCTGTCACCTCAACCTGTACTTTTGAATGCAGATTGAATGAGAAAGGTTTTTGGAGCGAATCAATTTTACTCTGAACTTCATGAAGTGTATAGCCAGTTCCAGCCAGCAATTCATCAGCGGTTTCAATACTGATTTGAAGCTGCGGAAAATCTAATAGCTGTTCGCCTTCCCCATGAAGAATACTTCCAATCAGAGGTTGGGGTTTATCGTCATTAGGAAGCGAGACAAACAAAATTCCTTTTGCGCCGTGATTAGCAGCTACAATTGATTTTTCTCTCGGGAGAGTTTTAACCCAGCCTTTATTGTCAATTGTCCAGTGAGGACTTTGTTTGAAAACGATAACGATTTTTCCTTTTACATTTATCTCTTTATAGTCATCGTAGCCGGATTCCTTATCCGTAATGCCGTAGCCGCAAAAAACCACTTTTGATTTAAGATTGCCAGACCCGGAGAATCCCCTGAAAATAAAATCCTTTCCAAGTTCATATTGTTTAACAACCCCATCCTGCCACAAATTAAATACAACAGGAGTATCTATTTTATTATACTCAACAGTTAAATGCTGAAAATATGAATCGCTTCCTAAAGGTTTTAGCCCAAGTTTAGAAAATTCACCAGCCATAAATTCAGATGCACGATTGTACCCTTCGCTTCCGGCTAATCTGCCGTCAAATTCTTTTGAAGAAAGCAAAGTGACTGTGTTGAGAAGGTTTTCTTTTTTAATCAGATTCTGCAATGAAGAAAAATCATCCTGACTTTGAATCGTGTTACTTAAAATTAGAATCAGCGAAAGAGTTATTAATATATTTTTCATGTTTTTGACTTCGATTATTAAATTATTTGCACTGCTGCATTGTTTTAAATTCGTTTCAACTAAACTTAAAAAATGGATCAGCCATAACAAAGAAAAAGACTAAAGACATTATTATTGAAAGAATTAATTTTAGTCCCATCATAAATAGATTTAGAAAGAAAGTTGCCGTGCCAGCTTTCATTGCCTGCCAATGACTTTTACCGCCAATTAATTCACCTGCAGCAGCACCGGCAATTATTCCGATAAACATTCCAAATGGCGGAAAGAAAAATATTCCGGCGATCATACCTATTACGGAACCCCAAATACCAGATTTAGAAACTCCGAAATATTTTGCGCCGTAAGTTGGAACAACATAATCAAAGATTGTTATCGCAATAGTGAGAACTGCAAAGACCAAAATTAAAAGCCAGCTTATTGAATCAGGGTAAGTTAATTTCACAAAAATTAATGCGATAAAATTTAGCGGCGGTCCGGGTAATCCAGGCACAATACAGCCAATAATTCCGGCTATGGTCAGAATGATTCCAAGCGTAACTAAAATTATTTCTAACATTGTTTCAATAAATTATTTTAATAAAAATGCTGCTGTGGTTTTGCTGATGAAATTTTTATTGCTTAATTAATATTTCATTCTTAAAAGGATCAATTCTATCTTCATCGAAGAATGGGCGGTAGAAATCATTGCTTTCTATTTCCTGCATCCAGCCATTCTCTAAACCATATTTATTAAGCAGCTCAACTGCGCGATAGTATTCCGTTTGACTGATGCATCTATTTAGCAAAATATTTTTTGAAGCACGGTTTACAGGAAAGTATTGTGACATAAGCGAAACATGGATTTTCGGATCAAGCGAACTAATAAACTTAAATACTTCCTCAGATTCCGATAAACCGTTGGGCAGAACGAGATGACGAATTATTAATCCGCGCACAATTACACCATCCTTGTAAACCAATTCACTGCCAACTTGATTATACATTTCAGCAATTGCTGCTTTTGTTTTTTCAAAATAATCCGGAGCCTTAGAATATCGTCTTCCGTTTTCATCTGTGCCGTACTTGAAGTCGGGAAGATAAATATCAACCACATCCTTATATAATTTTAATACTTCAACAGAATCGTATCCATTTGTATTATAGATGATAGGCAGGTTCAACCCTTGTTTTACAGCCAGATAAATAGCTTTTAATATCGGCACAGCAAAGTGAGTCGGAGAAACCAAACCAATGTTGTGGCAACTTTTATTTTGCAGCTCAATCATGATCCCGGCAAGCCGTTCAACCGATGTTTGATTTTTACTTTCGACATTTGGGTTTTGACTGATCACAAAGTTTTGACAATAGTCGCATCGCAAATTGCAGTTTCCAAAGAATATATTTCCCGCCCCCCTTGTTCCGGATAAAACAGGTTCCTCACCGAAATGGGGGGTGTAGGATGAAACAATCGGTTGATCGCCGCTTTGGCAGGTTCCTAATTCACCGTTAGTTCTATCAACATAACAATTGCGCGGACAGCTTGTGCAGTTTTTTAGGATTGCATCCGCAGCAGAAATGCGACTTTCAAACTCGCTTGAAGAAATTAGCTTTAAGTATGATGGCACAAAATTCATTTTCGTATTACTCGAAAACTATTTTTCTCTGTTTGGCAGCCATTCGTTCAGGAACGTAAGAATTTTTTCTTCGCTGTAATCTTTATCCTGCTCTAAAACTCCGGTGTCTTGTGAATGCAAAAACGCTCCGCCCTGCTCAAGCACAAATAAATGAGGGAAGCCGGGGATTTCAGGATACGCGGAAAGAAATTTTTCATTCTTGTTTTCTTTGCTGTAATTTATTTTCACCCAAACAAAATTTTGATCAATTAAATTTTTAATTCGCTCATGACTTTGAATAAACGCATCTAACCGATGGCACCAGATACACCACTCACCGCCAACATCAAGTATTATTCTTTTATTATTTGGCTCAGCAAAATTCACCGCAAGTTTCAAATCTGTTGAAGGATCTCTTTGCGGATCGAAATTATCTAACGATACAGAAGGATTTTCTGTCTGCGAAAATATCGAAATGGTAAGCACAAATATGAATGCTGCAACTTTTGAAATGTAACCGGTATTCATTTTTTCTCCATTATATTAAAAAAATTATTATAAAAATTCTATAAAAAATAATCTATCACAACAAAGCCGCCGATCAACAAAACTGTAAAAGCAATCGCGAGCCAGTTAAAATATTTATCAATAAAAGTTTTAATCTGCGGACCGAATTTCCAGATTAAAAATGCTACAAGAAAAAATCTTGCCCCTCTACTTATCACGGAAGCAATTACAAACATTGGCAAGCTAATGTTAAATGCACCTGAAGAAATTGTAATCAATTTATAAGGAATGGGTGTAAAACCTGCCGTGAATACAATCCAGAAATCATATTGCGAATACATTTTTGTATTTCAAAAAAGACTGTTGAGTAAAAGAGGGAATGTTATTAAAAAAGAAAATCGCGATTCCCGAAAATTCATTTGGCGATGACCACCACAGAAAATGTCCGATTGCGTAACCGGTAAGCGCGCCTGTTACCGAAGCAATTGTACAGGTAGATGCAAATTTAAATGCTTTGCTTCTTGCACCAAGCACAAGCGCTATAAGCAGTGCATCAGGAGGGATGGGGAAGAAAGATGACTCAGCAAAAGCTAATATAAAAAGTGCAATCGCGCCGTAAGGTGTTTCCGCCCAGTGAAGCACCCAATCGTAAAGTTTTCGTAAATATTTCATGTCACCTAATTTTATTGAAATGTAAACTTAGCATTTTTCGCGGAATCTTAGCTGAAAAAAATTATTGAAAATACTATTTCACTCTTTAATTAAGGCGCAGACTTTAGTAATTTTTCAACCGTAATAATTAATGTAATGTACAGAGCCAAATGATTAGTAATTCTGACTTAAAACAAAATTTCCAACAAAGACAAACCGAAAACTTTGGCACGATATCAAAAGCTTTTCTCGAAATTTCTGATAAGATAAAAACAACAGCAGATTCGTCTGAACTTAACTCAAAAATTGATAAGCTATTTAAATTGATTCTTGAATCCAATCAATTTTTTACGAACGAACTGAATTCCTTTCTTAATCAGAACGAAAAAATTCTTAGGCATCTCGAAAATTTAAAAGAAGAAAACCGAAAACTTCAGGTACTTTATTCTACAGGCATTGTTTTTTCTTCCGAAACAGAAATGAAAGCACTAATGGAATCAGCAATTGAAACTGTTGTAAAGGAGTTAATAGCTGATTCAGGATTTATAATTTTGACTGATGATTTTGGCAGCATAGAATCAGTCTTTGCAAAAAATATGAACCCGCAAGAAAATCCGGAAGCGCTAAATCTCAGCTCAACTGTAGTAAAGAATACATTACAAATTTCTTCGCCTGTAAGAATTGATAAGACATCCGAAGATGATGAGCTTGCCGGAAAATCAAGTGTGATAAAACTTGGAATTTCTGCTGTCCTTTGCGTACCATTAATCGCCGGCTCAAAAACTTTGGGGGCAGTGTATCTTGATCGAAGGAAGAAAGAAAATCCTTTCACTCATTCAGATTTGCTTTATCTGCTGTCATTTGCTAAGCAAATTATAAGAGGGCTGCAAGTCTCTATGGAAATTTCTTCTTTGGAAAAGAAACTTTTAACAGATGCCGTGCAAAACTTTGAAGACTTCAGGAAAGAATTTAAGTGTGAAAAAATAATTGGTTCAAATAAAAAATTATTTGAACTTCTAAAAATTGCTGCAAAGATTTCCCCCACCGATGCTTCTGTCATTATTCTTGGCGAAAATGGAACTGGAAAAGATTTGCTTGCGCGTGCTATTCACGAAAACAGCCGTAGAAAAGATAAACCATTTGTCACCATTGATTGCAGCTCAATCCCTGCTGATCTGCTTGAATCGGAATTGTTCGGTTATGAAAGCGGTGCATTCACCGGCGCAACAAAATCTAAACCCGGCAAATTGGAAATCGCTGATGGCGGTACAATCTTTTTTGATGAGATAGGAGAGATGAGCATAAATCTTCAGGCGAAACTTTTACGCATTATTCAAACTAAAGAACTTGAAAGGCTGGGGTCAGTTCAAACAAAAAAAATTGACGTAAGAATTCTCTGTGCAACTAATAAAAATATTTCCGAAATGATTTCGAAAGGTCGGTTTAGAGAAGATCTTTATTACCGATTGAAAGTCATCGAACTTACACTGCCCCCTCTTCGTGAAAGAAAAGAAGATATTTTCGAGCTGTCAAACTTTTTCCTAAAAAAACATACGCAAGGTGGAAAGACTTTTTCCATTTCGGAAGAAGCACTTCAAATTCTTGAGGAATATAATTGGCCCGGAAATATTCGTGAACTCGAAAATGTTATTCTAAGATGTGTTGTCTTAGCCAAAAGTGATATGATTGAACCGTCCGATCTCCCACCTGAGTTGATTGATAAAACCGAATTGGAAGAGCGAATTGAAGACGGCAAAACACTATTAGACGCCGAAACAGAATTCAGAAGAATGTTCATTATTCGAACGCTTCGCCGCGTAAAGACCAAAGCAGAAGCCGCTCAACTATTAGGCATCAACCGTACTCATTTTTACAAACTGCTTACACAACTCGGAATAGATACTTAGATTTTTTGTCGTTTATTTCCGACAATAATTTGCTTCGGTCTGTCGGACATAGTAAGTTTTGTCCGTTCTTTTGAAATATTACGTGTGTAATAGTTGATTGTTCATTGGCATTCTGTTT
This sequence comes from Ignavibacteriales bacterium, assembly GCA_016709155.1. NCBI lineage: Bacteria > Pseudomonadati > Ignavibacteriota > Ignavibacteria > Ignavibacteriales > Ignavibacteriales bacterium. The sequence goes on along the minus strand of JADJEI010000001.1, from coordinate 1,997,799 downwards.
GGTAACAACTCGTTAAAAAAACGATATGAAAAACTCTATACTTGTAATGGACGACGATACCAAAGAGCTTCGGAAACTGAGAGAGATCCTTACCCGCGAAGGATATAATATTATCACAGCAAGCGATAAAGAAACAGCATCTCAATTAAGCCGGCACATTAAATTTGAATTTGTTCTTAGTAAAGCATCAATATTAGATTTTGTTTTTCCTGAGAGGGAAAAATAATTGTAATCAATCATTTATAAACAAAGGAGTAAAAAATGAAAAACTTGTCCACTGTTCTTGTTCTTTTTGTTCTTGCATTTAGCTTAAGCATAAATGCACAAAGTAAAGTCGGTATTCAGGGCACATTCGCTCTTCCAATGGGCGATTTTGGTGATGGATATGGTTTAGGTTTTGGCGGAACTGTTACTTATATGTATATGGTTAACCCCAACCTTGCTGTCACCGGCAGTGCTGGTTATCTTACCTGGAGCGGCAAAGATGCATTAGATGGAGCTACTTTCAGTTCAATTCCTGTTCTTGTTGGTGCAAGATATATGTTTGGCGGCGGCGGTAAGTTTATGCCTTACGGATTTGCTCAACTCGGAATGCACTTCGTCTCCAGCGAGGTTGATGTTCCTTCCTATACAGTCGGCGGAATTACTGTTGGCGGTGGAACTGTTTCTGCCTCTGATTCCTTCTTTGGATTTGGCGCAGGATTGGGATTTCTCTATCAGTTAAGTGACAAAATGAATCTTGACGTTAATGCTGGTTTTGATAATATAAGTACTACCAATTCTTCTTCCAGTTATATCGGTATAAATGCCGGTGTAGCTATTGCACTTTAATTCTTATTGACCTTTTATTAAGCGGCGTTTTTATGCGCCGCTTTTTTTATTTTAAAACATTTATGGTAACCAATAAAACATCCTGATCCGTTGGTTAACGGGTGGCGGGGGTTTTTTTTTTTTTTTTTTTTTGATTTAAAAGAATGGGGAAAACCCCCACCCAACCCAAATCCATTTGGCTGATTGAAAATTACTTTTACTGTTTTGGAATGCTTGAGCAGGGAGAGTTTTATTTTAAATCTATATTTAAAAAATATCTTTACTTTAAAATATTTTTTACTTACGTTAATGCCCGAAGGAATAATTATAGGAGTAAAATCTTTTTGACAGCCAAAGTTAAAAATAGTTTGGCACGATATTTAGCTCTCTCTCTCTCTGCATTGCGAGGAGAGAAATGAGATTGGAAATATTATTATATGCTCTCACATTTTTGTATGAAGCCTCTGTTTGTTCTCTTCCAAGCAATACAATCATACAAATTATTTCTTTCAACCCTAATTATAATTTATACATTCCACTTTTTTATCCAACTGGTTTTACATAGCTTAAAAAGCTCATTTCTTTCATCCAACAATTTTCTTTCTTCGCCAAATTTATTTTAAGGTGATTCGATGTTACATAAAAATAAGCTGATGTTATTATTACTACTTGTTATTCAAAGCGTGATTCCTGGTCAGTCATTTACTGACTCGGTTGTAAGTAAAATAAAAATTGATTATCCTGAATTATCTGTTGAACAGGTAAGGGATGGAATTATTAAAGTTACTTACCCGGATGGAACGGAACGATTAGAAAACATAGCACCATACACTGATAGGAAAATACCTGAAGGAATTGGTTACACAGTAATTGATATCCCCAATACCGATACTATCCCTTTTTTCTGGAAGTACAGGTTTTGGCAGCAATTATACTTGACTAATTTTGAGTATAAATCTATTAAATCAGGTGATGTTAATAGGAATGGTTTACAAGAGCTTTACGGATTCCAATATATTGATGATACATTTTATCCGACTGTAGTATTTGAGAAAAATGAAGCAGATTACTTTGAAATAATTTATAATTATCCAGAAAGCAACTACATCGTGGAAAACGTATATGATATTAATCGTGATGGCAATACTGAAGTAGCGATAATAAGTGATAATTTTTCTGAGCATAAGTTAAGATTTTACTCGAAACCAAAAAAGGATTCCTTAGCTGTAGATTTACTTTTTACATTTAGATCTTTTGGCTCAACCGATCAATCTTTCTTGGGAGACTTTGATGGGGACTCGTTGACTGATATGGTATATTCACAGGGTGAGATATGGATTGTTGAATATAATCCACAAAAAGTCAATTTCGATACAGTTTATAACCTAACCTATCAATGGCCAAACTATACGAATCTTCTTGGATACGGTATCGGAGATTTTGATCAGGATAGAAAGACTGAATTAGTTGCGGGAGATCTGTTCGGTAAAATTCTGGTTATAGAGAATAGTGATGACAATACCTACGATACAACCTGGTCTGGAAGTGTAAACACTTTTAATGCTTATTTTCATACACAAACCAACGATATTGATAAAAATGGGAAACCAGAATTTTGGGTAATGGGTCACACGTCTCTTGGTATTACGACTATTACAATCTTTGAAGCTTCAGGAGATAATGAATATCAAGCAGTTGGAATCGTCGACCTTTATGGAGTTGTGTCCTTTAATGCGGGAAATCTCCAATCAATTGATATTGATGAAGATGGTACCGAAGAAATTGTCATCACTGTTTTCGGGTATGTTATTATTTTAAAATTCACCGGATCACAAAACAATCATAATTATTCCGTTTATTATTTAAAAAAGATAAACGAAGAGTTTTTTTTCCAGAATGCTGTTATGTATCCTTTAGGAATAAGCCATAAAAATGAATTGCTGATTTCATTCTTTAAGTATAACCCGCGAACGGATTATACCGAAATTTATATAGCATCAGATGACACACTTACTTCTGTTGGTGCTGATAAAATACAAACATCTTCAATGTATCTGGTAAACTACCCAAACCCTTTTAACATAAGCACTGTTATAAGATTTGGTGTTGTTGAAAGTGTAGAAGTTACAATCAAAATTTATAATTCACTTGGCGAAGAAGTGAACACATTGTTGGATAAATTTCTTTCTCCCGGTTCGTATGAATTAAACTGGGAAGGCAAAAATAAACAAAGTAAATATCTTCCTTCGGGTTTATATTTTATCATATTAAATTCAGGAGGTAGTATTTCAGCTATCAAGACAATTTTGTTGAAATAAAAAATAAAGGTTTTAAAATGAAAAAATTATATGTAATTCTCTTATTAACGTCATTAAAATTGTTCTCACAAGGCTGGGGAGATCAAATCCCGATACCCGGTATTGTCGAAACCAATTTAGTTATGATGGATATGTTCACAAATAATAAAGCAATATATTTAACAGTGGTAGATATATACAATGACGTGCGTGTCTATAAGGTTGACTCAAAAGGAAATGTCTTCTCCGGATTTCCAAAAACAATAACAACGGATGGACAATTTCCCAGTATAACTGGAAGTAACGAAAGACTTTATATTACCTATTTATCAGGGAGTTCTATTGTTACAAAATATTCTTATGATTTTGGTAATACATGGACACAAACAGCTCAATCACAAAACACTTCTGGAAATACCTGTAATGGAATAGATACGGATTTCGATCCAACATATGGTCTTCATATAACCTGGGCAACTGCGGATGATGATCAGGGATATTACGAGACTTACTATATTAGCTACACATTATTTGACCAGTTACGGCCAGGAGATTGGAAACAAGTTACTGATTTTGGGCTCGAACTAGGAGGATTCCCATCAATTGCATTTGCACCACAAAGAGTCTTTGTTGGTTATACATTAACAGATCAACAGAACCCCAATATTAATCACTTTGGTCATTCTGCTGATCGGGACAGAATAAATGGTATTTGGAATTTTTTTCATACAATATCTTATAACACAGGGATGCAAAAAGTAATTATAAGAGATAATAAACTATATGCATTTTATTTGTTATATCAGACTTCTCCAAATGCACATTACGATTTAAAATTGAGCTACAGAAATTTTGACGATAATTCATATACAAGTACTAGTCTTAATTTGGATAAAGTCGAAATTACATCTGGATTAGGTACCGCTGTTTCTGTGAATAATAATTTGAATTTCGCTTATGATGATAGTCCATATTTAAAATATCAATACTTTGATGGAACATCATTTAGCTCACCGACTACAATAACTACAGATAATTTACAAGATAATGCTCGCTTTGGCTTTAATGCTGTTTCAAATGATTTGTTTGTAATTTGGAAAACAACTAATCTTAGTGTATTGCAGTATAAACAGTTTGATGCCACTCCCATAATTCCAACAAACTTTACAGGTGTTGTGTATCAAAACCATCCAAAAATAACCTGGGATCAACTTGAACCAGATATTCAATATTTTGAAGTATGGCGAAAGTTAGATAGCAATCCCTGGGTACTGTACACCACAACGACTAACAATTATTATGTTGATAATGGTGTACAGATTGGCTTGCTCGCTAATGGTACAGTTAAATATAAAGTTCAAACAAAGGATTGGGGCAATCATTTATCAGGGTACACTGAAGAAGTAAGCTTCAGTTATTATGGATTAAATAAAATATCGGCTGGGGATAATTCAAAGTCTTTCGAACTTTCAGGAAACTATCCCAACCCTTTCAATCCAACCACAACAATAACTTTCTCGATTCCTGAAAAGAGTTTTGTAACACTTAAAGTTTACGATATGCTAGGAAGAGAAGTGGTTGAACTCGTAAACGAAGAACTCGAAACAGGAAACTTCGAAAAGACATTTGAAGCAAGCAGCCTTTCAAGTGGTGTTTACATTTACAGAATCTCTGCAATGAAGGATGGAAAAATTCTTTTCAATGAATCTAAGCAGATGCTTTTAATAAAGTAATTCAGGATAAAATCCTTGTTCTTAAACCTCCGATGGCAATGCTATCGGAGGTTTTTCTTATTTGCAAATTTTTCTACTCTCTAACCGTTTACTCCCACAATAATTCCCCCTAAAATCGCCTTAAACCTCTGAAATCGCTCATTTTCGCACATTTTAAATGCTCACACGTGCATTTTAAATGGCTGAGGGCGCCCTGCAGGTCCCAAAATGTGCCCTCACGGTGCGTGAGCGTGCCATGGAGGTCCGAAAATGTACGCTCACGGTGCGTGAATGTGTTATACAGCTTTAAAATGTGCATTTACAGAGCGTGAGGGTGCCATGCCGATTCAAAAATGTGCCCTCACGATTCGTGAGCGTGCCATGCCGGATCGCCAGCGTACCCTCACGGTTCGCGGGGGCGCCATGGCTTGTCGTAAATGCAGCGATTGTTGTATAATATCTATGTTCTAATTGTGTGTTTACACCCCTGCCTGTAAATAATTAAATGAAAAAAAGTCCCGCCAACAAAGCGGGACTTTTTATTTTATCAAAAGAAACTAAGCTGACCTGACTGCACAATATTGTCGAATGATTTACCGAGTAACGAAAGTATTGAATCAGCGATCGGCTTTAATTGTTTTTCGATGTAGTGCTGATAATCAATATCGGTGTGCTTTAGTTCTATCGGTACCGGACCTCTTTTAGTTATAACATAATAAACCGTTCCGCTGCTTTGATCAATCAGGCGTGCGGCTCGTACATGCTGCGGAATGTTTTTTGTGTAATCCACAACATCTTTTCTTAAACGTTTCCTGTAAACAAGTTTGGTATCATACTCGCCGGTGTAAACTTTCTGAACAATTTCTCTAAGCCAATTTTCAATTTCAATATTATTGAAAACACGATTGTAAAGTTCAAGTTGAAAATCCTTTGCAAGTCGTGTCCAATCCGAACGCACAGATTCTAAGCCGACAAAATCAACTTGCTGATTACCATTTTTTTCAATTAGCCCGGCATATCTTTTTTTTGCGCCGGCTTCACTGCCTCTTGCGGGTGTGATAATAAATTTTTTATAGAATTTTTCATATTCTATTTCAAGATGGGATTCAACATTAAATTCGTCCTTTAGTTTTTGCTTCCAGAATTTGTTAAGAAGAGTTGTAATCTTTTTTCCGCTTGCTTCACCCTCATCACCTTCGTTGTTTTTTAGTTTGACAAACAAAGAATCTGTATCGCCATAGACCACTTTGTAATCATTTTGTTCAAGAAATTTTTTACTCTGGAGCAACAGATACTGCCCCGTCCCTGTGATTGCGGTTGGCAAATCGGGGTGGTAGAAGCGGCAGCCGTAAGAACCCATTACCCCGTAAAAACTATTCATTAAAATTTTTATTGCCTGCGAAAGCTGTGCATCATTTTTTTTCTTCGCAAAAGTTCTCTGCTTCATTAGCTGTTCAATAAATTGAGGAAGCAAATATTTTGTTGAAGAAAATTTTATTCTGTTTGGCGTTTCGATAGTGTCAATATCAGAAAGCAATCTGCTAAGCGGATCAATTTTGAATGTAAGGATTATTGAAGGGTACAGGCTTTTAAAATCAAGCACAACTACATTTTCATAAATTCCCGGGGTGGGGTCAAGCACATAACCGCCGGCAGCGTGATCTGATGTTTGCAAATCCTTTACATTCGGGGCAACATATCCTGCACGATGCAAATGCGGCAAATAAAAATGATCGAATGCCTGAGTCATCATTCCCAATTGATCCATTAAAAGCCCGGAAAGCTGTGCACGCTTGATGCTCAGTTCAATCAATCCTGTTTGTTGAAAAATATTTGTAACAAGCATGCAGTCGTTAAGGTTGTATTCTGCAAGTGTTAGTTTGTCTTCTTTGAACAACCTTTCAATTTCAGCTACTTTATTTTGATCGGGAGTAATAGTTTTCCCTTCTTTTAAAATTTCCTGCGCAACGGTTTCGAGTTTGTAATCTTCAAAATTGAAAAACGAAGCCCGCAAGGTAGGAGGTCCATCAATAATAATTCTTCCTGTGACGGAAGCAAAATATCCCCCAGCCTTTCTTTTGCGTATCACAGCTTTGCCTTTGCAGCGTGCAATATCGAAAGGAATAAAATTTTCTTTGCATTTATTTTCTATGAATAAAAGATCAAAACCGATAACGTGCCAGCCAATAATAATATCGGGATCGGCATTTCTGAACCAATTAAGAAATTCTGTCAGAAGAATTTTTTCGTCTTCGTAAAATAAAATGTGAGCAGGTTTCCTTTTAGATTGATCACCAATCATGAAAACTTTTTTTTCCTCACTACCTTTTGAAGTAAGGTGAACTGCTATTGAATAGAGAAGATTATTTTTCATTCCTGTTTCAATATCGAGCGAGCAGATAGTGAAATCGGGATTAACTTCGCAAGGTTCAACTTTGGGATTGATAAACTTAATAACATCATCTTTGACTTGCGACTCTCCGCTGAGTTTAATCTGAGCGTTAACAAACTTTTCCATTAAAAATCTTTTTACAGGATCAACATCAGATTCATAGGTTAAGATATTTTGCTCGTCACACTTTTCCGAAAATTGCTTCAGTTCATTTTGAGAATTAAAATAAAGCGCATCAACTAACTGTCCGGAAAATGTTTTAAAGCTCAATTGTTTTCTATTAAACGACAAATTGGTATTGGGAAGCTCACTTGAATTTTCCACAAAGAAAACAGGCTTGTTGTTTGTGATTACAACTTCGATAGGTAATTTTTCCTCTGGAGATTTACCAACAAAACGAAGCACATTTTGCCCGCGTGTGTCTATCCATTCGCCTGTTAATATGAAAATTTTTAACTCGGTCACTTTTGAGTATAACTTATGAATATTAAAATTTATAAAAATGATTTATCTTTAAAACGAAAATAAATAAACTAAGGATGGTATTTAATGAAATTAGTAATCACATTTTTTTTAGTTCTGTTTTTTAACCAAACAAACAGCGCACAGGATACACTTACAACAACCAGCGGATTAAAATATGTTATTCAACAAAAGAGTGATGGTGTTCGTGCGGAGGTGGGGAAAGAAGTTGCTGTTCACTATACAGGAAAATTTTTAGACGGAAAGGTTTTCGATTCGTCGGTGGAAAGAGACGAGCCGATTAAATTTATACTTGGCGCAGGCAGAGTAATCAAAGGATGGGATGAAGGTATTGCTCTGATGAATGTCGGTGATAAATACACATTGATAATTCCATATCAACTTGCATATGGCGAAACCGGACGCGGACCAATTCCTCCAAAAGCAACTTTGATTTTTGATGTTGAACTTTTAAGTGTTTCAGAACCAAAGCTTGCTCTTGGCGATACTTTGCTTATTACTTTATTTGAAAATGGAATTGACAATGCTGTAAAAAAATATTACTATCTGAAAGAAAATTTTTCTAACGAATATAATTTTGATGAAAGCGAATTAAACACTCTGGGATATGAACTGCTTAAATCAGGAATGGCGAATGAAGCAATTACTATTTTCAAGCTGAATGTTGAAGCATATCCTGAATCATCAAACGTTTATGACAGCCTTGCAGAAGCTTACTCTGTTGCAGGCGATAAGGATCTGGCAATTGAGTATTATGAAAAGGCGCTTGAGTTAAATCCTGACAATGCTAATGCAAAACAGATGCTTGAAAAATTGAATGCGGAAGAATGATTATTAAAAATGAATATCGAGCTGATCCGTAACTTTTGTTTAAAATTAAAAGGAGTAGTTGAAGATTATCCTTTCGATGAAGAAACTTTGACTTTCAAGGTAATGGGAAAAATATTTTTGCTTGCTTCGCTTGAGAAAATTCCTTTACAATTAAACTTAAAATGTGATCCCGAAAAGGCTGTTGAACTTCGCGAACAGTATGATTGCATTCAGCCCGGTTATCATATGAATAAGTCACACTGGAATACAATCGTGCTTGATGGTTCATTAAACCGTGAGTTTATCGAAGAGCTAATAAAGCATTCGTATGATTTGGTTGTAAGCGGATTAAAAAAAGCAGACAAAGAAAAACTTGAAAAATTATAGAAAATAATTTTTATGGATGAAATAATTTCTAATAAAGATTATGATCCGAAAATGCATTCAGCCGAGCACATTCTAAATCAGACTATGGTTAGAATGTTTAAGTGCGAACGATCTTTCAGCAATCATATTGAAAAGAAAAAATCGAAATGCGATTATCACTTCGAAAGAAATTTAACTGCTGAAGAAATATCTGAAATTGAATCCCGGGTAAATGCTGTTATAAAATCGAATAGTTTAATAACTGAAGAATTTGTTGAAAGAGAAAAAGTTAAATCTATTTTTAATTTAGAAAGATTGCCGCAAACCGCAGGTGAAGTAATCCGCATAATTAAAATCGGTCATTATGACTCTTGCCCTTGCAGCGGAATGCATGTTAAATCAACAGAAGAAATCGGACAATTCAAAATTATTTCTTCTTCATATGAAAATGGAGTGATGCGTCTTCGATTTAAACTGCTTAATTATTAATTTCTTTTATACAATGTGGTTAAAAGTTAAGCGCACTAAATGACGATAGATTTATTATCCGAAAATCCAATTACGCCGCTGCAAGAAATTAAACTTCCAGGTGTTGATTCCTCTGAGGTGACTATATTATTTAAGCGATTAGATTTAATCCATCCTCAAATATCCGGGAACAAGTGGTACAAGCTGAAATACAATTTGCTCTTTGCCAGGGAAAATGGATACGACACTTTACTTTCTTTTGGGGGGGCTTATTCAAACCATATTCATGCACTTGCAGCCGCAGGAAAATTATTTGGGTTTAAAACTATCGGAGTTATTCGAGGCGAAGTACATCAACCGCTAAATCCTACTCTGCAATCTGCTTCTAAAAATGGAATGACACTTCACTATCTCGATCGAAATTCTTATCGAAGAAAAAATACTGATGAAATTATCGAATCATTAAAAAAAATATTTGGCAAATTTTATCCGATTCCAGAAGGCGGATCAAATGCACTTGCCGTAAAAGGCTGTTCCGAAATTGTAAAATCAATTGAAAGTGATTTCGATTATATTTGTGCCCCCTGCGGAACCGGCGGAACTCTTGCCGGGCTTATTTGCGGATTGAATAATTCTAAAAAAATAATTGGATTTCCGGTTTTAAAGGGCGGTTTGTTTCTTCATAAAGACATTTCTGAACTTGTTTATAACTTCAGCGGACAATATTTTAGCAATTGGAAACTTCAAACAGAATATCATTTTGAAGGTTATGCCAAGGTTAATAGTTCGCTCACTCAATTCATTTTCGAATTTGAGAAGTTAAACAAAATTGAACTTGAACCAATTTATACAGGCAAAATGTTGTTTGGCATAGCCGATCTGATCAGGAAAAAATTTTTCGAAACAAACTCTGTTATTGCCGCAATACACACTGGCGGCTTGCAAGGATTGAAAGGAATGAAAATGCGTTATCCGTCTTTGTTCGAAATCTATAACCCTGTTCGAGGTTGATTTTTTTAAGCAATTTTTATTTGGTGATAAAAATTTGAAATCTCTACATTAAAGAGATGGAAACTAAAAAAAACATTATAATACTTTCGGATACGATTAAGTCTGGAAACGGGCTTAGAGTTAAAATCGAGAAAATCATTGATAGTCCCGCAAGCGTAATTTCATACCGAAGCAAAAGCTTTCCCAAACTCAATAATAAAAAGCAGGTAATAATTCTGTGTGAACTAACATCATCAAATCATAACGAGATGATTAGAACAATTTCACAATTCAGAGCTGCAAAAAATAATCCGATTATTTTTATTGCCGATCGCAAAATCAAAATTGAAGAAACAAACTTATCGGGCTTCAACTCCGAAATTATTTTGTCGCCATTTAAGGTAACTGAAATAAAAAATGCCATAGATAAATTTCAAACTAAATCCCAAGGTGATGATGAATCAAAAAACAATGCTGAAGGGTTATCGCTTATCCGAAAATCAATCGAACGGTTTGAACTTGATCCAATAAGAAATATTACTCTTTTAGTAGAAGGATTCGGCAAAGCGATTAATGCATCCGCAGCTTTTTATAACCGGCTAAATAATGATCTTCTTTACTCCGTTGGCAAATGGAATCTGCCTGATGATTTTGTCCCGGTTGATATTGCGAAAGGACATATTTGTTTTGATGTGATTAATTCAATAAATGACAAGTGCGTGTTGATAAGGAATTTACCTTCGACAAAATATCATTTATCCGATCCTGCGGTTAGTAAGTTTCAACTTAAGACTTATTTCGGTAAAGCGATAAATCTTGAAGGCAAGCATATCGGAACGCTGTGTGCAGTATTTACAAAAGATTTTAAACCTTCGAAGAACGATTATGAAAATTTAAAACTCTCAGCTTCTTTAATTGAAAATTTAGAGAAACAAATATCTCAGAAAGAAGAGCTATGGATTAGCAGGGAATGGTTTAATGCCGTGTTTAAGACTTCTCGCGATGGAATTATAATTGTAAAAAGTAACAAAATATTATATGCGAATGAATCACTGCGAAAAGATTTCTTAATTCATTCAATCAGCGAATTGACAGGGAAGTCTCCTGCAGTATTAAGCGTGGATAAATCAGAAGAATTTTTTAGTGCTTTAGAAAATCAATCCACCCAAGACTTGGCTCACAGAATATTTGAATTCGAGGGAATCAGAAAAGATAAATCGGTTTTTTCTGTTGAAGCAGATTATTCAAGGATTAAAATTAGTGATGAAGATTATGGTATTTATTATTTAAGAGATATCAGCCTTCGGAAATTTGCAGTGGATAAGCTGAAAAAAAGTGAATCGTTGTATCGAACTTTATTCAGCTTGCTTCCAACAGGTATTTTATTTATTGATGTTAATGGAAAAATTCTCGAAGCCAACGAAGCGATATGTCAGATATTAGGATACACCAAAGAAGAATTAATTGGTAAAAATGTACAGATGCTTTCATTCGATAAAACACTTCAATCAATTGAATCAAATATTGGAAAGATTATTGAACACAAACAATTACAGCATCTTGTTAAGAATATCCGCAAAGATGGAAGCATTTGCTTCCTCGAATTAATAGAAACTGTTATTCAACTTGAAAATGGGGAAACGGGAATTCTTTCAATAGCAAAAGATGTTACCGAAACAAAATTAGCCGAAGATGCTTTATTTAAAACTGAAGAAAAGCTTCGCGCTTTAATTCAGTCTGGTATTTTGGGAACAATGATGTCCGACCGACATGGAAATATTCTTGAAGTAAATGATGCTTTCTTAAACATCACTGGTTTCGATAGAAGTGATGTCGGATCACCATATTTCAATTGCAGATTGATTACTCCTGACGAATTTCATACAATTGAAATGGGAAAAATTTTAGAGGCACAACGAAAAGGAAGATGCACTCCTTACCAAAAACAATATATCAGAAAAGATGGCAGCAAAGTTTGGGTACTGATTGGCTTTATCCTGCTGGGAGATAAACAAGAAAATATTTTTGCTGCTGTTATTGATATTACTGAAACCAAAACTGCTGAAGAAGCATTACAAAAATCTTTGCACGAAAAAGAAGTATTATTAAGAGAGATTCATCATCGTGTAAAAAATAATCTTCAGATTATCTACAGCCTGCTAGATCTGCAATTAGACTCAGTAGAGAATAAAGAGTTGATTAAGTTCTTTCAGAATCTCAAAGATAGAGTTCGTTCGATGGCACTCATTCATGAAAAACTTTATCAAACGGGCGACTTCAGCCAGATTGACATGAAAGATTATATCACAACGTTGGTAGATTATCTTTATAATTCTTACATAAAATATTCCGGCGAACCTGAATTTGAAATTGACGTGGAAGATATTAAACTGCCGATAGACAGCGCCATCCCTTGCGGAATGATAATAAGCGAACTAATTTCAAACTCATTGAAATATGCATTTCCCGCCTCAGGCAAAATTGAAAAACCAAAAATCATTTTGAAATTAAAAATGACGAACCTAAATGAATTTGAACTTAATATTAGTGATAATGGCATCGGTATTCCAAAAGATTACGATATAGAAAACTCTCAATCGCTCGGGCTTCAACTAATTGGTATGCTTACTCAAAACTTAAACGGCAAATTGACAAGAGCAAATGACTTAGGAACTGGATTTAGAATAATTTGGAAAGATGAGAACCTGAAATGAATAATTTAAAAGACAAGATAAATATTCTTGTTGTTGAAGATGAAACAATCGTTGCTAATAATATTAAAAAACGCCTTGAGAGCTGCGGTTATATTGTTAATAGAATTGTTAATAATGCAGATGATGCTTTCAAGTTTGCCTCAGAATTAAAACCCGATATTGTTTTGATGGACATCAAACTTAAAGGCAAAACAGATGGCATTGAAGCGGCTGAAAAAATTCAAGGCAAAATAAATATACCGGTTATTTTCCTCACGTCTTATGCAGACGAAAATACTTTTCAGAAAGCGAAAGCAATTATGCCTTTTGGTTATTTAATTAAGCCTTTCGAAAGCAAAGAACTCGAGCGAACTGTGGAGCTTGCATTATTCAAGCACGCAATGGAATTAAAAATAAAACAAAGTGAGCAGCGTCTTGCGCTTGCTGTTCGTGCAGGCAAAACGGGGATATGGGAATTTTACCCTTCTGAAAAAAGGCTTTTTGCAGATGACAGCTTGAAACATCTATTAGGTTATTCAGATTTAGAATCCTTAAACAGTGTTGAAGATTTTCTTTCGTTAGTTCATCCCGATGATCGTAATAAGGTATTAGAAATAATAAATTCCCAGGTTCCAATTTATAACGAGGGAGATGAGTTCGAACTTAAAGTTTTAAAAAAAGATGGAAGCATAATTTGGGTTTCGTGTGCATCTAAAAAACAAATTTCCACAAAGGATAATTCTTTCTTTTACCTTGGGACCGCTGTAGATATTACAAACCGTAAACTCAATGAGGAAACAATTAAGAAAAGTGAAGAGATTTTCAGAAAGACATTTGATAATGCGGGAATTGGCATGGCAATGCTTAAGCCTAACGGCTCATTCATTCGAATAAATAAATCTTTTTGTGATACTCTTTTATATTCTTCAACGGAAATACTACAATCTAATTTACTGAACCTAACTTTTGAAAAAGATAGAGATTTGATTGAAAAATCATTCTATGAACTGCTTACTTTAGAAAAGGGAGAATATCTTAATTATGAATGCAGATATTTGAATAGTCAAAAAAAAGTTGTTTGGTGTGTCACGAGTATTTCGCTAATTAAAATGCAAGATTCTCAATCATTTTTTATTGTACAATTTCAGGATATTACGGCAAGAAAAGAAGCTGAGTCAAAACTTGCTGCACTGGCAGAAAATCTTCGCCTGCTTAATGCTTCAAAAGATAAATTCTTCTCAATCATTTCCCACGATCTTCGCAGCCCTTTCAATTCATTGCTCGGGCTTTCCGAATATCTTTCCGAATCATACGATGAACTAAGCGAAGATGAAGTTAAAGAAGTGTTGGGTGGTTTGCACCGATCTGCTAAAAATGTTTATAATCTTTTGACTAACCTTCTTGATTGGGCAAGGCTTCAAACCGGAAGACTAACTGTGAATAAAAATATTTTTAAGATTGACTATCCTTTGCAGAATGTTTTAAATCTTTATGCCGAAGCTATCAAAAAGAAAAAATTAAATATTATTAAAAATATTTCTGTTGATAAATCTTTATACGCAGATGCTAATATGATAGAGACTGTTCTTCGAAACCTTTTGTATAATTCAATTAAATTTACACCTGATAATGGAACCATCACCATAAGCGTGAGTATCCACAACGGCTCGGCTGCTGTTAGTATTGCTGATACAGGCAAAGGTATGAGTGCGGAGGATTTAATAAAACTTTTCAGACTTGATGCTCAAGTCCGCGGTGAAGGCACTGATGGAGAGAGAGGCACGGGATTGGGATTAATTCTTTCAAAAGAATTTGTTGAGAAGAATGGTGGAAAAATTCAGGTTGAAAGTCAATTAGGAATCGGAAGTAATTTTACCTTCACAGTTCCGTTTGCAGAATAATAAATTTATTCTGTAAGTTAAAATCAAATATTTTACTTCTTGTTTAATTATGAAGTTGAACTAAGTCAATCAAATTTATTTTCTTACCTTGATAACTATTTCATCACTAAATAATATTCATCAAAAAAGGAACTCGTATTATGCCGTCAACAAACCCTGAAGAGCATGTTAAAAAGTCATTCTCTGAAGTAATCAAAGAATCATTCAAAGAATTAAAAGAAACTTTCATAGCATTTGTTAAAGCACCGAGAGCACTTTGGGGAGTTAACATTCCATACATTATCGAAGGATTAGTTTACTTTGGAATATTGACGATACTTGGAAAGTTTGGTTCTGAAAATGTGGATTTAATTGACACACAATCAAGTCTTGTTTATAGTTTTGTAACAGGAGGGATTACTTTTTCGATGCTGCTATTTGGTGGTTTCTCCGATAAACTTGGTGTAAGAAATTCTTTGCTGCTTGCATTTGTCGGAATGCTTGTTGGACGTGTTTTAATCTCCCTTTCCGGAACTCTCCCCCTCTCAAATGGTTTGTGGTCGCCAATGTTTTTCTCAATGATCGGTGGATTATTTGTCATGGTGATGTTCTATGGTTTGTATCAGCCTGCTGCTTATGCCGGAGTTAAACGCTACACAACTCCTCAAACCGCAGCAATGGGTTATGCAGTAATTTACGGACTGATGAATCTTGGCGCATTCCTTTCAGGATTTATTTCATCTTTTACACGCCAAACTTTTGAATCTTCATTTCCCCCGAACGGCTTGACTGCAGTTTTTTGGGTTTATGTTGGATTAACCGCTATATCGCTCATCATAACTGCTTTGTTGTTGAGTAAAAAAAATGATCAGGATGCAGTGGCATCAATAAAAGCAGAAGCAAATCAACCTAGTGAAAATGAAGCGAAACAGGAAAAATTGAAAATAAATAATCTGCCATTAATTATTTACGCTTTAATTACACTTGGATTATTTCTTCTGTCCGGCTTTGGTTTTAACAATCCGGCAAATTTCTTTTTTAGTTTTAATCTTTTGGGATTAGCCGTAAATATTGATTTCTTTTTTGTCCTTTCTTTACTCGCATTTGTTTTAGCAGTTATTGAATTTCTCAGGAAAAGACCCGAGCATCCATTTCGAGATAAAAGATTTGCATTTTTTATCTTCATGCTTATACCGGTGCAAACCTTATTCGCACACAACTGGCTTACAATTCCTTACTATCTTGATCGTGCATTTAAAGGCTCGGTGGTGAGTGATTACTTTGAAATATTTTCTAACCTAAATCCAATTTTAGTTTTTATTCTTGCACCCATTGTTGCGGGCTTAACTTCGAAAGCGAACGTTTATAAGATGATGATTTATGGTACAATAGTTATGTCAGTGCCAACATTTCTGCTTACAGTTGGTCCGAACATGTACCTGTTTTTGCTCTATGTTTTAATAATGACAATTGGTGAATCAATGTGGCAGCCGCGATTCCTGCAATGGATCGCCGAAGTAGCTCCTAAAAATATGACCGGGCTTTATATGGGTGTGGGACAATTTCCGTGGTTCCTTACAAAAGTCCTTACAGGCTTTTATTCAGGGTGGGTGCTTACTCAATATTGCCCGAAAGATGTTGACCCATCTAAAATGAATACTGAATTTATGTGGTTGATTTATGGTCTTATTGCTATTACTTCTCCAATCGGATTAATACTTGCAAGGAAATGGATGATGAAAGGTTTCAAATTAAAAGATGGCGAATAAATTTTTAAAGAAGTAATTGTTGAAACCATTCTTGAGCAAAAATAAAATGAATGAGCTGATTAATAAATCCACCGAACTATTAGACTTGATTTGGGAATGCTCGGTAGATGGATTGCGGCTGATTGATGGGCATGGAAATATTATTATGGTTAATCAGCCATACTGCAAAATGGTAAATCTTGAAAAAGAATATCTTATCGGTAAATTATTTTCCGATGTTTATCACCCGTCGGAAAGAGAAGATGTTCTTAAAGTTTAT
Organism: Ignavibacteriales bacterium; assembly: GCA_016709155.1. Classification (NCBI taxonomy): domain Bacteria; kingdom Pseudomonadati; phylum Ignavibacteriota; class Ignavibacteria; order Ignavibacteriales; species Ignavibacteriales bacterium. The sequence continues at coordinate 1,980,870 of JADJEI010000001.1, read as the reverse complement.
CGTGAAGATTTTATTAATAATAAAATGCGCACTCATTTTGAACGAGAGAATACCCTTCTAAACAACGATAAGGTATGGTTCGATTTTTCCAATTCTTTTCTGCAATTACCCGATGGAGATAAAGTAACTCTCAGCATCATTAAGAATGTTACCGCACGAAAAAAAACAGAATTGGAAATCAAGGAAAGTGAAAAACGTTACCGGATGCTTTTTAACAACACAAACGATGCCGTGTTTGTCATTCAACTTGAGCAGGGAAGTTCTTATGGAAGATTTATTGAAGTTAACGATGTCGCCTGCGAAAGGCTCGGCTACCAGCGTGAGGAATTCTTGATGCTAAGTCCTTCGGCAATTATCCCGCCGCAAATTATAAATGAATATACTTCTGTAATGGAAAAACTTTTTTCTGTTAAAGATGTAATCTTTGAACTGGTGCATCGTGCAAAGGACAGACGAACTTTTCCTGTTGAAATAAGCGCACATCTGTTTCAGTATAATTCCAAACAAACTATCCTTTCTGTTGCCAGAGATATTACTGAAAGAAAAATAGCTGATGAAAAACTTAAGCGAACAAGCAAAACATTAAGAGACCTCGCCTCTCATCTTCAATCTGTTCGCGAAGAAGAAAGAACAATGATTGCAAGAGAAATTCATGACGAACTCGGACAAGTGTTGACTGTGCTCAAAATTCAGATTTCTCTTCTTTCAAAAAAATTAAACGAGGATCAACAACCATTAAAAGATAAGTTTGATTCAGTCTCGATCCTGATTGATCAAACGGTTGAGACCGTGCAAAAAATTTGTGCGAAACTTAGACCCGGAATATTAGATGAGCTTGGACTTGTTGCGGCGATTGAATGGCAAAGCCAGGAACTCAGCGAAAGGATGGGGATTCAAAGTGAATTTATTTTTCCTTCAGATGAAATTATTCTTGACAATGAAAAATCTACTGCAGTATTTAGAATTTTTCAGGAAGCTTTAACCAATGTTGCAAGGCATGCTAATGCTTCGATTGTTCATATCATTTTAAAAATTGAAAAATCAAATCTTATTCTTGAAATCATTGATAATGGCGGAGGGATTTCTGAAACTCAATTAAATGCTGTTCAATCGCTGGGAATTTTGGGAATGAAAGAACGTGCAATGCTTTTCGGCGGTTCTGTTTATATTGAAGGCTTTCCCGGAAAGGGCACAAAAGTAAGAGTTGAAATACCTTACAGCAAACTGGAAAATAAAAATGATTAACATTCTCATTGCCGATGATCATGCCATTGTACGGGAAGGGCTTAAGCAAATAGTGGCAGAAGAGAAAGATATGTGCGTCTCTGCCGAAGCAAAAGATGGCACCGAACTGCTTGAAATCTTAAGAGTTAAAAAAAATAATTTCAGTATTATCATTTTAGATATAAATATGCCAGGTAAAAACGGGTTAGAAGTTTTAAAAATTTTAAAAAGTTTTTATCCTGATCTACCGGTATTAATTTTAAGTATGTTCAGCGAGGAACAATATGGACTTCGCGCGATAAAAGCCGGAGCTGATGGGTATTTAAAAAAAGTTAGTGCTCCGGCAGAATTAGTAATTGCAATCCGGAAAATTGTTTCGGGCAATAAATATATTAACGATGCTCTTGCCGCAAAACTCGCTATTGATATCACGCACAAATCTAAACCCCTGCCTCACGAAAATCTCTCTGATAGGGAATTCCAAATTATGTGCATGATAGCAGCAGGTAAAAGTGCTGAGGAGATTTCTGAAGAGTTAAGCATTAGTATTCACACAGTCTATTCCTACCGAAACCGTGTGTTTGAAAAGATCAATCTTAAATCCAATGTTGAATTAACTCAATACGTAATTCAGAACAAACTTATTGATTTTTAGTTTAGTTGGTAAATCTCTATGGATTATAAATTTCTAATAATAATTACTCTTTTATGCTATAATTATTATGCTTGATAAGAAGCGCTATCAATCATATCTTTGAAGCAAATCAAAATCAGCTTTACGAACTATCAAAATGAAATTCTTCTCAAACATATTAGCCGCACTAATAATTTCTGTCTTCGGAATTTGCTTTGCATATTCACCCAAAAGTAATTCCATGGGTGATTATATTTTCAAGCAGCTTAAAATTGAAGACGGGCTTTCGCAGAGCACAATTGTTGAAATTCTTCAAGATAAAATAGGATACATCTGGTTTGCAACCGTGAATGGTTTAAATAAATATGATGGTTATAATTTTACTGTTTATTCTAATAATCCAAATGATAAAAATTCTATTTCGAGCAGCGGAATTACTTCAATGATGGAAGGAAGAAGCGGCGAACTTTGGGTGGGGACAGTTGACGGTAATATTAATCTGTTGAATAGAGATAATGAAACATTTAAACGATTTTTTATTACAGATAAAAATGAGCTGCCGGCTTCAGGTTTAAATGATTATTATGAATACCCGATAGTGTTTTCTCGAAACCTGACCAACACGATTACATCTATTGCAGAAGATAATAGTAACTACTTATGGATTGGCACGTGGGGGAAGGGTGTTTTTCGATTCAATAAAAAAACCGGTGAGAAGCAGCACTTCTTTTTTCAGGAAAATAATAAAGGAACGCTTTCCCATAATAGAATTACTAAAATCGTAGTTGATGAGAACAATTCAATTTGGATCGCAACATTTGGCGGCGGATTAAATAAAATTATTCCTGATAATAACGGCGGCTATGAATTTTCCTCCTTCCAACATTCAAAACAAAATATAAATTCCATTTCTGATGATAAAATAATTTCCCTCTACCTTGATAATAAAGATAATCTTTGGATCGGTACTTATTTCGGAGGTGTTAATTTTCTCTCTGCATCATTAAAAATTTCTGATTCTCGTAACATTTCTTTCAAACACTTTCGATTAGAAGAGAATACTTCCAATTGCCTTTGCAATAATACTGTAATGGCAATCACCCAAACCTCTGATAACTATTACTGGTTTGGAACACTTGGGGGGGGACTTGATAGATTTGATTTTTCTTCAAATAGTTTCAGGCACTTTGTAAATGATCCTAATAATGATAATTCTTTAGTTGATAATGATGTTATCTCTCTTTATCAGGATAGGTCAGGGATACTATGGATTGGGACTCATGTCGGTGAAGGTATTAGCAGACTTGAAATGAATAACGCAAAGTTTAATATACTTAGAAATAAACCCGGTGAAATGAACAGCCTAAACGATAATGTAATTTGGGCAATTCATGAAGATAGAAATAATAATTTTTGGTTCGGAACATATCGCGGTGGATTGAATTATTATCACCGGTCTGAAAATAAATTTTCGCATTACTTATTTGACGAACATAATTCTAATTCACTAAGTGATAATCATATTCGCTCGCTCGAAGAAGATGATGCTGATAATCTTTGGATTGGAACTTATTCCGGCGGATTGGTGAAGTTCAACAAGAAAACTAAAACATTCACAGCTTTTAAGAATAACCCTGAAGAAGAAACTTCAATAGGTTCAAATCAAGTGCAGGATATTTTATACGATAACAATTCTGTTATCTGGATTGGGACCTTTGGCGGCGGCTTGAATAAATTAATTGTACAACAGGGTGAGGGGCGAAGCGGTGTCTTTTTTAAAAGATACATACACGATCCGAATAATCAATTTAGTATAAGTGATAACCGTATTTATAAAATATACAAAGACAAACAAGGTATTTTTTGGATAGCTACATTTGGTGGGGGTCTAAATAAATTCGATCCTGTTAGTGAAAAATTTTATCATTTCCAGCACAATCAGGCTGACAAAAATTCATTGAGTGATGACAGGGTTATGTCCATTTACGAAGATGAAGATGGCAATCTCTGGATAGGAACATTTGGAGGCGGCTTAAATAAATTCGATAGGAAGAGCGGGAAGTTTTTTAATTTCTCGAAAGATGAAGGTCTGAACAGCTCTGTAGTTTATGGCATTCTTGAAGATAATCATTCCAATTTATGGATGAGTACTGATGATGGTATTTATAAATTTGGAATTCGTGATCAGTTCTTTTCACATTATGATCTTCAGGATGGACTGCAAAGTATGGAATTTAGCGGGGGGGCGTATTATGAAAGCAAGCTTGGCGAAATGTTTTTTGGTGGAATCAACGGAGTAAATTATTTTTTCCCGGATAGTATTAAAGATAACCCGTATAAACCCCCGATTGTAATTACCTCAGTAAGAATTTTGAATAAGCTTGTTAAAGGCGAAAAAAAATCACTGCAATTAAAATATAACGAGAATTTCCTCACATTTGAATTTGCATCTCTTGATTATACCAATCCCTCTGATAATAATTATCAATACAGATTGCAAGGGCTGGAAGAAGAATGGAATTCTGTTGATGCCTCAATGAGATTTGCTAACTATACCAATCTTCCTCCAGGGAAATATACATTTGAAGTTAAAGGTTCAAACAACGATAATGTATGGAGCGAGAATACCGCCACAATAAGCATAATTATTACTCCTCCCTTTTGGCGGACATGGTGGTTCTCTTTGCTATTAATTATTACTGCTGCTGCAGCCATCTATTATGTAAGCACGATTAGGGTTAATAATCTTTTAGCTATCGAAAAATTAAAATCAAAACTTGCTGCAGATCTTCATGATAATGTTGGATCAGGTTTGACTGAGATTTCAATTCTTAGTGAAGTTGCTGCAAAAAACAACTTGAAGAATTCCGTCAACCTTTCTGAAGAACTTCAACTTATTAGTGATACAGCAAGAACACTCGTTGACAAATATGAGAGTGATATAGTCTGGATGGTAAATCCAAAACGCGATTCGCTCTATGATTTAATTCTTAGGTTAAAAGATACTTACAAAGAGCCGCTGTACAATTTGGGGATTTCTTTTAAAACAAGTAATCTTGAAAAAATAAAAGACATAAAACTTCAAATGGAATACAGGCAAAATTTATTTCTGATATTTAAAGAATCAATAAATAATGCGATCAAACACAGTAAGTGCTCGAACATCTTTTTAGATGTAAATTTTCACAGCGATGTTTTGGAGATAAATTTGGTTGATAATGGAATCGGCTTTGACATGCAAGCCGTTTCAAACGGAAATGGATTGACAAATATGAGCAATCGTGCGGAGGCAATCGGGGGCAAAATTAAAATGAAATCGGTTTTGAATAAAGGCACAACAGTAAAGTTTATAGGTAAAATATCAAATCAATCAAGGCTGCTTTCTTTCTTTAACAAATAATATTGTCAAAATTTTTGTGTTTGAAATTGAACTATTTTTTCCATTCATTATGCCACCATAATAAAAATAATTTTGTTAAATGATTAACGTAGCAATAGTAGAAGATAATAATACAATAAGGAACGGGTTGGCAGCTTTAATAGATGCGACAGACGGTTATAAATGCGCAGCGGCATATCAAAACGCTGAATCGTTTCTTGCTGAATTAAAATCAAATAATTTCGATGTTATACTTATGGATATTGGCTTGCCGGGTATGAACGGTATTGAAGCAGTTAAAAAAGCAAAGTTTATTAATACAGAAGTTGACATTTTGATGCTGACCATTTACGAAGAAAGTGAAATTATATTCGAAGCACTTTGTGCCGGAGCTTGCGGTTACCTCGTGAAGAAGACCCCCCCAACCCGGCTCCTCGAAGCCATTAAAGATGCTCACGAAGGCGGCTCACCGATGAGTTCTAATATTGCCCGTAAAGTTATTTCAACTTTCCAGGCAGGTCGCCCCGCTGTCACCGATGAAGAAGCTGCTGCGCTTTCATCAAGAGAGAAGGAAGTACTATTTCAGTTAGCTGAGGGAAATAATTATCAAGAAATAGCGGATGCACTTTTTATTAGTGTTGATACAATCCGGCATCACATTAGAAATATTTATAAAAAATTACACGTCCATTCTCAATCAGAAGCTGTTGCAAAAGCGATTAGAAAAAAAATAATTTAGTACTAATCTTTTCTATTTATTACCTCCCCCGCATAATTCTGCTACAAAAGCCACTTTTCCCACATTTCTGAAATAAAAACAGCATACTTGTGCGGTTGATTTAGTAATGATCTTGATTCATTTTAGCACCGGAAGCAAGACTTAATAATTACTTATCCGAAAGGAGAACAAAATGCAAGATAAAATAATCGAAACTGAATTGAGCAATCCGCTTGCAGAACTTATCAGTGATGATATTTATAACCTGCTTAATCAACATGGATTAATTGATGAGCGCTCCGTCCGTGATTATCATATTAGGAAAAAGTTTAAAAGACTTCGCGAGCAGAAAATCCGCACGGGTGATGCAATTGAATCTCTGCAGTCAGAATACCCATATCTACAGTTTGATACGATTAGAAAAATCGTTCACAATCCGCCTAAATATTCTTGCAGCGCATAATATATTTATATTAAAAGAAGAGTTGTCAATTAGCCAAGTGTAATAGCGCTCTATAATTATTTTTGTTGATTACATTTGTTATGCGATAAAAGATGAAAGGCTATGCCCCAACTCTTCTTTTACTTTTCTGGTCAAACCCCCCTTAAGATATTAAAATAATAATCCTATCTTAGCAAAGAATTAATATCTGATTTTGCTGATGAAGACCCAATTGAAGAATAAAATCATTTCCGACTCAAAGATAAATGCTTTATTAAATGCAAATCGTTATAGCGATGCAGCGATTAAACTGAACCTTCTTCAAAAGAAAGAATGGAAAATATTTTCAGATAATTCCAGCGCCCTCAAAAATGTAAAGCAGAGATCTATTCAGTTTAATGGCTATAAAATCCATTTTCAGTTTAATCCGCAAAGGCTGCTTTCAAGCACAACGGATGTTTCAGATAGGGCAATCAAAAGCAGAAAATGTTTTTTATGTCTAAATAATCTTCCTGAAGAACAAAAAGGAATTTTAATTGAAGATAAATTCATTTTGCTCTGCAATCCATTTCCAATTTTTAATCATCATTTTACAATTATTTATACCGAACATCAGCCTCAATTAATTAATAATCATTTTTTGGATTTATTGTCTCTTGCAAAAAAAATGAATGATCGTTTTGCAGTGTTTTACAACGGACCTCAATGCGGCGCTTCTGCTCCTGATCATTTACATTTTCAAACTGTGGAAAAAAAATGTTTACCAATCTTCGATCAATTAAATCTTATTAAAAATAAGTTTGGCAAACTTCATAAAAGCCAACCAAATATTTCCGTGCATTCGATTGATGACGGCTTAAGAAAATTTATTTTACTGCAATCATTAAATATGCAATTGATCGAAAATTATTTTCATAAAATTTACACTGTGTTAAATAAAAACGATGACGAGAATTATGAACCGATGTTGAATATTCTCTGCACGTATAATGGAGATACCGGATGGACTGTTTTAGTCTTTTCACGATCACAACACAGATCATCTCATTATTTTAATAGTGGAGAGAGTAAAATAGTAATAAGCCCCGCATCAGTAGATTTGGGAGGAATATGCATTTTCCCCCGTGAAGAAGACTATGCGAAGATTGGTACTGAATCCATTAAAGAAATATTTTCTGAAATATTTCCACGAGAGATTGAATTTAATAAAATAATTTCAGCGATAGCCTGATCATTCGTTACTCATCAAATCGCTGATGAATTTCATATTCGGAGAATCAGAATTATTCAGAATTATTTTTATAATTGCAGTAAGCGGTACAGAAAGAAGCATGCCGACTATTCCCCAAATATAGCCCCAGATAAGCAGCGAAATTAAAACCAGCAATGGATTTAGATTTAATTTTCGCCCAATGATTGCAGGTTCAAAAAGATTAAAGAACAATGTTTGCAGCGACCCCATCGTTACAGCAACAAGCAGCATAAAGCTAACTGATTCAAACTGAACAAGTGCCATTAATGCTGGAAGTACTAATGAGGCTGCTGATCCAATTGTTGGAATAAAATTGAAAAGAAACGTGAACAAACCCCAAACAATAGGGAAATCTACACCAAGCAGTGAAAGTAATATCGTTACTGCAACACCGCACGCAAGGTTTAATCCAATTTTAGTAATTATATATTTTTGAATCTGCTCAGTAATCAAATTGAACGCCGAAGCTAATTTTTCTTCTTTAATGTTGTTTTCTTTATTTGATTTTTCACCTAAATAGATTTTACCTTCATTAAGGTCGGGGTAATTTAATGACTCACTTCTCCGGTCAGTCTTATCAGACTTTAGGTAGCGTCTTTTTATTGCTTCATAAATTATTTTATGCCCAGGGACAATAAATACAAAAAAGAAAAGGATAAAAAATACACTTCCAAAAAAAGAAAATGTTGATTCAAACAGACCGCCGGCAATTTTTGATAAATCAATTGATTTAATAAAATTTTGAATCGAAAAATTTGTAAAGTTTGGATCGCTTATTCCAAATGATACAGCAGATTCGCTGATTATTCTGTCAAGTTTATTTAAATATATTGGCAATCCTTCTGTAAAATGGATAAACGAATCAATGATTAATTTGAATATCCCCCAGATTACAAATCCTGTTATTAAGATATCTATTAATATGATAGCTGCTTCAGGTAGCCATTTACGTGCTAAAAAATTATTAAGTGGAGAAAATATGAAAAATAAAAAATATGCAATTACAAACGGAATAAAGATATGACTAAGTTCTTTTAATGTTAAAACAATTGCGATAATTCCGATTACAGAAATAAAAAATTTTATTGAAGAATCTATGTTTATTTTTTGTTGCATTTGTTTTTCTTAACTCATTTGATTATTCCGGAAGGAGTTTGAGGTAAAGAAAGCAGCCGCTCAAAAAGTCTCCATCTTACATCAGGATGATTTTCAGTACCGCCGTTTTTTTGGATATAATTTTTTACGATATCCTCGCCTAAGTTATAGTTGATGACGTAACTTCTGTATGTTTCGATAAACTTTAAATTTTGTTCCGCTCGTTCTTTCGAACGCAGTCCAAATTTAATAAGCCAGTTTATTGTTTGTTCTCTCGTCCACTTCCCATCAAGATAATTCCTTGCTGCTTCATTTGATGAGTAATTCATCTTGCTCATGAGTTCGAGTACTTTATAGTATTCATCCGCTAAAGAAGAATCTAATCCTGCAAGCGGGAACAATACTTTTTTTTCAAAATTAATTCTGCTCTCACCGGGAAGCACAACATGAATACCATAATTAGCAGTTCCTTCGGCTATCAATGATTGAGGACTGAAGAGAGGATAAACTGAAAACTCCACCCAACCTTTTTGTTTAAAGAGATTTTTTTCAAGCAGTGTATTATAAACATGATGCCCGGGATAGCCTTCGTGGGCAGCAAGATCAACTGCACGATCAATATAAATTGGCAGATCAGTGTTAACTTGAATTATACTGAAGCTATTTCCTTTGTACCAATTGTAGGCGCCCCAGGATTTTCCCGTAACATATTCAATTTTGAAATTTTCCTCAGCAGGAAGTTTAATGTTCTCGAGAGTTAGTTTTCTGCATTCATTTATCGCCGCTGTAAATACAGTATCAAGTTTATCTTTAGGGATAATAAATTTATTTCTAAATGTATCGAGTCTGTCCGAAACATTTCCACTGCCGGGCAAAATTTTATCAAGTTCGCTTATGATATTTTGGAAATGTTGATTATCATAAACAGGCGGCGCCGCATCGTAAAGTGATTTGGCTTCTTCATCAAAAGACAACACTCCGCCTTGCAGTAAAAATATTTTAGCTTTAACTGCAAGAATTTGCTTGTAAAGAAATCTAAATCTTAGTGTAAGTAATTCGTCGGAGTCATACTTTGAAAGGGCGTCCAAAGGATCAAGTATTGCATCGGATTCATTAAATAATGATTGAAGCGCAGAAGTGTTTTCTGTTAGATTTTCTTTCGGTTTCCAATCTTCAGGACCATAATAAGCATCAACATAATTGGGGTCAAACTGTCCAACTTTTAAAACAAGTTTTACATAAGATTCAGCTATTGTGTTCATTTTAAATTCCAATTTATCTGTGTTAACCGGTGATGTATTTTGATTACAAGAGGTATAAACAACCGGTAAAACTGTAAAGATTATTAAAAATAATTTATTATAAAATAGCTTCATGATTTTCAATGTGTATTGTAATATAATTGATTACTTCATTTTGAATATAAGGTAACCAATAGAATTAACGTTACAGACCAAACGATTATTATTTATTTTCTTTGTTTCACCATTTAAAAGATCTATTGCTTCAGATAAATTATAATTTGGAGGTAACTCAATTTCAACTGTCTTGTTTTTATTGCTTTTATTAAGGATTACAAGTACACGTTGATTCATATCGGAACGGAAGTATGCAAAAATATTTTCATCTGCAAGTAAAGTTAAAAAATCGCCGTATCTTAAAGCAGAATTATTATTTCTAATTTCGACAAGCTTACTAATTTGACTAAAGGTTTCCTTTTCAAAGTTTGAAAGCCCATTATCAAATCTCATCATTCTTCTGTTGTCGGGATCGGAAGCCCCGGTCATTCCAATTTCATCACCATAGTAAAGTATCGGTATGCCGGGAACTGTCATCTCATAAGCGAGATAAAGTTTTAGTTTATCGTAACTTGATTCATTGTCAACCGTGGGGGGATTAGTCCATCCAATCTCGCTTGCACGGCTATCGTTAATTTGAAGATCGCCATCGGCATAAGCCATGTAGCGAATTTTATCATGGCTGTCCATAATATTTGCCATCAAATTATTTACGCCATAAACAGAAAATGTTTTTGCAGTTGATAATTCAGCAACGAAAAGGAGCTTGTTGAATCAAGAAAAACATTTATTGCTGTGTCGTACAGATTAAAATTAAATTGCGCATTGAGTTGTCCATTATTAACGTACGAACTTATTAGGTCAAAACTCCCGAATGTTTCACCAATTGGATAAACCGTTTTGTTTTGGGGTAATTCAATTTGCTGTTTAATTTTTTTTGTGAGCAAGCGCCAGAATTCATTTGGAACATGCTTAACAGCGTCGTGACGAAATCCATCAGCGCCACTTTCTTTTAACCACCATAAAGCATTGTCGGTCATAAATTCTCTTGCTTCAGTCGAGTTCACAAAATCGAATGAAGGCATGTAGGGTTCAAACCAGGTTGTTAACCTGTATTCATCCCAGAGTCGAAGATTCAGTCTACCGTCAGGTAATTCAAGTTTACCGAACCAATTGCGATGTTCATCCCATAATGGATTTTCGATGTGAACATGGTGGGCAACAAAATCGAGCAGGATTTTTATTCCATGCTCGTGTGCTGTATCAGTAAGTATTTTCAATAAAGCCATGCTTCCAAATTTTTCTTCAACTTTTCCAGAAGCAACAGGCCAATAACCGTGATAACCGGTATAATACCGCTGGGGGGGAGGATACTCTTTATAAGCGCTGTCTGTATTATCAACCACAGGAGTCAGCCACAAAGTATTTACTCCGAGATGCTCAAAATATCCTTCCTCAATCTTGTCAATTATCCCCTGCAGATCTCCCCCATTGTAATTAGCTTTTTCAGAAAGTTCAGGATGAATGATTAGAGTGCTGTTTGACTTGTCCCCATCATAAAATCTATCCACCATCAAAGAATAAATAACGGCATCATTCCAATTTTGAAATTTCTCTTTGCCGCAAGGAATTCCATTTTCAATAAATATAGTTTGAATATTTGTGGCTCTGCCATTTTCATTAACCGCCACGCGAACAGTATGTCTGTCGGCTAATAGTGATTGGTTCAACGTCAAAATTATTTTGCTGCCTGCGATCTCAACATTACTCGGGTCAATTATTTTGTTATCCAATAAAGCAACTACTTCATTTTTGAGTAAAGATTTTTTATTAATCTTTTCACAAAAGAAGGAGAGGGAAATTGAATTCGTGTTCTTTTGATAATCAAGAATATGCAAATAAAATTTTTCTTTTATGAGTGGTTCAATTATTCGAACTGAATTATAATCGCCCATTCCGTTTGGAACTTTTATTGAGTTTTGTGAATCAACAAGTTCTTTTCCATCCACAAAAAATTTGTACTCGTATCTCCCGGCGTCAAGCGGAATCATTAGCTCATAAGTTCCATCATTGTTCTCGTCCTTCATAGGAAGATTGTTTCGGTCCCATCCATTAAACTGTCCGAATAAATTTACGCTGCTTGCTTTGCTATCTGGTTTATAAGTAAAAAGATATTTTTCCTTTTTATCAAGTTTGACAGGGATTTGGAGTACTTCATCTTTTAATTTAAAGGAAATAATATCCAGCCCGGTGAAACCTAAATTAGGAGTGAACGAAATTGTATCTCCTACTTTATTTAAAGCTGCAGCAACGTTTTCATTTGGCAATAAATTGATTTTGTAATCATCAGTATAAAACAAATCACTAAGTACAAAAATGCTTGTCTTTCCTTCTTCAAGGCTTATTGGTTGAATCAAATCTCTGATTGATTGTGCCTCGCCGAAGGAACAAGCCAAAAGTATTAATAAGAAGATTATTTTTTTCATTTCTATTCAAATAAATAATTCGTGATAATTATTTTTATGGTAACATGAAAATCGTTTTTAAAATTAACAATTGATTAGTCGAATTATTAACATTTAGTTTTAGTAATTATTAAATAAACTTTCAGCTTCTCCGATTTGCTGACGCCACATTGCAAAATACAATCCTTTCAATTCTAATAGTTCTTCATGATTCCCTGACTCAATAATTTTACCTCTTTCGAGAACAAAGATATTATCCGAGTGCATTACTGTAGAAAGTCTGTGCGCTATCAATATTGTTATTAGATCTTTACTATGTGAAATTTCTCTAATTGTTTTGCTGATTTCTTCTTCTGTTAAAGAATCGAGTGCCGATGTAGCTTCGTCAAACACAAGCAGATTGGGGCGACGCAATAGTGCACGTGCAATTGAAAGTCTTTGTTTTTCGCCGCCGGAAACTTTAACTCCACCTTCGCCGATTAGAGTATCCAATCCTTTTTCTGCTCTGCTCAATAATCCTTGTGCGGCGGCTTTTTCTAATACTTGCAAGCAATCATTATCGCTTGCAATCGGATTAACAAATAAAAGATTTTCTCTTATCGTTCCGGAAAACAATTGGGTATCTTGTGTTACAAAACCAATTCGTTCTCTGAATTCATCAAAGTCAATCTGATCACCGGAGAAATTATTATAAAATATTTTTCCTTGCAAAGGGGAGTAAAGTCCCACCAGTAATTTCACCAATGTTGTTTTCCCGGAGCCGGATGGACCAACGAAAGCAATAGTTTCTCCTTTTTTAACAGAAAAAGAAATACTATTAATAGCATTTCGATTGGAGGATTGATGTTTAAATGAAACTCTATCGAATTGCAGAGCTTTAATTTCACCAAGTTTTACAGGCTTCTGTGGTTTTGACTCGATTGGTTTATTTAATAATTCTTCAAAATTATTTAAGGATACTTCTGCTTCACGATAGATATTTATTATCTCACCCAAACTTTGCAAAGGTCCAAATAGAAAAAATGAGTAAATGAATAATGAAAAGAATTCACCGACAGAAATTTCTTTTACAAAAATTAAATACAACAACAAAAATATTATCGAAGTTCGGATGAAGTTGACAACCGTACCCTGGATAAAACTAAGTGTTCGAATATATTTGACTTTCTTTAACTCCAAGCCAAGTATTTTTTCAGTTGTTAAGTTTAGTCTGTTGATTTCCTGATTTCCGAGACCGAGGCTTTTTACAAGTTCGATATTTCGTAATGATTCAGTAGTAGAGCCTGCGAGTGCTGTTGTTTCACCAACAATAATTTTTTGAATCTCCTTAATTTTTTTACTCAAAACAGAGCTAATAAAACCAAGTATTGGTATTGCTGAAAAGAAAACCGGCGCAATAACCCAGTGAACATTGATTGAATAAACGGTAACGAACACCACACCAACAAGAGTTGTAAATAAAGTATTTACAGAGGCAGAAATTAATTTCTCAACATCAGTTCTAACTTTTTGTAAAACGCCAAGTGTGGTCCCACTTCGCTGGTCTTCAAACTCAGAATAAGGCAAAAGGAGGGAGTGCTTTATTCCATCAGAATAAATTTTTGCACCGAGTTTTTGCGTTATTACATTCAAATAGTAATCTTGAAAATTTTTTGCCACACGGGAAACAAATGCAACACCAACAGCCGCTGCGAGTAATAATAACACACCACTAATAAATTCACTTACTGTGTAGTGTTCAAACTTTGTTGCATAATTATCAATTACAATTCTGTAAATCCAGGGATCAAGCATGGAGAAAATCTGATTTATCGAAGCAAGCAATAATGCAATTAGAATCAGCTTGTTATAGTTCTTTAAGTATTTGTAAAGTAGTTTCATTGATAATAATTAATGATTTAGAAATACCCCTCAAATAAAAGTAGTAGATTAATGATTCAACTTATATCTGAGTAAATAGAAGGAAGGGCTATTAGTAATAAAAATTTACCGACAAGCTCGAGTGCTGTTAATCAATCCTGCTCGTCACGCAGTTCTGTCATCGCATCATCAACAGTAGAACAAACCGGCAGCACACGATCAAGCTGAGTAATTTTGATTAAGGATAACACTTTTTCGGAAGGAGAAGCTATACGCATACTTCCCTCGTTCGAATGAATAATCCGATTACCAACAAGTATTGCACTCAAACCCGAACTGTCACAGGATTCTACTTCAGCTAAATCAAGGATTAATTTTTTTACTCCTTCAACTTTTAATAAAATTGTAAACTCCCCTTTTAACAGCCCAGAAATATTTGTGTCAAGCCGCTTTTCATTCAATTTAAAGATAGTGATATCTTCTACTTTTTTTATCTCATAATTCATTGTAAATCCTTAAAACATTCGAAGGCAATTTAAGAAATTTTGATAAGAATTTTCAGAATTGTTTTCCTCAATTCTAATCATAACGTTATAAAATTTATCGCCATTAGGTTTTTCAAATCCAACTTTTAATAATGATTTAATTTTACAAACCAAAATTTTGTGAAAATAATTTCCATCTTTGCTTAAATCAAGAACCACATCGAATTTTTTTTCATTAAGTCTATTTGTGAAATCTTTTACCGGCAGGTCAAATTTATTCATATCTTTTACACCGTGATCAATCACCCTTGATTTAAACTTTACAGGAAGCTTACTAACACGATAATCATAAGTTAGGATTGAAATATTTTTCTTGTTTTTTTCCAGATATTCCAAAATTAAAAACGAGTTAGTGAAATCATCTTCATTTTCGGGCATTACTAATAAAAACGAATAAGATTTTTGAAAGAACAAATTAAATCGCTGTTCAGGAAGCTTTGTCTGTTTTGAAATTTTTTTCAGGACAACCTTCGCAGCAATATCCTTAAATAGTTTGATCATTTATTTCCTGCTTCATAAAGCTTTTGAAGAAACTCCTCTTCAGTAAGCACAGCTACACCGATAGATTCAGCTTTAGTTAATTTTGATCCTGCGTTTTCGCCTGCGATTACGTAATTCGTTTTAGAACTTACCGAAGAAGTAACCTTCCCTCCAAGCGCTGATATTTTATCTGCTGCCTCTTCCCTTGAAAATTTTTTTAACGTGCCGGTTAAAACAAAAGTGTTATTTGTGAAAAAATTGTCTTCTATCTTTTTCTTAGCGGTTTTAAAATTGATGCCAGCTTCTTTTAGTAGTTCTATTATATGCTGATTGCCCTTGTTTGAAAAAAATTGTACAACACTTTTTGCTATGCTTGGACCAATTTCGGGAACCGATATAATCTCTTCCTCCGATGCGTTCGAAAGATTATTAATGGTTAAAAAATGAGAAGCAAGTTTTTTTGCAGCACCTGCCCCGACATACCTTATCCCGAGAGCAAATAGTACTTTCTCAAACGGCTGTTTTTTACTTTCCTCAATCGCTTTGAGAAGGTTGTCTACACTTTTTTCACCCAGCCTTTCAATGCTTATCAGATTTTCTCTTTTTTGTTTTAACTGAAAAATATCAGCATAGGTTTTTAGAAATTTCTTTTCTACGAATAAATCTACTAATGCTTCTCCGAGCCCTTCTATATCCATTGCCCCGCGTGAAGCAAAATGTTCGAGCCTGCCTTTAATTTGTGCGGGGCATTCAGAATTATCACAATAAATGGCAACTTCGTTTTCAGGTTTAATAACAGTTGATTTACACACAGGACAATATTCAGGAGCTACTACAGGCGATATTTCACTTTTCCTTTCGCTTAGAACTACGGCAACAACTTTAGGAATTACATCACCACCCTTTTCAATTACAACCTTATCGCCAACTCGGATATCTTTTCTCACAATTTCGTCATAGTTGTGTAAAGTAGCACGGCTGATAGTTGAACCTGCCAGGTGCACCGGTTCTAATTCTGCTACTGGAGTTATTGCGCCGGTTCTCCCCACCTGCCATGTAATATTATTTATTAGTGTAAATGCCTGCTTAGCTTTAAACTTAAAGGCGACTGCCCATCGAGGTGATTTAGCGATGCTGCCTAATATTTTTTGATGACGAATTGAATTAACTTTTATAACAGCGCCGTCAATTTCATATTCGAGTGAATTTCTTTGCGCTTCAAATTCCCTGCAAACCCGAATTACCTCTTGTATGTTTTTGCAAACTCTATAAGCCGGATTAACATTAAAACCAAGTATTTTTAATATCTCAAGATTTTCAGATTGCGATTTAAATTCTTCCTCAGTACTTATTAAAAAATAAGTGAAAATATTCAACGGTCGTTTTGCAACTATCTTCGGGTCCTGAATTTTTAAAGTTCCAGCAGAAGAGTTTCTTGGATTCGCAAAAAGTTTTTCTCCTTGCCCGGCTCTTTGATTGTTTAGATTTATGAAATCGGAAATCTTCATAAATATTTCGCCGCGAACTTCGATACTGCGCAGCTTATAATGAAAATTTTTAGGAATATTTATTTTAAGCGGAATTGATTTTATTGTTTTAACATTTGCCGTAATTTCTTCACCAACGATCCCATCCCCTCGAGTTGCTGCTGTTCTTAGTATTCCATCAGTATAATTCAAACTAACAGAAGCGCCGTCAATTTTAAATTCAACTACATATTCGATTTTTTCATTTTCGGGCAACCCCTCCCGCACCCTTCTATCAAACTCTAAAAGTTCTCCTTCACTGTAAGTATTAGATAGACTCAACATAGGAACTTTGTGTTGTATGGATTTGAATTCTTTAGTGAGGTCTTTTCCTACTCTTTGAGTCGGGGAATCTGGGGTGATTAATTCCGGGTTTTCTTTTTCAAGCCGTTCCAATTCACTAACTAATAAATCGTATTCGTAATCACTTATTGATGGTTCAGCAAGAATATAATACTTGTGTTCGTGTTCTCTTATTTGCACACGAAGATATTCTATTCTGTCTTTAGCCGATATAGACTTCATTGAGGATTGACTAAGGGGCGGGTAGTCAGATACTCCACTCCGGCAGTAGTGATTTTTACATAGCGAACTGCACCAGGGATTCCTTCAAACTGCAGCGGCTTATTATTTACCGATAATTGTATTCCGCCCGAGTTTCCCAGTATTAACTTAAAGCTATTAGCTGCTTTAATAATTTTAGAAGAAGCAGGGGGAAGTGTAAACTCTATTTCCGAATTATCATCTTTAATTACATTTACCCAGCATTGATTTGTGCTGGTTATTTTTAACAAAAGACTATCCCCTGATACTATTGTTAGAACACTATCTGATGATTCAATTTTTGAGGTATCCAATACGGGTTGTTCAACATATCTGGAGTTTTCTTCAATACTTTCTTCGTAGGGTCTTTCTGAAATAATAATTTTATCGCCGCCGTTAAAAAATAGAAAATAAATAACAGCACTTAGAATAATTGTTATCCCGGCGATTAGTGCAAAAAGAATCTGAGCCCTTTTTTGATCCGAAGAATTACGTGTTTCATTCTCTCTAATATCAGAATAGGAAATAAGAGGTCTAGTGGATAAAGGTAATTTCTTTTGTTCGGATTGTTCATTTTCTATAATTGACTGTAAGAATGGTTTATCAGTTCCTTCAGCGGGATATTCTCCTTTTTTAGCAGCCTCAAATTTTTTAATTGTACTGTCGGGATTAAGACCAATAAATGATGCATACTCTTTAATAAATGCGCGGATGTAAAGATCTGGAAGAAAGGCAAAGTTGCCTTCATCAATTGCTTCAAGAAATTTGAAATCAATTTTTGTTTTATTAGCCATTTGCTGTAGAGTGACATTGCTATTTAATCTGACTTGTTTTAATTCTTCGGCAAATTTAGTAAGCATATATCTACTTGATAATTTTTAATTTCTTCTAATTAATTTTGCTGCAAAAGCCCCATCTAGTTGATGAATATGGGGTAGAGTTTGTATGCAGCCATTCGCATCAACGAGTTCCGGGGAAATCTATCTTTTGCAGATTCAAATTCGAAATCAGGATTATTTTCTAAGAACCGCTTTACCAAATCAAAGTTCTCTTCCGGTTCAATAGAACAGGTGCTGTAAACAACAACACCACCCACCTTAACCAGCGAAGCAGCTTTCAGGAGAATATTGTATTGTAGCTCTGTATTGGCTCTTATATCAAAAATATTTTTTTTCCATTTAATATCCGGTTTTTTAGAGAGTGTCCCGGTTCCAGAGCAAGGGACATCTGCCAGGACACGGTCAAATTGCTGATCAGCAAATTCGAGTGCATCGGCTTCAACAGTTCTAACTGATTTAACTTCGAGTCTTGTCAAATTCTTTCTGACCAAATTTAATCTGCTTTCATATTTATCTATTGCAACAATTTCGCCTTTATCTTTCATAATGGATGCGAGATAAGCAGTTTTACCCCCGGGTGCAGCACATAGATCAAGCACTCTCATATCTTCACTTACATCAAGCAGCCGGCAGGCAAGCCCCGCGCTTTCATCCTGAATATTAAAATATCCTTTAGTAAAATATTCCCAACCGGTTATATTTGTTAGATTCTGAAGTTTAAAAAATTCAGGTAGATAATTTCCCTGAGAAAATTTTAGATTAACAGAATTCATGAGTAAAGCAAATTCTTCGGGCGTAGCTTTGAGTGCATTAATCCTGAGAGTTAGATATGGTTTTTCATTATTAGCATTTAGAAGTTTTTCGGTATCTTCTCTACCAAATCGTTGAATATATCTTTTTACCATCCAGGAGGGGTGGGATAAGTAAGCTGTAAAATACCCAACGAGGTCTTCCTCCGGGTCAGGATATCTAATGGCAGTTTTACTTCGGATAATATTTCTTAAAATAGCATTGGTGAAGTCAGCAGGCTTTTGTCCCTGCAATTTTTTAACAAACTCAACTGCTTCATTCACAGCAGCGTGATCAGGGATTCTGTCGAGAAACAGTATCTGATAAAGCGCAACTCTTAAACCATTCTTAAGATTGGGAATTGCTTTAGAGAATTGTCCTTTGTAAAACCCATTTAATATCCAATCAAGCCTTCCCATCCACCTTGTTACTCCGTGAGTAATTTCATAGAGCAAGGCTTTATCTGCCCCGCCTAATTCGGAATTGCGCATTTCATTGTCAAGTAATCGCTCAAGGTAGGAATCAGTTCTTTCGACCTTATTAAGAATTTTTACTGCCAACCCACGTACACCTTCGTAGAGATGTTCAACTTTATGTTCTTCAAGCAGCACTTTTAAACCTTCACTTTCAAATTAATTCTTTCTTGAGCAGTTAGTTCGAATATTTTTCTAGTCATAATTTCATCGGTATTTGTTAAAGTCACGTTTCTACGCTTGCAAACAATTTTGAAAGTTTCAATTGCTTTACTGATTTCATATTCAACAAAAGAATCACCCCCGCCCCAAGAAAACGACGGGATAAATTTTGCGGGGAATCCGGCGCCGAAAATGTTGCTGCAGAATCCAGTTATTGTTCCGGTATTCAGCATTGTGTTAATGCCCGTTTTGGAGTGGTCACCCATAATTAGTCCGACGAACTGCAATCCTGTATCAACAGGTTCATTATTTATTTTCACAGTAATTTTACTGTAATTGTTTTTGAGATCACTGCAGTTAGTATCTGCACCTAAGTTGACCCAGCTTCCAAGGTAGGAGTGTCCGATAAATCCTGCATGTTGTTTATTTGAATATGGCATGAAAATGGATTCTTCAATTTCACCGCCGACTTTACAAGTGTGACCGATAGATACATTTTCATAAATATATGCGCCGCATTTCACTTTGGATTTTTTTCCAATAAAAACCGGTCCCTCAATAACAGCGTTCGGAGAAATTTCAACTTCCTCTTGAATAATGATAGATCCGTTGGAAGCATCAAGCACTGCGCCGGGTTTTATAGTGCTGCCTGCACCAATAACAATATTTTCATTTTCAATTAGATGGGCACCATCGTAAAGTTTGTATGCAGAATAATTTTCTTTTCGGGAAAATTTTATTTTTTCAAATTCCTCATTAATTAATTTCCCATTTGTAGTTATTAGTTCCCATGGGTATTGAACAGTCTTTATGTTTACAAGCTCAATTGGTAAACCTTCAAAATGCGAAAGTTCAAATAAATCTCTTTTGAAATTCTTGAGGTAGGATAATTTTTTTCCACTTACCCGTGCTGCGATCACTGTCTCGCCATTTACATAAACCTTATCTACGCCGGAAATGAGGGGAATTATTTCATTAAGATTTGGAGGAGCGATTATCCTCCCGTTTATGAATAAGCATTCATCTGATTCGATAGAATTGACCGATGCGTTAGGATTATTTTGTTTTACCACACCCTCTAAATATGGTCTGCAATGAAGAGTGAAACTAGAGCTGGGGTATGCTGATAAGATTTTCTCTTTTAGTAAGGATGTCCCGGCAAAGAGGTCATAAACCGGTCTTGCATAAACAAGAGGGTTCAGTTTATAAACGTTTATGTCTTCAAAAAGGCAGATCTGCATGGGCTTTTATTTAATCAATAATTAGTATGAATAATTTACGACATTTTAATAAAATTTTCCTCTTAATGAAATGGCGAAAAAATTATTGGTCACAAAATAAAAAAGCCAGAATAAACTGGCTTCTTAAATCCAAGATGTTAAAAACTTAAGCTTCTTTTTTGGAATATTTCCTTTTGAACTTTTCAACTCTTCCAGCAGAATCCAGTAGTTTTTGTTTACCGGTAAAAAATGGATGAGAGCCGCTCGAAATTTCAAGCTTCACTAATGGATAAGTTTTGCCGTCTTTCCAAACTATTGTGTCTGATGTTTTAATAGTTGAGCGTGTTAAAATTGAAAAATCGCAAGATACATCTTGAAATACAACCGGTTTATAATCGGGGTGAATCCCTTTTTTCATCTTTGCTATACCTATTAAGTTTACTTAAAAATTGAAGCAAAATATATGAAACTCCGCATTTAATTCCAATCTAATCAATCAGTTTTTCGTTCAACTTTTTTTTCAATTTTAAGATATTTATCTACGTTTTCCTTCAATTTTGCAACTTCCATCCGGCTTGAGTCTGTTAATTTAATTTGTTTGAAATTTAAATTGGATTTTGGAATTGAGGAACTTTTAATATCATCACTTGGAATGGTTGAAGTGACTAACTTATCTTTATCCTGAGAATATTCTTCCTCATTTTTTTCAATCAGAACCCGTGAGTCCTCTGTTTTAATTGATGTTGAGGGAGTATTTGTTTTTTCAAACGGTTTGGACTCTGGCAAAGACTTTTTATCTGTTACAGATATATCTTCTATCTCTTTTTTCAAATCGTCAATTGATTCAGAAGAAAGAGTTATAGGCACTTTGCTTATTAGTAAATCCTCCCTCATCCTTGGTTCAATCGAAAAGGGGTCTTCTATTTCAGTTGAATGATTATTTACGACAAAGATTAATATTACAGCAGTTGCTATTAAAGCTGCTGACGGAATGAGTTTCACTGGTGAAAAGATTAAATCAAATAATGATTTTTGCTTCTCTGCTTGAGGGCCGTTAATTTTTCTCATCAGATCAGCTTCGAAATTATTTGTAGCTTGCATCTTTCTTAAATTCCTAAGCAAATTTATAACTCCTTTATATTTTAGGTCATCATTTTCCATCATCATTCCTTATAAATACCCTTTAACAGCTTTTGAAGCTGCGCCCTGCCACGATTAATTTTTGATTTGACCGTTCCAACAGAGATTTTTTTAATCTCGGCAATTTCTTCATATGATAATTCTTGAATATCTCTGAGAATAACAACTTCACGATATGCAGCGGAAACTTTTAAGAGAGCATCTTGAATAATTTTGTTTTTAATTCCGGAATCTGTTGCAACATCCGGTCTATAGCTATTATCAGGGATATCAAAATTTTCATGCTCTTCGCCATAATCGCTAATAGAAAAAAGATTCCTTCTTCGCTGCCGCTGGTATTCAGTTCTCGCAAGGTTACCGGCTATGGTGTAAATCCAGGTTGAGAACTTTGCTACGGCGCTGTATGAATCTTTATATCTGTAAACTTTAATCATTGTTTCCTGAACTACATCAGCACAAGATTCATAATTTCCAAGAAATCTGAACACATAATTCATTAATGGATTTTTATATCTCGCTACAAGAATTTCAAATGCCTTAATATTATTGTCGGACTGAAATTCCAGAATCAATTCTTCGTCAGTTTTTTCATTTAACGGTTTTTCAATCAACTGAGTTTATACTTTCCATTCTACTATTTGTTTCATTTACAAGCAGAACTTATTAAAATCAAATTCATTATAGAAATGCCGTTGTAAATTATTTATGAAGCGATACTACTAAAGTTGGATATTATCACTTCTCAGCTAAAATTTCCGAAATCAGGGCAGTCAGCAAAGTTCTATCGTCAGTAAAAGAAGATTTCTTTTGAATATCAGCCTTTAAAATTGCTTCTATTGCATTATACAATTGAAAATCAGAAAAATTTTTTCTGGCATTTTCATAATCTTTAAGGTAATATTTATTTGTACCTATGATTCTGGCTTGAATAACCGGGTCTATTTTTTTTTCATTCATTTCATTTAATCTTAACAAACCGGTAAAATATTTATTCAACATCGCTACGATTGAGATAAGTTCATTTTCTTTTTCATACAGGTTCATTACAATTTTTAAGGCTTTTGCTTTCTCTCGTTTGCCGATTGCATTTAATAAATCAAAGATATTGAATTCTTTAAGTTCGGTTGAAAGCGCAGTAATTGTTTCAATAGATATTTCTTTTTTATCTCCGAGAAAAGTAGTGAATTTTTCAAATTGATGTTCGAGCATTGACCTGTTTTCGCCGACAATATCTACGAGCATTTGAGCATTCTCTTTAGACAGTTTGAGGTTTTTGGATTCCGCAAAGTCAAGTAACCAATCGATGAGATTAGTTCTTTTTAATTCTTTTCCTTCAAATAAATAACCAAAACTATATAAAGAAGGGAATGGTTCGCTATCCAGGTTTGGAATTTCACCGCTGTGCAAAAAAAGAAGCGTTGTAAACGAAGGGGGTTGTTTACAATAAAAAACTAATCCTTTTTTATCTTTTAATTTATCAGCCTCTTTCACAACAATAAATTTTTTATCCGAGCCAAAAGGGAAAGCCGAAGCCGCATCTAAAATTTCGACTAATGAATTATCGTTTGCATAAATTACTTGCTTGTCAAACTCGGTGGAGATCAAAGGTGATATTTTTTTTTCGAGCAAGTGATATGCTTCATTGATAATAAATCCATCAACTCCAAAGAAATAATAAAGGGGGAGCAAAGTCCCCTTTTTAATTTGTCGGATAGCTTCAAGCACAGAAGGTGCTGTAAATTTACTCTTCGCCATCGTTTAGTTTTTTCTTTTCATATTTTATCGCTTTAAAAAGGAAATACGTTAACCCTCCCCAAACTATTCCAACTACAACAATTGAAGTTATTATTGATGCTAAACTCATTCTCTAATCCCTGAACGTTTGTTTAACTAATTTTTTGTTTAATAGAATTAGAATTGAAATAACAATAGCCCATTGGAAAATTACAGTGCCTGCATTTTCAATATGAAATGGATTGTACCACTGCGGATCCCAACTTGTTGATGATATCAGCCACCAGCTAATGAGAACTACAACTTGAAATGGAATTAATATTGAGATAACAAAATTGAACCACCTCCCAATCTTTACATCACAACCTGTTCCATTTATAATTTCAGTTCTGAATTTATCCACACCATATTTAATAATTGAAAAAGAAATAAAGGCTCCGCTTAAAATTAATCCCACACCCCAAACCCAATCCTGATTTATAAGTAAATCCGTATTCATTGCAGAAGGGACACCCATCACAGCAGCAACTGAAGCAACAATTATTAATCCTCTCTTTCGTGAAAGTCCGAGATCAATCAATGTTCTTGTGGCAAGTTCAACCATGGAAATAAGCGAAGTCACCGCAGCAAAAAATAATGCGAGAAAAAATATTGATGCGAAAAAAATATTCAGCAAATTGCTTGAAGTTATTTTGGAGAATAGCAGTGGCAGGTAAATAAATGTTAAGCCCGTATTAGCAGGCCCCGATTGAGAAACCTGAGTCATTGCATCAACTGAGCTAAGCGCAAAAACAGTTGAGAATATTGTAATCCCTGCAAGCAACGAAACGGAATTATTTCCAAACCCGATTAACGCTGCATTTAATGCTATGTCTTCTTTTTTCCGCATGTAAATACCGTAAGCCAGGATTAATCCCCACCCGGCACCAGTATCCCAGGCGTTTTGCGTAAGTGCATTCAACCAGACTTTGTAATCAAAGATCGTATTTAAATCGGGAGTGAAAAAATATTTAATACCTTCCATAGCATTCGGAAGAGAAGCGGCACGAACAAATAAAATTAATAGAATTCCAAGCAAAGCGGGGATTAATATTTTGCTGACTTTCTCAATTCCATTAGTGATGCCGCGAATAACTACAAATGCAACTATCAGCATTGAGATGAGATGGAATATCATTGGCTCTACGCTCGATGAAAAATTATTCCAGTAAGAAAGGTAGTCCGTAGTTTCAAATAAATTTCCCGAAATTGCGGAAATAAAATATCGCAGACACCATCCCGTAACAACCGAGTAATAAAACATTATTGCAGTTGATACGAGAACGATGTAAGCGCCCATCCACCCAAAATTTTTACCGGCAGTTTTAGCTATCGCCCCAACCGGCCCAAACCTTGTATGTTTACCAAGTGCAAATTCTGCAATGATTAATGGAACAGACCAGATAAGAAGAAATATCACCCAGGGTATTAAAAAAGAACCGCCGCCATTTTGTGCAACAATTCTAGAAAACCTCCAAATGTTTCCTGTCCCAACAGCAATGCCGATAGTAGAAATTATTAGAGTCCATCTTGACGAGAAATATTCTTCCTGCTTCATTAATTATTTGGAATTAACTTCCGTGTTTTCTCTTTTTTCAATTTCGACTTTTTCTATTACCACATCCTTTAACGGGCGATCGTTCGGACCTTTAGCAACTTTGCCAATTGCTGAAACCACATCCATTCCATTAATCACTTTACCAAAAATAGTATGTTTGCCATTAAGCCAGGGGGTAGGTGCAAGAGTAATAAAAAACTGGCTGCCATTTGTATTTGGTCCTGCGTTTGCCATTGACAAAATGCCGGCTGAATCATGACGAAGAGTGGTTACAAATTCATCATTAAATTTTCCGCCAAAAAAGCTTTCTCCGCCCCGTCCTGTGCCGGTCGGATCACCGCCTTGAATCATAAATTTATCAATTACTCGATGAAATATTACTCCGTTGTAATAGCCTTTATTTGCAAGCCCAACGAAATTTTCTACGGTTTTAGGTACAAGGTCAGCAAATAGTTCAAGTTCGATAGTGCCCATATTTGTTTTTATTATTGCAACGGTCATTGAATCACTTTCTTTTGTTTGGATAATTGATTGATTAAGGTCTGAAGTTGGTTCAGAATTTTCTTTCTCTTCAGTTTCAACTTTATTGTTGCAACTGACGAGTAACAGAAATAATAAATTCAGAATAAAAAATCTTAACATTGTATCTCCTATTGTGGTTGAATGATATTCATAGATAATAGAATTAGAATCAGTACACCGATAATAATTCTATAGTAAATAAAAATGAATGTGCTATGCTTCTTTAAATATTTTAATAAAAAATCTATTGCAATGTAACCGCTTATAGCAGATGCTAAAGTTGCAGCAGTCAAATTCAGAAAGGCGGATGCATCAAGATATTCAAGCGATTCGATAAACTGCAGCATACCGCTCGCGAATACTGCGGGTATGCTTAGTAGAAATGAAAATCGTGCTGCGCTTTCTCTATCCAGTCCCACAAAAAGACCTCCTGTTATTGTTGTGCCCGAACGAGATGAACCCGGAATAAGTGCCATTGCTTGAGCAAGTCCGATTATGATTGCTTCCATTACCCCGGCGTTTTCAATATTTTTATTTTGCTTAGATATTTTTTCAGCAATGGCAAGAATGATTGCAAGCCCGATAAGACTAAAGGCTATAACGTATAGGTTTTTTGTCAGCGCTCCTTCAATTTCATCTTTGAATAGTAATCCTATGATTACGATAGGGAGAGTTCCTAAAAATATAAGCCATCCAAGTTTTGAATTTGAAGATTGATTTTGGTATTTAATCCGATGAAAAATATTTTCTTTCAGAAAACTTGCGGTTATTTGTATGATCTCAGTTCTAAAATAAATTAATATTGAAATCAAAGTTCCAAGTTGAATTACTGCAATGAATGACGTCCATCTTTCAGGGTGATCAACTGAAATAAGATTCATAAATTGCCCGGCAAGTGTAAGATGACCCGTGCTGCTAATCGGTAAAAATTCGGTTACACCTTGAATAATACCAAGAATTATTGCTTCAAATAAATTCAAATTAACTCCTAAAATAAATATGATATTCCCAGCTTTATACCAGCCGAGAATGAATTAAAGTTTGTAGAAATGTCGGATCTTCCGCCAAGAAAATTATCACCGTTCGAAGGCTTACCATTTATATCATATCTTAGATCACCGCCGATGCTAGCATAAAAATTTCCGCCGAGCAAAGTATTGCCTTCGGCTCTCAAAATAAATCCAACTCCTGTTGATGAATAATTAATTGCCGCACCTAAACCGGGAAGAGATTCATCGGCGCTAACTAATCTTATCCCCCCACCTGCGCCAAACTTAAAATTATATCCTTCGCCGGAGATTAAATAATATGCAGTCAGCGAGGGCATAATTATTCCATAAGAAAGATCATACTGTCCATTAAGCAAACTTGATGTGTAGGAATTTAAGGAGTATGCCAATTCAATTCCTAACTGAAAGTTGCTCTCAACATTGTATCCCAGTTCACCTGAAAATACAACCGCCGAGTTAAAGCTGCCTAATTCGGTAGCTGGCTGGATGTAAATATTTATATAATCTGTCAAGGATGGGGTGCTTACAAAATCAATCCCCATACTTGCTCTTGCTTGATATTGAGCATACATCGGAAATGATGCAAGGATAATTGTGGTAAGTAAAAAATATTTTTTCATAAATCGCCCAGTTCTGTTTCTACGACTTTAATAAGATTATCGTGTTGTTTGTTGAGTAAGAAAAATACAATTAGTGCGGTGAAAATAAATAAAAGATAAGAAACTATGTGCATCAGAAAAGCGTAAGCAAGACTAATAGTATCGGCAAATCCAAATAACAATACGAGAACTGATTTAGCGATTGTGTGATATGATCCTGTTCCGCCAGGAGTTGGAATCATTACCCCGATCGAGCTAATACTCATGACGATCCACGCCATTCCAAAATTTATAGGTTGGAGCCCCTCCATTCCTAAAGCAAAGAATCCAACGTAAGAGTTAAATCCGTAGAGAAGCATAATTGCTACGCTTAGTAAAATCGAAATAAAATAATTATTGCTTCCTTTTAAACTTGAAAATCCCTCAACCAGCATATCAAAAATATGGATTAATTTTTCTGATGCTTTTACAGAAAATTTTTGCAGAATAAATTTTATAAGTTTGTAAAAAGTCGCTTTAAATTTAACTGAAACAACCAACAGGATTGCACCTGATGTAACTGTTAAAAGTAAAACGAAGAGAGTCGTTTTCAACCAGGGAAATTCGACATAAACATTTCCGTTATAAAGCAGCCCTGCAATAATCAAAGATAATCCGAAGAAAAAAATATCTATCATTCTTTCAAGGATAACCGTTCCAAACATAGACGAACGGGATAACCCCTCCCACTTGCCAAGCAGTACCGAGCGTGACACTTCACCGAGACGCGGAACCACGCAATTGACTCCGTAGCCAACCATCAGTGCACCGAAAAGATATTTTAATTTCGCTTCAGGCTTCACTGACCGGATAATCACCTTCCATCTTACAGCACGCAAGAAATGTGATAAATAAAGTGAAAGAATTAAAATAATGACCCATAAGATTGATGCGTGAGAAGTTATTTCGAGTACTTCCCCGAAATCAACATCTCTGAAAGCGATTAAAACAAATACTACTGTTAGTAATAATGTTAAAACATAATTAATATACTTTCTAATCGGTGAACGACGTAGCTGACTATCTGAGGTCAATAACTGTACTTCCTTCCGGGGGGGTGAATGAAAATTTAGAATCAGCGATATTCGAGTTTAGTTTGTACCCGGCAAAATTAAGTTCCATTTTCCCAATTGCCTGATCTTCTATGATAACTTTTGATAAAAGATTATCGCTGTTTGTCCACATTAATATTTTTATGAATTGTAAATTTGAGTTGCCGGGTGTTAATTCAATTACTTCGCGTGCATCTACCTTTATTATATTTATTTTACATTCAGATGGATATTGGTTTACCAGTTTATCTAAAGATAAAAATGACTGGCTGTCGTCGTCTGCATTTGTGATGAAGACTTTTTTATCCTTTTTATTGAAGTTCCAGATGCTTTTGGAATCCGAGACTACAATTGTGTTTTGCATTTCTAATCTTATTTTATTTTTAGATTTATAAAACATTTTGCCGGATAGATCTTTCTTCGAATTCGATGTGCGTGAAAAGTCAACACTGAAATCCTTGAGTGAATTAAATTTTTCCTGCAATACCTTCAATTTATGGTTAGCATCATCCTGCGATAAAAGCATCGAGCAATTACTGAGTAATAAAATAAATATTAATAATAATTTTCTTGTCATAAATTTTCTTCTTCCAATCTAAAACTATTGTGTCGAAATTAAAAAGGATAAAATAATTACAGCGACCTGAGCACTGTTTCGAGTTGTTCATCGTTTTCGATGAGCACGGTTCTTGCTTTACTGCCATCGTTTGGACCAACAACGCCGGCTTCTTCAAGCTGATCAACAATTCTTGCAGCACGTGAGTAACCAAGTTTTAATTTTCTTTGAAGAAGTGAAACAGAGCCTTGCTGATAACGAACGATAACACGTGCGGCATCTTCAAACATTGGATCAAGATCAGCAAGGAACCCCCTTCCTGAACCTCTTTTCTTTTCATAAATACTTGGCAGAAAATATGGGCGTGAATATCCCGACTGCTGATTAATAAAGTTTGTTATCTTTTCCACCTCCTCGGTGGAAATAAATGCATTTTGAATTCTGTTCGGCTTTGGCGATCCTGTCGGCAGGAACAACATATCGCCTTTTCCAAGTAACTGCTCTGCACCATTCATATCGAGAATTGTTCGTGAATCAATTTTGGTCGCAACTTGATAAGCAATACGAGCACTAAAATTAGCCTTGATAACGCCAGTAATTACATTTACCGAAGGACGCTGTGTAGCAAGCACAAGCTGTACACCAACTGCACGGGCTAATTGCGCAAGCCTGGTAATTGGTTCTTCAACTTCCTTGCCGGCGGTGATCATCAAATCTGCAAGCTCATCAACTATAACTACAAGGTAGGGGAGGTGATGATGTTTCATCCCTGTACTGTCAGCGGGTTTCTTAGGAAGTGAAGCAACCTTTTTATTGTAATCCACGATATTTCTTACACCAAGTTTTGCAAGTTTGTCATATCGCTGCTCCATTTCCATTTCAACTGATTTTAAAAGAATTACAGCATTTTGCGGCACCGTAATTATTTCTTCATCAAGATCAGGCGAGACTGCGAGATAGTGTTTTCTTAATTTATTATATAAAGAAAGTTCAATTTTTTTCGGATCAATCATTATCAGTTTTACTTCGCTTGGCTTCTTAGCAAAAAGCAAACTTGTAATAATCATATTTATTCCAACGCTTTTCCCTGATCCTGTAGAGCCGGCAATCAGCAGATGGGGCATTTTAGACAAATCTGTTAAGTAAACATCGCCGCTGATTGTTTTGCCAAGTGACATCGGAAGTTCCATTGTTGATTCGTTTATCTTCGCAAGAACAGAACGTGCTTTTACAATTGCTGATTCTGCGTTAGGAATTTCAACTCCGATGGCTCCTTTACCGGGGATGGGGGCGATAATTCTAATTCCCCTTGCTGCCAAAGCTAATGCTATGTCATTTTCCAACCCAACTATCTTGCTGATCTTGACTCCTGGTGATGGAACTATTTCGTAAAGTGTTACAACGGGACCAGGCGTTACGGAGATATCTTTTATCTCGATATCAAATAGTTTTAGTTTTTCTTTTAATAGTTCAGCATTCTTTTTTAATTCCTCTTCTGCAACTTTAAAATCTTCTTCAGGAACCGGTTCAAGCAAATCAAGCGAAGGATTTTTGTATTCCGGTATTTCTTCCCACGGATCGGGAAGTTTTTCATCAATATTTTCATCAAGAGTTTTTTTGTCTGGCAGTTCCCCAACCTTTTCAAGGTTAACTTTTTTTACCTCATCCCTCAGAACTTCATTTGTCTCTTGAGAAGTTAGCTGATCGTCTTTGCGAATAATTCTTATTCGAGTTTGCTCTTCTGCTTCTGCTTCCATTAATTGTTCGGCAGTTAGTTCAGCTTTAGATAATTTTCCCTTTTTTGGCTTTTCGTCTGCAAGTTTTTTAATTTTTTCGATATTACCGGCAGACTTTCCTTCTTTATCGGGTTGAGTTCCCTCATCAATTTCAGCATCATCTTTCATTCTAAATATTGAAACAATACTTAGCAAAAGTTTTTCGATGTTAATATCAAATGCAATTATTAAAAGCGTTGCAGCAAGTGCAAGCAATAAAATAAGACCTCCGATGCTTCCAAGCTGATTACCGAGGTAGCTTCCGATTACTGCTCCTAACTTGCCGGAGAGTTCATGTGTTTCGGATAAAATATCCAAATTATTTGCAAGCAGTCCGAAAATCGAAGTAATGATTGTCACAGCAAGCAAAGAAAAATTTGTACTGTGAAGAAGGATTCTTAAATCAAATTTGTTGAATAGGTGAATCCCCCAGGCGAAAAGTAAAATAGGTATTATGAGCGAGAAATAACCGAAGATGCGATGAACAAAAAAATCGGAGAAGTAAGCTCCGACTATGCCCATCCAATTTGAGATATTATCTGAACCCGAAGAAAATAAATTATCGAATAATCCTGTGAGGCTGTCTTCGTCACTTCTGCTGTATGAAATAATGCTCAGAAATAAAAAGATTGATAAAAAGAAAACAAATAGACCAAGTATTTTTCTAAACTTTTCAGAGGACATGGCATAATAGGACGATGAATCATTGGAATGATTCTCGCTGCTTTTATTTTTCTTTTTAGCCATGCTTGATCCGAAAAATGTTCAGATTTATTTATTGAAAAGTTTTACAGCGCTGCCGGATAATATCGGAAGCGAATCAGAAGAATTTATTTTGCTGCAGAAAATAAGATCATCTTCAAAACCATTATTCATTAAAATTTTTCCGTGTTCGGTGCTTTTAAACATCTCAAGTATATCGCCTGAAAAAGATTGGCATAAAATCAAACTTGCTTTTGCAGAATCAGAAAGTTCATTATCAGCGAAGGCTTCATTTATTTCCGAAATTAATTTACCTGCACAGATTGTATCTTCAAGCGAAAAATGATTTGCTCTGCCCGAACAAATTATCACAAAATCTTTTCTTAGTTCAACAAGATATTTTGCTACTGCAGATAAATTTAAGAACGAGCAAATAAAAAGATTTTCGGAAAATTTTGCTTTTGCGATTGCCTTGGTCCCGTTCGTAGTATAAAGAACAATTGATTTACCGCTTACAATTTCAGGTGTGTATTCTAAGGGCGAATTGCCCAGAGCAAAACCTTCTATTTTTTTTGTGTTTCTCTCACCGCCAAGTAATGTTTGTCCGCCAAACATTCCACCTGAAAGTTTTACAGCAAACTCAACATTTGCAACAGGGATAATTTCTTTTGCACCATTTTGAAGTGCTGTTGTTATTACCGATGAAGCACGCAGAACATCAATAACAACAGTGGTTCTATTTGTAAAATATAATTCGTCAACAGTAACAGGACAAAAAATGACATCAATTTTCATATTCAAAATTACTTATTTACGAACGGAAGTTTTACCACTTTTGCAGAATACTCTTTCCCGCGAATTAAAAAATTAACCGTTGATCCGATAACTGAATATTCTGAATTTACATACCCGAGAGCAATTGGTTTTTCAAGTACGGGGCTTACAGTACCGCTGGTAATTGTTCCGATCTTTTTTCCATCAAATGTTAAATCATAGCCATGGCGGGGGAAAACTTTTTCTTCAGAAGTCATTGCAACCAATTTTCTTTTTAACCCGTCGGATTTAGATTTTACCAATGCTTGTTTACCAAGAAAACTTTCTTTGTTTAATTTAGTAATCCAGGCTAAACCAGCTTCAAGGGGGTTGGTCGTTTTATCAATATCATTTCCATACAAGCAGTAGCCCATTTCCAATCGCAAACTATCTCTTGCACCAAGTCCTATTGGCTGAATGTTGAATTCTTTTCCGGCATCAAAAATTCTATCCCAAATAAATTCGGCAGTTGCTGTATCACCTTGAAAATAAATTTCATAACCTAATTCACCTGTGTAGCCGGTACGCGAAACAATTGCATCCACTCCGGCAATTTTTGCATTAAAGAAATGATAATATTCAAGATTAAGATTTTTATCACACACTTTCTGAATTACATCTTTTGATTTCGGTCCTTGAACTGCAAGTAAAGAATAATCATCACTTTTATTAGTTAGTTCAACATTAAACTTATTGTTCTGGCTTAGCCAGTCAAAATCTTTTTCGATGTTTGAAGCATTAACCACAAGCATAAATTCTTTATCAGATAATTTATAGACAAGCAGATCATCAACAATACCGCCATCTTCGTAACACAGTGCTGAATACTGCACGCGCCCTGAAAATAATTTGGAAGCGTCGTTTATAGTAACATAATTTACAAACTCCAAGGCATTTTCCCCTTTAACAAAGAATTCACCCATGTGAGAAACATCGAACACACCAACGGAATTTCTTACCGTTTGATGTTCTGATAT
Source organism: Ignavibacteriales bacterium (assembly GCA_016709155.1). Taxonomy (NCBI): domain Bacteria; kingdom Pseudomonadati; phylum Ignavibacteriota; class Ignavibacteria; order Ignavibacteriales; species Ignavibacteriales bacterium. The sequence goes on along the minus strand of JADJEI010000001.1, from coordinate 1,947,410 downwards.
AATTGAAGTGTACTGAACCGGCATTTGATATCCGGCAAACTCAACTATTTTTGCCCCAAGTTTTTGATGAATATTATACAATTTTGTTTTTTTCATTATAATCTTTTCCAGAAAATTTTTTTGATAATTGTGAATTTATTTGAACAAAATATTTTTATCTAATATTGAATGATCTTTACTCGCTAAATTCCTGTTGATTATTTTTGCCCACTAATTTTACTCGACCTAAGGGCATTGTTTCATCTTCCTGAATTTTAAGCCGTACAAAATATTTAAGACGAAGTTTCCACAGAGTTTTATATTTATTCTCCCGGAATTTAGATGCAAGTACAGGATGACATTTTAATATAATGGATCTCTCCTTCGACTCTTTAATAAACTTGCGCACCCACTCTTCAATATCATAAACAAGGTGGGAGTATTTCGTCAACCTTCCGCTCCCGAGGCAATAGGGACAAACTTCGAACATTGCTTGATTTATATTTTGACGAACTCTTTGCCTGGTAATTTGCATTAAACCAAAATCTGACATTGGAAGAACAGAGGATTTGGCTCTGTCTCTTCGCATTTCTTTTTTTATTTCATCATAAACTTTTTTACGATTCTTATCATCTTCAAGATCAATAAAATCAATAACAATAATTCCGCCAATATCGCGAAGCCGAAGCTGTCTTGCAATTTCTCTTGCAGCTTCAAGATCAGTTTTAAGAGAGTTCAATTCCTGCTCTTTATTTTTTGCGTACCTGCCGCTGTTCACATCAACAACAAACATTGCTTCAGTTTGTTCGATGATTAAATACCCTCCGCTTGGCAAAGAAACTTTTCTACCCATTAGTGTTTTTACTTGTTCTTCAATCCTAAATGAATCGAAGATAGCGCCACTTGATCGAAAGAGTTCAATTTTGTCTGCTATTCCAGGTTGAACGATCTCGACATAATTTTTAATTTGTTTATAAAGTTTCTTAGAATCAATAAATACTTTGCTGACATCTGCGGTCAACAAATCACGAATAACGCTGGAAGTGGTAGTAACATCTTGATAAATCAAGGCGGGTGGTTTTTCAGTTTTCACTGTAGATTCAATTTCGTTCCATGTTTTCATCAGAGTATTTAAATCATCATGAAGGGCTTCTTCAGATTGATTTTTTGCTACAGTTCTGATTATAAGTCCATAATTTTCCGGAAGAAAACTTCTTGCAAGCGATCGAAGTCTTCGCCTTTCACGGTAGTCTGAAATCCTTTTTGAGATTCCTACTTTGTTATCAAAAGGAAGGAGAACACAAAACCTTCCCGGAAGGGAAACTGAAGAAGTAACACGCACACCCTTATTATTGACAGGTTCTTTAGTTATCTGAACGATTATATCCTGTCCCTTTGCAAGGTGGGGAACAACCTGAGAGGGTTGTCTATTAAATTGTTTTTGCGGGGAATTGTTTGCTGGAGCGCTTGACTCATCCTCCTCTTCATCAACATCAGCATCGTCGCCAAGCATTTCCTGAAATTGCTTTGTTCTGTCCCCAATGTCCGAAAAGTGAAGGAAAGCATCGTGCTGCATACCAATATCAACAAAGGCTGCACGAATACCCGGCAATACCCTGGCTATTTTGCCAAGGTAAATATCCCCCACCATGCGCCTGTTTTCAGGATAGTCAACAAAAAAGTCGGCTAAATTTCCATCCTCCGTAATCGCCACACGTGTCTGGCTGGTGGAGGAATTGATTATTATTTCTTTTGTCATAAAGGAAAAACTCTTTTAATGAAATATTTAATTTCATAGAAAACTTATTAAAGAATATTTCGGAGAAGCTGCAGACTGCGATTAAATAAAAGCAGCATGTCGAAGCAACAAGCAAGTAAGAATCAAATTGAAACTGGTTTAATATTGATTGCATAATCCGAAATTAAAATTATTTAATTGAAAAATTTTTTCTATCGCTTTGCAATAGATTATTAAAAAATATCCAGACTTTAAACTCAAATTCCTTTCGGATCAACAAGGATCCGAAAAGAATTGGAAAGTCATTTTGTTTATTGATTAGTTGAAGATGCAGATTGCTCTTTAAGCAGTTCTTTTCTGCTCAGAGAATACTTTCCGTTTTCAATCTTAATCACTTTAACGGTTACTTTGTCACCTTGTTTGAGATAATCACTAACCTTTTCAACTCGCTTACTATCTATCTGGGAAATATGAAGTAAACCTTCTTTCCCCGGAAGAATTTCGACAAATGCACCAAAGTCCATGATCTTTGTAACAACGCCGTCATAAATTTCACCAACTTCAGGAGTAGCTGTCATTTTCTTGATGTGATCTTTACATCTTGCAGCGTTCTCTTTATTAGGTGAAGCAATATTAATTGTTCCATCATCATCTATATTAATATCAACGCCAAAGAGCCTCTGCATGCCTTGAATAGTCTTACCACCTGGTCCAATTATCAAACCAATCTGATCTGTTTCAACTTTCATAGTTAGTAATCTTGGAGCAAATGGTGATAGATAATCTCTTGCTTGTGAAAGAGCTTCATTCATAATTCCAAGAATATGCATGCGTCCTTCACGGGCTTGGTTAACAGCTTTCTCCATAATTTCAAAAGAGATACCCTGAATTTTAATATCCATCTGGAAACCTGTAATGCCTTCTGTAGTTCCGGCAACTTTAAAATCCATATCGCCAAGATGATCTTCATTACCAAGAATATCTGTAAGGATTGCATATTTATCCCCTTCCTTTACAAGCCCCATTGCGATTCCGGAAACAGCTTTACGAAAAGGTACACCTGCATCCATAAGTGAAAGTGAACCGGCACAAACAGTAGCCATTGAAGAAGATCCATTGGATTCAAGGATATCCGAAATAACACGAACCGTATAAGGAAATTTATCTTCTGCCGGAAGCATTCCTTTAAGCGAACGTTCGGCAAGATTTCCATGTCCGATTTCTCTTCTGCCAACACCTGTCATTCTGCCAACTTCACCAACAGAATAAGGGGGGAAATTGTAATGCAGCATAAACTTTTTAGTGTACTCTTCTCTCAAACCATCAATTGTTTGCTCGTCATTTTTTGTTCCGAGCGTTACTGTGGTCAAACTTTGCGTTTCGCCGCGTGTAAATAATGCGGAACCATGAGCGCGTGGAAGTATTCCCAATTCAATACTAATCGGACGAACCTGAGTAGTATTTCTTCCATCCAAACGAATTCCATCTTCAAGAATTCTGTTTCGCATTAATTCTTTTTCCATATCATGAAGAATTAACTTTATCACTTTTTCCTGCTCGGGAAATTTTTCGGCAAGAGTTGTTTTAACAATTTCGGCAAGCTCTTTATTCTTATTAGATCTTTCGTCTTTTGAAAGGACGGAATAAACTATCTCTTTAAGTTTATCCTGTGCCAATGAATAAACTTCTGCTTTCAAAGCCGGATCAATCACTTTTTCTGCGACTGCCCATTTTGCTTTTCCAACTTCTGCAACTAATTCATTTTGAAGCTGGACAATTTTTTTAATCTCGCCCTGGGCAAATTTTAAGGCATCAAGTAAATCATTTTCACTAATCTCTTTAGATTCACCTTCAACCATCATTATTGAATCGGCTGTTCCTGCAACCACAAGTTCAATATCACTTTTTTCAGTTTGGGCATGTGTCGGATTAACAATGAAATTACCATCAAGTCTTCCAATACGTATCTCTGCAATCGGTCCGTCGAATGGTATTTCCGAAATGCAAAGAGCCGCCGAAGCACCAACGGCTGCCAAAACATCCGGGTCATTTTCACCGTCGAAAGAAAAAACTGTAGCAACTATCTGCGTTTCATTTGTAAAATTTTCAGGAAACAGCGGTCTAATTGGTCTATCCACCAACCTTGCACTGAGGATTTCTTTTTCACTCGGGCGACCTTCCCGTTTAATATATCCACCGGGGAATTTACCGGCTGCCGAAGTTTTCTCACGGTATTCAACCTGAAGAGGAAAATAATCCATATCTTCTTTTGCTTCGGGAGAGGCAACGGCAGTAACAAGCACCATCGTATCGTTATATCTGACCATAACCGCACCGTTTGCTTGTTTTGCAAAGCGCCCGGTTTCGATCGAAAATACTTTTCCGCCAATTTCAATTTCTTTTTTAACTATCATTTAATAAACCTTTTTTACTTTCTAATATTCAATTCTTTAATTATTGCTCTGTATCTCTCGATGTCTTTTTTCATGAGATAATCCAAAAGTCTTCTGCGTTTTCCAACCATCATCAGTAAGCCGCGGCGAGAGTGATGATCTTTTTTGTGTACGCCGAAATGCCCGGTCAGATCATTAATTCTTTTAGTTAACAATGCGATCTGTACTTCAGATTTGCCGGAGTCTTTTTCGTTAGTACCGTATTTCTTGATTAGCTCAAGTTTTTCTTCTTTTGTCATTTTATTGATCCTTTGATTTATGATTTAATGTAAGCCCAGAATAAACCGGGATTAATTATTTATTTTTTCTAAAATTTTTAGTGCTAACTTTCTATCTTCGCCCATTTGTTTAATAAGAGCCTCAACCGAATCGAATTTTTTTTCGCTTCGTATTCTTTCAATTAAGTTCAAAGTGATATTTGCATCATAAATATCTTCATCGAAATTTAAGATAAAAACTTCAGGAATTATTTCTCCTTCAGAATAAAAAGTTGGTCTTCTTCCGATGCTCAAAAGTCCGTGATATTTTTCATTTTTTACTATCACTTCACAAAGGTAAATTCCTAAAGCCGGCAGAAGTTTATCTTCATCAATTTGAAGATTGGCAGTCGGATAACCAAGTGTTCTTCCGCGCTTGTCACCGTGAATAACTTTGCCGCTGAAAGAATAATATCTTCCAAGGAAAGAATTTGCAATAAGAAGGTTTCCTTCAGCTAGTGCGTTCCTGATTTTTGTACTGCTGACAACCTGCTCGTTAATTTTTACTTCTTCAACCATGCTTAAACTAAAATCAAATTCTTTACCAAGTTGTGTTAATTTTTTCAGATCACCGCTTCTGTCTTTGCCGAAATGATGGTCATAACCAATAATAATTTCTTTTACACCCATTCCATCAATTATATATTTTTTAACAAACTCATCAGCAGAGAGTTGAGAAAATTCCATTGTAAAATTAACAAGAAAGACGTTCTGAACTTTAAGTTTCTTAAGAATTAAAAGTTTTTCGTCCGTTGTTGTAAGAAGTTTTATAACAGAATCTTTCGAAACAATCTTACGCGGATGAGGTTCAAATGTTATTAAAAAACTTCTGCAATTTTTTTGATTAGCTGAAGCTTCTATTCTCTCAATAATTTTTTGATGTCCTAAATGTACCCCATCAAAGGTTCCGATAGTTACAAAAGTATTTTTATCTTTAGTAATCTGCGATAAATCTGAAAATATTTTCATTGTACTCGAAATATCAATCTCAGCTTAGACTATCAGCAAAAATGGGAATTGAATTTTTAGAATTAGCGACAAATTCGTCCACAGACAACGCATCATCAACCGAATAATCTCCAATTTTTGTTCGTCGAAGTGAAGAAATAATTCCACCGCAGCCGAGCATCTTTCCCAAATCATCGGCAATGGCTCTGATATAAGTTCCTTTTGAACAGGTAATTTCAAAATGAACTTCGGGAAGTTCTATTTTGGTGATAGTAAAATCATAAACAGTAACTTCACGGGAAGCCCGTTCAATAGTTTTTCCTTTACGAGCCAAGTGATAGAGCGATTTTCCACCCACCTTTACTGCCGAAAACATTGGCGGCATTTGAATAATATTTCCTAAAAAGTTTTTTACAGCAGATAAAATCCTTTCTTCAGTAATATTTTTCAAGTCATCTATCATAATTTGTTCAGTTTCCAAATCCATTGAAGCAGAAGAAACCCCAAGCCTGATTGTGCCGGTGTAAGTCTTCTTTAATTCTTGAAACGAGCTGATTGCTTTGGTTTTTTTCCCAGTACAAATAATTAATAAACCGGTCGCAGCCGGGTCTAATGTTCCAGCATGTCCAACCTTTTTTTCGGGAATTGATTTTCTGATCTTATAAATAACTTTGAAAGATGACCAGCCGAAAGGTTTATCAATCAGAAGAATCTCGCCGGAGTTAAAATCAAGTGCTGAATAATCAGTCGTTGCCTTTGTTATCATTTTCGTGTATCTGTTTGAATATTCCATCTATCTTTTCAACGTAATCCAACGAATCATCAAGGAAAAATTTCAGTTCGGGAATAAATTTTATTTTTATTTGTGAAGCTAATTCAAAACGAATGAATCCGGATTTAGCTATTATTTTTTTTAGTGACTGTTCTCTTTTTTCTTTCTCAAAAATTGAAATGTAAACTTTTGCAATTTTCAAATCGGGACTGACTTTGACTTTTGTGATAGTAAGAAATCCAAGATTTTCAAGTGCAAGTTTTTGAAAAAAGATAGTACTTAATTCTTCTTTAATTAAACTTTCAACTCTATCAATTCTATGCGAAGTGCCCATTTTAAAAAATATAATTCGTTTAAAGTTACTGCTATTATTCCTGCTCAGCTTAGCTTTTTCTTTGTCTCAATAATCTTGAATGATTCAATTATGTCACCAATTTTCAGATCATTATAATTTCTGATATTTAAGCCGCATTCATAACCAGCTTCTACTTCACGCACATCATCTTTAAATCTTTTCAGGTTATCTATTTCACCTTCAAAGATAACGATACCTTCGCGCAGCAGTCTGATTTTATTTGATCTTTGAAGCTTCCCTTCCTGCACATAACAACCCGCAACAGTTCCAACTTTGGGAACTTTGAAAGTTTCTCTCACTTCTACTGTAGAAGTAACCTCTTCAGAAAGTATTGGAGATAGCAACCCTTCGAGAGCCGATTTAACCTCATTGATTGCATTATAGATTACGCTGTAAAGTCTGATATCCACTTTTTGATTTTCAGCTAATCTTCGGGCATTCAAGTTTGGTCTAACATGGAAGCCAATAATGATAGCATTTGAAGCTGATGCAAGCAGAACATCGTTTTCGGAAATACCGCCGACGCCTTTATGAATAACCCGAACAATTACTTCCTGGGTAGAAAGTTTCATCAGAGAATCAGATAACGCTTCAACCGAACCATCAACATCACCTTTAACAATAAGGGCGAGTTCTTTAACTCCCCCTATGCTGATTTGATCTGAGATTTCATCAAGTGTGATGTGGTGAACCTGCTTTTGGTCAATCTCACGTTTTAGCTGCTGTCTGCGATTGCTGATTGCACGCGCAGTTCTTTCTGAATCAACTACGATGAAAGAATCACCGGCTTGAGGAGGACCTTCGAAGCCCAGTGTTTGCACAGGAGTTGAAGGAGGAGCCTCTGTAACTTTATTGCCTCTTTCATCGAACATTGCACGTACTTTTCCAAAATGAATCCCCGCTACAAACGGATCGCCAATTCTTAAAGTACCTTTCTGAATCAATATTGTTGAAGTTATACCCCTGCCTTTGTCAAGTTCGGATTCAACAACTACACCCCGGGCGTGCCTATCCGGGTTTGCTTTTAAATCGAGGAGTTCAGATTCAAGAAGAATTTTTTCAAGCAGTACGTCAACTTTTAATCCGCTTTTGGCAGATAATTCAATACATTGATATTTACCGCCCCAATCTTCAACAAGAATATTTCTGTCAGCAAGCTGCTGCCTGATCCTATCCGGGTTAGCCCCGGGTTTATCTATTTTATTTATAGCAATTACAATTGGAACGGAAGCTGCCTGCGCATGATTAATGGCTTCGATAGTTTGCGGCATCACTGCATCATCAGCAGCTATTACTAAAACTACTATATCAGTCAATTGTGCACCCCTTGCACGCATAGCAGTAAATGCTTCGTGACCGGGAGTATCGAGAAATGTGATAAATTTTCCATTGCCAACATCAACGCGATATGCTCCAATGTGCTGTGTTATCCCGCCTGATTCTCCGGCAACTACGTTAGCTCTTCTTATATAATCAAGCAGTGAAGTCTTTCCATGATCAACATGCCCCATAACAGTTACAACCGGCGAACGGAATTTAAGAGTTTCAGGTTTATCAACTTCATCTTCCAATTCTTCTGAAGTATATTCTTCCTGAAATTCAATTTGAAAACCGAATTCATCGGCTACAAGCGTGATTGTATCAACATCCAGTCTTTGATTTATAGAAACCATTAATCCGAGTTCGATGCACTTGGCTATAACGTCACTTACGTTTACTTCCATTAGATTAGCAAGCTCATTAACCGCAATATATTCAGTTACTCTAAGAATGCTTTTATCGTGTATTCTTTTCTCTTCTTTTATATCTTCCTGTTCTTCTCTTTCTTTTCTTTTTCGTTTTCTTGATAATGCTCTTTGCGACAAACCTGTTTCATCCATACTGATAAGAGTTTTTCGGATTGCATCTGTAACTTCTTTTTGATCTACTTCAAATCGCTTAATTCTTTTCTTTTTCTTTGTAGCGGGAGTTTCCTCAACTTTCGGAACTTCGTCTGCTTTTTTCTTCGTTCTTGGCTTTTTCTTTTTCTTTAAAGTTTCCTGTTCGTCTAATTTTATTTCCTCTTTTACAATTTTAGGCTCAGGTGCAACTTCATCAACTTCCGGCTTCTTTAATTTCCCGGATTTGAGGTCCATCTTGCCAACTACTTTCAATCCTTTTCTTTTTAAACCTTCTATATCTTTTGGGGAAACAAACGCTTTCTTTTTAGGTCCCGCTTCTTTGGGGATTGAAACAGTTTCTTCAACCTCCGATTGAATAGGTGTCTCAACTTCTGGTTTTTTGATTTCTATTTCATCAGTTAAAACTTCTTCAATAAGCTGCTCGACAACGGGAATTTTTATTTCGACTTCGGTCTTGATTTCAGGAGACGGAGCGGTTATTGTTGATGCTGTTTCCTTTTCAACTTTTTCAATCACAGGTTCGGAAGAAACTTTTGATGTTTTTGCTTTTTCCTTTTCAGCTTCTTCTTCAGTTTTGTCTTTACGTTTCTTATTGAATTCAGCTAACTTTTGATAGTGCTTTTCTGCTTTCTCAATATCTTTTTTAAAATGGTTACTTACTTCCGTAATCATTTCTTCAGTAAGAAGGGACATATGATTTTTTACTTCATAGTCTTTCTTTTGAAGAAATTCAACAATAGCTTCTGCCGAGAGATTATACTCAGATGCAAGTTTATAGATTCTTATTTTTTTACTTTTTGGTTCGGTCATAATTAGAAAGCCAGTCTTGTACTATTCTTCTTCTTCAAATTGTGATTTAATTATCTCGATAATTTCTTTGATCTTATCTTCTTCAAGTCCTTCAATTTCTTTAAGTTTTTCAGGACCTGCAGTTAAGACTTCGAGAGCGGTATCATAACGATTATTAATTAATAATTCATAAACATCATTGCCGAGTTCTTCTTTGAGATCAATAAGTTCGATATCTTCATCATATTCATCGTAGGGTTTTTGTTCACGAAGAATGTCTATTTCATATCCTGTCAACTTTATTGCCAATCTGATATTAACACCATTTCTGCCAACTATTAGTGAAACCTGATCGCTGTCTGCCGATACGATTGCTTTTTTATTTGCTTCATCAATTTCTACTTTTTTAATTTTTGATGGAGAGAGGGCGCGTTGAATATAAACAGCAGGATCTTCTGCATAGTTTACAACATCAATATTTTCATTGTTAAGTTCTCTTACTATTGCGTGGATCCTTACCCCCTTCATACCAACACAAGCACCGACGGCATCTATTCGTGCGTCGCGTGATTCTACTGCAACTTTTGCTCTTTCACCCGGCTCGCGGGCAATTGATTTTATCTCAATAATTCCGTCATAAATTTCAGGCACTTCAATTTCGAATAATCTTCTTAAAAATAAATTATCAGTACGCGAGATTATTATTTGAGGTCCATTGGGTCCTTTTCGAACTTCCTTAACAACTGCACGGATGGTTTCACCTTTTTTATATCTTTCAAAAGGTATTTGTTCGCTTCTTGGAAGAAGTAACTCATTTTTATTGTGATTAACAAGTACATCGTTTCTTCTTATTTGATAAATATCACCGACGACTATTTCATTAAGCAGTTCGTTATATTCATTGTATATAATTTCTTTTTCAAGGTCGCGTATTTTTTGATTGAGCGATTGCTTTGCAAGTACAATTAATCTTCTGCCTAAAGTTGACAGCTCGATTTTCTCTACAAAGTCTTCGCCGGGTTCAAGACCATCATCATTTCCACGCTGATTTATTTCACCTATGCTTATTTGCGTGTTAGGATCGGTGACAGATTCGACTATTTCACGTTCGAGAAATATTTCTATGTCGCCTTTATCCATATTAACTACTACATCGTAGCGTGCTTCTTCACCGTATTTTTTTCTTACAAGCAATCCGAAGATCTCTTCCAGAATTCCGCCTAATACGTCTTTATCAATACCTTTTTCTCGAACCATCTGAGAAAAGGATTCGACAATATCGTAATTCATTTTATCGTTCTCCTCTATCTAAAACTAATTATTACTTTAGCTGAAATTATTTGTTCAAATTTAATTAATGATTCTACATTTTCAATTTCAAAAAAAAGGTTGCTCTCTTCAATTCGCAAAAGTTTGCCTGTGAATTCTTTTTCTCCGCCATTAAGATTTACTTTCATCTGCATTTTTCTGCCAATGTGTTTCACATATTGCTGAAGATATTTTAGCGGTCGTTCAACTCCGGGAGTTGAAACGTCCAGCCTGTAACTGCCGGAGATTAACTCTTCCTTATAAATTCGGTCATCTATTTCGCGGCTGATAGCAGCAAGAGTATCGGCTGTAACAATTACTTCTCCGTCAATGTAAACTTCGATGATGCGCTTGCTTTCATTTCCACGTAGAATTAAATCTATAAGGAATAAATTGTTTCGCTCCGAAGTATCTTTTGCAATCCGAGCTATCTTTTGTTTTAATAAATCCATAGAAACAAAAATCGCCCTAATTAGGGCGAACTTTAAGTACAAACTTAGTACTTTTTTAATGAATAAGCAAGAAAGGAAGCGTTAATTAATTATTCCACTATTCTAAAAGTCCTTCTATACTGTAACAAATAAAATCATCCAACTTCTTTTTGTTCAAGTTCTTTTGCTTTTAATTTTCTTTTCGTGGTGATGCTAAAAATAAGAATGCCCGAAACAAATCCTATCAATGCGGCTATAATTAAAACGACAATCTTAGGAAGTGTGACTGACCAGAAGAAAAATGTAACCAGTATGTCTTCCGTATTTTGAAGTATGATGATCAGAAATATTGCAGCAAGCATTAATAGGAGTATTTGTTTTGCCTTCATTTTGTTTGACCTTTGATATTATTCTTAAACTATTTTTACTTCAACTGACTTAACTTAAAAAAAGCTCCATCAAACATAAAATTATTTTAAAAGAATCATCTTCTTAGTTTCAACAAAATCACCTGTTCTAAGTTGGTAGAAATAAACACCATTTGCCAACTGATGACTGCCGACTGTGGACTTGAATTCAACTTCATAACTTCCCGCCGGTTTATATTCATCTACTAAAGTCGTTACAAGATTCCCAAGCACATCATATATTTTCAGTGTTTGCCAACCAGCTACAGGCGACTGCCAACTTATCTTTGTACTTGGATTAAACGGGTTGGGGTAGTTTTGGGAGAGGGAAAATTTTAATGGGTTATGAATTTCAACTTCAATTGTTTTTGAATATTCAAAGCTACCGTCAAAATCAATTTGTTTTAGTCTGTAAGAATATTTTCCTTCAGAAAGACTTTTATCAATAAAAGAATAATTGTGCTGTTCGGTAGTTGTCCCTTTTCCTTCAATAAATCCGACTGCTGCAAAATCTCCAACAGATGTTTTTCTCTGAACCTCAAATCCCTGATTGTTTATTTCGGTGGCTGTTGTCCATTCTAATTTTGATTCATTCTCGGAATCAGAAGCAGTGAATGAAGTTAATTCAACAGGAATAACCGTCAATCCAAAATAAATAAGTAATTGTTTTAATAATTCAAAGTTGGAACAAAAGTTAAGTAAATCTATTACTGCTTTAAAAGGTCTGTTATTTACTTCATAGATTGCGGGAAACTCAGGGTAATCCCTGCGGTACGCCCATAATACAGGAATATATCACCTTCAACGTATGGAAGATCAGGATTAATGAAGCTTTCATTAATTATTATATTTTGTGCGAATGTACTATCAACACCTACCAATGAATCAACCTCAGTAATTGCTTGGAAATACATAGCATTTGTAATATTCATTATGTTCCAAAAATCTCTTTCATATAGACCAGGGAAAAAATAGGTAAGTACACAAAGATTTCCCTTCGACTGTAGGAAGTTTATTAATACAGTACTTTCTTCATCAGAGAATGGGTAGTCGTATGGCAAATTGACAAAGGCAACATCATAATTATTTATTGCAGGTGTAATAGAATCAGCAATTTCAATATCTCCGTTAAAAAGGAATGATAGGTTATAAACTAATTCCTCGTAATTCTGGGGTAGGGGATCAAATATAAATATGCTTTGATTTTGTGGGAACAGACATTGAGTAAAAAATAAAACAAACAATCCGCGAACTAAAATGACTTTGAATACCTTTTTCATTTTCATCGCTCCTTATTTTTTCTAATCACGTATGTAAACCAACATATTTTTTAGCCCAATGTCAAGCTGTATTCTTTAAGGATATTTTTGCTTTGATATTATGGTTCGTACAGACTGTATTTCTGATCCCGGCAAGTTGATGCCGATTGCGGCAAATCCCGAAGCTAATATTAGCTGCCTGTTCAATATTTGCTTATTCTATATAATAAATATACTTATTATATATAAATTATTCTTTTCTATATTATATGATTATTATAAATAATATAAATTATATTATTTTATAGTTATGTTAATCATAAATTATAGAAATGGATTCTTAATCTTTATTATACTAAATAAAATATATAATTAATAAAAATTTAATATAATTCTAAATATTATTATTTATTATATAGAATTTTTTTTATGTGTATTTATTATTATATATATTAAGAAGAAAATATTTATGAATTAGAGTAATAAAATAATGATTAATTGAAGCTCCAAATGACCTAAACCAGAATTGATTAGCCCTAAAAATGTCTAATAACAGTCCAATTGGGAATTTGAAGTGCTGAAAAACAACTTGATGAAGTCACTGAAAAATTATTCTAATGTATTTGATGCTGTCACACTGAGCTTGTCTGCCAAAGGTATCCCCCTGGGAGAAGTGTGAATTTACAGTATCCCTTGCATCCTTCGACAGGCACAGGATGACAGCGGAATATTTTTTTCAGAATTCTATAAAAACTGAATATTCACTACACTAATAAACGGGAGTTTGGCAAATGATAAATCTTGAAACGCTATTTGAAAATCACTTTGACAACATATTTATAAGCGATAATAATCTGCAAAAGTTTGCCGGGATTCATCTGCAAAGATTGATCGCCAATAATCCCGGCGGAGTTTTTACGCAAATTATTAGCGACAGTGCCCCCACCTATGCGGATTTTGTGAATGCAATTTCCGACGAGGACACACACTTTGCGGTTCAACAGGGATTAACAATCACGGTTAAAAATCTTTTACAACAGACGAAGGAATTTATAAGCAAAAGCGAAGGTACGATCAGGGGAACTTTCGGAAAAAAATCTGCCGAGTACCAGGCATTCTTCCCGCAGAAGATGGATGAATACTGGCAGGCAAATCTTTCCAACGCCGAACTGCTTTTGGAGAGGTTCAAAACTAATGCTGACTTTTACAGCGCACAGCTTGGAACAACTATCAGGGATGGGGCACAGGTTCTTCTGAATGATTTCAAAACTAAAAGGGAATCGCAATTAAAGAAGAAGGGGGAAGTAAAAGATAAAAAAAGTAAGAGCCGAACAGCCCGCACCGCATTGGAACTTCAACTGATGAAAAACTTACACTTCATCGCATATACTTTTCCGGGCAATGTCGATCTTGCCAGCAATTATTTTGATCAGAGCTTCATCCACAGAAAGCATCAGAAGAAAAAAACGGAGTAGGAAACTGTATAAATAAAATTATTCTCCAAACATTTCTCTTAATCTGACTCACATCTTACAAAGGCTTCCTTGTTTCTATCTCCCAAAACCTGTATTTTTTCACACCGATTTTAAGCACAAAAATTTTCTGCAAAAATTATTTAATGCGGAAGCTGCTTAAAAATCATTCTTGATTAGAAAATTGCATTTTTTCCACAAAGGAAATTTTTATGAGTGATGATATTAAAAAAGAAACTAAAGTTGAAGATATAGAAACAAGCGAGTGGCTTTATTCGCTCGATTATGTTTTGCAGCATAGCGGGCCCGAACGTGTTGTTGAACTGCTTCAGCAGCTTCAGGTTCGGGCGCATAAAGCCGGAGTTCATATTCCCTTCAGCGCAAACACACCTTACATAAACACAATACCAAGAGAAAAGCAGCCCCCCTTCCCCGGTGATCGCGAAATCGAGAGAAGAATTAAAAGTTTAATTCGCTGGAACGCAATGGCGATGGTAGTAAAAGCTAATAAACTTGAAAGTGGAATCGGCGGACATATTTCTACTTACGCTTCTGCTGCAACTTTATACGAAATTGGTTTCAACCATTTTTTCCATGGCAAAGGTGAGGGTTACGACGGCGATCAAATTTATTTTCAGGGACACGCTTCTCCCGGCATATACGCCCGCGCTTATCTCGAAGGAAGAATTACCAAAGAACAATTAGAAAATTTTAGAAGAGATTTAAATCCTAACGGCGGACTTACTTCTTACCCCCATCCCTTCTTAATGCCGAACTTCTGGGAGTTCCCGACTGTATCAATGGGGCTCGGTCCGATTATGGCAATTTATCAAGCAAGATTTAACAGATACTTAGAAGATCGCGGATTGAAAAAACCGGGCGGACACGTTTGGGCTTTTCTTGGTGACGGCGAAACTGATGAGCCGGAAGCATTAGGTGCCATTACTCTTGCTTCACGTGAGAAACTTGATAACTTAATTTTTGTTATCAATGCAAACCTGCAAAGATTGGATGGACCTGTCCGCGGCAACGGAAAAATCATTCAAGAACTTGAAGCAGCTTTCCGAGGTGCAGGATGGAATGTTATAAAAGTTATCTGGGGTGATGATTGGGATTCACTCTTAGAAAAAGATGTTGATGGCAAACTCGTTAAACGTATGGGTGAAGTTGTTGACGGCGAATATCAAAAATATTCTGTTGAGGGGGGAGACTATATCAGAAAGAATTTCTTTGGTAAAGACCCCGACCTCTTAAAGATGGTTGAAAAGATGAGCGATGAACAGTTACATAAAATGAGGCGCGGCGGTCACGATCCTGAAAAAGTTTATGCGGCTTATAAAGCTGCAACTGAAAATACCGGACAGCCGACGGTAATCATTGCAAAGACAATCAAAGGTTATGGACTCGGCGAAAGCGGCGAAGGAAAGAACATTACACATCAGCAGAAAAAATTAAACGAAGATGAGATGAAAGAGTTCAGAAGTCGTTTTGGTATTGCAATTTCTGATGACGACATTACAAGCGAACCATTCTTTAAACCCGATGAGGACAGTCACGAAATTCAATATCTTAAAAAACGCAGAGCAGAACTTGGCGGATATATTCCGTCGCGCAAAACAGATGTGCGACCAATAAAAACCCCACCTGAATCTTTGTTTGAAGAATTTTATAAAGGAACCGAAGGAAGAGAAGTCTCATCAACAATGGTGTTCGTAAGAATTCTTGCAAAGCTTTTGAAGGATAAAGAATTGGGAAAGCTTATTGTTCCTATCGTTCCCGATGAAGCCCGCACATTTGGTATGGAAGCACTCTTTAGACAAGTTGGTATTTACTCCCACCCCGGTCAGCTTTATGATCCGGTTGATAAAGACTCCCTCCTTTACTACAAAGAAGCCAAAGATGGACAAATCCTTGAAGAGGGAATTAATGAAGCCGGTTCAATGTCGTCATTCATTGCGGCTGGAACCGCTTACAACACACACGGAATAAATATGATTCCATTCTTCATTTATTATTCAATGTTTGGAATGCAAAGAGTGGGCGATCTTGTTTGGGCTGCCGGTGATATAGGCGCAAAAGGATTTATGCTCGGCGGTACTGCCGGCAGAACAACTCTTAACGGCGAAGGTTTACAGCATCAGGATGGAAACAGCCATTTGCTTGCGTATCCTGTTCCAAACCTTGTTACTTACGATCCTGCTTTCGCATACGAGTTGGCGGTTATCATTCGTGATGGTATAAAGAGAATGTATGAAGATCAGGAAAAGATTTTTTACTACATCACTTTGATGAACGAAAACTACGCAATGCCCGAAATGCCAAAGGGTGTGGAAAAAGGAATACTGAAAGGTATGTACAAGTTTCATACTTCAGATAAGAAGAATCTTAAACTGAAAGCAAACCTATTCGGCAGCGGAACAATTCTTAATGAAGTTATAAAAGCAGCAAAAATCCTTGAAGATGATTATCGTGTTGCTTGCGATGTTTGGAGTGTCACAAGTTACAAAGAACTGCGCCGCGATGCTCTCGAAGCTGAACGATTTAATTTGTTAAACCCAACAGGAAAACCAAAACTTTCCTACATCGAAAAGATGTTGAATAAAGAGGATGGAGTTTTTGTTGCCTCTTCTGATTATGTTAAAGCCCTTCCTGACTCAGTGGCAAAGTGGTTCCCTCGCAGGTTGTACTCGCTCGGCACAGATGGATTTGGTAGAAGTGAATCGCGCGAGGCGCTGCGTGATTTCTTTGAAGTGGATGCAAAGCACATTGTGTTTGCAACTCTAACTGCATTGTTTAAAGAAGGAAAGATACAGGATAAAACTCTGGATAAAGCCGTAAAGGAACTCGGCATAAATCCAAACAAACGTAACCCGATGTCTTCATAATAATTTTCTTGGTGTCTTTGTGCTTTCGTGGCAATTCATTTTTTTACCATCAAGACACAAAGCCACAAATTAACGCTAAATAGGAAAAATTGAAATTTAAGGTTTTATAATGGCAACAGAATTTAAATTACCGGAACTTGGCGAGAACATAGAGGCTGCTGATGTAGCAAATGTTCTTGTTAAAGAAGGTGATCAAGTAAAAATAGATCAGGCAATAATTGAAATTGAAACTGACAAAGCTACAATTGAAGTTCCATCAACTATTGAAGGAACAATTACCAAATTGTTAGTCAAGTCCGGCGATAAAGTAAAAGTTGGTTCGGTAGTAATGATTGTTGATGAAAGCGGAACATCTGAGATTAAGGTAGAGAATAAGGTTGAAGCTAAAAATGAAAGCAAACCTACCGAAGTAAAAACTGAACCTGAAGTTGAATACAAAGCAGCACCCTCAAAAAAATCATCTGGCAAAAATGAAATTGTAGATTTTTATTTACCCGATCTTGGAGAAAATATAGAGGCGGCAGATGTTCTAAATGTGTTGGTAAAAGTTGGTGATGTTATTGAAGTTGATCAGGCAATTCTTGAAATTGAAACAGACAAAGCTACAATAGAAGTTCCAACTACGATTGCGGGAAAAGTTGTTGAAGTTTTAATTAAGGCTGGAAGCAAAGCAAAAGTCGGTGATGTTGTTATTAAAATTGAAACAAGCCTCCCCCCCGCTGAGGAATCAAAACTTGTTCCGATTAAAAAAGAAATCCCCGAATCAACTGCGATCGAAGTAAAGAAAGAATCTGTTCCAACCCCAACCGGTGAACTCCCATCAATTCAATTAATGGAAACAGCTAATCAGCCGCCAATATTAAAAGGTGCTGCACCTGCAGCTCCATCTGTAAGAAGAATTGCAAGAGAAATTGGTGTTGATATTAATAAAGTTCCAGGCACAGGACCAAACGGCAGAATTTCTATGGATGATGTGAAAGCATTCTCAAAGAAACTTCACGAGTCTTATTCACAAGGCGGTGGTGCGGGATTAAATATTAAATCAGAATTACTTCCTGATTTCACAAAGTTTGGTTCGATCAACAAAGTTGAGATGACAAACATCCGCAAAAAAACTGCAGATCATCTTGGTTATGCGTGGGCTACAATTCCACACGTTACTCAGTTTGATAAAGCTGATATTACTTTACTCGAGAAAACGCGTAAAGAATTAAATAAAAACTCAGAAGTTAAGTTAACAGTTACTGCAATTCTTGTTAAGATAATAGTTGAAGCATTAAAGAAGTTTCCTCAATTCAATTCCAGTATTGATATGGAGAAGAAGGAAATCATTTATAAAAACTATTTTAACATTGGTGTTGCTGTTGATACGGAGTTTGGGCTCATTGTCCCTGTTATTAAAAACTCGGATAAAAAGTTATTGACAGAAATTTCTATTGAAATGAATGCGCTTGCAGAGAAAGCCCGCAACAAAAAAATCGGGTTGGATGATTTGCAAGGGGGAAGTATTACAATATCAAATCTTGGCGGAATTGGCGGAACATATTTTACTCCAATTGTAAACTCTCCTGAAGTTGCGATACTCGGAGTTTCTCGTGGTTCTTTAGAACCTGTTTGGAATGGCTATGGAGTTTTTGAACCAAGATTATTGATGCCGTTATCATTGTCCTATGATCATAGAATTATTGATGGTGCAGATGCAATTAGATTTTTAAGATTTGTTGTTGAAGCGTTAGAACAACCTTTAAGATTACTATAACACAATGGCACACTGATGACACTGATTAAACTGATCTGCGCTGATCAGGACAATCTGCGTCATCTGTGTGCTATTCTTTTTTAAGGAAATTATATGAATGAAAAACTAAAACTAACAGTTATTGGCGGTGGACCAGGTGGTTATGCGGCTGCATTTCTTGCGGCAGATCTTGAAATGGATGTAACGCTGATTGATCTTGATAAAAATCCAGGCGGTGTTTGTCTTTACCGCGGATGTATTCCATCAAAAGCTTTACTTCATGTTGCAAAACTTATTCACGAAGCTGAAGAAGCAAAAAATTGGGGAATAGAATTTGGTACTCCAAAGATTGATATAAACAAACTTCGTGATTTTAAAAATAAAGTTGTAGAAAAACTTACAAACGGACTCGGACAAATATCAAAGCAAAGAAAAATAAATTTCATTCAGGGCAGGGCAAGCTTTATAAACTCATCAACACTAAAGATTGAAAAAGTTGATGGACAAACAATTGAACATACTTTTGAAAAAGCTATAATTGCAACCGGTTCTGTAATCACGACAATTCCATCATTAAATATTCAATCCAAAAGATTACTCAACTCAACATCAGCACTTGATTTACCTGAAATTCCCAAATCACTTTTAGTTATTGGCGGTGGATACATTGGACTTGAGCTTGGTTCAGTTTATCAGGCACTCGGGACAAAAGTTTCTGTTGTTGAAATGATGCCCGGAATTTTACCCGGCGCTGATCGGGATCTTGTAAATTATCTTTCAATGCGAATTAAAAAATCCTTTGCTGAAGTTATGACTAAAAGCAAAGTACTTGAAATGCACGAAGTTGAAAATGGAATTAGTGTTAAGATTGAGGATGATAAAGGTGAGGTTACAAATAAAGTTTACGATTATGTTTTAATGTCTATCGGAAGAAAACCAGTAACACGTGGTCTTGGATTAGAAAATACAAAAGTAACACTTACAGATCGCGGCTGGATAAAAGTTGATAAACAGCTTCGCACAACTGATCCAAATATTTTTGCTATTGGTGATATTGCCGGCGAGCCGATGCTTGCACACAAGGCTTCACACGAAGGACGAGTTGCTGTTGAAGTTATAGCTGGACACAAAGCATACTTTGAACCACTTGCAATTCCTGCTGTTGTATTTACTGATCCGGAAATTGCGTGGGCAGGAATTACAGAAGAGCAGGCAAAGAAAGATGGAGTAAAATATGAAGCTGCAAAATTCCCCTGGGCAGCAAGCGGTAGAGCTGTAACACTCGATAGAAATGATGGAGTAACAAAATTAATTGTTGAACCCGATACACAAAGACTGCTTGGAGTTGGAATTTGTGGTCCTGGCGCAGGCGAGTTAATTGCAGAAGGTGTTCTTGCAATTGAAATGGGTGCTAACGTTACGGATTTGAAATTAACAATTCATCCACATCCAACATTATCAGAAACAATTATGGATGCCGCGGAAGTTTTCTTTGGACAAAGCTCGCATTTTTATAAACCGAAGAGATAAGTAATTAATAACGAAATTCTATTTCGTTTAAATAAAGCTGCATCATCTTAGGTTCTAAATCAATCAATCCATTTTGATTTACGCCGGCGGGGAATGGAATAAGCTCATTCAACTTGTTTATAACTATTATCCTCTCTTCAGAATTAATTAATTTCAATAAATTCCATAAGGTTGGGGCATCACTTTTTTGGCTGAGATTTATAATTTTATCAAACAACTTTTCATCATTTTTATCGGCATCGAAACCTGCAATTGTTTTTTTAAAATCATCAGAAGCTGAAACTGAATAAGGCAGACCAATTCTCCCGTTTTTTTGCCATTCACATTTATATTTTGAAGGCACAATCACTTCAGATTTGTCTTTTACAAGAATCACCCAACTATAATCACATTCAATTGAACCGCCGCCGATTTCGTCTGCATTTAATTCATAATCTCCGTTGAGATAAAAATCTTTTATAAGCATCGAAGAAGTTTTTACAGTTAAAAACCTCTCTGCATCGGTCCGCATAACTGAAATTGTGCCGTGCAGCAAATACAACTCGTCGTTTTCAATTCTTTTAATTTTTGTATCTGATTTAATAAATATTGAACCAACGTCTGAAATATATAAACTCGCCTCACTCACCGAATTATTTACTAACAAATCTCCTTCGTCGAAAGATTCAGTCCCATTTAACGAAGTAGAATTTAATTTGGGTGTGCCGCTGACATTTGAAATTGACCATTTGACTTGCATGGATAAAAAATAATATGCAATTGCAATTAAAAAAAATAAGACTGCTGCACTTAATAAAGGGTGGATTTTTTTTGGTTTCCGAACTCTTTTCGATTGTTTTTTCTTTCGTTCTAATAATCTCTTTTCCTCTTTCTCAAGTTCTTCACGAAGCGATTGTTTATCTTTTTCATACTCTTCTGCACGGACTAAACGCTGTGCTTCTATTTTCTCTTCCAGGGTTCCTTGCCTAACAGACTTATAATGAACCATTTCATCCGAGACTTGCTTCCATATTTCTGTTGCTGGGTGAAGCTTGTAATTAATTTTACTTATTAGCTCCAGAAAAGCCTCACCTCCTTTTTCAAAATTAGTTGCCTGAATAATTTTTAATACAGCGGAGTTCAATAGTGGTTGAAATTTATCATGGGTAACACCGAATAGATCAGAACTCTCTTGAAAAGAGTATTTTTCAAGATAACGAAGCACAAATGCGATACGCTCTTCTTCATTTATTGATGTAAGAATTGCATATTCAATATTCTTATGCGATTCTGAAAGCTTTTCTATTGCTGGAATAATCTCACCGGGTTTGACCTTTTGAATATTTTCTAACTCCCCGTTTCTAAATAATTCAAGTATTTTGAATACGGATATTCCAATTAACCAGCCATTGAATGAGGTATCCACTCGAACTGAACTTATATGCAGCCAGGTTTCCAGGAAAACATCTTTAGTGATTTTTTCTGCAAGTGTTAGAGAAGAAGTTAATCGAAGCACCAGCGTGTAGATATGATCCGAGTTCATATTGAACAACTGTTCGAAGGCGGAGTTATTCCCTTGCCTGGCATCAAAGAGTAATGATCGGACTAACTTATTATCTTTTTCCATGATCTAAATTAAATTTCGGTTTAATTACTTAAGAAAGTTAATGTGATTACTCAACAATGTCCATAGGAATTATTTGTAAATCTGTTTTAATTCGGCTGTTGTAAGTACCGGTTCAAGACAGGTTAAATTTTGACAAATATAAACTGCCGTATTTTTCTTTATTATTTTATAATTTTGAAGGTAGGGAGAAATACTCGAAAGAATATTTTCCTTTTCGTCAATCAGCAGAACAATCTTATTCGGGTTGAATGAATTTCTTATCACGTCAATAAAATCATTTGCAGAGCGTACTGACTCGGTTGTAATTATTATCTCCTGTGAGGGACCAAACGCAAAATCGAATCCGCATAAAAATTGAGTATAGGCTGAAGGATGCTGATAAATCAGATTAGAGAAATAATCAACTAACTTCTGTACCTTCAATTCAAGTGATGATTCATTTGTGATTTTATGCAGCCTAAGTAAGTTCAATAATGCAATTGAATTCCCAGATGGAACTGCACCATCATAAATTTCTTTTTGCCTGACGGGAAGTTTCTCATTTAGATAAGAAGTAAAATAAAACCCCCCGTTAGTTTCATCTTCAAAATGTTTAAGCATTTCCTGATTAAGTTTTACTGCTTGCAAAATATATTCCGAATTGAAGCTGGCTTCGTACAAGTCCAAATATGCCTGAATTAGAAAAGCATAATCATCAAGAAAAGCAGGTATTGCTGCTTCGCCGTCCCGGTAGCGATGAAGCAAAAAGCCCTTCTTGTCGGTAAGAATTTTTTCTATAAACTTTGCTGCATTCTCGGCGGCAATAAGAAATTTTTTGTCGGAAGTAATCTGATAAGTTTTTACAAATGCAGAAATCATTAATGCATTCCAATCTGTCAAAATTTTATCATCTTTGTGCGGATGAATTCTCTGTTCACGAAAGTCAAATAGTGTTTTTCTAATTAAATTAAATCGTGCCTGAAATTCAGATACAGGTAAGTGAAGTTCTGAAGCAAGCTCATCGAAAGTCCTGAACAGGTGAAGAATGTTTGTTCCATCGGCAGAACCACCTGTTTGGTCAATCCAATTTCCGTCGGAACTTGTGTTGAATAATCTTTTAGCGAAAGCCGCATCTTCTTTATTAAAAAGATTTTCAATTTCTTTTTCAGACCATAAATAGAATTTCCCTTCTTCGCCCTCACTGTCTGCATCTTCGGCGGAATAAAATCCTCCATCGGGATGAGTCATATCTCTTAAAACGTATTCAAGAATTTCTTCAGCAGTTTGTTTGTAGAAATCATTTTTTGTCGCCAGATAAGTTTCGGTATAAGCAATTGCAAGCAGTGCTTGATCATAAAGCATTTTTTCAAAGTGGGGAACAAACCATTTTTCATCTGTTGAATACCGTGCAAACCCATAACCAATCTGATCGTAAATTCCCCCCTTCCTCATTTCGTTCAAAGTTTTTTCAACCATTAACAAAGCTTCAGGTTCGTTCTTTCGTTTCCAGTACCGAAGCAAAAAGAAAATTATGGGGGGAAGGAAATTTTGGTTGATTTCCAAAACCGCCATATGTGTTGTCAAATCTTTTCCGTAATTCGTTATAAGCTTTATCAAGTGTTTCTAAACCAAGTTGATTAGTTTGATTTTGCTGGAGGGGAGTTTGCAGCGAAAGTGATATATCATCTGAGGCTTTTAGTATTTCATCTCTTTTATTTTTCCAAGCATCATCCAAACGGGGAATCAATTCCATCAATCCTATACGATTATATTTCTGATGTTTCGGGAAATATGTCCCTGCAAAGAAAGGTTTTTTATCCGGAGTCATAATCACGGTCATTGGCCAGCCGCCCCCGCCTGTCATCATTTGAGTAACGGACATATAAATTCCGTCAATGTCGGGTCGTTCTTCTCTATCAACTTTTATTGAAATAAAATTTTCGTTCATCAAAGCTGCAACTTCTTCATCTTCAAATGATTCTTTTTCCATAACGTGGCACCAATGACATGTCGAATAACCAATCGAAAGGAAAATAGGTTTGTCTTCACGCTTAGCTTTTTCAAATGCTTCATCGCCCCACGGATACCAGTTTACGGGATTGTAAGCATGCTGGAGTAAATAAAGGCTCTTTTCGTTTATAAGTTTGTTATGTTTTTTTTTCATTTCAAATTTTCAAATCATTTTATAGGTGAATATAGGAAATATTATATCGAATTATTTAGATTATCAAAATCTTTATTGAAATGGCGGCTTCAAAATGTTTGTTAAAACATCTGCATTTTGATAAGTTTCAATTGAAATTCAATTTAATATTTAGAGTAAAATTATGGAAAATAAAAAATCATCTTCTGATCCCTTTTGGAATAATAGGAATCTGTTTTATTATTGGTGTAATTATCTTTACCACCGCATGGCGTTCGAATCAAACAGCAAATCAAACAATTACTGTAACTGGTTCTGCAAAAAAATATATCACTTCCGATCTTGGAGTTTTGCGGGGAACAATTTCTGTACAGTCATTTTCGGCAGATGCAGCTTACAAGGAATTAAATCGCCAGAAGCCAATTTTGATTTCATATCTCAATCGTAAAGGATTTCCAAAAGATAAAATTGAATTTTTCACAATCAACAGTTACCCTGTTTATGAATTGAATTCTAATGGTTATCAAACCGGAAATGTGATTGGCTATGTTTACAATCAGAGAATTGAAATCCAATCAACCGATGTGAATAAGATAAAAGAAATTTCACTTGATATTACTTCACTTGTCGAACAAGGGGTAAGCTTTACGGTTGAAATGCCTGAATATCACTTCACAAAAATTGCCGAACTTAAAATTGAAATTCAAGCCGCCGCTGCCAAAGACGCAATGATACGTGCTCAAAAAATAGCCGAAGCTACAGATCGCGATCTCGGACCTATGCGAAATGCGAGGATGGGGGTGCTTCAGATAACCCCGAGACTTTCTAACGAAGTTTCAGACTATGGTGTTAATGATCTCAGTTCTATCGAGAAAGAAATAACGGCTGTGGTTAATGCGTCATTTGAAATAAAATAATTTAATCACAAGGAAATATTTATATGACTAAACCCCAGATTTGGGTCGCTGCTTTTTTAGGATTGTTTTTGCTTTTATTTGTTCTTCAACGTGCAGTAAAAAAAGATGAACCGGTAACTAATCCCGGAATGGGTCCGATGATGCAGCAGCAGCAAACTACCTCTTCTAAAGAACTTTCCGGAGAAGAATTATTCTCCTCATTTGGCTGTGTTAATTGTCATGGCGCCGAACTTGCAGGGACGAAATTAGGTCCTCCTTTAAAAAACTTAACACAATTTTGGGGGAGGGATAACCTTATAAATTATTTGCGTAACCCGAATTCATTTATGAGTTCCGATAGATTTAAAGAGTACCGCAAACAATATACAAACCAGATGATGCCTTCCTTCGGGAATAAAAACGTAAAAGATTTAGGGAAAATTGCGGACTACCTTTTAACACGGTAACACAACAATTATTTTAGTTAATAACTCACCTTACGCAGAATTAGGCTTTATTTCCCCCCCCCGTGCCCCCCCGACTTCCCCTTTTTTTTTTTTTTTTTTTTTTTGGGGGGGGGGACCCCCAACACAACAACTGCCAAAGGCGAGTTAATAACTAAGGCAGCTTTACCGTTAGCTAATGGGGCTGCCTTTTTTATTGTCGCGATAGATTCAGCGCTTATTTTTTACCCGCATATTTTATTTCAATTCTGCAATTTTTTAAAACCTCTTTCGTACATTATTACTGATTGATTTTTTAAAACAAAATTCATCTTTGTTGTAATAAAAATTTTTTGTGGAGCAACGATATTATTGTTGCTCTAACTAATTCGTTATCTTGAAATTATGGAGTGCAATTTTGGTTATGGGTAATTCCCGCCGTTTAATTTTCACTCCTTATTTTTCTTAAATGTGTTTTTTGATGGAGGTGCTTATATGGTTCGGTTGCTCAGTTATTTAACTTTTGCTCTATTTCTTCTCATTACTTCACTCTCCTGCGACAGTAGTGAGCCATTGGTTAATAGTGGAGCTAATCTTACTCTTGCTTTGGAGGACTCCTCCAGTACTGAACTCTGGCTGAGACTTACTTCCTCAAATATTCCTTTACCAATTTCTATTTCGTTAAATCAAACTGATTCACAAAACAATTCCGTAGCACGGACTATCAGTCTGTGCTGTAACGACACTTTACTGTATATTGACTCTCTGCTGCCAAAACAAACCTATAAGTTTAAAGCCGAAGCGACCAACTACCAACTACAAGCCTCCAACGAACTAACCGCAGCCACGATGGACACAACAAGTCACAACTTTACGTGGCAGAGTTGGGAGTTTGGCGAGCACAGCACCAGTGTACTTTATGATGTAGCCATAATAGATGAGAATAGCATCTGGGCAGTTGGAGAGATATATATGAATGACTCGCTTGGCAACCCGGACCCTAACGCTTATAATGCTGCTCACTGGGATGGAAGTCAGTGGGAATTGAAGAGGATAAAGACAAACGCTTGCGGTGGAGTGGAGTTCCCCCCCATTGTAGCAATTTTTTCTTTTTCAGCAGATGATTTACTTTTGGCTCATATTGATGGTAGTATTACACACTACGATGGAACAGAATTTATAAATGATTGTTCATTAATTACACAATTAAACGGCTCAGCGAACAAAATATGGGGCATATCTAAAAATGATTTTTACGTTGTTAGTAGTAATGGATTTATAGCTCATTACTCCGGACCGAGCGGCTGGCAGAAAATAGAAAGTGGAACAGACTTGGACATATATGACATCTGGGGAGAGTATAATTCCAAAGCTAGTGAAAATGAAATTCTTATTGTTGCTGCAGAACAATATCGAGGACCAAGAAGAAAAATATTAAAATTGTTAAATAGCGTCATAGAAGAACTTAGCACTGAGAATATACCCGATGGCAGCTTAAATGGGATATGGTTCAAATCCGGTAGAAAATATTTTGTTGTAGGAAATGGTATCTACACGAAACAGGCTGTTGAAAATTCGAATGAGTGGATTGCGCTGCACCCTGATTTAACACCATACTATATATATGCAATTCGCGGTTCATCTTTCAATAACATTTTCCTCTGCGGATCATTTGGTGAGTCGCTTCATTTTAACGGCGCGAGCTGGAAAACCTTTAGAAGCACATCCGGATTTTATGATGTAGAGTTTCTAAATACAGACATAAAAGGAAATATTATTGTTGCTGTTGGATATGGAAATAGTAAAGCTTTTATTACAATTGGAAAAAATTAGTGAAATAAAAATGAAATATTTTAATATCATTATTGTTTTTTTTATAATCACTTTCAATGTCTATTCACAAGATTACGAAACCGATTCACTTGGTACTGAAAGCAACCTTCATTTAAGGAATTATTTAAGGTTAGGGATAGGAAGGCTAAATAATTACTTCAATGTTGGTGGGGGAATTTTCTTTCCTGTTTCAGAAAAATTCTTAGCTGGACTTAGAGCTAATGGGAACATTGAACTCGAATTATTTAGACATCCTGAAGAAAATTTATGGGATATAGATGCCAATGTTAGATACACCCCTTTTGTCTGGACAAAAGCAGTCATTTTTATCGGTGTCGGAGTCGGTTATGCTGCGGGGCAAAAAAGAGGTCAATTAATAGAAAGCCATTTCTTAGTTGCGGAAGAATATGAAACAATAAAGTATAATAGCGTATCAGCATTGACAGAAATCGAGTTAGGATTTTTCCTAACAAAAGGTCTTGGAATTTTTATTTCCGGTTATTCCACATTCACAACTGAAAAGAATGTTTTTGGAATTCAATTGGGTTTATCGCTATACAGATTAAGTGCACTATAAATGAAAACTAATATGAAAAAATTTATATTTTATTAGAGAGTTCATCCATCAACAACAATAAAATATCAAATTCCTAATGCCGGAAGTGTAACTCTAAAAGTTTACGACATCCTCGGCAGAGAAGTAACTACTCTTGTTGATGAATTTAAGAATGAAGGCAGGTACGAAATAAACTTCAATGCAAGCCAGCTTGCAAGCGGAGTTTATATCTACACAATAAAATCAAATGATTTTACTGCTTCTAAAAAACTGATGCTTCTAAAGTAAAGCTAAATCCCAAGGGGACAGGCGTTAAAAGAAAGACGTAAAACGAAACGGTTGTAATTAAATTTAAAGGCAGTCGTTTACCAGGCTGCCTTTTTTCTTTTAAATTATTTTAATAATAAATATGAGATTGAATTACAAAAGAATTGTTGTTTACATCCGGGTCTTCCATTTGCAATCTGAACTGCGGTTTGATTTCTATAAAGCTGTAGGGGAAAAATTCAAAGCCAAAAACTACCCGCGACACTTCATCCTTTTCAAAATCAGAGTCAGGATCAAATCTGTCATATCGAACTACTGCGTCTAAACCTCTGATTATTCTATATGATGCTTCGATCATCAATGCGCCGGATTTTATATCGGTGCCGGTTAAATCATTTGCCAAATCGTATTCGCCGATAAGTGTAAAGCCGGCAGCGCCAAATCCAAGATAACCGCCGTACATCTGAACTTCGGGATAAATAGTTTGAAAACTTGGAGTGAAACGCTGATCCTTAAAATTAGAATAAGAGCCGCCAAAGAAAAGATGAACATCCTCACCGGTGGGTGGGGTGATCATCAGGTTTGCAGTGTAACTTGGATCAGTTTGAAAAAGCTGTGTGCGCGGGTTGCCAACACTTGCAGTCAGGAAAGCGTACTCATCAAAATAGATACCGACTTCGGCACCGGACTCAACATATCGCGGTTCATAAATTAGCCCCTGCCTGTTTCCTGTGGCGAATAAAAGTCCAAGATCACCACCGCGTGTGTATGCAGTATGATCGTCAATCCTTACGCCATAATTCGGCGAGAAAGTTCCGCCTTTGATGTAGCTATCGTTAGGTAAAATTCTTGCAACTGCGTATCCTTCATAAATCTGCTGAATAAAATCATATCTTGCCTGAACAGAAATTTTATCAGATAAATCAATCGCAGTGTAAATGGAGGCATTCATTCTCTGAAAATCGGTTCGCGTATTTTCTTCTGTTGTACGAACAAGGTACTGCCCCCTTAGATCAAGCCCAAAATAAATATTTTCTCCGATTCTGTTGGTCATCAAAAATTCTTCTTTCTCCTGCGAATTCATCGGGAGAAATTTTTTCCCGAAGTTCCATCCGCGATCTGTACGAAGTTCGCCGCCGGTTGGGTTAACGTGGCAATCCTGGCAGGCAGCTCCCCCTTTAAGTGAAAAGCGGGGCAGAGCTTGCGATTCCCCAATTATAAAAAGTGTAAATACAAAAAACATCAAAAAGTTCGCTTGTCTCATATTTCTCCTAATTTATTTTTATTTTAATTAAGCAATGAATGGGTCAAAACTTAGTAAAAGAATTTTGCTTTCACAATCGTAATTTATTTTTTTCAGGAACACAACTTTGATAACGCAGATCGGGTGAATTTACTCTGATTCATTTTTTTATTGCTCAATAATAAATCAGATAAATAATGAACACTCATTATTTAGAACTAAATTTACATTGCTTAAGACGCCGCTGTTTAATAGCTTTAAATAACAAAATGAAGAAGATTTTAATTTTAGGTTCAACCGGCTCAATCGGGGTTAACACTTTGAATGTGATAAGACAATTTCCCGATCACTTTAAAGTTGCCGGACTTACAGTAAATTCAAATATTGACTTGCTCGAAAAGCAGATCAATGAATTCAAACCAATTTTTGCTGTCGTTCAAAATGAAATCCTTGCTAAAACTTTAAGAAGCAGGTTAAAATGTAAATGCACAATTTATTCGGGTACAGATGGACTGAAAAGAATTTCGCAGGAGGCTGATTACGATATTTTTGTTGGAGCAATTGTCGGGTTTGCGGGGCTGCCGCCAACAATAGAAGCAATCAAAAGGGGAAAGCGTATTGCACTCGCCAATAAAGAGACTCTTGTTGTCGCAGGTGAGTTAGTCACTGAACTTTGTGAAAAATATAATTCCGAAATTATTCCGATTGATTCCGAACATAGCGCAATTTTTCAATGTCTTACCGGTGAAAAAAATAATGAAGTTGAAAAAATAATACTTACTGCTTCCGGCGGACCATTTTTAAATAAGGACAAATCATTTTTTAAAGAAGCTACTATTAAACAAGCGCTCAATCATCCAAACTGGAAAATGGGGAACAAAATTACAATTGATTCAGCTTCAATGATGAATAAAGGGCTTGAGGTAATAGAAGCTCACTGGCTTTTTAATCTTCCAAAAGAAAAAATTGATGTTGTAATACATCCTCAGTCAATTGTTCATTCGATGGTGCAGTTTATTGATGGCTCAATAAAGGCCCAAATGGGTCTGCCCGATATGAAATTGCCGATTCAATATGCGCTTACTTTTCCAAAGAGATTTGAAAATAATTTTGTGCGCACTCAATTGCCCGTCATTGGGACTTTAAATTTCTTTAAGCCGGATTTAGATAAATTTGAATGCTTAAAAATTGCTTATGAAGCGCTTGAAATGAAAGGAACCGCACCTTGCATTTTAAATGCTGCAAATGAAATTGCCGTTGAGAGATTTTTAAATGGGCAGATTAAATTCTCACAGATTCCTTATTTTGTAAGTGCGGCTTTAGAAAAAATAGACAATCATAAAAAACCCGATCTTGAAATCATTCATCATTGCGATGAAACTACAAGAGAATTTGTAAGACACTTGAGTTAAAAGGAGAAATCAGTTAAATGGATTATGTAATTTATTTTGCGATAACAATTGGAATTTTAGTATTCGTGCATGAGTTTGGTCACTTCGCTGCTGCCAAGCTTTGCAGAATGCGCGCTGATGTTTTTGCAATCGGTTTTGGTAAAAGACTTTTTGGATGGAATAAAAAAAATGGATTTTCATTTGGCGAACTGCCAAAAGATTTTGACGGCGAAGGTCACACAGATTATCGTTTAAGTTTACTACCTCTTGGCGGCTATGTAAAAATTGCCGGAATGGTGGATGAAAGTTTCGACACATCATTTGCAGACAAAGAGCCGCAGCCATATGAATTCAGGGCGAAACCGATGTGGCAAAAAATATTTGTCATTTCCGCCGGTGTGATAATGAATCTGCTTCTAGCGTGGTTAATATTTTGGGGTGGAAATTTTTTCCAGGGTAAAGCCGTTACTAAAACCACCACCTTAGCATTTATTGAATCGGGAAGTGCTGCCGAGCAGATTGGATTCAAAGCTAAAGATGAGATAATTTCCGTCAACAATATTAAAGTTGATAATTGGGAAGATCTCCGCGCACAGATATTTATTCATACGCTTGGCGAAAATCTTTTCGTAAGATTAAAAAGGGATGGGGAAATTGTTAGCCTATCAATTCCACGAAGTAAAATCCCCGAAGATGAAAACGCGCAGATGTTCCTTATTCCCGATGGAGTGCAAACTGGAATCGGTGAAGTACTTGCCGGTTCACCTGCAAGTAAAGCGGGAATTAAAACAGGCGACATTATTCTTTCACTGAACAACCAAAAAATTTACGCTTCTAAACAAGCCACAGAAATTATATCAAGCAATAAAGAAGTTGAAATACCCGTTGTTGTTTTAAGAGATAAATATACATTGACACTTGCTGTTACTCCCGGTGCAAATGGAATGATTGGTGTTGGGCTGGGGCAAGTTTTTTCGGGACCAACTGAATTAAAAACTTACGGATTCTTTGAATCATTTTATTACGGCTGGCTTGATATCGAGAGAATGACCGACTTAACATTCAATATGCTCGGAAAAGTTTTTGCCGGCGATATTGAATTTGGAAAAGCATTTGGCGGACCGGTTAAGATTGCTCAGTTCGCTGCTAAATCTGCGGAGACAGGCATCTCAAGCT
Source organism: Ignavibacteriales bacterium (assembly GCA_016709155.1). Taxonomy (NCBI): domain Bacteria; kingdom Pseudomonadati; phylum Ignavibacteriota; class Ignavibacteria; order Ignavibacteriales; species Ignavibacteriales bacterium. The sequence goes on along the minus strand of JADJEI010000001.1, from coordinate 1,915,655 downwards.
TTTTATATTTTCTTGCTTTGTTAAGCCTAAGTCTTGCAATAATGAATATTATGCCTTTTCCGGTTTTAGACGGTGGACATCTTGTAATAATTTTAATTGAAGGAATAATAAAAAGAGAGATCCCGATTAAAATTAAAATGGCAATTCAAAACACAGGCTTGGTGCTTCTGCTTCTGCTGATGGCATTTATTATTTATAATGATTTTCTGAGTCTATAATATTTGTAAATGTTTTTTGATTTAAAAGATTTGAAAGCCCGCTTGATGTTCAGCGGGCTTTTTGATTTTTATGCTAATAATATTTTTAATTAATTATGTAGTCAAATGATCAACAAAAACAGAATTAGAATACTTCAAGATGGAATCGAGACTAAAGGTCCAATTGTTTACTGGATGAGCCGCGATCAGCGTGTTCATGATAATTGGGCATTGCTTTTCGCCCGGCAGATTGCAATTGAAAATAAAAAACCGCTTGCCGTTATTTTTAATCTTGTGCCTGATTTTCTTGAGGCGGCAATTCGTCAATTTGGATTTATGCTGAAGGGATTAAAAGAGGTTGAAGATGAGCTTACGAATTATAATATCCCGTTTTTTTTATTAAATGGGAAACCTGAAGTAGAAATTCCCAAATTCTTGATTGAGTTTAATGCATCAATTTTCATTTCGGATTTTGATCCTCTGCAAATTAAAAGAATATGGAAAAGCGATGTTGCAAAGAAAATTACAATTCCATTTTATGAAGTTGATGCTCATAATATTATTCCCTGCCTGTTTGTCTCCGATAAACAAGAATTTGCTGCATACATGATTCGTCCAAAGATAAACAAAGCCTTAATAGAATTTCTTGATGAATTTCCTCCGCTTCAAAAAATGAATCAAAACGAACTTACATCGGATAAAATAGATTGGAGCAAAGTAGAAAAATCATTAAATCTTAATCGTGATGTAAAAGAAGTTGATTGGATAATCCCCGGTCAAAGTGCCGGATTAAAAGCACTTGAGTTTTTTCTTCAAAATAAATTTGATCAGTACAACGAGTTACGAAATGATCCAACTAAAGACGGACAATCAAATCTTTCTCCCTACCTTCATTTTGGTCATTTATCGGCTCAGCGGATTGCACTGGAAACTCAAAGATTAAACGGAAATAAAGATTCTGAAAAATCATTTCTCGAAGAACTAATTGTGCGGCGGGAGCTATCGGATAATTTTTGTTACTTTAATCCAAAGTATGATTCGTTTGAAGGATTTCACAATTGGGCAAAGACTTCCTTAAATGAACATCGAAAAGATAAAAGAGAATATATTTATAGGTTAGACGAATTTGAACAAGCAAAAACACACGAAGATTTATGGAATGCCGCACAGCGTGAGATGATAACGACGGGAAAGATGCACGGATATATGCGCATGTATTGGGCAAAGAAAATTTTAGAGTGGAGTAAATCACCCGAAGAAGCATTAAAGATTGCGATCTGCTTAAATGATAAATATGAACTTGATGGACGCGATCCGAATGGATATACAGGAATAGCCTGGTCAATAGGTGGTGTGCACGACCGCCCCTGGTTTGAAAGAGCAGTGTTCGGAAAGATCAGGTATATGAATCGCAACGGAGCTAAAAATAAATTTGATATTGGGACTTATATCAAAAAGTTTAATTGAATTGTCTGCTCATCTAAATACAAAACTTACTAAAAATTATCTTTTCTTATATTTACATTTAAAAAATTGAAATTAAAAAGAGGATATGCAATGTTTAAAGTAGTATTAATTAAAGGAGATGGCATTGGTCCTGAAATTGCCGATGCAGTTGTAGAAATTTTTGAAGCCGCAAAAATTCCTATCACCTGGTTAGAACATCAAGCCGGCTTAAATATGATTGACAAACATCCTTCCGGAATTCCTGATGAAACTCTTAAAGCTATAAAAAAATATGGAGTAGCTTTAAAAGGTCCTACAACAACACCCATAGGTAAAGGACATAAATCCGTAAATGTTACAATCAGAACTTCGTTAGAATTATATGCTAATGTACGCCCCACCAAATCATTACCAGGCGTGCGTACAAGATTTGATAATGTAGATTTGATTATAGTTCGTGAAAATATTGAAGACACTTACAGCGGAATAGAACACAATCAAACCGCAAGCGTTGCACAAAGCTTAAAATTAATTACACGTCCGGGTTCAATTAGAATTGCCAAGTATGCTTTTGAGATGGCTAAACTTTACGGCAGAAAAAAAATTACTGCAGTCCACAAAGCAAACATCCACAAACTTACAGACGGTATGTTTCTAAATTGTTTTTATGAAGTTGCAAAAGATTATCCTGAAATTAAATCAAATGATTTGATAGTTGATAATACTTGCATGCAGCTTGTTACAAATCCTGAACGGTTTGATGTGATGGTATTGCCAAATCTTTACGGTGATATTGTTAGTGATCTTTGTGCTGGATTAGTTGGCGGACTTGGTGTTGCGCCTGGTGGAAACATTGGTGATAAATCTGCGATCTTCGAATCAGTACACGGCTCTGCACCGGATATTGCCGGGCAGGGAATTGCTAACCCAATGGCACTGCTTCTTTCTTCATTTCAGATGCTGCAGCATATCGGGCTTCATAAAACAAAAGACAGACTTGAACGCGCATTACTTGAAACATTAAAGGATGGGCTAAAAACTCGCGACCTCGGAGGCAAATTAAATACAAAAGAATTTACTAAAGCTATCATTGATCATCTCGATCCAATGCCGGTTGATGAATTAAAAGAACCAAAGCCTCTGCATATTATGAGTGAGCTGCTTCCTACTTATAAAAAAGTTGTTGAAGATTGCCACGGAGTTGATGTTTTTGTAGAACATCCAAATGGAATTCCAACCCTGCCGGAAAGAGTTGGAAATCTTAAACTAAAAATGATTTCTAACCGCGGTACAAAAGTATATCCCGGTCCATTACCGGACATTTGGTTAGTTGATCATCATCGCTGCAGATTTATTGCGCGGGATGAAAAAGGTGAGTTAATGAATATTGGCGATGAAGAAATTTTTGAACTTATCCGTGAATTATCTGCAAGAAAAATCAAATGGATGCATGTTGAAAAACTTCAGTTGTTTGATGGCGAGTTAGGTTATTCGAAAGCGCAAGGAGAATAGTATTTTTACCGTATCAATTTCATTCTCTTCATAATTTAATTTTTAGGTAGAATATTTGGAACAATACAAAGTAATATCATTTTATAAATATGTAAACATTGATGATCCGGAAAATTTTGCAAAAGACCATTTAGAATGGTGCAATCAAAACGGAATTAGAGGAAAAGTTTATCTTGCTAAAGAAGGAATTAACGGTTCGATCTTTGGAGATGAAGCTTTAACAAGAAAATATAAAAACCATCTAACCAGCTATAAAATTTTTGATGATGTTTGGTTTAAAGAATCCTTTACTGATATAATTGCCTTCGATAAAATGCACGTACGTGTTAAAAACGAAATTGTGAATTCAAAACTTAATGTTGATCTAAAAAACACCGCACCAAAACTTACACCTGAACAATTATTTAATTTTTATAAAGATGGAAAAGATTTCATCATCGTTGATGCACGGAACGATTATGAAAGTAAACTTGGCAGATTTAAAAATGCAATCACTCCCCAGGTAAGACATTTTAGAGATTGGCCTAAGGTGGTGGAATCATTGGAGCAGTTTAAAGACAAAACAATTATCACCTACTGCACCGGTGGCATACGCTGCGAAAAAGCCTCTGCATATTTACGTGAGCAAGGATTTAAAAATGTCTATCAAATCAATGGTGGAATTTTAAATTACATTCAACAATATCCCGATACATATTGGGAGGGAAGTATGTTCGTATTTGATGAACGAAAAGTAGTTGAACCAAACACCAAAGAAGAATTAAAATACATTGCAAAATGCCATTTTTGCGGAAAGCCGGCTTCATATCATATCAACTGCCACAATGTTGAATGCGATAAACTTATAGTTGTCTGTCACGAATGTAAAATAAAATATGATTACTGCTGCTCGGACGAGTGCAGAGAAAGTGAAAGAAAAAGAAAAGTTATTTCGGGATAAAAACAATTCAACAATTCAACAATTCAACAATTCAACAATTCAACAATTCACATCTAAAAAATAACTTTACATTCACTTTGATTTTGTTTAAGTTTTCTTCGAGGAAAAGAAAATGAATGATTTCTTGGCACGATATTTAGCTCTCTCTCTCTGCAATTGCGGAGTGGAATTGAATTATTCTTTTTAACATTAGACTTCTGTTTGTATGAACTGCCTGCAGTTTACATACAGTCATTTCAATTCATTCTTCATTCTAAATTATTCATTCTTAATTATTCATTATTCATTGTACTTTTCCCCACCGGTTTTACGTAGCTCCAAATTGTTCAATAATACATTTTATATTTTACAATTTAATAAGGGAGTTAAAAATGAAATTTATTAATCTAATCCTTTTTATTATGCTTGTTTTAATTTATTCTTGTACTGACCAAATAATAAATACTGTGGTCGAAAAAGAAGAATTTATTCAGACCAATAAGGTTGTGTTAACTTCAGATTCTTCAATTATCAACTCTGATAAACCACTTTGCGGGACTAAAGATGTAACCGTGTGGTTGTTTGATCATTATGAACCAAAAGCTGGGAAATTATTGGGTATCTGGCCAGGATCAGTTTCACAATCATTATGGTCGGAGTGCAGAACTATTTGGGGTTTTTCACAAGTAATAGTTGGTAATTCAAGCTCATATTCAACTGCAATTAATGCTGGATATTCGAGTTCGAATATTTTTTTACAAATAAGTAATTATTCTAATTATCAAAGCTTGATTAATTCGATTGATGCGCAGTATTATATCGACGAACCCTTTGAGAGAGGAACCTTTACCACCAATCAACTTGTAGAAATTTCAAACTATATTTTATCTCATCGTCCTGGGAAAAAACTTTATTTAGGATCATATTCTACAAGTTGGATTTTAACTTTATATCTAAGTGTAATTAATTCAACAAGTAATTCTTATATAATGTGTGATTTTTATGACGATGGATTTCTTGATTTTGATCAAAGGAATGAATGGAGTGAATTCAAAGATTTTTATGGTTCCGGAAATTTATCAAATTGGATTCATTCAGAGAGAGATGGGATTTCTGAATTCGACCAACTAATCGGACATGCCAATAATATAGGAATAAATTCTCTATGGTTGTTTATTGGGTCTGATGGAAATGCTGGTAATGTTGATGAATTCAGTTATTATGCTTGGAAAAGCGGTTGGCTGAGAAGATTTGATAGAAAATATGTTTACGAATATAGATGCTCATATCCTGATCCTTGTGATTGCGATCCAACTTTATCAGATGGTTGGTATGTATATGAGATATAGGAATTTAATGATCTTCGAGAAGTTTTTTATCAAGAATGAGGAGAGGATTATCATGAAACAGTTGTCTTTTTTAATCGTTTGTACTTTTATTTTATTAACCAACATTAACCTTGAGGCTCAATCATTTCGCTTTGGGCTAAAATTAGAAATGTTCGGGCTTGTGAATGAAAAAGTTAGAGATAAAGAAACCTACTCAACTAAATTTGTATTGTCCGAAACTCCATCAATCTATGCTGTATTGCATCAAGGAATTACAGAAAGTTTCTCAATAAATTTGAAGCCTGGAATTTTATTTACTAATTCTGACGAAGGATTTACAGGTTTTGAATTAGCAGCGTTAGTAGAAAAAAAATTATCTATTCAAAATATTTTTTTGTCTGGTGGAGTCAATCTGCACTTAAATATGAATCATGCATACGGTACCGGTTGGGTTGATGTTTCTGATGTCAAACTAATTACTTTTATTTTACTTGGTGCAGGATATCAGTTTAATGAGAATTTATCTTTTGACTTAACTGTCCATCAAGCCTTGCAAAGAGAATATGGATATGACACACTAAGCCCTGATGAATTTAATGTTAGTGGTCCTAAAAAAATGCTCCTCATGATAAAAATTGGTATCCTGGCTTATTTCTAAATTTCAATAACGCTTATAAAATTCATTTCGATCCATCGAAGCAGTTTCTTCTGATGGCTCACAAAATCTAAAGGAAGTGAAGAAGATGCTTTTGCAGAAATAAATTTGAGAGTTAAACCTTAAATGTAAATTTAAAAAAGAAAGGCTGTCCAAATAAGACAGCCTTTTTACTAATTACTCCTTCATCTGCATTGCCACCAGCTTTAATTATCATTCCCACGCAAATGGAAATCTACTCCAAATCTCCCCTTCTCTTTTTAAGAGAAGGGGGCGGGGGATGAGTTTGTGCCACGCTCAACTTGTTTCAGCATATCACCTATCGAATTCTATGCACTTTGGTCATTTATTAATAACTCACCTTACTCATAGATTGAGTTTAAATAAAATTCCTCTTGTGATACTTCGTGACTTCGTGGCATAATTCCTCATCTTTTCTTTTAACACACAAGACTCTAATGCACAAAGAAACCACCAGTGTATAAGGTGAGTTAATAATCTTGATGAGAACCCATCACCCGCTATACTTCATCAGGAAACTGATAGCATACAGTTATTAAAGTTCGAAAACCTTCCATTTTTGGATTTTCTATAAAATTAAAGCACCATCTTGTTAAATAATTATCCCATTATTTGATAATAAATTATCATTTACTGAAAGTTTTTTCTCATCCGTTTAATGTTAAATGCTATCATTATATAATTTTTTCCCATTAAGATAAATTATTTTGCTATCATTTAAAATATTATTGCTATCAAGTAAAATATTATTATCATCTGGTTAAAGTATTTTCTCATTAAGAAAGAGTAAAATTCTATCCGGTTATAGATTTTTGCCGCCCGTTTATATTAACTTGCTTTTAGTTCTCACTCTTTTTAATTTTGGCTATAAATTTTCTGTAAAAATATAGAGACGCTTATGCTCAGATTCACAATACCGCAAATGCTTAAACTTCGCATCATCAACCACCCCGTTGGTTTTTTAATGAAGAATGGCTTCCCCCGACAAACAGCTTACAGAATATGTTCCGGTAAGTTTATAAACCTTACAAGTAAACAACTCGAAAAACTTTGCCTCGCACTCAAGTGCACACCCAACGATATAATAGATTGGATTCCCGATGACGAAAAATTACTAGAGTCCAACCCGCCCCTCGCAAAATTATTCAAAGTCCAGGTGCCGTACGAATTGCGCGATATGGCTAAAGATATCCCATTTGATAAACTCCACGCCTTCAATCAAAAACTCGATGAACTAAAAAAAGAATTCACCTGATTGATAACAGCCAAACCTCAACTTCTTTATAACAAATGAGATTCTTTTTTTTATTTGCATCATCATACAAGTAACTATTTAAAAATAATTATGCCCTTAAATAAAATTCTAAATATGCTCGAACCAACTAAAGTCCTGCAAATAGCAGAAACTGATCTTCAGGTATTATTGAAATCTGCTTTGCTGATACAGGAGGCTGATACCATTATAAATGACATTATCAGAATTTTAGATTTGAGCGGCACGCTGATTTTTCAGGAGACTGATAACAAGGGAAATATTCTGATTAGAAAAATTGAGAACATCGAGAGAGGTAATGAATTATTAGAAAGCCGCAGAAAAATTTATGAAAATATGTGGAACGGCTGCGGCTGTAAAATTGATTACTATGATTAAACGCAAGCTTAATTTTTTAACTGTGTCTCACTGAAATAATATCCCCATCCTTAACAATATATTCTTTGCCTTCCAATCTCCATAAACCCTGTTCCTTTGCTTTTGCGAAACTTCCGCAGTTGAAAAAATCCTCGTAATAAACAACCTCGGCACGAATAAACTTATTGAAAAAATCAGAATGAATTTCACCGGCAGCTTCCTGTGCATTCATACCTTTTCTAATCGTCCACGCCCTGCATTCATCTTCACCAACAGTAAAAAATGACTGAAGCCCCAGCAGATCGTAAGACTCTCGTATCAAACTATCAAGCGCCGATTCCTTAATTCCATATTCATTCATAAAAACTCTTGCCTCCTCCTCGGGAAGTTCGCTCATTTCCATTTCTATTTTACCAAAGAATGAAAGCACCTTTGTGTTAAGACCGACTTTTGTTTTAAGTAATTCGTTTAAATATTTATCAGAATCGGCAACTTGAGTTTCATCAAGGTTAAGTGCAATCAGCATCGGTTTTATTGAAAGAAGCTGGTAAGTCTTTAACAATAAATGCTCTTCTTTCGTCAATTGCATTTCGCGTAATGCTTTTTCATTTTGAAGATGTTCGTAACATTTTTCAAGCAAAGGCAATTCTTTTTTAAGAAGTTCCTCCTGCGTTTTCAGTATCTGTTTTCTAATACTCTCAATTCGCTTTTCAACAATTGCCATATCCGATAGAATAAACTCGGTTTCAAAAGTTGAAATATCTCTCAACATATTTACAGAACCATCAGGATGGGGAACTATTTCATTACTAAAAAGCCTCACCACCTGGACAAGCGCATCATTTGTTTTTACTTTAGATAAAAAATTTCCCGTAAACTGTGTTGATCCGGAGTCACCTTTCTGCAGACCGATTACATCAACAACTTCAATTGTTGCATTCACTTTTTCTTCGGGTTAAACATCTCAACAAATTTATCCAATCTTTTGTCCGGCACTTTAATGACTGCCTGATGAGTTTCTGATTTTGTAAGTGTGTTTGGATCTATCAATGTTTTGGTTATAGTTTGAAATAAAGTCGTCTTTCCGGAAAAAGGCAATCCTACTATTCCTATCTGCATAAAATTTCCTTGTATGATTTCTATAAAATATAATTGCAAATATACTAAAACCAGGAGGGATGACTTTAGGTTCAATCACCGCTCCAAAATTTTTGCTAAAATTATTTTTATTGTGTGACAAAGTTGAATCTTTTATTTTTGGGTGTGAATCTCATCAAAAATTAATTTAATCTTTAAAGACATTTAAGGGAGTCTGGCTATGGAGAAAACGAACTATTTAATACCTAAGAATCATCCGGATTTGGAAGGTCTAATGAAAAAATATAAAAACTTTTTTCAGGCAATTGAAGACACCGGCGGTAAAAAGATAGTGCTTGATATTCAACCGGCGATAATCAAGATCAAAAGTAATTCAATGTGGGGCGAAATAATATCTGTCGCAGAGCACTCTGCAAAGTGGATACAACTTTTAATGTTCGGTATTGAATTCAATTTTTATAAAGATGAATCACTCACAACGATTTATAAAAATGGAGAATGGCAGGCTGAAAAAGAAATCAGTCTGTGGCTTCGCAGATTAGGGGAGGGTATTCCCTTTAGTTTTCTTTTTCTAAAACAGTGGGATGCTCGTTTGCATACGATTATCGGGGATATGATAAACCAACCATCGAAAATTGAAAAAATAGTTGATGAAGATTATGCTACTTATCAATTCGACAAAGAACAGCAAAACACAATTGATTCCCGGGTTGGGATCGGCTGCCAGCTTTTTATGCACTATTGCAGCGGTACTGATTATGACCCGAAACCTGTAATTGAGGCGATCCTTGCTGAGTTTCAAATACCTTACGGTTACGATGTCATACTAAAAGAATTTCAAAAAGATATTAGAGAAAACGCACAATACCGTGTCAGCATCAACGGTAAAAAACCTGAGTTTTGATATTAATAAGTCGCCTTACACAAAATATTAAATGGATTAAAGGGCTAAAGTCCTGATCTCGTTGTTATATTCTCCCCACCATGAATGGCGCGGTTATGTACAAATAATAAAATGGGTAATGTGACTTAATAATTTTTCTGAGGTTCCTATTTGCTAATTCCATTTACTGTACAGTTATCACAATTACCGCATGCTTTTTCCCCGGGAAATCCAAAGTAGTCAGAGATAAAAGTTCGTCTGCAATTTTCACTTCGAAAGTAATTTACAACTGAGAGAAGTTTTTTGTTATCGTTCAAAAGTTTTTCTTTCAAATAATCTTCATCCTGTAAAATATCCGGAAGCTCACCAACCAGTTTAAGATTATTTTTTTCAACATCACCTTCGGTAACGCCGTATCTATCTAACATTGCAAAAGCTGTTTCAATTCTAAAATCAGTTTTGTTTTTATAAATCATGTGCTCACGAACAAATTCAATTCCATTTGTGTTCACCAAATCAAGATCACGTTTCAATAAATCATAAAGAGCAAAATAAATATCAGCATTTGGATTTGCCCACTGAATAAACTGCATCTGAGTATAAAGATCTTCCTGATTATAAAGCAGCAGACAAAGCGAATCCATTCCATCTCTTCCCGCACGACCGATTTCCTGATAGTATGATTCAATTGACGACGGAACTTCTGCATGAATTACAAAACGAATATCAGCTTTATCAATCCCCATCCCGAATGCATTTGTAGCAAGAATTAATTTTTGTTTGCCGTTTAAAAAATCCCTCTGCATTTTCCTTCGCTGATTGTCTTCAAGTTTACCGTGATAAACACCGTGTTTAAAACCTTTATCACTGATAATTTCAGAAAATCGTTCTAACGTTTTAATCAAAGCAAAATAAATAATTCCTGTATCGGAAAATTTTTCCAGAACTGAAAATATTTCACGAAGCTTTTCTTTATCATCGAAAACATCTACTGTTTCCAGCCTAAGGTTGGGGCGCTCAATTCCTTGATGAAATATTTTTATTTCTTCTTTGTTAAGATGAAGTTTTTTGATAATATCCTGTTGAACATCGTGAGTTGCAGTAGCTGTTAAGGCTATTGTAAGCGGGTTACCCATAAATTCTCTGAACTCCCCAATGCGGGAATAATCGGGACGGAAATCATGTCCCCATTCTGATATGCAATGTGCTTCATCAACTGCCAGCAAATCAATTTTAACTTTTTTTATTTGCTCGACAAATTCAGGTTTGCGGAATCTTTCAGGAGTTACATAAAGCATTTTGATTTTATGCTCAACAAAATCTGATAGCCTTTTTTCCCGCTCCTGTTTTGATAACGTTGAGTTTATAAATGTTGCTGGAATATTTTTTTTCTGCAGAACATCAACTTGATCCTGCATTAGTGCTATTAGCGGACTAATCACAATTGTACTATTTTCAAAATAGAGTGCTGGAATTTGATAACACAAAGATTTACCGCTGCCGGTTGGCATTAGCACAAACGCATGATTTTTTTCTTCGGTAATTCTTTTAATGATATTTTCCTGCTCGCCCCGGAATGCTTCGTAACTGAAATAATCATTTAAAATTTTAATGATGCTTTTTTGCATCGATCTAGTTACTCATACTTATTAAAAGTTATCACTTTCTTTCCAAACAATTTTATTTTATTAGATAAAGTTCTTTCTGTGGAGAGGAAATAAATTTGCATCCATTTTCGGTAATATAAACTTCTTCTTCGAGAGTCGAGGTTCCATAACCTTCTACAGTCAATCTTGGTTCAATTGTAAAAACTTGACCAGCTTCAACTTTCATAAATGGCGTATCGCCGTAACGTTCCCAGCGCGGAAACAAGCCTGTGCCGCCATCGTGAACAATTCTCCCCACCTGATGCCCAAGACCATGAGGATATTCTTCATAACCTTGCAAAACAATATAATTACGTGCAATGTCATCCATTGAGCAGCCTGTTGCTCCAGGTTTAATTTTATCAGCAACCATCTGAATTGCATCTCGAATAACTTCAAATCCTTTTTGAACTTCAGCCGGAGCCTTATCTTCCCCATCGCGAAGCACGTACCAGGTTCTTTGAAGATCCGAACAGTAGCCTTTGTACTTTATTCCAAAGTCAATATTTACGAGATGACCTTTTTGCACTTTGTTTTCAGTTGGACCCGAATGCGCACCCCCCGCTTCGGGACCTGTAAATACGGCAGGACAATCAATTTCGTCCCATGCCAATCCGAAGTCTTTTTCAACACAAATGTTTTTCATGAATTCTGCAATTTCAATTTCAGATTTGCCGGGTTTGATGAACTTGCCAACGGAATCAAATATTTTTAATGTTTCAACAACTGCTTCGGTCATAATTGAAAGTTCAGCCTGAGATTTCCTACCTCTAAGAGTGGAGATGATTTCTTCGGAACTCACTAATTTATTTTCAAAGCCGGTTCCTTTTAAATGTTCAAGCAGAATATTATACATGCCGAAAGTCAATCCGTCTGCAAGCACAGAGTTTTTAGAATAATTTATTGCAATCGAATTAGGATTTTTTGATTTGATATATTCAACAAGTGGTTCTCGAATAGATTTAATATAAGTAATAACATTTTGATAAATGCCGGGTCGTCTAAAATTATCCTCCTCAATTGAACCAACAATAGCAGTTGTTTCGCCGTCTTTATTAATTATAAAAGCAGATTGCCATGTTGCGTTTCCACCTACTATCATGTCAATCATTGGGTCGGTAATAATCGAAGACTCTCTTACAAAAGTAATCCACATATCAATATTTTTTTCTTTTAATATTCCCACTGCCTGATGAATTTTTTCATTTATAATATTATTAGACATTATTTCACCTTTCTAAATTTGATGTGTTGTTTTTCAATTCAAAACTATTAAAATAAATGCATAGTTACCAATCCAATTCAGGTTAAAAATAATATAAAGAAATAAAAATGAAATTAGCGTCTTAATTTATTAGGCTTTTTCGATCACTAATCTTTAATTTTGCTTAAGATAATTTTTATTAGTTGAATGGTTTAAATTAGAGCAGGAGAGAAGTAATTAACTTTTTGCCATTCAAACAATTTCAGAATAATCCCCTTTTAAAGGGAGAAAGTAAAAACATACAGAGGTCTTTATGTCAGAATACACAAATCAAATAATGGCTACTGTGAAAGCCAAAAATCCAAACGAACCTGAATTCCATCAAGCAGTTGAAGAAGTTCTTGGTTCACTTGAATTAGTTTTACAGCGTCACCCCGAATATCGTGCTCACAAAATTCTCGAAAGAATGACCGAGCCTGAAAGAGTAATAATGTTCAGAGTTCCGTGGATGGATGACCAGGGAGAAATTCACATCAACCGTGGGTACAGAATTGGAATGAACAGTGCTATCGGTCCATACAAAGGCGGATTAAGATTTCACCCCTCGGTTACATTAAGCATTCTAAAATTTTTAGCATTCGAACAAGTATTTAAAAACAGTTTAACTACTCTTCCGATGGGTGGTGGTAAAGGCGGATCTGATTTTGATCCTAAGGGAAAAAGTGACAATGAAGTAATGCGCTTCTGTCAAAGTTTCATGACTGAACTGTTTAAACATATTGGTCCGGATACTGATGTTCCTGCCGGCGATATTGGAGTTGGCGGAAGAGAGATTGGATATTTATTCGGGCAATACAAACGTCTGAAAAATGAATTCAGCGGAGTGCTTACCGGTAAAGGATTAAACTGGGGTGGATCATTAGTTCGTCCGGAAGCCACGGGTTTTGGTGTTGTGTATTTTGCGCAGGAAATGTTGAAAACAAAAAATACAACTTTCGATGGAAAGAATGTTGCTGTTTCCGGTTTTGGTAACGTTGCATGGGGGGCAGTACAAAAAGCTAAAGTTGTCACTCTTTCCGGTCCCGACGGGTTTATTTATGATAAAGATGGTATCAAAGGCGAAAAGATTGATTATATGCTTAAGCTTCGTGCAAGTAATAAAGATGCAGTTGAAGATTATGCAAAAGAATTTAAAGCTGAATTTTTTGCCGGCAAAAAACCCTGGGGATTAAAAGTTGATGTCGCTCTTCCTTGTGCAACTCAAAATGAAATTCATGCTGAGGATGCAAAGGAACTCGTAAAAAACGGCTGTATGTGCGTTTGCGAAGGAGCAAACATGCAACCACAATTGATGGTTATAAAATTTTTACTGATGCAGGAGTATTATTCTCACCCGGTAAAGCTTCAAATGCCGGTGGAGTTGCAACTTCAGGATTAGAAATGTCACAAAACAGTATGCGGCTTCCTTGGTCAAGAGAAGAAGTTGATAGACGACTTCATGAAATTATGATCAGAATCCACAGCACTTGTGTTGAAACGGCTGCAAGATTCGGCACTCCAGGCAACTATGTTAACGGTGCAAACATTGCCGGCTTCCTTAAGGTTGCGGACGCAATGCTTGACCAGGGATTGGTTTAATTTATAGTGTACAATTTATAATTTATAATTAAGGCGATTTGAAAGAGTCGCCTTTTTTATTCTGTGCATTAAAATTTTTTTATAATCTCATCGCAAATCAAATATCCCTTCTTCGTCAATGAAATGTTTTCATTCACAATTGTTACAAAAGAATATTTTTCAAGCTCTTTGAAATAATTCATTTTAGATTTCAACCAGCTTTCACCAAACAATGATCTAAATTCTTGAGTATCAAGCCCGCTGCTTCTTAACGCAAGCATCACATATTCATTTAATGAATCATTTGCAGAAAGAATTTCTCCACCTGCCTTTGCGTGTCCGTTTAATGCAATTTCGGCAATATATTTTTTTAAGCTTGAATAATTCCACCACCTTTCTCCTTTCACAAAAGAATGTGCGGCAGTGCCAAAACTTATATAATCTCTGTACTGCCAATAAGCATTATTATGAACACACTCAAAACCCGGTTTGCTAAAATTAGAAACTTCATATTGATGAAAACCACTTTCTGTAAGAGTATCAATTGTTATTTCATAAAGATCAGCATCATAATCTTCATCCTGCATTTTCACTTTTCCATCGAGCACCATTTTCTTTAGAATAGTCCCACGCTCTAAAATCAAGCTGTATGCTGATATATGTTTTACCGGCTGAACCAAAGCCTGGTTTAAATTATTAATCCATTTTTCTTTTGTTTGTCCTGGCAGATTAAATATAAAATCAATGCTGATATTTTCAAAACCGGCTTCAGCAGCCTGATGGACTGTTGTGATAGCTTTTTCTTTACTGTGTATCCGTGTGAGAAATTTTAATTCTTGTTCATCGAAGGACTGTATGCCAATGCTTATTCGATTTATTCCTTCTTTGTAAAAATCTTTAAATTTATTTTTATCAACCGTACCGGGATTTGTCTCGAGAGTTATCTCAACATCATCATTAACATCAAAATTTTCTTTTAATGAATTGATTATTTCACCAATATATTCTGCACTCATTAAGGAGGGAGTCCCACCGCCAAAAAATATTGAACTAAATTTTCTTCCTGCTGAATATTTCGCTGAATAGAATAATATCTCTTTCTTCAGTGAATCTAAAAATGCGTTGAAATTGTCTTTAGTTATAATAGAATAAAAATCACAATAGATACATTTATGATCGCAAAAAGGAATGTGAACATACAGGGCGGAGTTTTTTTTCATTTGTTTTATGAAATAAAAAATCCCTGCAGCCTGAGTATGACTGCAAGGATTTGGGGGTTTTTATGACTGTTCAGAAGCTCGTTTCTGCTTCGAACAAAATATCAACTGCACCGGATAACTGATAAGGAGGATCACCAGCAGAAATATTTTCTACACTAATCGTTGCAGAAAAACATAAATTATTTAACTGCGATAGATAAGCATTGAATGCCTGCAACTCTTCCTGAGTCAAAATAAACTCTAATGGTTGATTAGGTGAGATATAGTCGGCAGGTGTGACCCCGGAAATTACCTGATTAACTAAAACAGTTCCAGTTCCATCATCCTGTGTAACAACAATTCGGATATCCCCCTTAAGATCAGTAGGAGTAACTGTAAATGTTCGGTAAATTACCCGAAGCAATTGTATGTTCTCAATATTGTCCTGGAAATCTGTATATGAAGCATACTCATCTAAACAGAAATTTCTTGTTGAGGATAGCGCTCCACCATCCATAGAAAAATTAACAGTGATCGGTATGTTGAGCGGAAGGCTGTTAAAGTCATCACAGCCGCTGCTAAAAAATAATAGTACAGAAGCAAATGCAGTTAGTGAAATCTTAATTAGTCTTTTCATGTTTTTTCTCCATTATTAAAATTCAAATGATAATCCGCCTGTAGCAACGGACTGTGACCCGAGGCTGTAGTCAATGTTTAAAGAAACAACAGCAAGTTTAAGTGTACCGCCAAGTGTAAAGCGAAAACTGTTATCGCCATCAATGCTAACAGTAAAATCCTGATCAGGGCCTGTTCCATTCGGATCGTTGTAAGTGTATGATAGATCCATACTGCTTGATTCATACTGTAAGCCGGCATAACCGGTAAATAAACCAAATGATTTGCTCGCGTGAACATTGAATGCAATGTTGCTCGCATCAACAAGGTCTTTCATAGAAAAACTGTTGTATAATATCTGCACAGCAAAATCAACCGGCACTAAAGGAATATACTGACTAATACTGTGTGAAATTCCCAAACCCCAAAAACCAATATCGGTTTCGCCAAGGTCAATCTTAGGCAGGTACCGAACGAGTAGTTCTGTACCCATGGTACTGAATGAGATTTGAGGATAACCAATCGGGATAGAGCTTTTATTTATTCCAGCAGGAAAAACCACAAAGCCATCGGGACCGGCGAACGCCCCGCCCTTATTTCCCATATTGTAGCGGTCTCTCCGCCTCCAATATAGTTATCGGGAAGTTTTGGCGTATATGTTAGTTGATCATCAGGAACTAAAATTATCATTGCGTTAAAGCTAATTCCAAAACCCCAAAGTTTCGGAATGCTTGCTGAATGATAGGACGCCGAATTGAATGCAGTTCCGAGAGTAGTAACCAGTGGTTTAACATAATCAGAAATCTGAGTGTCGTCAAGATATCCGAACCTATCTTCCACCTGTGCGTAGGAACTAACGAAAAGGAATAAAGCAATTATAAGAGAGAAGAAAAACTTCTTCATAAAAATACCTCCTTAAGTATTGTAAGTTGGTTGTTCGCAAAAGAATTAAATTTTCTATTGTATAGATATTGATTTTTTTTAAAAGAATCTACTAAAATATTTTCACCCGAATATCATTTAATACCCATCAATTCTTGTGCACTTAGAAGTGCAGCCTCAGTTACAATCTCTCCGCTGATAAGTTTGGCAACCTCATTTACTCTTTCGTTAAAATTTAGTTTTATGATTTCACTAGTTGTTCTTGTAGAATTTTGGGTTTTTCTGACTGCAAAGTGATTGTCTGCTAAACCTGCTATTTGCGGCAGATGTGTAATCGAAATTATTTGATGGTAAGTTGACAGTGACTTTAATGCGTGCCCGACTTTCTGTGCAATTCTTCCGCTGATGCCCGTATCAATTTCATCAAAAATAAGGAGAGGTAGTTTATCATTTTTTGCAAGGGCAGACTTGAGCGAAAGCATTATACGTGATACTTCCCCGCCACTGGCTACCTTTGCAAGCGGTTTAACATCTTCACCCTGATTTGTGGAAATGAAAAATTCGACTTCATCAAATCCATTGTAGCTGCATCTGATTTTTTCTCCTTTGAATATTAGATAGCTTTCATTGTCACTTACGGGTTTTTCATTTTGAATGTTAATTTCAAACACAGCGTTTGCTATTCCCAACTCCTGAAGTACGTTTTCAACCTCTTTCTTAATTTTTTTTGAAGCCTCTTTCCTTTTTAGTGAAAGTTTATCGGCAGCTATTCCGCATTGATTTCTGAGCAAATCAATTCCTTTTTGATACTCGGAAATTTTTGAGCTGAAGTTTTGAGCAAGTTCAAATTCCTCGCCAATTTTTTTCTATGCTCAAGTACTTTTGTAATTGAACCGCCATATTTTTCTTGAGTAAAATTATTGAGCCGAGTCGTTGCCTCAGTGATTCAAGCTTTTCGGGATCGGCTTCAATCCTGGAATTATAGTCTCGAACAAATGAAGAAGCATTATCCAAAATTGCCAATGCTGATTCCAGTTCCTTAAGTATGTCGGCAAAATTATTATCAATTGAAAGAAGTTCATTTAGATTTTTTTTAACAGCTATAAGCGAGTCATAGATGGAATTGTCTTTTTCATAAATCTCAGAGTAAACATCCGCAGTTAATTGCATTAGTTTTTCAGAGTTTTCTAAAATTTTTAATTCTGAAATAATTTGCTCGTCCTCATTTTCTAACGGAGAGACAGCATCAATTTCTTTAATCTGGAATTCATATAATTCCTTTTTTTCTTTTAATAGTGATTCTTTTTCTTTCAAATGATTTAACTCATTAATCGAATCTGTAAGTGAAGTAAATATTTTACGGTAATCTTCTAACAATGATTGAGCAGAAGTGAAATCATCTAAAAAACGTATGTGCGTTTCTTTACGCAGCAATGATTGATGTTCGTGCTGCCCGTGAATATCAACAAGCAAATTGCCAACTTCTTTAATGAGATTTAATGATACAGGAGTGTCGTTTATAAAACAGCGGTTCGAACCTTTCACCGATATTTCTCTTCTCAAGATTAATTCGGGAAGAAAATCAATTTCGTTTTCCTCAAGAATTGCTTTTACTTTTTTATTTAAAGTTACTTCAAAGATTCCCTCAACCACAGATTTGTTAGTGCCTTTCCTTACAACTTCGGTGGAGGCTCTCTCTCCAAGCAGCAAGCTCATTGCATCAACGAGAATAGATTTACCCGCCCCTGTTTCCCCAGTGATTATGTTCAGTCCGGTGTTGAACTCAACTTTGATGTGTTCGATTAAAGCGTAATCTTTTACTTCAAATGTTTTCAGCATAAGTTATTTTGGTTCAAACTATTTTTATAATAATAAATACCGCAGATAGTTTTTGCATCAGCTATCTCACCTGCTTTAATTTTGTCTTCGATTTCTTCCAAGGACAATTCAAGTATCTGCATGCTTAACTCGCCCTCTTCCCTTTTATGATCACCCGCCTTTAATCGTTCTGCAAGATAGATATGAAGAACTTCCGTGCAAAAACCCGGAGTTGTAAAAATACTTCCAAGTTTATTTATTTTCCCGCAGGTAAATCCTGTTTCCTCTTCAAGCTCTCTTTGCGCACAAAGGAGAGGGTCTTCATCTTTATTTAATTTGCCTGCCGGAAGTTCAATTAAAAATTTTTGAAAAGGATAACGGAATTGTTTCACCAAAATGATTTTACCATCATCTTTTATTGCAACAATAACAGCGCCGCCGGGATGTATTGCAACTTCGCGAATACTTTTGTTTCCGCTCTCGTACTCAATTTGATCAACCTGCAAATCGAATACTTTTCCTCTCATTACAATTTCACTGCTTATTAGTTTATAGTTCATAAATTAAAATTCTTCTCTTAGTATTGCATTGAGTTATTGTGTCTAAACGACATTGGAGTATGATAAAGTATGTTACAAAGTCTCGAAGACACAAAGTTTCACTAAGGAAATCAACTCCGGTACTTAGCTTCGTAATATGGGATTAATTCGCTGCCAAGAAATTTTAGCAATGCTGTAATTACTCCAAGATCATCAAGGTAACCAATCAGCGGGGCAATATCAGGAATAGCATCAATCGGTGAAATAAAATAAATTAATGCTGCAACAACTATTGACTTGCGATGCCAGCTAACAAGAGGGTCGCGCATATAATTGAACAATGCAATAACATCTTTTGCAAAAGAAATTTTTTTACCCGTTCTTTCAATTTTATTCCAGAGGTTTTCTTCTACAAAACGTTGATCCTTCTCAACATCTTTTTCACTTTTGCCGCCAAAGTTTAATGCGCCAAGATCGTTGTAATCCTCAAAGATTTCATCTTCTTTTGTTAGCTCATCAAATTCCTTTTCTTTCATAATTGCTCCTATTTTTTATGTTGATTTAACCAATCGAAAATTGTTGTCCACCATAATTTTGCATTCTGCGGCTTCGAAACAAAATGAGTTTCATCAGGGAAATACAAAAGTTTACTTTCAACCCCAAGCCTCTGTAATGAACTGAATAATTGGAAAGCCTGTTCTTCCGGCACTCTGAAATCATATCCTCCCTGCACAATTAACATTGGTGTTTTACAATTTTGGATGAAATTATGCGGAGACCATTTTTTATAAAGCTCTCTATTCTGCCATGGAGTACCCCCGTTTTCCCATTCAGGAAACCAGAGCTCTTCGGTTGTTCCCCACATGCTTTCAAGATTGAAAACACCATCGTGACTTACGAGCGCATTAAACCTGTCAGTGTGTCCGGCAATCCAATTTATCATATATCCGCCGTAAGATGCGCCTGCGGCAAAAGTATTTTTCTTATCAATAAAGGAGAAATTGTTTACTGCAAAATCATAAGCATTTAACAAATCAGTATAAACCTTCCCCCCCCAATCACCGGAGATCTCATCAGTAAATCTTTGTCCATAGCCTGTAGAGCCGCGCGGGTTGGTTGCAATAACAACATAACCGGCGCCGGCAAACATTTGCAGATTCCATCGGTAATGAAAATTATCTTCCCACGCTCCCTGCGGTCCGCCATGAATTAAAAACAACATTGGATATTTTTTGTTTGGATCGAAAAACGGAGGTTTAACCAAAATAGATTGAACTTTTTGTCCTTCGGCACCATCTGACCAAAAAGTTTCTATCGAATTCATTTCAAGCTGAGAAAGTGATTCCTTATTTGTAAAAGTAATTTGACGAAGTGTGTTTTTCCCGTCAGTACTGATTGAAAATATTTCGGAAGGTAAATCACTTCGTTGTTTTAAGAAGAAAAGATTTTTACCATCTGTAGAAAGTTTGATATTCGTATTATAATTTTCTTCGTAAAAAAGCTCAGTTGTTTCCGATTCAATATTTAGTTTATAGATAGAACTGTAAATTCCATTTTGTGAAGTGAAGTAAATAAATTTTGAATCGGGCGACCAAATAAATTCTTCAACTGAACGATCAATGTTTTGTGTCAATATTTTTTTATCACCCGAAGTTCGATCAAATAAAATTAAATTTCTCTTGTCTGCTTCAAAACCTGCGCGCTCCATTGAAGTCCACGCAAGATATTTCCCATCGGGAGAATAAACAGGTTGACAATCATTCCCTGCACTTGTTGAAATTAGTTTTGGTGTTTTGAGTGAGGTCATACTTAAAAGATAAATTTCATTGTTAGTGCTAACGGCAGACGTGAATGTCGGATTCATTGTAAATGCAATTTCACTTCCATCGGGAGAGAAATTAAAATCATTTGCCGAACCAAGTGCAAGCGGCGGAACATCTTCTTTACTGCCTTCGCTCAAGTCAGAAAAAATTTCCTGATTCAACATCCAGCATAAATAAGTGACTTCGTTTCTCGCCGCGCCAACTATCCCAATGCCGAAACATAAGGGATGAAAATATTTCAGCTTTCACTTTGCTTTCTTCTTTTGCCTCATCCTTTTGTTTGATGCAATCTTGCGTCAGGCAATCGGGATAAACAGAAGAAATAAACAAAATCTTTTTACCATCGGCAGACCACTCAAAATCGGAAGCGCCGGAATAAACATCAGTCACCTGTTTTTCATTACTGCCGCTTAGATCAGCTACAATAATTTGACTATCACGAGTGAAAGAAAGCGATAATCCATCAGGAGAAAATTTTGGTTCAAGTTCATTCTTATCAGAGTTTTTAAAGGCTCTTAAATTACTTCCGTCGCTGTTGATTAAGTAGATATCTGAATTTCCTCTGTTTGCACCGAAGGAGTAAGTGGATACTGAAAATGCAATTAAATTTCCATCGGGCGAAACATCAAACGAGGTGACACGTTTCATTGCCCAAAGATCATCAACGGTGATAGCGTGTTTATTCTGTGGAACGATAGTAATTGAATAAAGCAAAATTGCCAAAAAGATTTTTTTCATCAGTGCCTCTTGTTATTGTTGTTTCAAAAATAGTCTAAGATGAGCTTAAAGGCAACGAGCAAAATATATGTGCCGAATGCGTAAGTTCAATTCAAAATATTTTTATAATTTAGTAAAGAAAATTTAAGAGTTATGTTTTGAACGGCAATAAATATTTCATCCCCGGCGCTGATAAACAACTGAATCACCTTCTTAATTATTTTGAACCACGAAATAAAAAAATCCTCGTCGTTGGTTCCGGCTGTGAAGAATTTGCAAAAATATTTCACCAGCTTGGTGCTGCAGAGGTTTACCACGTTGTAGAAGATAATGACTCACTTCTTCGTGCAAGAATTGCATTGACTGATTTTAAACAAATACAAACCCGATTAATGGAATTTGATAATTTGGATTTTATTCAGCCAAAGTTTGATCTTGTATTTGCGCAAGCATCCGTTTCAAACAAACGAAGAAATAAAATAATTAAAGAGTTAAAAAGAATTTCTGTTGAAAGAGCAATAATCTCAATCGGTGAGTTAGTCAATCTTTCCGAAGATGTTCCGGCATTCGTGAATGAAGCATGGGAGCGATCTTCCATCTCTCCATTATTTAAAAGTGAAATTCAAAATTATTACACAGATAGAAAATTTGAAGTCATGGCGTTTTCAGATTTATCTTTCACCTTGACTAAGTTTTATAAAGAGAGTAAAAGAATGCTCGAAACAGCTCTTGGGCAATTGGCAGAAGATGAAAACAAATATTACAAAAAATTGTTGAAAAAAATCAGTCACGAATCTAATGTCTATTTGGATTTGGGTGGGGATAAATTTATGGGATTTGTTTCACTCGTTCTGAGAAAGGTTCAATGATGAATACTAAAATAGGGGATATGATAGAAGTTGATATTGATAAATATGCTTTTGAAGGGAAGGGGATTGCAAGGGTCAATCGTAATTCCATTATTCCTGATAAATCAGCAGAGAGTGAACAACCAAATTATGTTGTGTTCGTTGACGGTTCTTATCCCGGCGACAAGGTCTCTGCTCGTTTAACTAAAATTAAGAATAACTACTCCGAAGCAAAGCGAGTTAACATTATAAAGCCCTCCGAATTCAGAGTTGAACCGAAATGTAAATACTTTGGTAACTGCGGCGGCTGTAAACAGCAGGACTTGAACTACCAGACTCAGGTTGATTTTAAACAGCAGCAGGTTAAGGAAATATTTGAAAAGATAGGGGGGCTGACTGATTATATTTGCGAAACTATTCTTTCCTCAGATAAAATTTTTTACTACAGAAATAAAATGGAGTTTTCATTTGCGGAACGTAAATGGCTGCCTGAAGCCGAGTTTAAGGCAAATGGAGGAGATACTACAAACTTTGCACTTGGCTTGCACCTGCCGGGGTTTTTCGATCGGCTGCTTGATATTGATGAATGTTTTTGCAATCAGAATTAAGCCTCAAAATTGTAAACTTTACACGGGATTTATTTAAAGACAGCGGCGTTCCTGTTTACACAACCAAAACTCACACCGGCTATTTGCGTAATCTTGTTATTAAAACTTCGCATCATACCGATGACATTATGGTCAACCTTGTTACAGGCACTGATAATGAATTAGTAATGAAAGAATACTCCGCAGCTTTGTTAAAACAATTTCCTGAGATAACTACCATTGTAAATAATGTCTCACTTAAAAAAGCCTCTATCGCTGTTGGAGATTATGAACGGATTTATCACGGAAGTGGTTTTATTACCGATTCAATCGGTAAGTACAATTTTAGGATAAGTGCTAATTCTTTTTTTCAGACAAATACTTTGCAGGCTGAAAAACTTTATCAAACAGTTGTGGATTTCGCTGAGTTTACCGGCAATGAAATTGTTTATGATTTATTCTGCGGAACAGGAAGCATTGCAATTTTTATTTCAAAATTTGTTAAAGAAGTTTTTGGGTTTGAAAGTGTTGAAACTTCAATATTTGATGCAAAAGAAAATACACTTGCAAATAATGTTTTCAACACGAAATTTATTAATGCAAATCTTCTGGAATCTATAGCCCCGGCGTTAAAAAAGAAAAAGATTACCAAAACCTGATGTGGTAATTCTTGATCCTCCCAGAAGCGGTCTTCATAAAAACACTATCTACGATGTGATGGAAATGAATCCCCGCAAAATTATTTATGTAAGCTGCAACCCGACTACACAAGTGCGCGACATTCGAAAGTTTGTTGACCTCGGCTATGACCTTGTAAAGATAAGACCTGTTGATATGTTCCCCCACACCTTTCACATTGAAAATGTTGCTTTGCTTGTGAAGTAATAAGCAAAAAAATAGAACTCAGATTACGCTGATTGAGCAGATTAACGCAGATTTTTGCAATCAGAGTATATCCGCTTAATCTGAGCAATTTGCGTTCTATTGGTTTTTAATAATCAACACAAACTCCCCCTTCAGGTTTTCCTTTATCACGTGACTAAAAATATTTTGTGCATTACCGCGATAAAATTTTTCTCCTGCTTTTGTCAACTCGAACGCAAGCACACAAGGAATGTTTGAGCCAAGAAGTTTTACAATATCTTCAAGAAGGGATTTTAATCTGTATGGAGTATCCATCAAAACAATTGTCTCTTTTCTTCTTTTCAAATCTAAGAGTTGTTTTCTGCGAATATCTTTTTTAGGGGAAAGCCAGCCGTAGAAATAAAACTTTTCAAAATCTAATCCGCTGCCGACTAAAGCTGTTAGCAACGAACTTGCCCCCGGCACGGGAACAACATCAATTTTATTTTGGATTGCAAGATCAACAAGCAGATGCCCGGGATCAGAAAAAAGCGGAGTCCGCAATCTGAAATAAGTGCTGCTGTTTTTCCTTCCGCAAGTTTTAGTAGAAGTTCATCAGCAACTTCATTTTCATTGTGTTCATTTAAAGAAAACAATTCCTTCTCAATTTTAAAATGAGCAAGCAATCTTCGTGCATCTTTGAATTCTTCACAGATAATAAAGTCACATTCTTTTAATATTCGCAATGCACGGAGAGTGATGTCTTCGTAATTGCCGATGGGCGTTGCGACGATGTAGAGTTTTGCTTTCATAATTCAAAATTAAACAAAATATTGTTAGCGAATTCAAGAAGAGGCTGATGATAAAATGACCTTATCATTATATCAGAAGCGCCTACTGTTACATTGAGCTTGTCTTCCAAAGGCATCCCCTTGGGAGAAAAGTGACTTTGTCGCTGTTAGTAAACCGCAGGAAATAAATTTTGTGGTTTTTTATTTTAAACCGTTGTTTTCTTTGGAAAGAATGATGAAGTTTGTGAAGAAAGAATGTTTTTTAACTTTCGCTAGACACATTTTATATAGAATATGTTTCTTACCGACAAAATAAAGAATGATTTAACTGAAAGCAGAATAAACTGGAAAGTTGTTTTGATAATGATTCCAGTCGCATTTCTAACATATCTTTTTCACGAGTTTGGGCATTGGATTGTTGGAGAATTGTTAGGAAATAAAATGCTCTATAGTTTAAATAATGTTACGCCTCTTAGCGGAAGTTACATTCACAACTCTGACAACTTATTAGTTCGTATGGGTGGTCCGGCTTTTACAATTCTTCAGGCAATTATTTTTTTGATAGTTATAGAAAAAACAAAATCAATTTATGTTTACCCGGTTGTTTTCTTTGCCGGATTTGCACGTTTCTTTTCTATTATATTGGGAGGATTTAACAAGCAGGACGAAGCTTACATATCGGCAATGTTAAATATAGGCGCTTATACCTTTGCTGCAATTGTGCTGTTAATTTTATTCATTATCGTTTGGAGAAGCTCTGCTATTTTAAAACTAAATCTTAAAGCCGTTGGTTACTTTACAGTGCTTGGCGTGATTAGTATTCTTATTGTCATTGCAACAGTTAAATTGATATCGTGATAGATGTTCCTGTTAAACCGGGATGGACTTTATTTTAACGTACAAATTGTAACCCACGGATTTATCCGTGGGTATAAAAAAATTCAAATTATATTTCAACGGTTTCTCCACAGGAGTCCTATGGACAACCGTTTTACATAATAATATGCCACACTCACTAACCAAAATCTGGATACATCTTATTTTCGGGACTAAGGAAAGATTTCCACTTATAAATCAGTCCTTTGAAAAGCAGCTATACAGTCATATCAGAAATCTACTTGAAAAAGATTTTGACTGTAATGTTGATATAATTAACGGAACTGCAGACCACATTCACATTTCATTTTTACAAAATCAAAATTATTCGCTTGCTGAAATTGTAAAGAATATAAAAGGAAATTCTTCCCATTGGATAAATCAAAGTAAATTTTTGAAAGCTAAATTTGCATGGCAAACCGGCTATGGGGCTTTTTCTGTAAGTGAGTCGATGATCAATGAAATGCGAAAGTATATAGCAAATCAGAAGGAGCACCACAAGAAGATGAGCTTTGCAGACGAATACAATAGATTTGCCGAGAAGTATGGATTAAATGTAGAAAACCGATGAATCGGTTTCTGTGGGAATTCGTTCTACGTTTGTTTCCCACGACTGAAGTCGTGGGTTAAAAATTATTCCTCCCCGTTGTTTTCTTTGGAAAGAATTGGGAAGTTTAAGCCCTTACCGCCCGGTGCGTCTGTATCAGCTCCTGAACTAGGAAATTACAAATCGTAGGAGAAGACTTCTTCGGTTTTTTGTTTAATATATTGTTTCTAGTTCCGAAGGATAAATCAATATTTAAATAAATGCTTCAAGAAAGCCTTGGAAACTCATTATATGGCGCTCATCCAAATGACGATTTTTAACTTGGTTGAAGTATCCTTCCGTTGCAACGACACCTGGGTGACTTTTTGTGTAAGGACTTCTATTTGATGGATGTACATCTCTTAGGCCAGCTTTTAAGTATTGTAGCGCAAATTGTGATCTATTCCACCCCCTCTCTTCATTCTTAGGTAATAATTCAGGATCGTTATTACGAACATCAAATATGGCTCTGAATGTCTGAAGTTCATTATCTTCAGTCTTTCTTCTAAATGTTTGTTTATTACCCAAGAGCCAAGTTTCGAAACAAAAATGTTGGATTATATAATTAACTTGAATTTTACACCCAAGTCCTCTGACACGTTCTGTTAATTCATCAAACTTTTCTTGAAAACTCTGATTTTCAGAATCTATAGCCAAGACTAATCTGTCAAAGGGGAGGTTATTAACATCATTAATGGCATTCTCGATTTGACTAGTCAGAAATTGAGACTGTCCAAATCCAGCTAAGATGAAAAAATTATTTTGACTAAGTTGATTTAAGTAATCAATGGATTGTAATAATGGGTTTACTATTGGGATCCAGGTTTTATAGATTTTCCTGGCGGAACGTTCTCCCTCAACAACAACATAAATGTTCACTCTATTCCCTCGCTATAATAAGGATCATTTAATAATTGTATATATTTTTCTTGACTTGAAACCTTATATCTGTCAACTAATTTTTCCCCATACTCAAATTGAACTTTTGAAGCGTTGCGATGGGCAACATACCAATTATCAACAGGAATATGACTAATTATATACGGATGGTGACTTGTGAATATTATCTGCAAATCTATCTCCTTAGATGCTAAGAGATTAGGTAGGAAATCAATGGCGCCAGGACCTAAAGAATTTTCATATTCATCTAATAAATAGATAATTCCAGGGGGAAATGAGAGAATATCGGTAAGTATAAGTAATACTTTTTGCATTCCTGAAGAAAGTTCATCTAATCGAAGCCATTTATTAATATTTCTTTCCTTAATGCAAAAGATAGGTGCCCCACCGGGCAACTCAATTGATTCAAATTCTTTACTGTCAAGAATTGCCATTTCACTTATGAATCCAAATGTTTCTCCGTAGAATATTTCTATGTCTTTGAAAATTTTTGGAAAGTATTTAGATAAGACATAAAGTCTAATATTTAAAGGATAATCCTGTGCATACATCTCAAACAAATCTTTAGCTTTACCAATGGAGTTAAGTCGTTTTTCACCGGTGAAAGTAATATGCGAATTTTTTTTAAATCGTCATCAAAGAATTTTCTTCTTAGCATTCGCGAGAAACCGTCGTAAATTGGCTTGATCAGTTCTTCTTCTTTAAGAATATATATTGATAATTCATTTTTTGAGAGCTTCGGCAAAGTTTGAAATTTATCAAAGTAAAACTTGTCCCCATCTCTTTCAAGAATAGATCTTCCATTCAATATCAACTTTTCATTTTTTACTACTATATTGTTTCCCTCTTTTACGTTAGATACTTTCCAATTATAAATATCGTTTTCAATTTTAAGTGAAACATTCCATTCACCTTCTCCACCTGGTTTGCCCTGTGCTACATAAGTTCCCAAATTAAAAATAGTGTTAAGTAGTCGAGTTTTACCTGTCCCAGAATCGCCAACAATCAAGTTGATTTTTTGAAATTGAACCTTACAAAATTCCCAATCTGGGCTTTTATATTCATAGTCAATTATCTGCATAATTTTACATTCCCTTAATGATTTGAAACATTAACGATTTTATATTGTAAATATATTGGTTTATAATACTACTAACGCATAATTTAATTAAAATAATTGCCAACACCAGCGTATCATTTAGCTTTGATAATTGCTCTAATTCAAAACTTCCTTAACCCGTCCAACTTCACCTGTTTCAAGCCGTACTTTTATTCCGTGAGGATGCTTTGGAGATTTTGTTAGAATATCTTTAACAATTCCTTCTGTAAGATTGCCGGTACGTTGGTCTTCTTTCAAAACTATTTTTACTTGCATTCCCGTTTTTATTTCAGCTCGCTTAATTTCACTCATTAAAAATATCCTGTTTAAGTTTTATAATTATATGCACATCATTTATACAGATTGAAAGTGATAACTTCAAAAGCTTTTGCTAATTTTGCGTGTAGTAAAAGTAATTAAAATAAGTGCATTAAAAGAAAACCATCTTCTCATAAAATTTAGATAAATTATTTGTTATGGATAACATTGAAAAGCTTGGATTTGATAACCGGGTTAAAGATAAAATCGATCTATCTAAACCCCTGATTTTAAAATTGTAAGAGTAATAAGTGTAAATAAGAACAGCTTTGTTGTTTCCAATGGCGTAAAAGATATTTATGCAGAGCTGACAGGAAAGTTTTTATTTAACTCAGAGGACTCGCTTGATCTGCCTGCTGTTGGTGATTGGGTTTATGCACAATTGTTTGATGATGATTCGCTTGCAATTATTCACGATATACTTCCGCGTAAATCATTATTAAAAAGAAAAGCATCCGGTAAAAAAGTTGATTACCAGCTCATCGCTGCTAATATTGATACTGCAATCATTATGCAGTCGCTTGATTCCAATTTTAATTTAAGACGGCTCGAACGATATCTAGTTATGATAAACGAGGGCAGGATTACTCCGGCTTTTTTCGTAAGTAAAAGTGATCTTATAAGTGGAGATGAAATTGAAGAGAAGAAAAATCAAATCCGTAATATTCTACCTGATATTAGTATCACGGCTTTCAGCAACAACAGCGCAAGCGATATTGAAAACATTAAAACTTTTTTTACTGCTAATAAAACTTATTGCCTGCTTGGTTCCTCCGGTGTCGGCAAAACCACTTTGCTGAATAATTTAGTTCATCAGGACCTATATAAAACACAGCCGATCAGGGAGAAAGACGGAAGAGGAAAACACACCACCACCCGGCGCGAACTTATAGTTCTGGAAGGGGGGCGATCATAATTGATAACCCCGGAATGCGTGAACTGGGAGTGATCTCGAATGAGTCCGGTCTTGGTGATACGTTCAACGAAATTGACGCGCTGTCAGATCAATGCCGTTACAAAGATTGCACTCACACAGTTGAAGCAGGTTGCGCAGTTCTGGAAGCGGTCGGGCGTGGAGAGATTTCTGAAGAGCGTTATAATAACTTCATAAAGATCTACAAAGAGTCTTTATATAACGAAATGTCCTATGTTGAAAAGAGGCAGAAGGATAAAAAGTGGGGAAAGTTTTTTAACTCTACGATGAAAGAAATAAAAAACAGAAAAGACAGTTATAAGTGAATGATGTTATGAAATCATATCTCACCAAAAATTTTAATTTAAACGAATTAGTAAACCTCTTCGATAGACATCTGCTTTGGTCTGCACCGTTTAGAAAATAAATCTTTATGCCGTAACCAGCACAATGTGATTACTTTTACTGCACTCCCGTTTTTATAATTGATAATTCCCTCCTAATCCGCAACCATTTCCCCCCAAAATCACCCCAAACTTCGAAAATCGTTAAATATCGCACATAAGATGACATCTTCTGTACAGATGATGATAACTTATTTACGTAAGATGCCATCTTATTTACATAAGTTCATATCTTATTTACGTAAGATACCATCTTATTTACCGGAGATATTATCTTATTTACGGAAGATTACATCTTATTTACCGGAGATATCATCTTATTTACAGAAGATTATATCTTATTTATGTATGTTGATAACTTATTTACATAAGTTACTATCTTATTTATTCAAAATGATATCTTATGTACATTTTTTATAATCTTGGGTACATTTATTGAAATCTTCTTTACCACATTTATAATCTGCTGTACATATTTCAAGAACTAATGTAAATGTTCGGGAGAATAGTTGCTTTTTATTTCTAATTTTCATATTTACCGCCAAAGGTAAAAATAATTATTTAGTGAAAAATGCAGCGTAGTTCAAAACCTACAAAGGTTTGTAGTTCTGCTGTAAAGATCACTTTATAGATTTTCTTAATTAGTAGGTTTCATTCATTTATTTCAAGGAGGTACTTATGGCAAAAGTAGATTATCTGCCGAAATTGGTTGATGTATTTGATACTTGGCTCGAAAATTTTTCAGCAAAACTTGCTTTTCACGCCGCAGCTTTAGGTGTTGCGCCGGCGGTTGTAACGGCAATTACAAATTTAATCACAAATTTCCGCGCAACTTATGCCGCACAGGTGGAGGCAGAGGCAACTTTCAAAAATGCTGCTCAGCTTACCCGTTCAGAAAGGGAAGTTTTGGTTTCCGGGATTAACGGCATCAGGAATCTGGTTCAGGTTATCAAACATAGCCCCACCTATACATTAAATATCGGTGAGGATTTAGGGGTAGAACTTGATGAGAAGGAAGTTGACACGGATAAAATTAAACCGGTTCTTCATCTTCTCAAACTGCCTGAAAAGAAAATCAGATGTTCATTCAAAAAAAATATTGCTGATGGTGTTATCATTAAAAGCAGGCGCGGCGCTGAAACGGAATTCAGATTCTTCGCTAAATCTATTAGGAGTCCGGTTATTGATGATCGCCCTAATCTAACTTCAGCACCGGAACAAAGAGATTATATCGCTGCATATTTTCTTGGTAACGACACGGTGGGGATGGAGTCGGATGTTGTTTCGATTGTTGTTTGATAGGTTAAAAAATATCTGCTAAAAAAAGCCCCGCCAACGAAGCGGGACTTTTAGTAAAGGAGACCATAGGGCAAAGAAAATTATTTCATCAAACCGTTGTGATCGTCAAGAAAAAATATATCGCTGTTCTTATGAATAGCTTGTAGAAAGGAGTGCGTATTTGAAAATATTACAAGTAAAAAGAATATTGTAAACTTGTTCATTTTATTCCCTTTTAAAATGCTGGATTACTAAACAAATATTATAAGCGCTTATAAGGTATCAATCACCGCTGCAATGTCAACAGTCAGCGACTTACTTTCTATACTGCTTTATAAACTCTTCAACTTCAGGCAAGCCGCCCTGATAAATTAAATAACCATTACTTGGTTCACGCTCTGTAATTTCTCCTGCAATTGGGGTTAACATTATCTCTTTTACTTTTTGCTAAATCATCTGTTTGTCCAAATGCCCATCCGAGTTTCATATAAGCAACTTCCGGCAACATATTTGCAGCAGGAATAACACCAAGTTCCATCATATCTCTGCCGGTATCGTAAACATACATCTGCACATATCCCCAAAGTGTTTGGACCGTCATATAAACCGCAACACCTTTTTCTTTTGCTCGCTTTAATGCCGGATAAAGAGGTTTGTTTACATGTCCAAGCCCTGTGCCTGCAATTACAATTCCTTTGTAACCATTGTCAATCAATGAATCAATCATATCTGGTTTCATATTCGGGTAATAATAAACTATTGCAACTCTGTCATCAAACACTGCATTTACTTTTACATCGTTATCAAATCTTCTGCGTTTATAATCATCACGGATTGGAGTAACTTTATCACGACTTACAGTTGCAATTGGAATATCACCAATAGTTCTGAAAGTTGAACGATAACTTGAATGCATTTTTCTTACACGCGTTCCGCGATGAAGTAAGCCGTACATATCACTGGTCGGACCAAACATACAAACCATTACTTCAGCAATATCACTTATTGCTGCTGTTGTCACCGAATGAATTAAATTCAATGCTGCATCGGCTGATGGTCTATCTCTCGAACGCTGTGAGCCAACCATCACAATCGGGACCGGGGAATCCTGCACCATAAAAGAAAGTATTGCCGCGGTGTGATGCATTGTATCTGTTCCATGTCCGATTACAATTCCCTGCACACCTTTTTCAATTTCTCTACCTATTGCTTCAGCAAGTCCAATCCATTGTTCGGGTCCCATATTTTCGCTGAACACACCGTATAGTTTTTCAGTATCAAGATTGCAAATATCTGCAAGCTCGGGTACTGATCCGTAAAGTTCGCCGGGAGAAAATGCTGGAATAACTGCGCCGGTTCTATAATCCAATCGTGATGCAATTGTTCCGCCGGTACCGAGCAACTTTACTTTTGGTTTTTTAGGATCGTAAGGAAAATCTTTTTCAGGAATTTTATAATGAGCTTCTTTCCTTCCAAATATTTTTACGTCTTTAATTTTTTCAGCAGCAATTCCGATGTTATACCCGATAGGCATTTTTATAACGATATGAAATTCATCCGCTGTTTCTGAGCGCGGAAGAATTAATCCTTTAAAACTTCCTTCATCAGTAAGAATTTCTACATCGCTCCAGATAGGCGTTTTAAATTTTTGCAGAGTGTTTAATGCAACCCCACGATAACCTTTGTAATCTTCTAAATTTATCTCAGCCATTATTTTAATTTCTTTTTGTCATTTAAATAATTTTTTGCATTTAGTTTTGTAACCACCTTCTTGCCTGTTTTTTTCTCTATTTCTTTTCGAGTATTTCCCGCAATTGTCCCTCCTTGTTTTGCAATGATTTTATTTTCATCAAATGTTTTTGGTTTCTTTTCTTTGCTAATTTCTGTTGTGGTAGCTTCGGCAAGCATATTTAGAACAAGTTCCAAATTGCTCATGTTATCTCTTAGATTTTCTTTTTTTAATCCTTTATGCTTTTTGTATTGCTTAACAGAAAAACTGCTCCAGGCTTTTGTAATTTCATCAGTAAGTATAGCATACTCTTGCCCTTTTTTTACTCCTCGATTATCCCATTCATCAGTTAGATCTTTTCGTACCTCAATACTTTTTAAACGTTGATTAATCCATTCTTTACTGTATCCTTTTTTAAGGTATGTTTCCATCAATCGATCTATACCTATTTCAGGATCCTCAATTTCATCAATGCGTTCTCTTGCTACTTTAGCCAGCCACAGTTTAAATGGCTCTGCTTTTTTAGAAGGGATTGACTGCACTAATCTAAAAAACTGTTCTGTATCCAAAACGTCTGTCAACCGCATTTTACCATCATCTGCCTCTAATTTCAACTGGTGACAATTTGTCACCGTTTCATTTCCTTCGGATAATAATCTTTCTTTTAACTTATTCCAATATTTTCTGGCTTTCTGGTAATGTGTTTGTTCGGTTAATATGGCAATAACATCAATAACAGAAAAGTACCACTTTTCCTCCTGTTCATTCCAGAGAGAACGAACTCGTTTTTGCTCAAATATCTTTACGGCTGTCTTAATTTTTTCCATTGATTGATTCCGTCATTTGTTAAAATTTTGCATAAGAAATTTAGTTTTAAGTAACATTAAAACGTTTTATAAAAAATTAATTTTTCTAATTACTGGATAATTAATTTACAAAACCAATTCTATCAGCAACATCTTTTGCAGGAATTCTGCCGCGAAGTTTTTTCATTATCATTCCCATCAACAAAATACTTTTACTGTTTTGATTATAAATGGTCATCTTATCACAATCTGATTTTGCAGAATTAATTATTTCATCAACTTCTTTTTCACTTGCAGGATTCTGAATCACTTCTTCTGTGAAAGCTCCAAGCTCGGCAACTGTTTTTAATGTTGTGAGCAAAGCATCTTGTGGAATTTTTCCCACAGCAAAGGATTTTAATATTCCCTCAAACATTCCTTCATGCATCCATTCAATCATGCTTCCTTTCTTTTTCAATCTTTTAGGATATTGAATAAGAAATACTGACACCGTCGTTGGATTTATTTTCCAATCATTTACAGCTTTCTTAAAAAGATCTGCATAAGGAGAAATGGACAGTTCTTCAATTGTGTCTTTGGGAATTCCGAGCTTGATATACCATTCTATTCTTTTCCAGAATTGCTGTGGTAACCAGGATTTTATTTTATCTAATTTTTCTTTAGTAATCTTTTTCGGCGGAAGATCTGTATCAGGATACATTCTATCCGCCCCCGGAAGTATGCGTTCAAATCCGTTTGTTCCATCGCTCATTGCTTGTCGCGTTTCAGATGGAATTCCTATTGTTGCTTCTTTCGCGCGAATTATAATTTCATTTACTGCTGTTTTAACATCATCGTCACTTCCCCACACAATTACCATTGTATCAGTATCAGCAGCGTTTGTAAATTTTTTAATTTTTAACCAATCAGCTGAACTAATTGTATCGCTCTTGCTATCTGAGTGTATAAGATTAGGAATGTTAGTTAAGCAAGCAATAACTCTAACGCGATCAGAAATTTCTTTTGAGAAATAAGTGTCGGTTTGTGTGTGCCAATGGAGTAAATCTTTAAATCCTTTTAACACAACGCAACTAATTTTCATTCCAGAATCTGCAGCACTTTTTAATGGGGCGTAATGAACTTTCTTTAACAGTTTTGTTATGTCATAAGATTCAGCTTTAAATGTTTCGGGTGTTATGCCGCGTTTTTTTAATTCCTCTCTTAATCGTAAAAGATTCCATTGTCTCATCGCTTCGTTATAAGTAAGAAGCGGAATTAATGTAATCTGAGGAACGCCTTTAATTTCAACGACTTCTTGCGGTGTTCGCATTGCAGGTTCAGTTACAGTTTCAATCAACGGCATACCGAGTCGGTCTGTAAGATAAACTCTTTCGTGTCCGATGTCAGAAACTTCCCTGCACGAATCTTCTTCAATAGACATCTGAACAATTTTTACTTTTCTATCTTTGTACGGAATCCATCCATCAAGAGCATATATTGCTGTTCGCTGAAAACCTGTTGGAATACTTCCATCTAAATACTGCTTGCGCGCAATATGAAGCTCATCGACTATGTTACAGTTGTATAAGATTCCAATTCCAATTGCTATCTCAAGAGCATCTTCGTTTATTAGGAATGGCGGAGTGTCATCCATTTCGTAAGTACAAACTGTTTCGCGTTTGATGTGATAAATGATGTTTTTCTTAGTCTTAAATTCCATTAAAGCTGTACCGTCATAAACCCCCATTTCAGAAAGAGTGGGACGCATGTGGCGTAAAATTTCCGCATCAAATTCCCTGGTATATTTTCCTGCTGGACAGCGGCAGAAAAGTTTTTTCTCGGTTAAAAGTTGTTGATGAATTTCTAATCCAGATTTGAATCCGATCTTTTTGTAATCGTCTTCAGTCATTTCATTGAAGGGTTTGAAGATAAAATCGTACATAAGTGAGCCACAGTTGTTATTTTTTAAAACAATAGAACACGGATGACGCGGATTAAACGGATCATCACGGATTAATCCGCGCTAACCAGAGTTATCCGTGTCATCCGCGTTCTATTTCTATTTATTAAACTTTGAGAAATAATCCTTAAACATATCTTTATGAACCATAAAATCCATTATTTTAAGTTTAACGTAATCTTCGTGATAAAAATAGTATCCTTTATCTCCCGTGTTGCGAGAGCCAGCACCTGAATCTTTTATCAAGAACCATGTCGTGCCATCGAGTTCTTTATATCCAACCAAATGGATTCCGTGATCATCAGTTGTTGTTTGATTACTGAATCTAAATTGCCTTGCGTTCTCATCAATATATTCAGACGGAATATCAAACGTTGGAACGACCGCACACTTTGTCCAGCTATCATAACCAGCTTCGCTAACATCTCCGCCAATTGCCAATGTGTAGCCATTCTTAATTGCATTTTTTAGTATTGTCATAAAATCATCAAGAGGAACGTTGAAATAATCTTTGTTGTGCCACCAGTTATCAGGTACTTCATATTCAACTTGCTGCCAATACGGTTTTTGCATATATGATAAAACATCTACATAATCATCCATATTTAATTTTAAATAATTATTTAGATATTCTTTTGGAGTATATTTGTTTCCATCGGCAACAACTTCTGTTGGCATTTCGCCAAGATAGTGATTAAGTATTGATTTTATTACCTCAACGACTTCCTTTTCATTCCAAGAATTGGTTGTCTTGACAGATTCAAGATAGGTCTTCATTTCATTTATCAATTTGCTGTGATCGTGAGAAAGTTGACCGGGAAGTAAGCCGGAACAAACATTTGCAGGAACAATTCCATATTCACGATAGATTCTTGAAACAGCGTTTGCTTCGGAGCCTTCTTCAAAAAGAGATTTACCGCGCGTGCGAATAAACTCTTTTGCTTTTTCAACATATTCCCAATAAGCAGTATAAATTGGAGAAAGACTAACTTCTTTTCCGGTTAAACGATAGACTTCCGATTCGAAGAAGGAGGTGGTAGAGAAAGACCAGCAAGTGCCTGTTTGACCTTGTGAAATCGGATCATTGTGCCAGAAAGATTTAAACTCTTCTTTCGATTTGGGGATATCCATTCCGGTAAAATCAAGTTTAAAGTACTGCTTTTTTTCTTTGGGTGGGTTTTGAAATTCATTAATGTTTTTCAGAATTTCATCATAATAGCCTGGCTTAGGCTCGGTAAAGATGCCTTTGTTTTTATCTTGAGCATAAATAATTGAAAGACTAAAACAGAAAGTGAAAAAGAGAATTGAGATCGAAGATTTCATTATTAATCCTTAAAAATATTAGTACAAAATTTTAATAAATGAAACTTAAGCAGAAATTATTTTACTTTTAAGAATTTTGATAAACACGCACTTATTATCAGCTTAGTATTTCAAGTAAAAAAAATCCTGCAGAACAAAAAGGAGGCGGAAAGTTCTGCAGGTTTTTGAGAGCCGTTTTAATACGAAATGTCCTGTACTTCTACTATCTCAACTTTACGATCATACTTTCGAAGATGTTCAGCAAATTCAGAATTAAAATATTTTTGATGAGTCTTCTCAAAAGCTTTTAAATATTTTTCAACCTGCTTATGAGTGAGAACACTTTTTAGATAATTTTTATTTTCATTATCATCAAAAATTCTATAGTAGAAAAATTTTTTGCTTTTTGATTTTGACTTAACTGCTGCTTTAGCTTTTGTTAATGGCATAGAACAACTCACTTTGATTTATTAATAATATGGTTAAACTTTACCGTTCTTCTTGATTACTTCCCTTGCGATAATTCCTTTTTGGATTTCATTTGTTCCTTCAAAAATTCTATTGATGCGAGAATCCCGATACATACGTTCGATTGACAATTCCTGTGAATACCCCATCCCGCCATGAATCTGTACTGCGCAATCTGCTATTTTGTCAAGCGATTCGGAGCAGTATAATTTTACCATTGCAGACTGACGTGAAATATCTTTCCCAAATTCATAATCCGCAGCAGTGCGGTAAACTATTGATTCCATGTTGTAAGTCATCACAGCCATTTCAGCAAGCATAAATTGTATTGCTTGAAATTGTGCGATAGGATGATCGAACTGAATTCTTTCTTTTGAATATTTAGTAGAAAGTTCAAGTAATTCTTTCGAAGCTCCGAGGCAGGCGGCGCCTAAACCTAATCTTCCAGCGTCAAGAGTCCGCATCGCATAAACGAAACCCCTTCCTTCAGTACCGATAAGATTTTCTTTCGGAATGCGGACATTTTCAAAACTTAATGCGTTAGTCATGCTGCCTTTGATTCCCATTTTCTTTTCGGGAGGACCGGCTTTAAAACCATCGCGTTCTGTTTCAACAACAAATAAACTAATCCCTTTTCCTGTTCGTGCAAAAAGTGAAATGATATTTGCAAGTCCGCCGTTTGTAATCCATAGTTTTTCTCCATTTATCACCCACTCATTTCCAACGAGTTCGGCTTTGGTTTTTATGTGAAAAGAATCGGAGCCAGCAGTTGCCTCGGTCAATCCGAAAGCAGCGATTTTTTCGCCTGCAGCAAGAGGAGGGATAAATTTCATTTTCTGTTCTTCGGAAGCACCATTGAATATTGCATTTGTGCCGATAGATTGATGAGCGCCGATAAAAGTTGCGGTTGACATGCAGCCGCGTGCAATTTCTTCCTGCATCAAGCAATATCCTAATTCGCCAAAACCACCGCCTCCAAATTTTTCGGGGAATGCCACTCCAAGGAATCCAAGCTCAGCCATTTTCTTGATTAGGTCCGTAGGGATTTTTCCTTCTTTGTCAATTTTTGAAGCAATTGGCTTTATCTCATTATTTGTGAAATCACGAACCATATCGCGAAGCATGATTTGTTCTTCTGTAAACTTAAGTTCCATCATATTTATTTTAACCTTTTCTCATCATGTTTATAAGACTACGCTTGTTTACTTTATTTATATCAATTAGTGCGAACTATTCTTGATAAAGATAAATTTTAATAACAAATAATATTCCAAGAGTTATGAAGCAGTTATTGAAGATTTTTGACATCTTTTAACTTAAAAACGAATATACATTTTCAATTGAAAGAATAAATTAAATTATTTTCTAAGTATTGAGAACTTAATAACTATGTAAAGTTTTGGCAGGACAATTTGGAATTAGCATTGGTTACTTACTGTAATGCGGTCCATGCGGATTTTTTTAATGAATAAACTAACAGTCTATAGGTTTTGTCACGAATCAATATTTCTGAGGTCGTGTCGACCAATTCAAAAGATAATTTCTGAGGAATGCTGCGGCTTTTTACGTTCTCTTCAGCGCATCTTATAAATATAGTGTCAATCTCATAATTGTTAAAGACTAAGTTGATTAATAATCTACAAGCATCAGTTGCAATGTTTCTGCCTTGATATTTTTCTCCGACCCAATATCCGATATCAACAGATTTCAATTCTTTGTTTCCATTATGAAGATCAATCATTCCACAAAAATTATCATCAAGAAATATTTCAAAAATCGATCTGCCAGAGTAAAAATCAGAAAGTAAATTTTCAATAAGATAATTTTCGGTAAAGATTGGTGATTTAGAAATATCAACCCAGGTAAGCCATTGACGAAGATTCTCACGTGACTCATCTATTAATTTATAGATTAGTTCTGCATCCTCAATTTCAGCTTTTTTTAAATTTAAATTATTCACAATGGATTAAAGTTTTCTTGCTACTACAACCACTGTTTTTAATGTTTCAACAACACCGGAGTTATCATTTAATGCTTCGAGAAAGATTATGTAGATGCCAATCCTCATTGGTTGTCCGTCATCCTCTAGTCCATCAAATACAATTGAGCCGTTTGATCCGCTTGCCAAATTATTTGCAAGTGTTCGCACTAATCTCCCACGACTATCAAATATTTTTATTCTTACTTGAGCAACGGGTTGTGAAAGATTGTAACTAATAATTGCAAAATCCTCGAAGCCATCGTTATCCGGTGAAAAGGGATTTGGTGAAACAGAAATATTTGCAGTGCTATTCAAATTATCTGTGAAGATACTGTTTTGTTCGGCAGGTGTTGCTCCAAAATTGGAAACTGAAGTACTCCAATTTAGAGGATCATTCGAGTTGAGTGTAGGATTGATTCTTTCGAGAGATCGGTTTTTTAGAATCGAAATGTTTTTATTGTGCCATTTATCCGAATAAAAAACCGAATCAATAATATTTCTTTTTACATCTTTTAATATCACTGCTTCACCGGAGTTCAGTAAGCCGAGGCTTGATTCACCTGAGAGTGTTTTGTAGCGATAGTCCGTAAGTAAATATTTTTTTAACATCAGTGAATCTGCAGCAAGAATAAAATATTTTTCTTTAGGAAGGAAGAAACTTGTCTCTGCCAATTTGTAAAAATTTCCGCTTAAGTCTTCGATTTTCCACCCACCAATATTTATAGAGTCAGCACTTAAATTTAATAACTCGATAAACTCGCTGTTATCAATATCCGGATCAAACATTATTTCGTTTATAATAATTGAATTTCTTTCATAGTCAGGTAAGTCAAACAATGAATTAACTTCTCCGGTGTGCTGCTGTTAGCATTAAGGCAAGTCGCCCAATTTATGCTGTCATTTGTTGAAGCAGAATAACTAAATCTTTCAAGTGAAACACCTTTTGCCCCGCCCCATGACGAACGATAGAGCAAACTGTCAATTATTCCATCTCTGAAATCATAAATAATAATGCCGTCAGCAGAATTGGTCAATGTGCCGAAATTAACGGCAATAAATTTTCCTGTAAAATCAGGATGAAATGATTTGAAAGACGTATCAGGAGCGATCACTAAAAATTCTGAGGGCGCAAATAAATAATCGTCTAATGAAATAAAACTTTTTGTCGGTGTTGAAAGTACATCACTTATTGACCAATTTTTTAGATTTATTGTATCGTTTGAATTGTTGATAATTTCTACCCATTCAGGTTCGCCATCTGCAGGGTCAGACATTACTTCGCTGATCAAAACAGATTTTTCAGCAAAACCGGGCTGTACTGATTTTTCAAAATAGTTGTTTAAAGTGTCTTCATCTGTTGAAAAAATAATTTTTACTGCACAAAGAATTTTTTTATTTAAGTTAACTATTGGTGAAGAAGATTGAACGAAAAACGAATCACCGGCGGCAAGAGTTGTTATTGTATGCTCGCTTAATAGTTGATCAGCCACTTCGTTTGAATCGGAGTCAATAAAAAACTGAAGAGTGAAATTTTGAGCAGCAGAACTTCCGTTATTTCTGATTTGTGCATTGATAAAAACATCCTCCCCCTCGGTTGGATATTTAGGATTGAAAAGCATTGATATTATAGAAAGATCGAACTGTTTCGGAGTCAGACTGTTTATTCTACCGGGTGTACTTGTTTCAATATCAATTGATGAATTCCAATTTGTGAAAAGATTTGAAGGCGCATCAAATGAAATTCTTTCAAGTGAATACCCACCGGTTCCGCCCCAATCACTGATGTAGAATACGGAATCAATGGCGGCACCACGATTATCACGAAGCACAACACCATCAGCATCATTGTTAAACGACGGCAGACTCAATTGATAAACTTTGGAAGGGATAACTCTATGAAAATTAAAAATAGAAGTATCTTCGGTAATTACTGAGTAGGATTTCCCGGCAACAAAAAAATCGTTATTAATTAAAGCTGAACTTGAAGTGGTTAAAACATCTGCAACCGACCAGCCGTTCAAATTAATTGTGTCTTCCGAAGTGTTATAAATTTCTATCCATTCGGGTTCGCCGCCAAGAGGTGAGTACATAATTTCATTTATTAAAATTGTAAGCGGAGGAAAGCCTGGCGCTATTGCTTTATAAAAGAAATTATTAGTTGTATCCTGATCAAAAATAAAAATTGCCCGAATAAAAAAAGCTCGTTTGCTTTCCAAATTAAGAATTGAATAATTTATTGGAATGTTTGACGAATCCCCCGCCGAAAGATTAAACCCACTTTTAGTTTCAAGCAGCAAATCAGGAATAGAATCAAGATTTGTATCTTCGTAAAAGAAGAAAGAAAAATCGGCGGGATTTTTTCCGATATTTTTAATTTTAATTGACGCAGTAACGTTCTCCCGTATTTGCGGAAAGGCTGGTGTAAATAAAATATCAGAGGCTTCAATATCAAAATCTTTTCGGGTAACAGAATTGATAAAGCCCGGTGTGGCACCTAACCTGCTGGAAGAAGTTTTCCAATTTGATGAATCTGTTGAGCTAAACTCAGCGTTTATTCTTTCGAGTGAATTACCTTCGCTTCCGCCCCAATTATCGGAATATTCAAGCGAGTCAATCACCCTGTCCAAAGAATCAAGCAGAATAATTTTATCACCGGTGTTATTGAATGCTGAAAAACTTTTAACTACTAATTGAGAAGTGATGTTATAAATGTTAAGCAATAAACTATCGTCAGCAATAACAAAATATTCTGAAGGATTGAGGATTGTACTTTGTGAAATGATTTTAGTTGTGTCGCTGTTATCGGATAGCTGATAATTTTTTAAGTCAATTATTTTGTTGCTTTGATTGAAAAGTTCAATCCATTCAGGTTCGGGAGAATCGGGTGCATACATAATTTCATTTATAACAATATCATTTCTGATTTCGTTGATGTTTACTGCATTTATTGACTCAAATGCTATATTGTTTGTTGTGTCATCATCAATCGAAGTTATTAACTTTGTAATAAAATAATTTTTACCGGCTGAAAAATCCGATGAAGTAAAAACAAATGAAGTACTGTCACCGCTTGATAATTGCTGTCCCGAAAAATTCGTTGCAAATTCAGACGGCTGTGGAATAGAATCTACATTTGCATCTTTAAATATTTCAACCTGAAAAGTTTGTGACGAGTTCAAACCTTTATTTAATATCTTAATATCGAATTGTGCTTGTTCACCCAAAATCACAAAATCTTTTTCAGTTGAAAAGTTTATTATTGAAAGGTCATAATCCTTTGGTGAGAGAGAATTTATTTTACCGGGAGTCGCACGATCAATGCTTTCGGAAGTCCCCCAATTTTCTGATGAATTACTTTCACCGCCGGCAAGAATTCTTTCGAGGGAGTTTCCGCCGATACTCCCTCCCCAATCAGGCAAGTAAAAAAGGCTGTCAACTAAAAATCCAATTGAATCTTTTAACACTACAGCATCACCCGAATTATTTAAAGCGGGCAAAGAAAATACAATCAAGCTCGAAGGGATATTATAAAAATTGATTATCGAAGAATCTTTACTCAACACTACGAAACTATCGGGCTGTAAAATAAAATCATTCGGAGTAATTGAAACCGCAGTAAGTGCGTCGCTCAATTTCCATTTCTTTAAGTTGATTGTGTTTAAGGAGCGATTGAATAATTCAACCCATTCAGGCTCACCGG
This sequence comes from Ignavibacteriales bacterium, assembly GCA_016709155.1. NCBI lineage: Bacteria > Pseudomonadati > Ignavibacteriota > Ignavibacteria > Ignavibacteriales > Ignavibacteriales bacterium. The sequence goes on along the minus strand of JADJEI010000001.1, from coordinate 1,872,538 downwards.
AATCGGGCGCATACATAATTTCATTAATGACAACATCATTAAAATTTGCTCCCGGTAAAAACACTGTGAACAATTTTATTTTTTGATTGTTCGAATTGTTTTCATCTTCTGCAAAAACAACCTGTGCGATGATTTGATAATTGCGGGCGGAAAGTGCAGTTAAGTTCGTTGAAGTAGTTATTGAATCATCTGACAAAAGATTTGAAAATGAATTTGAGTAGAATAATTCGTTAGCTTCAGGAATTGAGTCGAGATTCAAATCATTATAAACTTCAATCGAATAAAAACCAGCGGATAGTATTCCAATATTTTTTATTGTAATATCTATTTGAACATCATCTCCCTCAAATGGTAAATCGGGAGAGACTGTGATTGAACTTAACTGCAAATCGTAATTTACAGGCGTAACTGAATTTTCAAAACCCGGTGTTCCATTTATTGTTATTGCGTTCGCCCAATTTTCAATTGTGTTGTCACGACTCAAGGAAATTTTTTCATCGGAAAAGCTTTGTGAATTGTTCGCCGAGTAAGTATAAACCTGAAGCGTGTCATCTGAAGGATTAATCAATTTTATAATTCTATCTTCGGTGTTTGACATTCCCGAGGAGCCGAAAGAGTTGTCGGATATTTTTAGAATTAACGCATCCGAAGGGATAATTGAATTATAAATTCCGGAAACAAAATCATAATCACCCTCCAGAATTACTGCGTAAGAAAGCGGCGGCAGTACTGTTCCAAATCCTGCATCGATAAAGACATCCGGGGAGGAGGTAGAATATTTAAACTTGTAACCGGCTAAATCAAAGCTTTCTGCAGCACTAAGATTATAAACTTCGACAAACTCATTGTTGCCGGAAGTTGGATAGAACATTACCTCACTCAGAATTAATAAAGAGTCTGACTGAGATTGTATAAATGCCGCAAAGAAAAGTATAAATACAAAAGTAAAATTTTTAATCAACTGTCCCTCTGAAACTATTTGTCAATTATTTGAACTTTAGAAGTAAACTACAATCAAAAATTATTTTTATCAAAAAAATTACTGCCGTTTTCTTGGAAATTTTGAAGATAGAAATTCAAAAAGTGAATTTGGAATATGCCTGATCAGCTCTGATGCAAAATACATTGGCAATGGAAATTGAATAATTGACTTCTCATTCTTTATCCCATTTAAAATTATTTCCGCTGCTTCCTCAGGCTTTAGTAGGAACGGCATGTGAAATCTATTTTTTGCAGTCATCGGTGTTTGAACAAATCCCGGTCTGACTGTTATCACTTTAACATTAAAAGATTTTAACTCGATCCTAAAACTTTCAAGAATTTTGCTGAGCGCAGATTTACTTGCACAATAAATTCCACTGTTTACAAAACCACGAACATCAGCCATACTTGAAACACCAATAATATAACCACCTCTTCTTGCTATAAAATCCGGAAGCAATACTTTAAAAAAATTCAATACACCAAAAACATTTGTATCAAAAGTTTCTTTGGCTTGATTGATATCAAAGTCCTGGATTTTTACTTGATGACCAACTCCGGCATTCAAAACAGCAATATCAATTTTCCCGAATTTGTTTTTAATTTGATGATAAATTAATTCAACCTGTTCGAGGTCTGAAACATCACACTTATAAATCGTCAGAGTTTTGTTCAATTTAATCGAGTCGCTTAACGTTTCAAGTTCATTAATTCTTCTTGAAAGTAGAATTAATTTACAATCTTCCTTTGCAAGTAATAAGCTCAGATATTTCCCTATTCCACTTGAAGCGCCGGTAACCAAAACTACTTTATTTTTGAGATGCATTTATACCTCGAAATTGAGTTGAGTAATACGATAAAGAAAAATAATGCAGAATTTTTTACAGATTGTAAAAAGAATAGATAAAAATTACATGCAAAGAAGGCTTATTTTGATTTTCATTCAAAAATGTTAATTTAGAACAAAAATTATTCCAATGTTTGATAATAAGTTCATACCTGTCGAAAATGTTTTAATTCGCAAAGAAATCAAAGAAACACCATTTGCTTGCGATCTAAAAAAATGTAAAGGAGCTTGCTGTACCTTAGAAAGTGAATTTGGGGCACCATTATTGATAGAAGAAGTATCCGAAATACAAAATGTTTTGCCGTCAGTTAAATCACTGCTTTCTGAAGACCATTGGAAAGAGATTCAGCAGAGCGGGTTCTATGAAAAAAAGACGGTGAATTAATGACGCGTGCAATAAATAACCGCGCTTGTGTATTTGTTTATTATGAAAAAGATATTGCAAAATGCAGCCTTGAAAAAATTTTTTTTGAAGGAAAATCAAAATTCAGAAAACCAATTTCCTGTCATTTGTTCCCAATCAGGATTTCGGATTTTGGCGGAGAAATTTTGCGTTACGAAAAATTTAGCGAATGCACCCCTGCATTAGAGAATGGCAAAGAACAAAATATGACCATTGCAGATTTCTGCAGTGATGCTTTAATAAGGAAATATGGAAAAAACTGGTATAAAAAATTAAAGGAATCTAACGGATAAAAAATGCTTAGTTTAAATCAAAGACTTTCTCAACTGCAAAAGTTGTCGCCGCAGCAAATTCAGTATCAAAAATTACTGCAATTAAATACACTGGCTTTAGAGCAGCGAATAAAAACAGAATTGGAAATGAATCCTTTACTTGAAGAAGAAATAAATCAAACTTTGGAGCAGGATGATAAGGATAGAGAATCAAGTGAATCAGAAGATTATGATGAAACAACCGAGACTCAGCAGGAAGAATTTGATATTGAAGATTACATGAATGATCTTGATTTTGAACACGATAAGGTAAACCGAAGTGCCGATGATGAAGTTTACTATCCTATCGCTCACTCAAGAGATACTTTGAGTGAAAAACTAACCGAACAATTACGCTTACTAAACCTTAATGAAAAACTTTATATACTTGGCGAAGAAATAATAGGCAACCTCGATGCCGATGGATATTTAAAGAGAGCGCTCGAAGATATTGTTGAAGAACTGAATATGTTTGAACATCTCGATATTTCAAAAGAAGAATCAGAAACTCTGTTAAAAAAAATACAGCGTTTCGACCCGGTTGGTATTGCCGCAAGAAATTTGCAGGAATGTTTGCTCATCCAGCTTCGTGCCGGAAACTTTGATGCATACTATAAATATTTAGCTGATGAATTGTTGAGCAATTGTTACATTGATTTCACTCGCAAACGTTATGATTTGATAAAACAAAAACTTAATTTGACTGAAGAAAGCCTTCGTGCTACTCTGAACATCATCCATAATTTAAACCCCAAACCAGGCGAAGGTAATGCTGAAATTTTAGGAATGAATCAGATTTCCCCGGATTTTCTAATTGAAAAAATTGAAGACAATTATATCATCACATTAAACGATAAAAGTATGCCTTCGGTTACCATTAGCAGGCAATATCTTGAAATGTTTGATTCAAATAAGAAAAAGAAAAAAACTGTTCGCGAAAAAGAAACGTATAAATTTTTAAGAGAAAAATTTGAATCTGCAAAATGGTTCATAGCCTGCATACAGCAGAGAAGAGAAACGCTGTTAAAAATTATGCGCGCAATTTTTGAAAGACAATTTGAATTTTTCGAAAAAGGCCCCAAGCTTCTAAAACCAATGATCTACAAAGACATTGCCGATGAAATTCAAATGGATATTTCTACCATAAGCCGTGTTGTTAATGGTAAGTATGTTCAAAGTCCTATGGGAATTCATGAGCTAAAATATTTTTTTAGCGAAGGCTTGGCAACTGATTCAGGCGAAGAAGTTTCAAATAAACATATTAAAGAAAGAATCAAAGAACTGGTCTTAACCGAAAATAAAAAGAAACCTCTGAGTGACGATAGACTTGCCGAGTTATTGAATGAAGAAGGCATCCATATTGCAAGAAGAACGATAGCTAAATACAGAGAGCAGCTTAGAGTCCCCGTCGCCCGGCTTAGAAAAGAATTATGATTGAATACATACCCTCCGTCCTGGGTATAATATTTTTGTTTATTGTCTTCGGTTTTTCACATTCCATATTAGCCTCCCTTTGGTTAAAGAAAAAATTAGCCGGCTGGCTTGGGAATAAAATTGCTTTTTATAGGATATTCTATAATCTTTTCTCCATATTTTCACTTGCAATAATTTATGAGCTATCCCCCCGGCCCGATATTATAATTTATGATCTGCAAAGTCCATTTGATTTGATAATTCTGATACCGCAGTTTGGCAGTTTAATTGGGGCTTTATTTTCATTTAAATATTTTAGTACAAAAGAATTTTTGGGAATAGATCAGATCAAACGATATTTACAGAATAATTATTCGGCTGATGAACTTGATGAAAGAATGTCCTTTAGAATCGAGGGACCATACCGTTACTGCAGGCACCCGGTCTATTTTTTTTCAATTATCTTTTTGCTCTTTAGACCGGTGATGGACCTATTTTATATCACATTTCTTGTATGTGTAATTTTGTATTTTTGGGTAGGTTCAATTTATGAAGAAAAGAAATTGGTTGAAATTTTCGGAAGCGACTACTCAGAATATCAAAAATATGTTCCGGCTATCATACCTTACAAATTATTTTCTCCTTATACTATAAATAAAAATTAAGGGATAAAGAATGACTGAAAAAATAAAATCAACCACTATCATTGGCATTGTTCACAATGGAGAAGCAGCCCTTGGCGGCGATGGGCAAGTATCTTTCGGCAACACTATAATGAAACATAACGCAATGAAAATCAGAAAAATTGCAAATGGGAAAGTACTTTGCGGATTTGCGGGCGCCACCGCTGATGCATTTACACTCGCAGAAAGATTCGAAGACAAACTTGAACAATACCGTGGAAATGTAAATCGGGCTGCAGTTGAACTTGCAAAAGAATGGCGAAGTGATAAATATCTTCGGAAACTTGAAGCGATGCTTGCAGTAGTTGCAGAGGGCAATTCAATAATTATTTCCGGCAATGGTGATGTTATTGAGCCGGATGATAAAATTGTTGCCATAGGTTCGGGGGGGATGTACGCATTAGCCGCCGCACGAATGTTGAAAAAATACAGCAACCTTTCCGCAAAAGAAATAGTCCGCGAAAGTCTTCAGATAGCAAGTGAAATTTGCATCTATACAAATGATAAAATAAACGTTGAAACAATTGAGAAATAATTATGGCAGTATTTGATATAAAACATTTAACACCCACCCAAATTGTTAATGAACTTGATAAATATATAATTGGACAAAATGAAGCTAAACGCGCTGTGGCAATTGCACTGCGCAATCGCTGGCGGCGTCAGCAGGTTCAGGATTTTCTCCGTGAAGAAATCCTTCCGAACAATATTATTCTTATCGGACCAACAGGGGTGGGCAAAACTGAAATAGCCAGAAGAATCGCTAAACTTTCTCAAGCTCCATTCATCAAAGTTGAAGCTTCGAAGTTTACTGAAATCGGTTATGTAGGCAGAGATGTCGAATCAATGATACGCGATCTTACCGATATTGCAGTGAACATGGTAAAATCAGAAAAAACCACAGAAGTTCAGGCAAAAGCCAATGAACTAACGGAAGAAAGAATTTTAGATTTACTTATTCCTCCGGTTAAAAAAACTCAGCCTGCAGGTGCTACGAACGATAATGATAAGGATGTTGACGCATTGCAAAATCAAAAAACACGCGAATGGATGAGAGAGAAATTAAGGAAGGGGGAGCTTGATAAAAAAATGATCGAGTATGATTCTTCTGCTGCTACTGCAAATGTGGGTATGCAGATTCTCGGTCCTTTTGGCATGGATGATATGGGCATTAACATACAGGAAATTATGGGTTCGATCATGCCTAAAAAGAGAAAGAAAAGAAAAACAACCATAGCTGAGGCACGCACTCTAATTGCACAGGAAGAAGCTCAAAAATTAATTGATATGGAAGCAGTGCAGAAAGAAGCAATCGAAAAGGTCCAGAATTCGGGCATTGTGTTTATAGACGAGATTGATAAAGTCGCTGGTGGGGGTAAAGGTCATGGCCCCGATGTTTCGCGTGAAGGTGTTCAGAGAGACTTGCTTCCGATTGTTGAAGGTTCGAATGTTAACACAAAATACGGCGTTGTTAAAAGTGATCATATTTTATTTATTGCCTCTGGTGCTTTTCACGTTTCAAAACCAAGCGATCTTATCCCCGAACTGCAAGGAAGATTCCCTATCAGAGTTGAGTTGAAAAGTTTGACTGAAGAAGATTTCGTTAAAATATTAACTACGCCTGAAAATGCTTTACTTAAACAATATGCTGCATTGCTCGCTACCGATGGCATTCAAATTGAATTTACAAAAGATGGAATTCGCGAAATTGCACGCATTGCCTCCGAGGTAAACGAGCAGGTTGAAAACATCGGCGCACGAAGACTGCATACAATTCTTACGACTCTCCTTGATGAGATTCTGTTTAACGCACCCGATAATATTGCACAGGAGAAAGTAAAAATAAATGCTAAATCTGTTAAGGATAAACTTGATAAAATTGTAAAAAACAGAGATTTGACTAAGTTCATACTTTAATCAAAGAATATTCTAATTTCGTCGGCGGCAAAATATCTATTTATATGTCGCTCGACGTTATTTTCTACCGGACTAATTTCCATGCAATAATTTTATTTTTATATTCTGTTTAAATGTTCCGCTATTCATCAAAATATTTCACTTCCTCATTTTATCTTCCCAACCAAATAATAAAATCTCAGTCTTTTGTTCCAATAATTTATTTTTGATTAAATTCTTTTAATCGACAATTACTGTAAAATTAAAAAATACAGCTTTGTTCAGGTTTAAGTTCAAGTTCACGAACATGTTCAGGCTGGATTATTTAATTTGAGTAAAAATTTTAAATAATGATTGAATTCTGCTTGAATATTTTTTGGAATAACTATTGTTATTAAAGTTGAATCAAAATAAATAGGAGATACTATGAACTTAAAAATATTACTATTCGTACTTGCTCTGCTGTTTTCTTTTTCACTGAACGTAAATGCTCAGCAAGATTCTACTGCTAAAAATGAATGGACTTGGGAAGATGATGATTGGGGACAATTAGATGATTTCAATTTTGATATTGAATTCTTCGGCAATCACTTTCACCATTCACCAACCATAAGTCTGAATTACGGTTTTGTGAATTCAAATATTAAAAATTTCTCGAATAATTTTAATGATGCAGGAATGTTAGAACTGAAATTGGGACACACTACCGAAAGAGCTTCTGGTTTTAGTGAGGATCTTGTGAAATATAAATATCACTTCCTTTACATCAGCAAGCTTTCAACTTCATTAAATAGTGCTGAAATTAATTTTGCAAAACTTGATTGGCAGATGTGGCGCTTCGGCACCGGCTGGTCAAACGGCTTTGGCTATAAAATTGGTAATGTTTCAATCATTCCATATTATTCTTACTCATTGGATTGGTCAAGGTTAGAAATGCTTAGCAGCCCGGCTTCACCATTAGAAAAAGCAAAACTAGATTTATTTAATAAATCAATAAGATTTGGAACCGGCAGCGAGGGGGGAGTAAGAATCAAGCTTTTCGATTACTTAACTCTCGAAGCAGGTTATGAGCGATCAATAATTTTTCAAAGGCATTTATTCTGGAAATGGTCCGGCAGTGCAATTCTTGAAGCGATTAGTCAATGGGCAGTTGATGAATTTGTTGATGAAGTGATTGAGTCTTCCCCGATGGCTGCACCTGTTGTAAATTTTTTATTGAAGAATGGAATCTCGTATGCGGTTTATGAATTACGTCAGACGAAAATGAATTGGCCTTTTTCAACCGAAACGCCACTGGCTCATAATCAATTTAAGTTTGGCGTTACGTTTACATTTTAACTTTTTATTCGCTCTGCTTTGATAAAAAATATTTTATAGAGACTTCTGAAAAATTCCAAATGTCATTCCCGTGAAAACGGAATCTATTGATTTCTTCCTGGATGGCATTGCCATGACAAGCCCTATTAATTGATTTTATCAGAAGTCTCTTACAATGAATTCATTCTTTCAATGAAAGCATTAACAAATCTTTCAGCAGATTTTTCGTCGAGATTAAAGTAGAGCGAAGGTTCTATTAATTCAAGTTCCATTAAAGCAAAATCATCAGAGCTTGTTCTAACAAAATCAACTCGCGCATACAGAGGAGTTGAACTCAACTTGCTCAAAATATTTTCTGTTTCATTTTTTAGAGATGGCTCCGGATTAACCGGAACTATCTTTCCCCCATGTTCTTCCTGCACCCGAAAATCTTTCGACTTCGGAGTTTTTAATATTGCGTGACTGTACTGCCCATTAAAGTAAAACAACGAGTATTCACCTTCGGAAATTATGTTTGACATGAAAGGCTGAATCATAAATTCGCGGGTTGAAAATATAGATTCAAGCTTCACGCGATGGTCTTTTAATTGTTCGGCTTTTAGTCGAAAAGTATTTTCAGCGCTTGCACTAATGTTTGGCTTTATTATGATTTCATTGGTGTTGAGTAATGAAAAATATTTTATGATTTTTTCAAGATTGAATTCCCTTTCCCAAATCGTTTCAACCGTTAAAATATTTTTATTAGCCAAATCATACAAATAATGTTTGTTCATATTCCACTTCATCATCTTCAAATCATTCTCTAGATGAGCAGAGGAGTCATTTATCTTTGACAGCACATCAATAAACTTCATTGGATCGAACTGATAGTCCCACGTTGATCTAACAATCACTGCATCAAAGGAATTCCAATTTACTGATTTATCGCGCCAGGAAATTTCGCTCGCAAGCCAGCCATTTTTTTTCATTGGTGCTATCAGCAGTTTATCATAGCATTTAAATCTCTGCAAATTATCCGTTGAAAGTAAAGCAACTTTTCTTTTCATATTATGATACTTTTGGTTTAGAAAAATTTCATTCTGACTTGAATATAAAAATTAAAAATCACGTTATTGCAAAATAAAATCTTTAATTTTACAGAAAAATTTTTCATCATTCATAGAAATATTACGAAAGAATTTTATTGTGGAATGGATATTACTAATTCTCTGGCTTGGAATAATTAATGGCGGACTTGGCGGACAATATATTCTCAACTGGATGGGCAATCAACCCGAATTTACAGGTGGAAGTAAAGTTGATATTTCTCCCGGTGTGATGACATGGTGGAGGGAAATTTCTAAACTTGCCTGGGCTTTTATTGCAGTTGTCATCGAACTGATACGAGGGAAGGAAATGAAATATTTGTGGCCCGGCTTTCTTTCTCTATCAACAATAATTATTTGTGCATTCACCGGAGTAATTGAAAACATCGGCTTCTTCTACCTCCCCCGTTACTATTCCCCGCATATTTTTGCTCCTTATGTAAATGTTTATCTTGCTTTCCTTCCCTTTTTGGGAAAGATTCTTTTTAATGCTCCAATACGAAAGGAACACTGGATTGGAATCGGGCTTGTTATTTCAGGACTTGCCGTTCCACATATTCCCTGGCTTCTTGGCTTGGCAAACGAAAATACTAACGCACTTGATGCTGAAGCTATTTTGTGGATAGTAATAATAAATGGATGCTTGCTTTCGCAGCAAGTTTTAAATAATAAAACTGTGCAGACAGCTAAGATGGGGGTGGGACCAAATGCACTCGTCTTCTGGCGTGAAATATGGAAAATGATTTTCATCTCATCTGCAATTTTTCTTATTCCGGTACTTGGCAATTTCTTAAATGTGAATATGCCAGCGAAAATAGAATCCAAAACCTTTAACACTGAAGTATTAAATAAAGTTGATGAAAATAATAAAAACTACCTTCTTCAATTTTATACTGAACAAAATAATTTCTATGTGATGCAAGAAAATGTTTCCGAAAAAGATCAGTCAAAAATCAAAAGTATTTTTATCTCCGTTGGCTATAATAGATTTTTTGCATTGTTTGATGGAACTATTTTTCCAAACAACTGGCTTCCCATTTTATTTGTTATTGCGGCAGGATTAACCGGCTACATTTACAGCTTTGGATTTTTCAAACTTTCAAAATTCGCTGCACATTTTTGGGTACCCTATACAAATGTTTACCTGGCACTGCTGCCATTTATTATGCTCCTCTTCGGTAAAGAAGTTACAGGATATCAGATCGCCGGGGCAGTAGTTGTTACAGCCGGTTTAATGGTGGGTGTAATGGATTACAGTAAAAACAAAGTTGTTGAGATAAATAAACGGGGGTAAAAGGAACTGAGAGGGATTGGGTTGTTTTACATTAAACGAAAAGGCAGCTTTGCTTGGTTAAGCAGGGCTGCCTTTTTTAGATGAGATTTTATTTCATTTAGTCGGGTGGCTTTCTTTTAAACGGGATGCTTTTTTCAATGCTTCTTTTAAAAGAAATTCCATTTGCGCATTAATACTTCTTAAATCATCAGCCGCCCATTTTTCAAGCGCTGCATAGGTATTAGCATCTAATCTTAATAAGAATTTTTTCTTTTCACTCATTTGATTTTTTATTCAACAATCCGATCTTAAAAAAAATTAATGAACTGCACGCCGGTTTGATTCGAGAATTTTGTACCATATCAGCATCACGACCCAGGGATGTTTATCAAGAAGTTCGGATTTTTTTTCAATCACAACTTCTGCTTTTGTTCCTTTCAGTAAACGAATTTTAGCCGAGATTCCTGTTTTAATTGAAATAAGTAAACCATCGGAGGATGAGCTAATCTGGAATAGCGATTTCCACAAATTGTATTTGCAATTTAGCTTTTCACCTTTTGGCAGTTCGATCACTCCTTCCCTTCCCCAAAAGCTGCTGCGATATATCGCAAACGGCAGGTCGTTATCTTTTTGAAAAACCTGAAGAGTTGATCTCCAGACGCTTGCTTTTTTTATCTTCCACTTTCCCTCAAAACCCTCCACCTCCGCTAAGGAGCTGAATGTTTTGGGATAGTGCATTTTTAGAAGCAATTCATTATCCGTTCTTAATTCAAAAATTCTTTTAAATATTGACGGTTGAACTATCCGGAAGTTCATTCCAATGTAATCAGAAAATAATTTCATAATATTATTTTATTGATAAAGCGTCCCTGTGTTGATAATAGGCTGAACTTCAGATTCAGAAACGAGCGCAACCATCAGGTTATTCACCATAGTTGCTTTTTTATCTTCATCAAGCTGAACTATTTTTTGTTCGCTTAAAGCCTGAAGAGCCATTTGAACCATGCCCACAGCGCCTTCAACAATTTTTTGACGGGCGGCTATTATTGCTTGAGCCTGCTGGCGGCGCAGCATTGCTTGTGCAATTTCGGGTGCATAAGCAAGATGACTTATTCTCGATTCAAGAATTTCAACACCCGCAATTTCCAATCTTGTCTGAACTTGCTTTTTCAAACTATCTGCAATTTCAAGCGGACTTCCGCGAAGCGAGGCTTTATCTTCCTCGTTTACATCATAAGGAAATTCCGAAGCAAGTGCACGAATTGCTGTTTCACTTTGGATTGCTACAAATTCTTCGAAATTCTGTACATCAAAAATTGCACGAGCCGAATCTACCACACGCCAAACAATTACAGCCGCAATTTCTATCGGGTTACCGTGCAGATCATTCACTTTTATTTTTTCGCTGTTAAAATTTCTGATCCTCAGAGAAATATGTTTTTTTATAGTGAATGGATTAACCCACCAAAAACCGGACGTATCAATTGTGCCGGTATATTTTCCAAAGAAGATCAATACTCTCGAGTCATTTGGCTGCACAATAAAAAAACCACCCATAAGAATGAACAAGATTACTGTTAGCGGAATGAATATCCAGAGAATTGAAGTCTCTTCTGTCTTAATTCCCTGAACAAGTAAATAAATATTTAAGACCCATAATGCGATGAACAAAAACAAAATAATAAAGCCATTAATCTTATTGGCTGGCTTTTCTGTAACTGCTTTCATTTTTAGAAGTCCTTTCATTATTAAAATTCTTTTTAATTGCTATCACAATGATATCATATCAATATCACAAAGTCAAGCCCATAAAAAAAATATTTTGGTTTGTCCCAACTGCTCTTTCTTCTTTATATTGAAAATAAAAATGGAGTAAATTTGAATCAGAGCAATCAGTCTAACGAAAAGAAAAAGGGTTGGAATTTTCCGCGTGCATTTTGGACTGCAAATGCAGTAGAGCTTTTCGAGCGAGCTGCGTACTATGCGGTATTTATCGCTATTACACTTTATCTTTCGCGTGTAGTTGGTTTTGACGATATAGAAGCCGCATGGATCGGAGGAATTTTTCTGCTGGTTTATATTTTTACCCACCTTTACAGGCGCATTAGCTGATAAAATTGGGTTTAGACGAGCTATTCTGCTTGCCTTTAGCTTGCTTTCAATAGGATATTTTTCATTGGGTGCTCTTCCATATAAACCGGTTGTACTTCCTTCGCTGGTCGTATTAATGTTTGGCGGTTCTTTTATTAAATCAATTATCACGGGAACTGTTGCTAAAACAACAAACGAAGAAACGCGCGCGCGCGGCTATTCTATTTTTTATGGAATCGTAAACGTGGGGGCATTCCTCGGCAAGACATTTGCATACCCTCTTCGGATTGAATGGGGGCTCGAATCAATTAATTATTATTCAGCATTCATGTGCTTCATTGCTTTGATTGTCGTTTCTATTTTTTATAAAAATGTTAATACCGAAGGTGAGGGAAAAACATTGAAACAGGCTTGGACCGGGTTGGTTAAGATAATGACTAATACTCGCTTGATCCTACTGATTTTTATTGTTACTGGATTTTGGATAATTCAGCAGCAGCTTTATGCAACCATGCCGAAATATGTTTTACGAACAGTTGGAGAGCATGCTTCGCCTGAATGGATTGCAAACGTTAATCCATTTGTTGTTATGACAATGGTGGTGTTTATCACAAATCTCATGAAAAAAGTAAAAGCTGTTTCGTCAATGCTTGTTGGAATGCTGCTTATGCCGTTATCTGCATTATTAATGGCTTCAAGTCCTATTCTTGAATCTATCACCGGGCAGTCTGTTCCGATATTGGGAATATTCACGGCGCATCCGATTACAGTTATGATGATTGCGGGAATTGTAGTTCAGGGATTAGCAGAGTGTTTTATCTCGCCGAGATATTTAGAATATTTTTCTCTTCAAGCTCCAAGGGGGGAAGAAGGTTTATATCTCGGGTTCAGTCACCTTCATTCTTTCTTCTCTTCAATACTTGGGTTCGGAATCTCCGGTTATTTATTAACGGCATACGTTCCCGATCCGGTTGGACTTTCTAAAGAGCAGCTTTTGCATGCTTATGACCACGCATATTATGTCTGGTATTACTTTGCAGCAATTGGATTGACAGCCGCATTAGCGTTGATCATTTATAGAAGAATTTATCGTATAAAATAATCTTTAAAATAAAAAGAGACGGTTAGTGCCGTCTCTTTCTTAAAAATATAAACTAATAATTTTTACTTTTCAGTAGAATCGTCAGTTGTTTCTTTTTTAACATCAATTTGAGGGGCTTCAGTATTGCTGTCTTTAGTTTCTTTTAAGTCTTTCATTTTCTGGCGCTCTTCTTTTTTCTGTTTCATTTCTATCTGATGCTGTTCTTTATTTTCTTTTCTCTGTTTCATTTCTTCAGTTATAACCTTCTTCTTTTCCTGTCTCTCTTTTTTCATTTGCTTGTACAGTTCAGGATTAGATTCTTTCAATTCTTTTCTGTTAACATCTGTGGTTGTTTGAACTTGAGTTTCCTTAGTTCCGAGAGTAGTACTCGAAACATTTTCTTTGCTTGTTTCTTTTTCCTGTAAAACCTGATCGGTAGTTGCATCAGTTTTAGTTTCAGTTGTCTTTACTTCTTGAGCAAAGAGATTAGAAATTCCGAAAGTAAAAAAGAAAACAAATATTGAGAGCAGAATGGCTGATTTGTTTTTCATTTGAACGTCTCCTTAATATGATTTGATAATATTGATTTCTTATAAAACAATTTTTGTCGAACGGAAAATATCTTTAACTAACTAACATGTCAACTACTATTTTATTGCACTGAAGTAAAAATTTTACACCGAAGTGTTTTATCTCTGTTTTCGCGTTAAATTTCAACATTATAAATTAATTTTATAAGAAATGAACAGAAAAAAACTATCTCAAATATTTATTTACCCGATTAAATCACTTGGCGGAATTTTACTTTCTACCTCAATTGTTGAGGAGCGAGGGCTCAAACATGACAGGCGCTGGATGCTTATTGATGAAAATGATTCATTCCTTACCCAAAGACAGTATCCTCAAATGGCATTACTTAATGTTAAAATCGAAGGAGAATTTTTAATCGTTTCACTAAAGAATAATGAAAGGGAAAAAATATCACTGCCCCTGTTTTCATCATCAAAAAAAACATTGAAAGTAAAAATCTGGGACGATACTTGTACCGCAGAATTAGTCAGTCAGGAAGCAGACAATTGGTTTTCCGAAATATTAAATATTAAGTGCCGGCTTGTTCAGATGCCGGAATCAACCAAAAGACTTGTTGACCGCCAGTATTCCCCCGCAGAAAATTTTGTAAGCTTTGCTGATGGCTATCCATTCCTTATTATAGGTCAGGCTTCTCTCGATGATTTAAATGAAAAACTACCCCAGCCTTTAGTAATAAACCGTTTCAGACCAAATTTTGTTTTTACTGGCGGCGAACCCAATGAAGAAGATAACTGGAAAAAGTTTAAAATCGGCGAGGTTGTTTTCTCTGCATTAAAACCTTGTGCCCGCTGTGTGATCACCACAATTGATCAGGAGACTGCGGCGAGGGGAATTGAACCACTTGCTACACTTGCTTCATACAGAAAGAAAGAAAATAAAGTCCTATTCGGAATGAATTTAATTTGCCACTCAACCGGCACAATAAATTTAGAAGATGAAATCACTTTTTTATAAAACTAAAAGCATTCAATTTGTTAAATGACCAAAAATTTAATTTTCTTTTCAATATTTTTTTTCGTTAAATAAGATTTGTGTAAGTCAAGAAAACTGGACCGAACTATCTGCCATTACCGACTGGAATTTGCGTTCTGTTTCTTTTATAGACTCATTAACAGGTTGGGCTTGCGGTGATTTTGGAACAATAATAAAAACTTCGGATGGCGGCAAAAGTTTCGTTCTGCAAAACTCCGGTACGACAAGTTTTATATTTGATATTTTTTTAGAGACAAAAACAATGGGTTCGCTGCAGCTCTTAAAGATGATTTTCCCTTCGGAACAAGAATTTTATCAACTACTAATGGGGGGAGTGATTGGATTAAACAAAACTATCCGGAGGATAATTTCTTTTTTAATTCAATTTACTTTGTTGATTCACTCGTTGGTTTTATGGGCGGTACTACGATTGTCCGAACCTCAAATGGAGGTGAAACATGGAACGAAGTGCACATTGATTCAAATCTTATTTCCGGGCTTCCTGTTGAAGAATTTAGATTTTATAATAATCAGCTTGGTTTTGCTTGCGGCGGTTTTCTTGATGTTGCCGGCGTTGTCTGGAGAACTACCGACAGCGGTTTAAACTGGACTGCATCCGGTGTAGGTCCCGATCCCGTTTTCAGCATAAATGTTTTAGATTCATTAAACATAGTTGCCTTAGCCGGTGATCCTGAAGGCTTATTCGGTGTCGGACGCATCCTTTCTTCTGATGGTGGAGAAACCTGGAGCTTTACCACACTTGATTTTTTCGGACTTGCGCTCGGTTCGGATTTTCGAAATAAATCTGAAGGCTGGTATGCCGCCGGTTATAATTTCTTTTATACCTCTGATAGCGGAATTAACTGGGGAAAAATTTCTGCCGACAGCAACAAATTAGTTTATGATCTTATATTCACTGATGAATACACAGCCTTTGCAGTTGGTGACAGCGGGCAGGTATGGAGATATAAAATCATAAAGATCGATAGTGGGGGAATAGTTTCTCCCGCTAATTTTATTCTTTATCAAAACTATCCCAACCCCTTTAACCCGACAACAAAAATAAAATACACAATTCCAACCTCCCCTCAATCCCCTCCATCGCAAGGAGGGGAAGCGAAGCAGGGGTGGTTTACTGTTTTAAAAATCTATGATGTTCTTGGCAATGAAATCGCAACACTTGTGAATGAACAGCAGCATGCCGGTACTTATGAAGTTGAATTTAACACACAACAAACCACGAACAACAAACAATTACCCAGCGGAGTATATTTCTATCGTTTGAACATCGGTTCATTCGTTGAGACCAAAAAACTTATTTTGCTTAAGTAACCCGCCGCAACCCCTCCGCTTAAAGCAGGGGGTAAAGTGATGAGTGAGATGAAAGTTTATCTATTCATATTGGTTACGAGTCAATATCATTTAGATATCTGCAGGCGAATCAGAACTCACTACAACTGTTTTTAATCTCCATTACTCAAATTCGGCAGCAGAAAATGATATTCGATTTGATAAAATCAAAACTAGGGCTTTCTATTTCCGCCACAAATTCCCTACACACCAGCAACAATTAACGCCCAATACCCCTTGAAAATACTCTAAAAAGACAGGTTTTTACCAACTGTGCTACGGTTGCCCCTAACTTTTGGACGGTTGGCGATAACCGTCGGAAACTGAGCCCCGACCGTCATACGGGGGAAGCCCCCCATGCCACGGTTGCCTCAAACGCCGTCTTGTCGCAAGGTAACCGTCACACGGGGGAAGGCAACAGTGCGACGGTTGGTCTACCCCATCTCACGGTTGCCGTCAACCATACATCGGGGCTTACAAACCCGGGCGCGTTGCCACCCCCCGTAGCAGCGTTGGCGCCGACCTTTACACCGTTGGACAGGTAATTTTTATCCTCAGCCGGTAATATTTTACCTGCCTCATCTGCTTTCAAATTTTTTTTCAATTACGTTAGACAAAATTATGATTTTTCTTCCCTCGTTCTTCTCAAGGTAAATCATTAATTAGATTTTCAATTAAGATTTTCTTAAAGTTGAGTAAGCAAATCAAAAACTTTTCAGGTGAATTATGAAAGCCAACAAACTAACTGCTGCTGCATTTTTTCTTTTTTCATTCGCATCCGCTTCAATCCTATTTCTTATTCCTCAAAATGAAAATGAAGTAACGGAAGAACATCAATCGGGCGCTAAAGTTGCGCTTGATTTATGGACGCAAAAAGAGCCTACCCATTCCCGGATATTCCCGCAGATAAATATTACTCCGCTTATGAATATTCAAAAACATTTTTACAGCCTGCAACAAATCAACTCCAATCTTATCAATGGCAGCAAATCGGACCGCACAATATCGGCGGAAGAACACTTGATGTCGAATTCAATCCGCAAAATCCCAATACAATATTTGCCGGCTCTGCAAGCGGCGGGTTGTGGAGAAGCTACTCCGCCGGTGTTGGTGCACTTGCGTGGGAATATGTTCAAACCGGTTTTCCTGTGCTCGGTGTAAGTTCTATTGCAATTGCGCCGAACGATTCAAACACAATTTATATCGGAACCGGGGAGGTGTATGATTATCAAAATGCTCTCGGCGGCGAAATTATTCGCACAACAAGGGGGAGTTACGGAATCGGTATTCTCAAATCAACCGATTATGGTTTGACATGGCAGAAAAGTTTAGACTGGTCATACAATCAGCAAAGGGGTGTGGAAGAAGTTGAAATTGATCCGAACAATCCTTCAATAATTTGGGCTGCAACAACCGAAGGAACGTACAAATCAACTGACGCCGGACAAACATGGAATCTGGTTCATAATATTTTGATGGCTTTCGATATTGTAATAAACCCGACCAATAGTAATATCGTCTATGTTACTTACGGAAATTTTTTCAGTGCAGGTCACGGAATTTATAGAACAACAGACGGCGGTACTTCGTGGCAAAAACTTACCAACGGGCTTCCAGCTTCATTTGGCGGAAAAGCTTTGCTGACAATTTATAAATCTGATCCTCAAATTCTTTTTGCAAGTATTGGAAATGGAAGTACAGGCAACGGAACCTGGCTGTGCAAAACAACAAACGGCGGGGATAACTGGACGATTGTCAACACAACAGATTATTCAACATACCAGGGATGGTATTCACACTGGGTGGGTGTAAATCCGACAAATTCAAGTCTTGTGATTACTGGAGGAATTGATGTTTGGAAATCAAGTAACGGCGGAAGCAGTCTCACTAAAAAAACCGATTGGTCAGCGTGGTATTTCGGAACAACCCCTCCCGGCGGCCCCGAAGGTCCGCCGTACTATGTTCACGCCGATCAGCATTCAATTACTTATCATCCGACTAATCCCAACATAATTTATTTTGGAACTGACGGCGGGGTTTTTAGAACGCTCGATGGCGGGGAGAATTATGAGGGCTGCAACGGCGGCTATCAAACAACTCAATCTTACAATGGGTTTTCTTCTTCCTTCGATCAGCCAAATATTGCAATCGGAGGGATGCAGGATAATGCGACAGCAATTTATGAAGGCACAGTTGCATGGCGAAGAGTGATCGGAGGTGATGGCTGCTGGACAGGAATCAACTCACAAAACACAAATATTATTTACGGAACCTACCAATACTTAGGTTTGCAGAGGTCAACCAATCTTGGCAATTCATGGAGTTACATTGCACCAAATGCAAACGATCCAGGATTTCTCGCCCCCTTTATGGTTTGTCCTTCCAATCCGGTTGTACTTTATGCGGGCAGCAAGAATGTTCACAAGAGCACCAATCAGGGAAACAATTGGATAACGATGAATGGGAATCAGATGCTTGACGGGAATCAAATTTTATCCATGGCGGTTTCTTACAACTCAACTGATACGTTATACGCAGGTACTGCCCCAATCAACAGTCGTGCGAATGTGTTTGTTACTTTCAATGGGGGAACTACTTTTCAGAATATCACCGGCTCTTTGCCCGACAGATATATTGATGATATCGCAGTTGATCCGCAAAACGCTGCGATTGTTTATGTTGTGTTTTCCGGATTTGGAACCTCCCACCTTTTTAAATCTATCAATGCCGGGCAAAGTTGGATTGATATCGGTGCAGGCTTGCCGGATGTTCCTGCAACAGCAGTTGTAGTTGATCCACTAAATTCTAATGTAATATTTTTTGGCAATGATCTTGGAGTTTATATTTCGCTGGATGGGGGTAATAATTGGATTGAATACCAAAGTGGAATGCCCGATGCAGCAATGATTACTGATTTAAGCATCTCACTTCCAAATCACAGAATAAGGGCGGTTACTCATGGAAGGGGTGTGTTTGAAGCTGATATTGACTACACAGTTCCGGTTGAACTTGTTTCTTTTAATGCTTTTGTAAATAGGGGCAATGTGAACCTTGAATGGAAGACTTCAACAGAAACGAATAATAATTTATTTGAAATAGAAAGAAGGCAGACAAATAAGTATGATTGGAGTGTTATTGGCTTCAGGAAAGGCGCCGGCACCACTACGGAAGCAAAGAGTTATTCTTTTATTGATGAAAATCTTTCAGCAGGAGATTATCAATACAGATTAAAACAAATAGATTTTGACGGCAGTTTTGAATATTCTAATATCATTGATGTTGAAATAATCTCGCCATCCGGTTTTGTCCTTGCACAAAATTATCCCAATCCGTTTAACCCGACAACGGAAATAAAATATACAATCTCCTTTGTCACCCTTCGATGGCAGAGCCACAGGCAGGCTCAGGGTGACATATTGGTTTCTTTAAAAGTTTATGATGTTTTAGGAAATGAAGTAGCCGTTCTTGTAAACTCACCGCAGTCTGAAGGAAATTATGAGGTCAAGTTTGATGCAAGCAAGTTAAGCAGCGGAGTATATTATTATCAACTGAAGGCAGGAAATTTTGTCGAAACTAAAAAAATGATTTTGCTTCGTTAGAATTGTCATTAAAAGGGACTTCTGAAAAATTCCAAATGTCATTCCCACGAAAGTGGGAATCCATTTTTTAGTTTATTTTAGCATGGTAGATACCCGCTTTCGCGGGTATGACATGCCGTTTTTGTGATTTTGCGTAACTTCAGTTAAGTAAAAAAACTTTTTATTCTTTTAGTCAATGGATAGAAAAAGACAGCAAGCTTTCTAATTAATTCAGGAAGTTGTTCGTTTAGTTTTGCATCGAACTTCCAATTACTCACGGATATTCTATCCTTCATAACCTCCGGATGGGAATCTGTAAACAATTTTAAATTACCAAGGTCATCATAATTTATTGTGGAGGAGGCAAGCTGCTTAACAACCTCATCAGTGTGGTAAAGTTTGTGAAAATCAATTCTCTTTGTCATTAAAGTATCGGGTGGACGAACCCAACCGTAATGATAAATTTCTGCATCAATATCAACCGCTTTAACCGGTGTTGTGTCTTTGTGACGAAAATTCATTGCGTCCCCCCACGATACAATGTTTCTGCTATTTTTAATTATTCTAACTTCTTTAATATACCACTTCCGATAATTGTCCTGATAATAATCATAGCTACCGTAAAAATGTTTGTAGCGAAATCTTAATCCTTCAACTTCATTATTATCCAAATAATTTTTCATTGAAGAAAGAACGGGGGGGATATATTTTTCGTGCAGTACTTCGTCCGCCTGGATGTAGAAACACCAATCGCCTGTGCAATGCTTTAGTGCCTGGTTTGTTTCGATTGATAAAAGCTTACCCCCCTCTCGCAAAGACATATCCCATTTTCGGCTGATGATTTTTATTTTATCATTTTGAATTGATTGAACAGCAGACAAAGTGCCGTCATCAGAATCACCGACATTAACAATTAGTTCATCGCAAAGAGGAAGAATAGAAAGGATAGCTTCCTTAAAAGGATAAAAATATTTTACGCCGTTTCGGACAAGCGTGAAGCCGCAGACTTTCATTTATAGCTTGAACTGCATATTGTAAAGTTTTTTATAAAGTCCATCCTGGCCAATCAACTGATCGTGGCTGCCTTGCTCGACTATCTCACCATTATTGATGACAATAATTTTATTTGCATTTTTAATTGTTGAAAGCCTGTGGGCAATTACGATTGATGTTCTTCCTTTCATTAATCTTTCAATCGCCTGCTGAACAAGCAGTTCTGATTGGGTATCAAGAGAAGATGTTGCTTCATCAAGAATAAGGATGGGGGGATTTTTCAACAGAGCACGTGCAATTGATAAACGCTGCCGCTCACCGCCGGAAAGTTTAACGCCGCGGTCACCGATGATAGTATCGTAGCCTCTTTCCATTTCATTTATAAAGTCGTGTGCATTCGCTGCCTGTGATGCTTCGATAATTTTTTCGAGACCGATCTCTTTCATTCCATAGGCAATATTATTTCTAATTGTATCATTAAAAAGAATTGTCTCCTGCGTTACGATTCCCATTAATGATCGAAGTGAAGTGATTTTTATTTTTCGTATGTCA
Source organism: Ignavibacteriales bacterium (assembly GCA_016709155.1). Lineage (NCBI taxonomy): Bacteria > Pseudomonadati > Ignavibacteriota > Ignavibacteria > Ignavibacteriales > Ignavibacteriales bacterium. Next base: position 1,851,121 of record JADJEI010000001.1, on the reverse strand, counting down.
GTATCATCAATAAGTACAGAGCCGGATTCAGTATCGTAAAATCTTGGGATTAAATCAACGAGCGATGATTTTCCTGCGCCGCTTGGACCGACAATTGCAAGTATCTCCCCCTTATTAATTTTTAGATTAATATTTTTTAGAATGAGATCGCTTTTTTCGTAACGAAAGCTTGCATCTTTAAATTCAATGCGGCTCTCGAATGATTTTAATTCAACAGCATCGGGTGAGTCAAATATTTTAGGTTTGGTATCGAGGATGCTGAAAACTCTTTCTGATGCTGCGATACCTTCCTGAACACTGTTGAACATTTGTCCGAATAATTTTATCGAAGGCATCATCTGAAAGAATATTCCGAGATAAACGAAGAACGCTCCCGGTGTCATTGAGCTTTTCCCGGTTACAATTTCGCTTCCAATGAAATATAGAATGATGGTGATTGTAACAACGCCGATGAATTCAGTGATTGGTGCTGCAAGGGCACGCCTTCTAACAAGGCTTGTAAGAATGGAAAAATAATTTCTCTCACCGTCGCGGAATCTTTTTATTTCGTATTCTTCCATCCCGAATGCTTTTACAATTCTCATAGCTCCGAAAGTTTCATCAAGGATTGAAGTGATGTCGGCAATCTGCTCTTGTGAGCGAATGCTTTTTCGTTTAAGTGAATCGCCAATCTTTGCCAGTACCAGACCGGTAACAGGCAGCAAAGCAAAAATCAGCAACGTCAGTTTCCAGTTGAAGATCATCAGCACGATAGAAAATATTATTATCAACGGGGGGTCACGGAAAATACTATTGATGACAGCGATCATCGAATCTTTAATTATTTGGACATCGTTGATGATTCTTGAAATTAAAATTCCTTTTTTCTCTTCGGTAAAATATCCGAGTGAAAGTTTGTGAAAGTGCGTGTAAAGCTGCAAACGAATGTCCCGGATAATCCCCTGCTCGGCAATTGACATAAAATAAGTTTGCAGATAAGAAAAAAGATTTTTTAAAAAGAAAACGATGACCATCAAAACACAGAGATAAATTACAAGCTCGCTTTTAGTGTACTGCGAGACGATTTCACTCAGCTTGTAAGATAAAAATTCGCGCAGGTCGAGAATGCTGATATTATCTTTGTGTACAAACTCCACCGGCGCCTGATTGAAAAGAAGATCAATGAACGGCATTATCAAGCCGATGGAAAATAAACTGAAGAGTACAAACAGCAGCATAAAAAAGTTTGCCAGCATCAGTGGTTTGATATACGGTCTAAGGTATTTAAAGAAGCGCCGGAATGTTTTCATTTACAAATAATCAAATTGTTTCTGCAAAGATAATTACTAAGGTGTGAAAAAAGTAACCTTCGGGTTTTCGCCGGGAAGTTTACCTGTCGTTTTAAATCAAGTGAATTCTTTTTTTAGTTCTTCAAGTTTTTGACTGAAGGCGTGAAGTTTATCGTAGGGGATATCTTTAGCCATATCACGCAATTCGTATGGGATGGAGACTTTGAATAATTTCGCAAGGGGTGGGTTGGATTCGAGTAATTTTTCGTCATCGGGGATCCACTCGATAATGTCGTTGGGTGTGCACTTGAGTGCGAGGCAAAGTTTTTCGAGTTGTTTAGCGGTGAGGTTTTTGAACTTACCCGAGCAGATTCTGTAAGCAGTTTGGCGGGGAAAACCATTCTTCATTAAAAAGCCGACGGGGTGGTTGATGATGCGAAGTTTAAGCATTTGCGGTATTGTGAATTTGAGCATAAGCACCTCTATAATTTTATGGAAAATTTTTAACGAAAATTAAAAAGAATAAGAACCAAAGACAAGTTAATATAAACGGATGGCAATAATATATAACCGGATAGAATTTTACTCTTTCAAGATGGGAAATTACTTTAATGGAATAGTAAAATTATTTAACTTAATAGCAAAATTATTTTAAATAATAGCAAAAATTTTTAACTTAATAGAAACTTACATTAAAATAATAGCATTTTACATTTAATAAATGAGAATATACTTTTAAAAGATAGCAATTTACTATTAAATAATGGAAAGAATATTTAACCAGATGGGGCTATATTTTTATAAAAATGTTAAAATAGAGTGATTTAGAGGTTTAATTGCTGTAACTGGTTGCAGGATGGTACGCTGATCTTTATGATCTGTTATGATTTTTTATGATTGTTGAATTGATGAATTGTTAAATTGCTGAATTGTTGAATTGCTAAATTGCTGAATTGTTAAATTGTTGAATTGCTGAGTTCAATTTTTCATTATTCATTTTCCATTGTTCATTATAAAGTCCAGCCCCACCACATTTGTCCCCGGGATGCCTCGAGCGGTGACGTAGTAGTTCGCAACTGAATCAGATACGCTTGAATTAAGATTGTAAACAACTAAGACATTCTCCGGTCCTGGAATATTGGCATAAGTTTGTGCCTGTACTTCTGCTATCTTACAGCATTGAAGAAAGAGAACTGCAATCCAAAGGAATTTTTTCATTTTATTTCTCCTAATATTATTTAAGTATTGTTAGTTTTTTTGTGGCGGTATATCCGCTACTTGTTAACAACCTATAAAAGTAAATACCTGAACTTAATGCTCCTCCTTTCAATTTTAAGGTATAATACCCCGTTTGTTTTTTTTCATTCACCAATTCAATAATTTTTCTTCCTGTTATATCATATAGCGTAATATTAACTAACGTTTCTTCTGATACTCTATAATCAATATTAGTTTCGGGGTTGAATGGATTTGGATAGTTTTGTAAAAGATGAAATTCAGAAGGAGTTCCTATTTCAATTTCAATTATATCTGAATATTCAAATGTTCCGTCAAAGTCTATTTGCTTAAGACGATATCGATATCTACTGTTGGTCAAATTTTTGTCAATGAAAGAATAAAACTGCTGTTCGGTTGTGGTTCCTTTTCCTTCAACAAAACCAATCTTTTCCCAATCCGATTTCTTACTTCTGACTTCTGATTTCTGAATCTCAAATCCTTGATTATTTATTTCACTCGCTGTCTGCCAGTTTAGAATTATCTCATTATTTTTCGCCTCTCCACGAAATGATATTAATTCAACGGGGACGTAAGTTGAATCATAATATTTCAACATCAATCCCAATTCTCCCACAGAATAACCTGATCCGGAATTCGATAAATTTAGTCCCGTTATTCTGATACCATCTAGTTCTGTAAACTCATCCCAGCTTTCTCCTCCATTTAACGAACGATAAGTTTTATACCCTATTATGAAGATAGTACTGTCTTCGTAAGTACTTAGTTCAGCAATGCTAAACCCTGTGAGGTTTTGGTTTTGAACCCAAGTAATTCCCCCGTCTGTTGTTTCATAAAGTTTATTACTCTCAAGTAAGAATCCGTTTAAATAATCTATAAAAAATACATCTCGAGACTCCCAAATATCTAAATCTGTTTGCTGAATCCAGTTGCTGCCCCCATCCGTTGTTTTATATGGTCTTCCACCTAAATTTGCTGTCCAACCGTATAAAGAGTCAACAAAATAAATTCCATAAAAACCAATAGAAATACTCGCGTTCAATTGAGCACACCAGTTTTCACCAGCATCAGTGGTTTCAATATTCCACCCCGGTCGGAAACTGCCCACCCGATCGTTGTGTTTATAAAGAAAATTTTATTTATAATACCTAACGTATCAGTAAGTCCACTTAGGTTTGTAATATACCAACTATTTCCAGAATCTGTTGTTTTCCATATTCTGAATGGAGTTCCGGCAATAAATCCCTTGAGATTATCCAGAAATAATAAATCAACACCGTCCGGCGCTCCAGCTATTCTTTCCCAATTTATCCCGCCATCTTCCGTTTTGTATAAGCCGCTTGAATTAGACAAACCATAACTGCTTATTGCAAATCCCTTCTGTTCATTCAGAAAAAATACATCCGAGAAATTATCGTTTATTATTAACCGCTTCCAGTAATCATACCCGTTTTCAGTTTTAAATATCTTTAAGTTTGTTCCTGCAGAGTAACCAATCATTTCAGGCAGTAGTGCGAGTTCGTATTCACCTACTCCTTCTATCCCAGGAATAAACTGCCAGTTTTGTCCTTTGTTTGTTGTCTTGTATATCCCTATTTCACTCATCACAATGTAACCGGTATCAGTATCTATATATTTTATGCAGTTTATTTCGTGAGTGGTTGTTTGCCCGCCGTTTATCCACGTATATCCGCCATCACTGCTGTATATGTTTTTAGCGGGATAGCCGGTACCTCCATAGCCTCCTGCTGCAATATGCAGACTATCTATTATATCAATCGTAAATAATGGCTGGCTATCTCCCGCCTGTATTATTTCCCAATTTTCTCCGCCGTCAGTCGTTCTTAGTACTTTTCCGTTTGCGGCTATAAAACCATAACTCTCATTTAAGAAATCTATCCACCAGTAATCAGAAGTGTAGCCCGGGGTAAATATTCTCTGCCAACTTATTCCTCCATCGGTTGTTTTAACAAGTGAGTTTGCATTACCGCAAGCCCAGCCAAGTGTATCGTTCAACATTTGTAGGCCCCACAAGTCTCCTGTTACATTACTCGTTACCTGTTCAAAAGTCTCTCCTCCATATGTAGAGCGAAGTATTAGTCCATCAAATCCGCTGGCTACTACAATCTGTCCATTATAGCTTCGTACTTTCAGTATTGGTGTTGCTGTGTTTGTTTGGCTTACTGTCCAACTACTGCCTCCATCGGTTGTTTTTATCAAAGTTCCTAAATCACCAACTGCCCAACCTGTATCAGCATTAACGAAGTGAATACCGAGATAATCTACTCTTGGTACTTTTGGGTTTAGCTCGGTCCACATGCCTGTGCCTGAAAGTGGAAAGTGACTTCGCTTTTCCTCCGCCATATCTTTGCCCGCGTAAAACTGTTCGTAGCTCTGATAGCCTTCCTTCAACTCTATGCCCCGGCGGATTTGTACTGGTTTAGTTTTATTTGTGTCGGTTTGCTGTGTATAGTCTGAGGTGGGGGCGGCAGCTTGGGTGGCAATTAACAATGAAGAATTAAAATTAACAATGAAAGCAGAATTGGGAGAAATATTTTTAGTATCATTTTGTACCTCGTAGTAAGTTCTGGTTTTTACTTTGAGTAAATTAAAAAGAATTTTCATCTGTTGCACGAATAAAAAACAAGCGCAATGGTATGCTGATCTTTATGATCTGTTATGATTTTTTATGATTGTTGAATTGATGAATTGTTAAATTACTAAATTGCTAAATTGCCTGTCACTATGTGATTGAATTGCTGAGTTCAATTTTTCATTATTCATTTTTAATTGTTCATTATAAAATCCAGCCCCACCACATTTGCCGCCGGGATGCCTCGTGCGGTGATGTAGTAGTTTTTTATTGCTGTAGACATAGTATCGGACAGTAGTATCATAATTATATTTTGCAGAAACTATTTTTGAGGGTGAGGTAAAGATTGTTAATTTTGTTTAACATTTCAATAAAGTAAATGAAAGTTACAAGCAGGTTTAATTCCAATATATCTTATTTTCTTATCATTGCAGTTGTGGTAAGTTTTTTATTATCGCTTGCACTGCTGCAGTTATTTGCGGGGGTGTTATGCCTGTTGTGGATTTTTGAAAAATGGAATGAAAAGAAGAATGCTTTCGATATTTTTTCTAAAGTATTTTTGATTTATTTAGTTGTCAGGCTTGCGGCATTAGTCTTTTCAGAGTTTCCGGAAGTGAGTGTGCAGATTCTTTACAAAGAAATTTTATTCTTTTTATGTTTTTTCTCATTTAGTTTTTATCTCAAAGCGCTCGATGTTGAAAAGATAAAAACTATCGTTTATTATTTTTCATTTGCGTCTGCTGTAATTGCACTGATTGGAATTGTACGGTTTAATCTCAGCATTGTTGAAAGAGCGGAATCTTTTTCTTCCGGTTATTCTACTTTCTCGTCTTATCTTTTAACCGGGCTTGGCTGCATGCTTGCGCTTGCAGAAAATGTTAAAAAGATAAAATACTTTCAATTGTTAAGAATATTTGCTGCTGCTATTATTCTCGTTGGAATCGTCACTTCGCTGGGGAGGACAAACGCTGTAATTGCGGCTGCAATGCTTATAGCTTCTTTACTTCTGAAAAGAATGAAACTGCTGCAATTCATTTATATTATTCTTATCGCTGCTGCACTATCATACTTATCATTTCAGAATAATTCGATTCAGATTAATCAAAGGATTGAAGCGCCGACGCAATTATCAGACCGCGACATAATTTATAAAGGAGCAGGCGAGATATTGTTCACCCACCCTCTGCTTGGATATGGACCGAAAACATTTTCGGAAATTTTTCCTCACAGAGAGAGTTTGCGGATAAAGGAATTGGAAGCTGGCACAATGATTTGCTCGAAGTTTATTTTGAAAGCGGTTTACTTGGATTAGCCGCTTACCTGCTTTTAATTTTCTTCGTATTCTTTTATCAAATAAGATTTCTGAGAAGGGAAAAGATAGGGGGGATGCAAGAACAATTATTTATGCTGTTATGTTTGCAACGGCAGGATTGTTTTTTGTCTGCTTTGGCGGCGGGATTTATAAACTCGCCGGTGTTGTCGCTAGTGTTTGCTTTATTGGTGGGTGTTCAGTCGGCGGTGCTAAAGACAACTTAGAATCTTATGTTACGCATAAATTGAATTTTCAAGAATTCTCCTTAGTGAAACATGGTGACTTAGTACCTTTGTGCCTTAATTTCTTACTTATTCTTCTGCCACAAAGTCACGCAGGCACTAAGAAATCACAAAGTCCGTAACATCAGTTAGGATGTAATTATTTTTTCGTGTATTGTTATTTGAACTCATCCCCTGAGGCTGTCTCATAAGTATTTTTTTACTGTCACACTGGAGTGGTGGCATTGCCACCATCGAAGTGTGAATTCATTATAGTATTGCCGTCAGTCTTCGACAAGCTCAGACTGACAAAAATATATTTTTGAGACAGCATCCTAATTTCATATTTCCTACGATGTCATTTACTTGCCGCTAAGGTTTGAAAACACAAAGGATAGCACTAAGGGAGTGGCATTCTCTATTAATGCTTTTACAAGAAATTAAAAATAGTAGCGTGCACCGAGCCCGGCATTAATATCAAAACTTGTTGCAGGTATTAAAGTAAAAACGGGAACAACTTCAAAGAAAAAATCCAAAGGAGTATTTCTTGGAACCCATGTAATTCCAAGCGCACCCCTTATACCCAGAACTGAATCGTCATCTTCGCGGGTTTTAATTCTTACTCCCGGTCCATAGTACAAATAAAATTTTTCCGATGTGTTTGTTAGTGATGAATGAAAAAGATAGTCAGCGTGAAGGTGCAGCCTGCTGTTCTTTGGTGAGAAAGAATATCCAAGCCCAAAGTCAAAAGCGTTTGTTGAACTAGTCCAGTATTTTGCACTAAGCCCGGTAGGTTCACCAATAATAATGCCTAATCCAAATCCTTTTTCCTGCGAATAGATTGAGGAACTGATTACTAAAACTAAAATTGATAATACTAAAAGATGTAATTTCATTTTGAATCCTTTTGATGAAAATATTTTATACAAAGATAAATATTTAGAGCGTATTCAAAAATCCACTAATTTTGAAATTGTGAATTAAGGATACATTTATTCTAATTAGTATAAGAACGGAAGAGTTAATGACAGAAAAAAATAACAGCGGCGTTTACAAATTACTTAATGATCTTTCATCAAAATTTAATCCGCACTTTACTGAAGCGGCAGTAATACTTGCAGCGGGACATGGTAAAAGAATTAAATCTCATCGTTCGAAAATGCTGCATAAAATATGGGAGGTGCCGACAGTTGAACGGGTGTTTAATGCCTGCAGGCAGGGGATAAAAAATATTAATGCAGTGATTGTTGTTGGGATTAAAGCCGAAGATGTAATGCAAGTAATTGGTAAACGAAATTCAACTTTATTTGCATACCAGGAAGAACAAAACGGAACCAGGATGCTGTCCAGGTTGCCTTAAATAGAATAGAAGATTTTCCTGATGATGGAATTGTTTACATCCTCCCCGGCGACATGGGATTGATTGATGCTAAGACAATGGCGGAGTTTAGAGAAAAATTTATTGAGTCTAAAGCTGATATGATGGTGATGACAGGAAAATATACTGGCGATCCAATGAGTAATTATTATGGAAGGATTATCAGAGCGAAAGAAAAAGATGTAAATGGTAAATCTTCCGGAAATCATTTGGGAAATGTGATTGAAATAAAAGAGTACAAAGATATTCTTGCATTAAGGGAGGAAGAATCATATTTATTAAAATATAATTCACAGAATTTTTCATTCACTAAAAATGAACTGCTTGAAATAGATGAGTTTAATTCCGGTGTTTATGCTTTTCGTTATAAATATTTAAAGGAATTGATCGGCAAACTTGAAAGCAACAATGTTCAGAATGAAATTTACATAACTGATCTTATTTCTCTTTTCAATCAAAATAATTTAACAGTAACAGCAAGCAGTCCATCAAATAATTATGCGGTGATGGGATTCAATAATAAATCTGTATTAAAAGAAATGGAAGAAATCCGCAACAAACAGGTTTATGAAATGTTGAAAGACATTATTGAAATTGATGACCCGGATGATTTTTTTATTCACGAAGAAGTTGTTAATGATATTCTTGAGCTGGATAAAAAAGGCGAGCCGCTTGATATTGTAATCGGCAAGGGTGTTTATATCGGGAGGGGAGTAAAACTTAATTATAATGTTGAGTTCAAAAAAGATGTATATGTACATGGCAATGTAGTTTTTGGAAAGAATGTTAAAGTATATCACAATGTGTATTTGTCTTGTTTTAAGGATCAGAGATTTATTATTGGTGATAATGTTCAGATTTTGTGGGGAGATATAATTAAGGGAAATATTGTGATTGGCGAAGGCTCGCGAATTGAATCGAGCGTTAATATGACAGGGAGTGATGAGTTCCCTATTCGAATAGGGAAAAATGTTTTGATCAAAGGAACAAGCTATGTTTTTGGCTCAGTAATAGAGGACGATGTTCAGATAGAACACAGCGTTATTATTAAAAAGAAAATCAAAAAGGTAATGAACAAAAGCGGAGCTGTAATTCCGCTGCGTTATTTTATCCCTGTGGCTGAAGGGCTTGAAGCGATAGAAAATATTTAAGTCCCGGACAAAATGGATGTCCGTGCGTTTTTACTTTTAGCGTAAGGGAGGGTCACCCTTCGACAAGCTCACCCTTCGACAAGCTCACCCTTCGACAAGCTCACCCTTCGACAAGCTCAGGATGACAGGTGATTATTTAATGACCTTTCCCCCAGAGTTTTTCACCGGCGGTAATTTTTGTTCGGATCACATTTTCCTTCGGCGGCAATGGACACGTAGCAAAAGGTGTGAAGATGCAAGGGGGTTGTAAGCTTTGTTGAAATCAACAATCACTTTTCCTGTTGAGTCGGGTGGATCAGCATAAACAAATCTGCCTGCGCCGTAAGTTTCTTCACCGTTTGTTTCATCTGCAAAGATTATAAATAATTTGCCGTCTTCATCAACAGGGAGAATGGAATAATCTTTTCCATCAATTTTGAAATGAAGTTTTCCTTTGCAAGTCATTTCATCGGGAGTTCCGATAATTGTAGGAATGGAAATAATTTTTGGTTTTTCAAATGGAACAAACGAAGCGGAGATTTTCCATTTGTCATTAACAGGAAATCTTTCGATACCGGTGAAATTTTTTACCAAATCCGATTCGAGATCGCGCAGCCTAATTCCAAATCTATCGCCGCGTTTGACAGCGTACCACTTTAACGAGCCAAGTTTTAGTATGGTGGGGTTATCGGAAAGATCGTCTTTTAGTTGAAGCTCTGTAACGGGCTTATCATTGGCAGTTACGTTTAAACCTTCGGTAACTTTTATAGAGACAATACTATCTTTTAAAATAAGCGTGCCGATAAAATCAGGGGATTTATCTTTGGGGAAAATCAAATCATTTGATGAAGCAGAGCCGAATTTATTTTCACCCTCCTTCAGCCAGAATAGTCCGGCGAGATTCAGCCAGCTATTTTCGCCTTTTAATCTTTCAATTCTTTTTGAGTGCCATTGTTCAATTTCGGCAAGATATTTCGGATCGCCTTTTTGTACGGGTTCATCGTTTGTACAGTTGTAGGCAATAAACAAGATGGGCACGATTAAATAGAGAAATAATAATTGAGTAAATGAATTGCGAAAACTTCTGTTCATATTGATTTCAATTAATTTTGAATTATTTGTTTACAAGCTAATGCTTCCTGCAAAGAACTTCAACATTAAAAATAATTGTCTTTATGAATAACAAGAAGTAATTTTGACAAAACTAAGAAAGGATAATTATGAAAGCCCTATCGTTTTTGTTCATTGCCGCAGCTTTAATTGCCGGGGCATACTTTTTAATTTTTTCAAATGAAGAAAAAATTGTCGTGAATGGAAATCTAAACACGGCAACTTATAACAGTTTTGATATTAATGCACCGCAAGTAACAGAAGGATTTTCAGATTCGTTCGTAGATAACGGCTGAAAATATTTCGGACGAAGAAGTTACGGGAATAATAATCACATATAAAATACAGGGGAAAGAAGTTGAAGCGCAAATAGAAAATATTCCCGCAAAAGCAAAAGTCAATTTCAAAACGAACACAATTAAGACTACAGGAAGTAACCCCCCTTTTAGTATGCTATCGGTTACTTATGCCGAATAGAATATTAAAATTCATCACTCAATGAATAAGGCATTGACTCTTCATCCTGTCCTAATTTTTTGTTTGGTTCCGGTCCCATAATAAAAATGAACTCACCGCCATTGATTATATCTTCATGCCGGAGGAATAGTTTATCATACTTTTCTCCATTTAATAGCATTGACTGAATATAAATATTTTTATCGTTCAGATTTTCAGATTTAATTTTGAAAATATTTCCATTTTCTAAATTGATAACTGCTTCAGTTAAGACAGGACTGCCGATAACATATTCATTTGTGCCGGGGCAAACAGGATAAAAACCCATTGCACTGAAAAACATACCACGCTGACATTTGTCCGCAATCATCATTACCGCAAAGCCCATCGTTGGTATTTCTATAAAATCTTTTCACAATCTGATGAACTCTTTCCTGAGTTTTCCAGGGAGCGCCGGCATAATTATACAAATAAGCAACATGATGACTCGGCTCATTGCCGTGAACATAATTGCCCATAATTCCTGCAGCGCTTATGTCCTCGGAATGCTGAAAATGTGATTCATCTAAACCGAAGGTGAATAATGAATCAAGATGCCCGATAAAATTATTGTTACCGCCGTAAAACCGGATTAGCTTTTTTACATCGTGGGGAATGTATAAAGAATAATTCCACGAGTTACCTTCTATAAACCCCTGCCCTTCGGTGCTCAGCGGATCGAATGGAGAGAACCAGGATCCGTCGGAATTTTTCGGACGAATAAATTTAATGTTAGGATCAAAAATATTTTCAAAAGACTTTGCACGAATTTTAAATTCGGCAGCCAAAGAATTCTTGCCAAGACTTTCAGCCATTTTAAAAATTGTCCAATCGTCGTAAGCATACTCTAAAGTTTTCGATGCAGAATTTGAATTTAAGTCGAATGGGACATAGCCGTATTTTAAGTATTCACCGATACCATCATACTTATTGTAAGTCGCACTGAGATTGCACGCATCAAGAGCATTATTGACATCAAAATTTCTAATGCCTTTCATAAATGCGTCAACAATAACCGGAACGGCGTGATAACCGATCATGCACCAGTTTTCGTTTGCGTGATGCGACCACACGGGAAGAATTTTATGAACACTTTGCTGTTGATGCTGAAGCATTGAATTAATTATATCATTAGTTCGCTGCTGTTGAATAATTGTAAATAGAGGATGAAGTGCCCGATAAGTATCCCACAAAGAAAAAGTTGAATAGTTAGAGAAGTTATTTGCTTTGTGGATATTCTGATCAATGCCGCGATAGGTACTATCAACATCCATATATAAAGTTGGACTTAAGAATGAATGATAAAGAGCCGTATAAAAAATAGTTTTTTGATTGTCATCAGATGTGATTTCAATTTTACTTAATTCTTTTTCCCACTTATTTTCGGCTTCAAGTTTTGTTTTATTAAAACTCCAATGAGGTATTTCGGTAAGCAAATTATTCAATGCGCCATCCGTACTAACTCCTGAGACAGCAAATTTTATTTGAAGGGGTTCATCTTTATTCATATCAAAATTAAAATAAGCTCTAACTTTTGCCCCCGCCATTTCAGGAAAGTTTTCCTGCTCATTCCACTTGCGGTAAAAGCCATTGTAAATTATTTTCTCATCATTTTTATAGCCGTAGTTTTTAATTGGCTTTGAAAAAATCATAGCAAAGTAAATATACTTTGTACGTGCCCATCCCCGTGTTTGACGGAAGCCTGTTACCAGAGTATCATTTTCAACACGAATACCCGACCATATTACCTTTCCATCGTAATTATAAATTCCGGAAAGCATATCAAGAATAATATTTGCAGATGAAGAATCTGAAAAAGTATATTTATGAAAACCGACTCGTTCGCTTGCCGTTAATTCAGCTTTAATTTTATAATCATCAAGAAAAACAGAATAATAACCCGGTGTACTTATTTCAGTCTGATGATTGAACCGGCTTCGATAACCGGAATCTGGATTGTCTTTTGTTCCGGGGTTTAATTTCAATTCGCCGGTGGTCGGCATAATAAGAAAATCACCAAGATCAGAATGCCCGGTTCCGGAAAAATGTGTGTGACTAAATCCAACAATCGTTTTATCTTTGAATTGATAGCCGGAACAATATCGGTAAACATCTTTGTTGTACCCCTGCCCAAGTGAATAAGGTATTGTATCGGTTTCAGGACTAAGCTGCACCATACCAAACGGCACTGTTGCGCCCGGATATGTATGCCCCATATCATCAGTCCCGATCATGGGATTTACAAAATCAATAAATTTTTGCTGCGGAAAGGCGATGTTCGATAACAGAAATAAATACAGAATCAGAATTAATTTTTTCATTTATTGACCAGATGAATTAAAATAAATTATTTTCAGTCTAAAAGTCGAAACTATAATGAACATTAAAAAATAAAATTAGGCAGGTTGGATTTATAATGATATGATGCTAATATATTATTTCTCGGGTTCCTTTTTAAGCAGAAAATAAAAAACTAAAGGAGCTATTGTTATCCACAGCAAAAACAAACTCCAAACTCTTCCTTCTGCAAGATTATAATCGTGAAAAAGTTTTTGCCAGGAATTGGCCATAACGTAATGCCCAAATCCAAACTCAAAAAGTATAGTTAATCCTAACCAGATTAGCCCAATAAGAATAGCGTGTTTTACAGATTCAATTTTCCATTTTTTGAAGATGAAATAAAAAATTATTCCAAAGAAAAGAATTCCTGTTACTGTTGAAATTTGATGAGCAGCTAAATCGCCCAGTGGCTTTTTATAAATAAGCTCGCGTAAAGCTGCATTAAATATTGCGAGAAAAGGAAAAGCGAACCACCAAAGAATGTGTTTGTAAAGATTTTTCATATTCATTTAGGAGGCTGTTATTAAACAACCCCCTCAAATAAATTAGTATTACAATTTGATAAACTCAACTCTTCTGTTAAGAGCTTTGTTTATAGCAGAATCATTTTTAGCAACAGGTTCACCCTCACCCTTACCATCGGTTTCAATTCTTGATGCATCAATTCCAAACTCTTTTACCAAAACATTTTTTACAGCAGCAGATCTGCGTTTTGATAAATCTAAATTTGATTTATCATCACCATCAGAATCAGTGTGCCCGACAATTTTAATGTTAACATTGGGGTTGTCTGTAAGAACTTTTGCTATTTCTTTTATGGTTCCATAAGATTCTGATTTTACAACATCTTTATTTACATCAAAGTAAATTCCATAACTAACCAGTTTGCCTTCGGTAAGAAGCTTGTTTCGAATATCGGGTGCGGCATCAGTAATTCTTAAATTAGAAATGTACGATCCGGAAGAAGCGCCACGGCTTAATCTGAAACAAAGTCGGCTTAGTTTAACGCCATCGTAAATATTGGTAGGCATATCAATAACTTTGGCTCCCTCATGATAAACTCTAAGTCTTCTTCCCTGAACCCAAACTATAACATGATTCACTTTTTCAGCGACAACCGGTTTAACAGCAGATTTGCCGATTATCATATCCTTTTCACCTTTTTTGTACCCCCACGTATTCCAGTTCTCTCTTTCAATTGAAAGCATAACACCGCCTAGCCCGGGATGAGGATCATTGTCCATTTCCTTATACTTATCTTCACCGTAAAGCAAAAGCCCGGCAGCAATTCTTCCACCAGTTTTTTTCGGAACTATATCAAACTCAATTATAAAGTTCTTTGGGAATTCTATATTCTTTAAAAGAAAATAATTTCCGTCAGTACTGTTTAGATTAAACCAGTTTCCCGGAGCAATATTTATAGTATTTATTTCTCCCGGCGCATTTGTCGTCCACAATGCAGGAAAATCTCCAACTGCATCCTGACTGAAATCATCAAATAGTATTACTCTGTCTCCGGGTACAAAATCATATTGAGTTGAGCTTGAGAACTTTGGATCTTCTTGTGGTTCTTTGTTGTCAGTAGTTTTTACGTTATCAATTTTCTGTTCATTTTGATTTTGCTGATCGGTTTTAGAATTATCAACCTCCTGTGTTTGTTCTTCATCAGTATTTTCAATTCCTTTTTCAACCTCATCGTATCCTTTTTCTACCCCTTCATCTATTTTCGTATCAACTCTTTTCTCGCCTTCGCTTTTAATTTTTTCTTCTGTCTTTTTTTTAAGTTTATCTAAAAATTGGGCTTGAGTAGTTTGTGTAAATCCGATAGCAAGTATTAAGAAAAAAACAAAATATAGTTTTTTCATCTTGGACCCCTTTTAAATTATTAAAATATTGTGGTTAGATTTTAAGTTTATAACTCCTATTATTTCTTAAGCAACTTTTATGTACTTAGAGGCAAGCGTTCCGCAAATCGGACAGTT
This sequence comes from Ignavibacteriales bacterium, assembly GCA_016709155.1. NCBI lineage: Bacteria > Pseudomonadati > Ignavibacteriota > Ignavibacteria > Ignavibacteriales > Ignavibacteriales bacterium. The sequence goes on along the minus strand of JADJEI010000001.1, from coordinate 1,836,056 downwards.
TTTTTCAGGCTTGCCAAATTCAATATGCCCGCAAACAGGACAAAGATAAAATTCTGTTACATCTAAATCTTTGCCTTGTTCTGCTGCGACAAGTGCAAGTTTGTAAAGTTGGGCATGAACATCTTCGGCACCAACGGCATATTTAAACATTCGCTTTGCTTTGTGATTTTCTTTTTCGGCTTGCTCAAGCATTGGCGGATACATAGTTGTGTATTCGTAAGTTTCGCCGTCAATTGCTGCTTTAATATTTTCAACTGTTGAACCGATTCCATCTAAAGCAGTGAAATGTCCTTCGGCATGGATCCTTTCTGCCTCTGCGGCTGTGTTAAAAAGTTTTGCGATGTTTGGGTAGCCATCGCGCTCAGCTTTTTTAGCAAAGGCGCGATATTTTTGGTTAGCCTGGCTTTCACCTGCGAAAGCTTCGTTGAGGTTTTCTTTTGTGGCGGGCATTCTGTCTCTCCTGATTTTAATGCTTCCAAATACTCCGGAAAAATATTTCGGACGATTAACAGTTCAAACGTAATGATTTTTTTCTAATAATTGAAAAAAATGCTTTGTTCCACTGCTGTCAAAATAATTTTAATATCAGTAAAATAAATTAAAATCGAATTGTATTGAGAAGGATTTTTATATAACTAAAATCAATCCCTATTACCCATAGGTCAAGTTGATTATACAGAAGAGCAAACCGTTAAAACGGTTGGCAGTTAAATATTTTTTAAGTTCTCAACGGGATTTGGCTTGCCATCCCCTTGGGAAATCCCGTTGAGAATGTAAATCGAAGAATGATTAACCGTTTCAACGGTTTCATAGTTCAATTAGTAAACCATGGCATTTAGAATTAGGCAAAAACATTCAATATTTTTTCAAAAAAATTATTTTGGACAGATGTGCTTTGTTCAAAACAGCTAATCAATCAAAGTAAGGTCGTTTATAAGTTTGTGCAGCGGGAAACTCTTCAATGAAAATATTTTTAATTTGAAGAACAGTATTTAGAATGAATTTAGTCTCCGATTGAAATTCGGGTTTTTGTTGATAAAGAAATTGTAAAGCTGTCATGCAATTTTCAATTCCAATAAAAGCAATTCGTGCACTTACATTGAATATATCTTTATCTATCTCTGCAATTTCAGGATCTTTTGATTTTAAAAATTTATGTTTGTTCCAATAAGACATTCTTATTTTTACATGTATTTGGGGGGTGTACCAGCCGAGTATATCTAAATTTTGCTGCAAAGGACTTTGGGGATTTTTTTCTTCAAGCTCATCGGGAAATTTTAATTTTAAACGATCATAATAATTATAAAAGTCTTTAAACAAATTTTCCGATAGTAAGATTAAAGGATTATCAGCACTCTTCAAAAATGTTGAGGGTCGCGCATCATCAGCAATTTCTTCTTTAAGAAAGTTTCTCTCAAAGTCATCGTCATTCTCATCATCAAAATCAAAATCATCTTTTCCAAACTCTTCATATTCCTCATCTTCTTCATCCATAAATTTATTTACCTGTTCGGATGCTTCCTGAAAATCATCTGCAGCATCTTTCACCCACACGTCGGGGTTATCTTCATCTTTTAAAATGTGTTTTATTTCCCTTTCGGCTTCCTGTTTAAAAAGCAGACAGCGATTTGTGTACTTACACTTTTCACACCAGCGATCGCAGTAATTATAGATGCCGGAAATATTTTCGTGCATAAAATTAAGTTCGTTCATTTAGCTCACTCCATCTTATTTAGATTCAAATGCGCCGCAGTTAAATTCTTCTTCGTTTCTTTGATCGTATCTGGTGAGATTACAAAGGATATTTTCTTCTGCATCATCAACATCATTGAATTTGCAAAGCAGGCATAGCCCCGGTTTGGGAATTAAATCCGGATTTATCGGGTTGCCCTCTTCATCGAAAATTGCACCATCCTCAAAAATGTCATCATCCATTTTGATTATCCTTTATGAAAAAAATTACTTTTGAATTAACATATCGCTATAAGAAACTTTTATCAATTCATCTTCGGCAATTTTAAAAAGATCAAGATAAAATTTACACTGTTCAAAAAGTTTATCTTTCTCAATAGTTCCTTCTTTATTGATAGCTTCAATTTCGACAAAAGTTCCTAAATCTTTTACGCTGTCTAAATGAAATTTCACATTATCAATAAAATAAATTTCTCTTGTTTTATCTACAACAGTAAGTATACCTAAAGCATTAGTCAAAATTTCTTTTAAAGAAGATTTGGGATTTGAGTTAAACAGAGTTACATCAGATTCTTTCGGACCGGATTTGTTTTCTCTTTGATAATGGATCAAATGATTTTCTATTTCACCCTCCCTGAGTTTAAGTCTTCCGGAGTTCACTTTGAAATAAGTATCAATCTGATGATCCGTACCAATAAAATCAGCATGATTGTCCTTTAATATTTTTCTGATTTCAGAATGATTATCTGATCGCGCTTTTATTTCAATAATTGTGTGCTGCATATAAACCGAAGAAATGATTTGTAATGTAAAGAAATTAGTTGATCAGGAATGAAAGTAATTTTAATAGACTTCTGATGGCAATACCACTGAATAAATTATTTTTTTAACCCCGCCTTTAGTGAAGAAAGATTTCCATTTTCTTTTTTTTAATAACTCTTTTTGAGCATTGGATTTTTATGCTCTTTCCCAAAATACCAAACATCAAATAATCTTTTTTCTTTTGTATTCACTATCTATTGGTCGTCAATAGCCACGGGTTAGCCCGCAAACCCAAATTATAATTGTTTTTTTGTTGACCACGATGGCCAACCATTTGAAGCCCAAATCTTTTGGATTAAATCTTCATACAATTCTAAAAACTCGATTGCACGCGATAAGACAGGGCAAATGCAAATAAATTCCTGATCACATTTTACGGATACTTTGTAATTAAATTATGTTATTCGTTTTTATTTGTTCAATTCGCATCACTGTTACAGTTGATATTCGCCATTCATTCTTCATCTCCCAATATCCATTTTGATTAATCTGGGTTTCGATGTCATCTATTTTCTTTTGACTTATCAACTTTATAACCTTTTAGTATACAATTTGCGGGCTAACGTAGTTGTTTTTAAGCCGCCGCCCATAACTGCAATCTAGCTTTGAAAACGAACGCTAATAATTATTTACAATTTTGACTTCAGGAAATTATTTAAACTTTCGAACCATTGCAATCTTTTAACTACCGATTCTATACTTTTTCGACAGTCTGGTTATATTGCCATAATTATTCTTTAAGAATCAATTCAAATAATTTTTCATATTTATATTTTTCAAATACTTCAATTATTTTCATATCTGAACTAATGACCATTATTACATCTTTCATATTTTTAACTTTGTCTTCTGATTTTACATCGGATTTGCTGTTTGAATACTTACCATCAATTAAATGGCAAAATATGGTCCCCTCAATTTCAATTTTATATTCGTATATAATTTCCAATTAATACTTGGATTAGTATTCTGAAAAATTAAAGTGGAAATTAGATCTTTTTGACTATAAGTACCACTAAATTTTATACTATCGTTCCTTATAATAACATCTAATATGCAATCTGGATGCTGATAATATTTATTAATTTCTTTAACTTGTTTTAGTAATAATCCTTTTGATATTTGTAACATATTAATTCTTTTTAATCTAGCATTTTCAAGCAATTTGTTCTCTTTTTCAATTTCATTTGTTTTGTTAGTTTCAATTTGTGATAAAGCACTAAGAACATGTTTGTCATAATTTTTAATTTCTAATGCTTTTCTACAGATTAGTTCGGCTTCAGAAAAAAAACCTTCTGTTATAAATTTGTAGGCAATATTGCTCATAGCCAGAGTCTCGCCAAGTTCTTCTGATTTACGGTAGGCACTGATTGCCTTATTAGGAAACTTTAACTGAGAAGCAGTTACGCCATAATTATTCCAATAAGATGATCCTTCATCAAAATGTTTTGTGAGAAAATTATAATGATAGTATGCCATTTCATTATTATTTACTTCAGAATATCTATAAGCAAGATCAAATCTAAAAGTGCTATTTAATGGAAAATCATTTAAAGCGGCTTCCAGAATAAGAAAATACAAATAATCATCCTTTTGCAACTTAGCAAGTTGAGAAATAGTGCTATAGAATATTTCTCTAAATGTTCCATTTTCATCTAGAGAAAGCAAAGTTGCAACAAAATCTTTATAATCTTTTTTTTCACTTTTCTGATAACTTATTATTGCTGAAGATAAATTTTTAATCTTTTTTTTAGTTTCTTCACAATTTTGATAGGCTGCATAAAAATGATTGTAAGCAAAATCATATTGTTCACATCTTTGATATATTTCTCCAATCATTTCATTAATTTCATGACTATTTGGATATTCTTTAAGTATCTGTTTCATTTCTTCTAAACTATCTTTTTTGTTCCCCAAGACATAATAATAATAAAGTGATTTAGCTTTAAAAACTTGCATGTCTTCTCTATTATCTTGACAATATTTGATAGTATATTTTTCAATTATTTCTTTTACTCTATCGTCATCCTTGAGTAATATTGTACCGATCAAACCTTTCAAAAATTCATCTTTACTCCAATCATTTTTTATTTCTATTTGATATTTTTCTTTCGATTCTTCAATGGATTCTGTTTCCTTCATAACTAATGGCTGTTCCTTTTTATCAGAAACAGTAACTATTTCTTTATCTACTTTGGGTAATAAATTTTGTATCATTTCCAAAATTTTCTTGAACACCTTTTCAGGATTTTCTCTCTCAAATTCGATGTATTCTAAATTACCTTGTAGACCACCAGGTTGCCGTAAACCAGTTTCAACTAATAATATTATTTTCATTTCTCGACCAAAAGCACAACCAATTTCTTGTATTATCCAATCAGATGTTTTCCACTCATAGTCTTCATTTTTTAAATGAAAATGGTTCTGATTAAAAATAGACTTCTTCAGCTGCAAATTCTTTATCACTCTTTCTTTTTTAGTACATATACCAATAAATGTGTTAGCCTCTTTCATCTTTTGCAACACTTTATTTGATAAAATATCAACTTCAGCTTTTTCTGCATGATCCCAACTGAAAGATATATTCAGATCTCTTATAGTATTAAATATTTCAAGAAATTTTGTAACGATTGTTTTGTCACTATCATCAAAACTATGACCGATAAATGCTTTAATTGTTTCCATAATACCTCTGGCTATATAATTCTTACTTAACCCGCCTAATTGCTTAATAACATTCCGACGGGGGGAATGTTATCTACCGTTAAAAATTTAATTTTCATTCTGTTTTCTAATCTTTTTGCAGGATATCATTCCATATTTAGAGAATGTTATCAAGAGGACTTTTTACTCCCGTTCTTGTCTTCAAAACAAGTTTACCTAAATTTTCTATACTATTTTCCAATTCCACAAAAACATCCTCATTTGTTTGGTTTAATTTATTAACTGCTTTTGCCAATGTCAAATAATTCTTAAAACTTATTTGATTATTTTATAGGTTGATGGTGGTGGGTTGGTGGTGGTGGGTTGGTGGTGGTGGGTTGGTGGTGGTGGGTTGTTTGTGGTGGTTGTTGGTTGGTTAAGATATTTTTCTAATTTTTTTGCTTTGGCATTGCTATTAGTTAAATATTTACAGGTAATTTTTGCACAAGCCATTATTTTTAAAAGAAATAATCCTGGTTTTTTTTAGAAATAATTTTGTTTTTTCCCGCTGCAAATAGATTTATTGCAATTTTATGAATATTTATTTGGGTTTCAGCCGCGTTTATTTGAGTTTCAGCAGCTTTTATTTGGGTTTCAGCCACGTTTATTTGAGTTTCAGAAGCATTTATTTAAGTTTCAGCGGTGTTTACTTGGGTTTCAGTGGTGTTTACTTGGGTTTCAGCCGTATTTAATTGAATTTCTTGATCATTAAATTGTATTATTTTTTGAAATTATTCGATTTTTATCAGTTTTTATACCCTAATTAATTTCTAATATTGTAATATACAGATTTATTAAGAGTTAAATTTTACTAAAAATTGGTTTGGCACAGTTATTGGTGCTTCTAAATTGTTCGTCAATTAAAGATCATAATGCTAGCAATGAAATTTAATTTGAGGGACTAAATAATTTAATAATAAAAAAAAGGTTATAAAATGTCACACTCAACTTACTTGCCCCCTACTTATGACGGGCAAGATACATGGGCAGAAAACTTCGCAACGAAGCTGCCCTCACACTCAGCAGCGCTGGGTCTTTCTCCGGCACAGCAGACAGCATTATTAACAGCAATAACGAATATGCGCACTGCTTACGCCACACAAAAATCAACCGAAACATCCTTTCATTCAAGTGTTCAAGATGCAATTGCTAAAAGAGCGATCGCATTAAATCAACCGGGCGGTGTTAGGAAAATGGTGAATTTGATGAAGGCAAGCCCCAATTACACATTAGCAATTGGTGAGGATCTCGGTATCGAAAATTCTAATCCTGAGCCTAATCCTAATGATTTGCAGGCTACTATAAAAGCACAAAGCTTGCCTCTTAATAAGGTAAAAATCCATTGCAAGCTGCAGGGAGCTGATGCTTACAATATCTATTGTAAACGCGGCACTGAAACAAATCCTGTGCTTATTGCTACATCTGTTACCCCGTGGTATCTGGATGAACGTGCCAATCTAAATGGCGCTCCTGAAAGACGCGAGTATTTTAATGTACTTGTAATTAAGAATCAGGAAATAGGTATCGTCTCCCCCACTCTAATAGTAATAGTCGGATAAAATAACCCCCCTAAAAAAAACTTAAGTTAAAAATGAACAACAGTTCAATCACCTAAAAGGCGGTCAGTTATAAAAAGCTGATCGCCTTTTTAATTAACAGTAAAAAATTATTAATTAAGAATGGGAGAAAAACACAGCAGTACAATGGTTCACTGATGGCATTGCCATGATGCTCATGATTTTTTATGATCTTAATGAATCATAAATAATCAGTCTGATCAGCGTACTATTGAATTTAAAACTAAACTTTGAGTTGTACGAGAGCGTCATCCTTCGATGGCAAAGCCACAGGCATGCTCACCCTTCGATGGCAAAGCCACAGGCATGCTCACCCTTCGATGGCAAAGCCACAAGCATGCTCATCCTTCGATGGCAAAGCCACAGGCATGCTCATCCTTCGACAAGCTCAGGATGACAGATGGAATTGAATAGCGAATTTTTGTAGTTGGATTAAAAGGATTGGGATAATTCTGCTCAAGTGTGAACTTAACCGGAGTTTCATCTTCATCATCTATTGCGGGCGGGTAAAAAATAAAAGAGTATGTTTTTGGCTCGGTCTAATGGGGATTAATTTCTACCACAATTTTTTATTATTTGCTTTTTGGATTTTAGAATGATAAGTCTAAGTTTGAAGTGGAAAATAATTAACAACTTTTGGCAGTTGCGATATTTTCGGGTTTAATTATTTATTGGGCAATTTATTTGTGGGCGTAATTTGGAATATGTGAGTTTTGTTTTGTTTGTTTCTATGTTATGGTTTAAGCCTCCGTTAAAAAAATCGCCGGGTTATTTCTTTCCTCATTTTACTTCATCACGCAGCCTGTTTTCTCTTTTAATCTATTTATTTCTAAAAAATCATTTCTACACTTTTCAGAGGAGTCTCTAATGAAAACATTATTGTTGGTATTGCTTCCTTTCTTTGTCTATGCACAAAATCCCTACCCTGATACAATCTTTTTAATGGATGGGAGAAGTTATCCCTGCCTTATCACAAAAGCTAATGAGTCGAAGGTTGAATTTATTTATATGAATGAACAGACCGAGTCTGTTATTCTTCTTGCAATAGATAAAATTAGTTTGCAGAATATGGGCGATATTTACTCTAAAGATGGCGGTTATAAAAATGATATGAATGAGATAGAAAATTATATTTCTGAAAGGATGGATAGATTAGATAATGAGAGACAAGCAAGCGATGAATTAAAAAGATTATCAATGATTAAAGAAAAGAATACTGATCAGAAGGATAGAGTAATTGAAATTGAAGAAGTCTTTGATAAAAAAATAAGTCCGATAGAAAATGACTGGTCTTTTGGTGTTTTGTATGTGCCGTATTATTCGGGGAATTACTATACCGTTATTCGAAAAGTACAGCCCGACGATTATTTATACACATATATTAATTCAAGAAACGAAACGAATATGGAGGCGCAGCTTACTTATCTCCTTATAAAAAATTTACGGGTAACTTTAGATGTATCTTACTCTTCTTCGTTTGCTGAATCAAGATATGAGACACACAATGGCTATTCAGACACTACATATAGTTATGGAAATATATCTACAATGGGATTAAAACTGTTTGATTTCAGCATAGGCTTAAAATATTATTTTAAAGATATTATAAAAGGCAAAGTCAGTGCGTTCGTACTTGCAGGTGCCGGCAAACAATTTTCAATAGTTGAAGATAAAATTGAAAATTTTTTCCCGCCTGTAGATCCGGGTTATACTTCAGAAGATAATATTGAAGAATACCTCAAGGGATTGAATTCCCCCTGGCATTTTAATTTTGGATTTGGCGCCGAGTACTTCTTTAACGAATCTTTATCACTAACTTCAAACATCAGGTTCATATATTCATCTTTAAGTTCTAACTATGATTATAGATATGTCAGCGAGTATCAGACGATTACAGATGTCACAGATATTTCGATGTCGGAATTTGCTACCCGTGTTGGTCTGGGATTGAATTTTTATTTTTAACTTGTCCATAAATTGAAAGGGACATTTATTATGAGGAAAATAAATTTTATCATCATACTGAATATTACCTTTATAATTATTTCGCTTTCAGATGTAAGTTTATCTCAAAGTTTACCGACGAACAAGCAGGACACAATATTAAGCGATACATCTGAAGCCGTAATTGTAAAAGATGCTTTCCGGGTTAATTCTTCCGAGGGCGAATATGGGGCTGATCAGTCCGGAATAAGAACTGCAATTGATGGAGAGGGTAACTTTGCATTTGTGTGGATTGATCAACGCCATAATGATTATAGTATTTACTGTCAATTCTATAACCAAAATAAAGAAAGGATCGGAGATAATATTAAGGTTAATGATAGCACCCAAACTTCCTTATTCACTCCGGCAATAGATGCGAATGTTAATGGCGATTTTGTAATTGCCTGGGTTCGGGATGCTTATAATATAGAGGTACAGAGATTTAACAACATTGGACAGAAAATAGGTTCAAGTATCAATATTAATTTGGGTGAAAATAGTATAGCCTCTTCACCCGATGTTGCTGTTAATTCTGATGGATCATTTGTAATCACCTGGGTAGCATACAGTACATCCTCTTACAGAATTTATTCGAGGTTTGTTAGTGCCTCAAATAATCTGTCATATAATAATACTATTATTAATGATTCTTCGATTTTATTTCCTTTGTTTGAATGGCGAAACTCAATTGATGTGGATGGGGGCGGTAATTATTATGTTGCCTGGAATTCATCAAAAAGCGATTCTATACAAATAATTCTTCAGAAGATAAATTCTAATGGCAGTAGAGAAGGAAGCAATATTATTTTCACCGCCGGTAGTGTAACTTCATTTATTGGTGATCTACAAATAAAAGCTTTAAATAATGGAAACTATTTAATTGCCTGGTTCGAAAGACTTTCATCAGAAAATTTTAGTAAAATAAAATTTAGGATTTTCAATTCAAATACAAATTCATTTTCTAATATTTCTAATATTACATACACAAGTTCTGGATTGAAAGTAATAGATATATCTACGGATCGGGATAGTACTTTCTATATGGTTTTTGGGGATTACCAAAATGCTCTTTCTGTAGAGATCAACATCTTGGGAGAGCTTAAGTATTCCTTTTTTATATTTCATTTTAATACGGATTATCCGATCCTGCCATTCAGTCATTGTTTAACCAATGTAGTAAATGATTCTTTTTATCTTGCAGCAGTTTATTCGAACGTGGGTAATTATGATCTTGGCTTTCAAAAATTTGCAAGTAATTTTTATTCCTCAAATGAATTTGAAAAAATAAATGATGATACATCAAACGCCGATCAAAAAAACTCTTTAGTAAAATTCAATAACAAAGGAGAATCTATTATAGTTTGGGAAGATCAGCGCAACGGCGGCAAAGATTTATATGCACAGGTTTATGATCCATTGTTCAATCCAATCGGGGGAAACATCCGGATAAATGAAGGGACGAACACAGAAACTTTAGAGATAAAAAAATCTATTGGTTCATTTTCAGATGGAACTTTTGTCATTGGTTTTAATAGCCAGGACGAAAGCTACATTTCAAATTTTTATCTGCAGCGTGTAAGTACAACGGGAGAAAAAGTAGGAAGTAATGTATTTGTAAAAACTAACACCTCCTATCCGGAAGATGATTTTTCTTTTGGTATAAATAATAACGATGAATTATTATTCTGCTGGTATGATAATGATTATGCAGCAATAAGGCGCATTAACTCAGAACTAACTTTTATTTCTTCTTCCAAAACGATAAAACAAACTCCCGGCAATATATCCTTTAATCCCATTAAAGTTTCGATAGACACTTCTTTAAATATATTATTAACATGGAAATACTATTACGATTCGCTTATAACTACAGATAAGGCTATTTACGGAGAATCTTATAACAAATATGGTGATTTAGTTGAAAGTCAATTTACAATTGATTACTCTTATTTAGATTCATATTATTTAAACCTTGTTTGCAAAAATGATGGATTAAATGCAGTTATTTTATTTCAAAAAGATTATAACCAGTACAATTTGGTAAGGAGATACAATGACGGCGGCATATATAAATTCACTGATCCCATAAATTCTACTTCATCCTTTTTAAAGTACAACATTCTGAAATTTGAGAACAAAAAAACCTTGCTGGCTATTAATGAAGAGTCAAAAGCATTCGCATTTTATGCAAATGATAACTATCGCCAGAACCAGTTTTATCATTTGTATAATTATCCTGAAGATAACTATACTTTCGAATCACGTCCGATCAGCGTTGATTGTTATGACGATAATTTTATTTTGTCTTACGAAACTGCTGTTAGTTACACCGGTGAAGATATCTGGTCAAGCATCGTAAAAGTTGATTCCTTGAATATGGGGGAGGAATTTTTTTTCACCCCGCCCAAAACAGACTTCTTGTATAACAATTTCCCCAACCCTTTTAATCCAACGACAAAAATTGTTTATGAAATATTAGCTTATCATCAAGTTAAACTTTCTATTTTAAATATACTTGGCGAGGAAGTAAAAGTTTTGGTAAATGAAAATCAGGAAAAAGGTTTATATGAAGTTAATTTTGACGCTGCAGGTTTGGCTTCGGGGGTTTATTTCTGCAAGCTTGAGGCTTTTAATACAACCGTTAAAAAAATGATGGTGTTAAAATAATTTTCGTTATTTAGTCACTGAAGTTCCCGTTTAAGGGTATCATTCAAAATATCTTCATACTTCAAATCGTAGGATTCGGCTTTCAGCAGGAACTTTGTGTACTTATGCTGCGGTGAAGAAAAAACTATTTCTGTTTTTCCCTGTTCAACTATTTTGCCTTTGTAAAGAATAATTACTTCGTCGGCAAGTTTTCTTAAAATTTTAAGACTGTGTGCAATGCAAATTAGCGTAGTGCCTAATTCCTTATTAATCTTTTTAAAGAGATTTAGAAAGTTTAATTGAGATTCAGGATCCTGTGCGGAGAATGGTTCATCGAGTATAATGAGTTTTGGGTTTACGGCAAGTATTCTTGCAAGCGCCACGCGCTGCTGCTGCCCCCCGCTTAGCTGATAACATCTGCGCTGCAAAAGGTTTTCTTCAATATCCACTATTTGCATCAGCCCTTTCAATTCTAATGATTGATTGTTTTTCTTTCTTCCAATCGCTAATGCCTCGCTTAAAATATTTTCTACTTTACGGTAAGGATTTAATAACTCGCCGTTATTTTGAAATAAAATCTGAATGCGGTTTTTTATTCCTTCTGCAGAAGTATTAAAAATAATTTCGCCTGAATCAGGAATATTTAAGCCGCATAAAATTTTAGCAAGCGTAGTTTTACCGCTTCCGGATTCTCCGGCGATGCCGAGTATTTTTCCTTCGTCCAGAGTGAAAGAAATATTATCGAGAATAATTTTCTTTTCAGAAATATCATTCACAGTGTAAGTCAATTCTTTAACGGATAATATAGTTTTCACAGCAACTCTCTGTATGCTGATAATAAATTGTCCTCGTTAATACTTACTTCATTGAGTAACGATTCTGCCGGTACAAATTCAGATAAACTGTTATCTTTTAATAACGCAATTTTTCCCCCAGCCTTTACGGCAAAATCAATATCCTGTGTAATCATTAAAATCGAATGATCAGCTTGAGAGATGAACTCCTTCATCTTGAGCAAAAAAAGATTTGCAACGCCGACATCTATCCCGGAAGTAGGTTCGTCCATAATTATCAGCGAAGGATTAGCGATTAAAGCCAGCACAAACATTAGTCTTTGCGCCATTCCGCCGCTTAATTCATAAGGAAACATTGAACTAATTTTATTACGGGAAGGAAGTCGAAAGTATTCTAAAGTTTTTTCAGTTTCAAAGTTATCGCAATCAATTAACGAAAAATAATATCCTAATTTTTTCAGCGGGTCAAAGCAATTTATAGCATCCTGAAAAACATATTTTATTTTACTGAGCCGAAGCACATTCATTTTATCATCGGCAGCTAAAAAAAGATTTTCATTCTCAAAAATGATTTTACCGTTTACTTCAAAATATATTTCATCCAGTAATTTTGTCAATGCCTTTACTAAAGTAGTTTTTCCGCTTCCATTCTTACCAATGATTGTAAAAATATGATTTGCAGGTAAGGTAAAATTAATATTCTGAAGGAGCAGTTTTTTTTGGCTGCTGCCCTTTAGAAATATTTTATCAAGAGCGACTTTAAGCATTCTGAAAATAGAATTGATTTTTGGTTTTGTTCAACAAAATAATAAATTAACAGTAAACATATAAACTTTACTTTTAAAGGATTGTATCCACCGTGAAATACATCTTGATTTTTATTGCAGCATTGTTGGTTGGTTTTTCATCTTGTCAAAATGAATCTGTTGTAATAAACGATCGTGTAGTTATTGCGGTTGGAGAAGACATCGAATCCTTAAACCCTCTCTATTCATTTTCCGGCACAGAATCAAATATAGTCGAACTTCTTTTTTTATCCTTAGTTCAGCACCGATGGGATAATTCAAAATCGAATATTGTTTCTTATCCGATGGCAGCAGAAAGCTGGAGTTGGAATAACGACAGTACCGAGCTGACAATTGAATTACGCAATGATATCTTGTGGACCGACAATGAGATGCTCACAACTGAAGATGTTATTTATTCTTTTGATCTTTATTCCGATCCTGCAGTTGAGAGCAGACTGTTCGGAACGTTCGATAATTTTTATACCGAAGAAAACCAACACATTGATATAAATAAATCATTTGAAATAATTTCTCCCTATAAAATGATTGTCAGATTTAAACCTCATTCAAATCCGAATTTATTTGACATTGGTATTCCTCTTCTTCCAAAACATATTTTAGAAAAATATAAAAGAGGCGATCTGCCGACTGCAGAATTTAATTTCAAGCCCGTAAGCAATGGACCCTTTAAGTTAAAAAACTGGGATAGAAACTCAGCTATAATACTGACTTCGGATTCCACTTCATTTTTATACGATAAAAAAAATATTAGTGATCTTATTTTTAAAATTATCCCTGATTACAACAACAGAATAAGTCAGCTACGCAGCGGAGAAGTAGATTTGCTGGAAGACATAAAAAGTGAGGACGCAAATAATTTTAAAAAGTTAAAAGGTTTTTCTGTTGGACCAATCAAAGGGAGGCAGTATGATTTTATTGGTTTAAGCAACATAGACAATGAAGAATATAACCGCACTAAAAAAATTAAACCCCACCCGCTTTGGGGAGATAAAGAAATCCGAAAAGCTTTGACTATGGCTGTAAACAGGCAGGAAATATTAACTGAATTTCTTGGTGGTTATGGTCAGCTTGCTTACAGCCCTGTTACAAATATTTTTAATACTTCATCCGATTCGTCTATTTCACCCTACCAATATAATTTATCAGAGGCAAAAAATATTTTGAAAAAACAGGGATGGAAAGATTCGGATAATAATGGGATCATTGAAAAAAACGGTAAAGAATTTTCAATTAAATTATTTGTACCGGCGGGTAACCCTCTTCGGGAATTCGCGGGAACTGTTATAAAGAATAATCTTCGTGAGGCAGGGGTAGATGTTCAAATTCAAACTTTGGAATTAGGAGTGTTCATTGAAAATGTTATGTCAAGAAAAATTGATGCATTCATGGCGGGTTGGTCAGTTCCAATTCCAATTGAATTAAAGCCCTATTGGTATTCTGATCTTGATGAAAGTCCTTTAAATATAGTCGGTTATTCAAATAAGGAGGCAGATCAAATATTAGACGCTCTTGGTTTTTCAATGAGCGAAAAAAAATATATTGATTTACTTCACAGATTTGAAATGATAATGCACGAAGATCAGCCTGTTATATTCCTTTACTGGATTGATAATGTTGTCGTTTACAATTCAAGGATCAAAAACCTTTCCATTGATCCGCTCGGCGTTATTCATCAATGCTGGGAATGGAATCTTGAAAAGTAGATCAACATGACAAACACTCCGGTGAAATTAGTGCTTAAAAGATTGTTATCATCAATCACGGTAATGTTTTTATTGATTACGATGATCTTCATACTTTTAAGAATATCGCCCGGAAGTTTTACACAAAAATTCATTTCCCCCGATCTAAACCCCGCCCTTGCCGAGCAGGTAAACACTTCATTTGGATTGAATGAGCCCATCCTGCTGCAGTATAAAAATTTCCTAACGAATTTAATCAGGGGAGATTTCGGAGTATCATACAGTTTTCGTGAACCCGTTTCAACTGTTATTTTCAGGCATCTCCCCTTAACAGCGGTGATCGCATTTTTAAGCTTTCTAATTCAAATCTTTATCGGAATACTTCTCGCAAGTTTTGTATTAAAGAAAAGCAGAGTAAAGCTTGATAAGTTTTTTTCTTCTGCAAGTATTTTCATTTTTGCTCTCCCCTCATTTGTGGTGGGTGTTTTTTTACTGATGATATTTTCAGACCTAACAGGACTATTTCCCTCCTCGGGAATCAAATCATTCGATTTCGACCAATATAATTTTATAGGAAAGCTGCTTGATTATCTTCATCATTTAGTTCTTCCCGTGTTCACAATTTCATTAGGAGGCACAGCGCTTTTTTATAAATATGCCTCGGATAATATGAAGGAAATATCAACAAAATATTTTATCACGAACTTACGTGCAAATGGTGTTGGGGAAAAAACAATAATTCTAAAACACATCATTCCCAATTCTATTTCACCATTAATTTCTGCAGCGGGTGTAGAACTCGGAATATTGCTTGGAGGCACTTTAATTACTGAAGTTATTTTTTCTCTTCCGGGAATGGGGAGGTTAACAGTAAATGCTATTCTTCAAAGAGATTATCCATTAGTAATTGGCTGCGTCTTTATTTCGGGTGTGCTAATTATTCTAAGTAATTTTTTAGCTGACCTGATAAAAGGCAAGCTGGATAAACGTATGATTAAAGAAATGCTTGGTTAAAATGAATTTGAAGCTTTATCATTTTACAATATTATACTTATCAGTAATCATTTTTTTTGCAATTGGAAAAATCGGTGCGGGGTTGATTCTTTTTTATAAATTTATTGAGCTGTTTTTTTATGATGTTGATTTTGCATTCAATCAATTAAGCTTTTCAATGGTTGATGTTTTCATTTCTTCAATTATGATAATTGTTATCTTATTCTTTTTTATAATTAAAAGAAAAAAGCTTGTTTGGCTGAATCTAAATATTTCATTAAGCAGAGTTGTTGTAGTTGTGATACTTTCATTTTTTATTTTCGCTCCCATTATTGCTCCCTTCCATCCTGATTTTCAAAAAAACATTTCAGTCACCAAACTTTTAAAACCTTTAGAATCTAAAATCAAAATTCATATTTTCAATCAGGAAGAACCCGGGCAAAATCCAAATGAAAAATTTATTTCTCTAAAGAACAAATCAATTATGAATTCCTTTGATTCGAATATTATTTACGCCGACAGTATTAAAATCGAAGGACAGCTTCTTTGCTATCAATCAGCAAGTAAAATAGTTATTGATATACCAGGGAAAAAGTTAGATGATTTTTGTGCTGTTTCATCCACTTTGTTTTTATTAGGCACTGACGAATATGGGAGGGATATTTTCTCAAGGATAATTTATGGAACGAGAATTTCTTTATTTATCGGATTAACCGCCGTCCTTATTACTTTTGTACTGGGGATTACACTCGGCTTTATTGCCGGTTATAAAGGAGGAGTTATTAATTTAATATTAAATCATACAACCGATATGTTTTTAGCTTTCCCGGTAATTTTTTTAATCATATTAATTCTATCTTTGTTTGGCGGATCAATCCTGTCCGTTATAGTTGTGCTCGGTATTTCGGGATGGATGAGTCTCTTTAAAATAGTTCGATCCGAAGTGATTGCAATCAAAAATAAAGATTACTTTCTTTCTGCAAAGCTGATTGGATTATCTGCCCCTGCCTTAATGAAAGAAGAAATATTTCCAATTATTTTAACCTCTGTGATTGTAAATCTTGTTTTTCAATTCGGGAATGTCATACTTGCAGAATCGGCGCTTAGCTATTTGGGTCTTGGTGCGGGGAACAGTTATCCATCATGGGGGAAAATGATAGAAGATGGACAAGGCTATTTATCTCACGCCTGGTGGATGATAGTTTTTCCGTCGTTAATGTTAATCTTGACACTTTATTCAGCGAATGATATCGCAGGCAAAATAAATTCATCGCTTAAAAAGAAATTAGAATTATGATCAATCAACGATATGTACTTAAGCAAGAATTAGGAAGGGGCAGGAGCCGGGTATTTCTTTGCACCGATCTTGAATTTTCTGAAAAAGATATCGCATTAAAAGTATTATCAAAAGATGCCGACGAGGGTGAACGAAGGATTTTTAGAAATGAATTTTTTACTTTGAAAAAACTTAACCATCCGGGAATAATTAAAGCATTTGAATTCTCAACTATATTGAACTGCGACCCGACAGATTTTGATGTCGAAACAGGAAGTATATTTTTTACATTAGAATATTTTCCCGGGAATACAATTGGTGATATAGACTTTTCAGATGATCCCACCCTGCTTAAAGAAATAATAAAGCAAATATGTTCAACATTGTTTTACCTTCACCTTTCAAACTATATCTATTTTGATTTGAAAACTGAAAATATACTTTGCAGGATTGAAGATCGCACTGCAAAAATAATACTAATAGATATGGGCTTCGCTGCAAAACAGTCTGAAGTCAATTTGCAGGAACGCAGGGGTTCTGCAGAGTATATCGCTCCGGAACTTCTGCAGAACAAACCATTTGATCACCGGGTTGATCTTTACTCACTGGGCATGCTTTTTTATAAGCTTGTCTTTAAAAATTTTCCCTTTAGCAAGTTATCAGAGATTGAAATATACAAAGCACATATCGAAGAGGATTTTACAATTGGACAAACAGAAATTATTCCCGGGCTTTCAAAAGTAATATCTCGTTTACTTGAAAAAGATCCGGATAAAAGATTCGAAAATTCATTACAAATTTTGGGTAAACTTAATATTCAGGTTGACTCTTTAATGGCAAAAGATTTTCAACCGGCATCAATTTTTACCGGAAGAAGCGATATAATAAATATTATCCGAAATTTTTTAAGTAACAGCCAGATATCGGAGACATACTCTTTGCATGGTTTTGATGGAGCTGGTAAAAGTTCTGTTGTCAGTGAATTAGAGTATCTATTTGAAAATGCTGTTGTAATTAGAGCAGGTATTACTAAAACCGGCGAAGAATTTCTAAGATTTGTGTTTAATAGAATTTTATACAGCCCTAATGTTTATTCGTCTATTGGTGATTCATTAAAATCTGAGCTGGCAAAATTCATTGGCAAAGAAAATAGAAAGAATACTTCTGAACTGCGTACTTTGTTAGTATCTATTGCAAAGTCAACTCAACTGATGCTTGTGATTGATGATTATAATCAACTGGATGAATTCAACTTAGAATTTTTCCAGGAAGTTATTCCATTTTTGCAGGTGAATGGTGCAAAAATAATTCTCACTGATAACTCGGGCATTGATTCAAAAGTTAAAAAACTTTATAATATTACTGAACTTGATTTGTCTTCTTTTACTTCAGTTCAGCTTCACGAGTTTATAGATCAAAGTTTTTTCAGTTTATTTCCTAAAACTGAGCTGGAAAAAATTATTCTCAGATATGCAGATTTATTACCCGGGAGCTTAAATAATTTTATAAGTGATTCAATATTTCTGGGGGTACTAAAGTTCTCCGCTGAAGGGATAAGCATTCAGGCAGATGATGAAGTTGATAAAATTCTAAATGGCTCTCAATCCGAAATATTTAAATTAAGGATTGCCTCACTGAGTGAGGAGGAAAAAAACTTCGCACAGATTCTTGCATCATTTGAAATAAATCTTGATGTGCAATCAATGCAGGCACTAACCGGGATGTCCGAAAAGGTGGTTGAAAATATCCTTACAGAATTATTTTATCAAAACGTCATTCAAAATTATCAGGTTATCAATTACATTGCTTTTACTACTGCGGGAATAAAAAAATTCGTTTATGAGACCATTCAAGATAAAAAAGCTTTTCACAAAAATATCGGAAATAAAATCAGAGAAAGACTTTCGGATTTTAATAAGTTGGAAACAGCCCGCCATTTCGAATTAGCTGGAGATACCCCCGCTGTTTTTTCTCTCTATAAAGATGAAATTGAAAATGCTGAATCTATTTCTGCATTTTCTTACCAGGTAAAGTTGCTTAATAAATTGAGCGAATTGCATCTAACTAATGAAGATCAATTTTATGTCTTTTCGTTGCTTGCAGAAAAAAATTATTTGCTGCTAAATTATTCTGCTACATTAGATTCGATTGAGAAATTAGAAAAAGACATTTCTGAGAAAGCAAAGTTCTCGTATTTATGGCTAATGAAAGCTAAATCACTTACGGAAACAAATAAAGCTCAAGAAGGTAAAGACGTTCTTCTTTCTATGTTGAACATCATCAACGAAAAACAAACGAGGCAAATAATACATGTTGAACTAGCTAATGCAGAATATGAGTTAAACAATTTTGAGTCCTCGCTGGAAATCTGCCAGGAAATAATTCAAGACCCAAGCACAAGTAATGAAAATAAAGGAAAGGCTCATAATCTAATTGCTCTTATTCATGTAAACTTCAAGAATAATTTTCAAGAGGCAATGAATCAGTTCTTATCTGCCGCAAAATATTTTAATAAGTCAAAAATTGTAAGCCGATTAGCAAATACATTAAATAACATTGGCAATTTGCATAATCTCACGGGAAATACTAAAGAAGCAGAATTAGCCTGGAATGAAGCTTTAAATATTAATTCATCAATTGGAAGTTTAGTGCAAGAAGCGAATCAGATGTTGAATTATGGCGTTTATTATCACGATATGTTTGATCATCAAAATGCTCTTGAAAAATTTGAAGGAGCACGAAAAATTTTTCTTAGCCTTGGCGATAACGTGGGGGATGCAATTGCGAAACTTAATCTCAGTGAATTATATATCGATCTCAATGAATTTAACGTAATAGATAGGTGGTTGAATGAAATCATCATTACATTTAAAGAGGCAAGTATGGAGGAAGAGGTATGTGAGGCCCGATTCCTTGACGGTTATTTGAATTATATTCTTGGCGATCGAAACGGGCTTTCAAGAAAGATTTTGGAATACGAGAATTTTATCAAGGATAAAGATTTTTCAAATAGGAGTATAAATCATTTAAAATTTCTAAAAGCATTAGAAGGTTTTTCCAATGAAGAAAATAATTTAATCCCTGCATTTTCAGAAGTTGCCAACTGGTATTTTGAAAATGGAGATAAGAAAAATTATCTGCGAGCCTGGAATTTTAGTGTTGAAAACTTAATCAAGTGTAATCAAAGCGAATCTGCACTATCCCAGCAAAAGGATCAAAAATATATTGGTATAATTGCAAATAATATTTTCTTTAATGCTGAAAAAGAGTATTTTTTAGGAAGAATAACTAAAAACTTAAATGCGGCAAAACCAGCATTAGCATTAAACTATTTTGAATCTGCATTAAGTTTATTAAATGATGAAAAAATTTTGGAACTTACGTGGAAAATCCTTATTGAAATAGCACTTTGCTACAAAGAATTAGGACAGATTTCAAAAGCAATTCATTATTCAAAATATGCTTATTCTACTTTAAAATATTTACTCGAAAACATTTCTAATCAGCGCATAAGAAATTTTTACTACCAAAAAAAATCTGTGTCAAATGCTTTTGAGATAACAAAATCAATTCTTCAAAATGGCGGATAAAGAAGTAAAGATTAAAATATTTTCCGATACTGATGATTACTCATCTGTGCGTTCAGCGATCATGCAAGTATCTTTGCCAGGCGTTGAACTCATTTCCTCTGTACCGGGGGCACTCATACCGGAAGCAAACGATATACTGATATTTAATATTTCCTCGACAGAATCAACTTTATTTAGAAGCCTACTAAAGATTAAAAACACTATCACTAACAAAATTATTATATGCTCATCAACCGCTAATGCTTTAGTCATCAGCTCGTTGATTAAGCTGGGTTTTCATTCAATTTATCTACTTCCCTATGAGCTTTACAAATTTATTGACTATTTAAACGAGATAATTTCAAATAACTCGTACATCACTGAAGATAGATTTCATAGGGGCTTTGGATTAAGCGAGCACTCATTTCATTCGATGATTGGAAATTCTGAAATTATGAAAAGAACTATCTCTCTAAGCAGAAGAGTTGCTGAGAAAAGTACTTCAAATATTCTGATCTTAGGCGAGACCGGTGTCGGCAAAGGACTTCTTGCCCGTGCGATTCATAATGAAAGTAAATTAGGCGGCTACCCATTCATTGATATAGTTTGTACGTCCATTCCGGAAAATTTATTGGAGTCAGAACTTTTCGGATACGAGCCAGGGGCATTCACAAATGCTCGCGTAAGAAAATACGGCTTATTTGAACTTGCAGGAAAGGGCACTTTATTTTTAGACGAGATTGGCGATTTAAGCTATACAATGCAATCAAAACTTTTACGCACAATAGAAAAGAAAATAATTCGAAGATTAGGAGGAACTAAGGATATACCAATTCATGCAAGAATTATCTCAGCAACTAATCGTGATTTGGAAGGAATGGTTGAAAAAAATCTTTTTAGAAGAGACTTATATCATCGCCTAAATGTTGTTGCAATTGAAATACCTCCGCTTAGAGAAAGAGTCGCAGATATTATAACTATCGCGAATTATTATGTAAAATTATTTAGCAAACAGTTTGGTAAACGAATTCAAAAAATTGACCTGGAAACCAGACAATTCTTAACTGCTTATCACTGGCCCGGAAATGTACGCGAATTAAAAAATTCAATTGAGAGGGCTGTTTTACTGTGTGATGATAATAAGTTAACGATGAATGACTTTCAAAATCTTTTAAACAGTATCTCGGTTAATATCTCCAATTCAAATAACAACGAACTAATTCCACAACAAATTATTCGACTTGATTTAAATTTTACAGCAGTTGATTTAAAGAAACTTAATAGAATTTTTGCAGAGGAAGTAATGAAAAAAACTCATGGCAATAAATCGCGGGCTGCTAAATTTCTCGGTATTTCTCGTCCACGATTAGATGGATTGTTTAAATAGTTTTATTACTTCTTTCGCTTTATCCACACATTTTCAACATTATTAATTGTAATATATCTTTACAATTCAATATTTTTGATTTGGCAACCGAGTAAAAAATACCGATCCCAAAATCTATTCTTCCTTTTAACACATGAATTAGGAGCCTCAATAATGGCATATTCATTGTTCTAAATAACGCCTAAGCTTAACTATTTCCACTTGTTAAATAGTGGTGATTGTTATAACACTTAAGTGTCATTTAATCACAAATAGGTGCATGTTATGCGCAAACTAACTCTATCTTTCGTTCTTTTGAGCTGTGTAGTAATTGCTGGTTACGCACAAGTTTCTGAGAATGTAGAACAAGCTGTTCGCTTCCGTGTTAATACAGAAGCCACAGTTAATTCTACCGTTCAAAACACAGATGTCTCTGTGTTACGAGGGGAAGAATTGGTTACTCCAGTTCTCGAGAATCGTTCTAACGCACAGTTGGAAGAGCTCGGCAGCCGTTATGGTTGGTTGAAATCTAATTCTCAGGTTGATGAATTGGGCAGCGTCTATGGTTGGCTGAAATCTAATTCTCAAATTGATGAATTGGGCAGCGTCTATGGTTGGCTGAAATCTAATTCTCAAATTGACGAATTGGGCAGCCGCTATGGTTGGTTGAAATCTAATTCTCAGGTTGACGAATTGGGCAGCGTCTATGGTTGGCTGAAATCTAATTCTCAAATTGACGAATTGGGCAGCCGTTATGGTTGGTTGAAATCTAATTCTCAGGTTGACGAATTGGGCAGCCGCTATGGTTGGTTGAAATCTGATTCTCAGGTTGACGAATTGGGCAGCCGCTATGGTTGGCTGAAATCTAATTCTCAAATTGACGAATTGGGCAGCCGTTATGGTTGGTTGAAATCTAATTCTCAAATTGACGAATTGGGCAGCCGTTATGGTTGGTTAAAATCTAATTCTCAGGTTGCGGCCGTTTGGTTGGTTGAAATAATCCAGCGATTCTCCCTTGTAGATCTTCTATAAGAAGCCTTCAATTAATTTTGAAGGCTTTTTTATTTTCATTAAAAAATCTTCGGGATACTTAATTAATCTTCAAAAAATCTTATCAAAATTTTATTACGGTTAGTTCTTATTTTTGCTTCGTGATTTTAAGCATTGTGAAAATATTTTAATTATAAAAATGAATGTTTGCAAATTTTTCTTCATAATTATTTTTGGTTCCTCTCTGTTCGCACAGGAGTTATCAAACTTTACATTGGTCCAGAATAATCGTACAGACTTAATTCAGGTTGTAACGCAGAATGGTGTGGAGTATATAGCCGTAAATCAATTCTCAAATTTGCTTGGGTTAAAAAATATAATTGAAGCGGGTAATCAAAAGATAAAAATATATTTCCCTGATTATGTCCTATCATTGACTGCTAAAAATCCATACTTGATATTACTGAATAAATCCACCGGGGAAGAGCAGACATATCAATTTCCAACCTCTACTATTCCAACTGCTAATGATTTACTCATTCCACTTAACTATTCTTTGCCAATTTTTAGAAAGGCATTAAACAAAAAAATTGTAAGAGAAAATCCTAACCGAATAATAGTTTTGAATGAACCGCCTGTAGAAGATGAGTTAATCTTACTAAATGAATTCAAAGATTACACAGAGGAGAAAATTCAGCTTAATAAAATCATGATCGAATCTTCAGAAGATATTACTACAATCAGACTAAACTTTAGTGAGAAACTTCCCCGTGTAGATAATTTTCTTTGGAAGGGTGCCTTTTCCATATACCTAAAAAATACTTATCAAAGTGTTGAACTGGAGAGCGATTCTACGAAAGGCTTTGTAATTGATTATGAGTCGTTACAACAAAACTCTGTTTTGGCTATTAAGTTTAACCTCACCGAGGATTCTTTAAAAATTCAAACATTAAAAAACTTTAAGGACAAAGAATTAATAATAAAAATAAGTTCTAGAAGTGAATCCGATTGGTTGGTGAAAGAGAGTGATAATTTTAAAATTATTTATCGCGAAGATCACTCTTACCTGGTAAATGGAATTTTAAGTGACGCTGAAAATGCGCTTAAAGTATTATCTAATATTTTTGACTTTACTCCAAACGAAAAAATTTTCATCAACACTTACGACGCTAGCGATTACGGTTTTGGTGCCACTTCAACTGTTCCGCATAATTTTATACGATTGGAAATTGAACCGTTTGAACCTGGTTATGAAATGGTTCCGCACAATGAGAAATTTCAATGGACGATCAGCCACGAACTTTTGCATGTTGTTGTTAATGAACAATCTGGAAATTTTGAAAAAATTCTGCGAAGTATGTTTGGGAAAGTTTCCCCTGAACAAATTCAGCCGTTGACAGTTTTTTACAGTTTATTAACAAGCTACAACAGATACACCCCCCGCTGGCATCAGGAAGCAATTGCAGTATTCATGGAAACATGGCTTTCCGGCGGCTACGGAAGAATTTTAGGAAACTTTGACGAAATGTATTTCCGTTCACTTGTTGTTGATAGCGTCGAATTTTCTGAACCGATAGAATTAGAGGCTTTCACAAGCCACAATTCAATTCTGGTCGAATCAATATTTTATACCTATGGTGCGCGGTTCATTGCTCACCTCGCTTATAGATTTGGCTCTGCTAAGGTAATTGAATGGTATAAAACTGCGCCGGGTTCATTTTATTCAAACTTCGAATCTAAATTTGAAAATGTTTTTGGAACTGAAATGTTGGACGAATGGGATAAATTTATTGAGGATGAAAAAAATTTTCAAAAAGAAAACATAGCCTCAATAAAATCTGCTGCCGTTACACAATTATATTATCTATCCTCAAACTCATTCGGCTGGGTGACTCAGCCACATTATGATCCGATTACTCAGACTCTTTTTTGGGGGAATCATAACTCGCATCATTTAGCAGGAATTTTAAGCTTCAATATTCAAAGCAGAAGCACTAAAGAAATTACTTCTCTGCCTACTCCAAGTATGCTGCAAGTTTCATCTACTGCTTATGACCCATCTAACGGGTTTCTGTTTTATACGACCAACAACAATTTGCTTTATAGAGATATCTGGGTGATTGATACGAAAACTAATGATAAAAAATTACTGTTTGAAGATTATAGGGTGGGGCAAATCACCGTTTCACCAACTACACACGATCTTTGGGGCGTTCAGCATAATGATGGTAAAACATTTCTTATGTTTTCGCCGTATCCATATTCCGAAATGGTGCCGTTGGTGTTGATGGACCCGGGTAATGATATTTTACAGCTTGCTGTTAGTCACGATGGAAAATTTTTATCAGCAGTGATTCATAAAGCAAATGGACAGCAGTTACTTACAGCAGCATCCTGCGAAGAAATATTGAAATCCGGACAGCTTAATTATCAGATAATCAGCGAGAACGGTTCTCCTGAAAATCCATCCTGGAGCTGGGACGATAATTTTATTTTTTGGAATGCTTTCACCAATGGAGTTTCTAATATTTATAAATTTGCCAGGTCAGTTTCGCGAATCACTCCTCTTTCTAATACTTTGAAAGGGTTATTCAAACCAATTGAAATCAATGCTGACTCAATCTTCGCATTTGAATTTTCTGCAGCAGGTTTTATACCTGTTATCTTAAAAAATTCTGAGGCTCTAAAACTCCCTGCTATAAATTATTTTGGTCAAAAAATTCTTAACAAAGAATCAAAACTTTTTGATTGGGTGCTTCGTCCTTCGGATGTAGTTATTGATCAATCACGGTTTACTAATGAGCAATCTTACAGCGCACTTGGCAATCTTTCCATTAATACTATTATCCCTGTTATTTCAGGATTTCAAAAAAAGAAAGTACTTGGTTTATACTTAAGAATAGCCGATCCTTTATTAATTCACGATTTTTCTTTGGAAATCGGCTACTCCCCTTTTAACGAACAAATTGCAGCTCCAAATTTTCACCTTCGATTTAAATATGATTATAAACAAAGAATTACTCTCGCTATTGATCACAATGCAACAGATTTTTATGATCTTTTTAACGAAAGAAAACGAGCGACAATTGGTACAAAATTAAGATTAGGCTATTCAAATTATTGGCTGTTTGACAACCCGATAAAAATTAAACAAAACTCCGAAATTGCTCTTTACACAAACACTGAATTTATTAATGATAACCAGGTTAGAGTTACCGAACCGGATTTTGCAGTTGCACAAACCAATCTGAATATAAAAAATTTACGAAGAAGCATAGGAAGCACTGATTTTGAATTTGGCAACGAATTCAATTTTACTATTATGGCATTTGGCTCTGATCCGAACAATCCGAATTTTGCTGCGGAAGGTCATGGGGAGTGGGATCATTTCTCAACCTACATCGCCCCAAATAATGTTTTTCACTCCAAATTTTCTGCCGGATATCACTACATAAATAAAAATCTTTTCCAGGCACAATATTTCTTTGGCGGCTTTGGAAACAGAGAAGTAGAAAATGAAGATGTAAAACAGTTTAGAAAAGTTTATAGATTTCCAGGCGTTCCGATTTACAGCATCGTGGCTGAGCAGTTTCTGAAAATCATGTTTGAAAATAATTTTCCGCCTATTCGGTTTGCCGATGCATCTTTCGCACATCAATTTCTTAACCACATTGATTTTTCATTGTTCACCCAAGGGCTGCTGATCAAATCTCCCATGCCTGATCAATGGATTGATATTGGTGGACAGGTTAATTTTATTTTTAAACATTGGTATAATCTTGAATCAACTTTTTCTGCTGGAATAGCAAAAGCCTGGTCCAAGAATATTGATGACTGGGAGTGGTTTTTATCATTTAAGATTTTAAAAAATTAACTGCTGCTTTTTAACTAATTTTGATTTAAGAAATAAACCCTTTTTAATAATAATTTTTAATTATTATTTTAGAACTGTGTTTATATCTAATTGACCCAACAATTCTATACATCTGAAAAATGAAATTCTCTGAATTTAAAAAAAAGATCGATGAAGAACTTTCTGCTTCTTCTGACTCGTCTGAAAAAGCAAAAAACTTAGAGATAATTTTAGATATCGTAAAATCAATTAATCACACGCTTATTCTTGAAGATGTTCTGCAGCTTGTTTTAAATAATGCAATCAAGCTGACCAGATCGGAAAGAGGATTTATTGTATTAAAAAATTCAACCGGTAAACTTGAATTCAAGTTGGGCTTAGACTCAAATGGCAAAACGCTTCCCGAAGAACTTTTTAATATCAGCACATCCGTTGTTAAAGATGTTTTTGATACGGGGCAATCAAAATTTATTGAAGATGCACAAAGCGACACAAATTTTGATCCCAGCAAAAGTATTTTAAGACTAGACCTTCGCACTATTCTTTGCTCCCCCCTCATTACCGAGGAGAAAAAGATAGGAGTGATTTATGTTGACAACAAACATCTCGAAAAAATTAACGCCCGCGAAATAACAGATACTTTTGAAATTCTTGCCGGGCAGGCTGCAACTGCAATCCGAAATGCTCAGCTTTATGCCGGCCAGTTAAATGCGTTTAATGCTCTGCAGGAAGCCAATTCACAATTAATTCAAGCAGAAAGGAAAGCTCTTAAATCAAGTATTGATTCTGAAATTGGTCAATCATTGCAAGGACTTGTCCATCTTGCTCTTCTCGAAAATGAAAGTATGATGCGCAGCATTGAAATACTTCAAAAAAATCCTCGCTTCAAAGAAGATAATGAGGAAGCTTTACTGATTGACAGATTGAAATTAAAATCAAAAGTTGCAACTGACAGCATTCGTAATATCCAGAAGTATGCCCAGGTATTACTTGAAACTTCTATTATGAATTTGAATAAGGATAGCGGTGATCTGAATAGAACAATCCAATCAGTGATTAAATATATATCCCCGATGAAAAAATTTACACGTGTCATATTTAAAACCGAGCTTAACCCCCTGCCTCTTTGCAATTATGACTCCGAACAAATTCAGCATCTGCTTGTGCAGTTGTTTACAAATTCTGCAGATGCAAGAAAAGATGCGACTATAGTTATTAAAACATATTCAAAATTTAATTCCGTGTTCGTAGAGGTTACAGATAATGGCCCCGGCATCCCGGATGAAAAGAAAAATATTTTCGAAGAACCTTTCTCCTCAAAGCGAACTCAGTATGGACTGTTCCTCTGTAAAAGTATTATTGACCGCCACAGAGGTCAAATTGGTATAATGAATTTAACTCAAGGTGCCGGTATTCAATTTTCAATTCCTGTTAACTAATATGCTTGAAAATGAATTAAAATATTTCCAACAACTTTATGACCAGCTCAGATTTCCAATCGAGGTTGTAAATGAACAAGGCAAAATTATATATATCAACGAAGCCTTCTCGCTTCAGTGGGGATATTCTATTGAAGAATTGAAAGAGTACTCCATTTTCGATGACCCGGAAATTAAACAGAATAGTTTTGACTTAATTATTAAAAAATCATTGAATGAAAATAAATTCGGAAGCTGCGATAATTTTTCAGATTCTCTTTTGAAGAATAAAGAAGAGGCTGTTCCTCTCTTACGCACGGGAATTTTTGGTTCGCAATTATCGGGTGAAAAATTTGCTGTGCTTTTTCATGAAGACCAGACTGAAAGAATTCTTGCTGAAGAGGAAGTTACGAAAGCAAGAGATGCAGGCAAAGAAGCCGAGCGATTGAAAAATACTTTCTTAAATGTTCTGTCACATGAATTGAGAACTCCACTAAATATTATTCTGGGTTATACCTCAATCATTCGTGAAAATATGCGCGATAAAATGAGTGTCGAAGATAAAATATATCTCGATAATCTTTACAGCGGCAGCGATCGTCTTAATAAAAGCATAACTCACATGCTTGAATTTGCTCAAATTGAAGCAGGCAGCTACACCCTCCATGTTGAAGTGCTTGATTTAATTTCCACACTTCACAATTCTATCAACTTAATCAAAAAGCAAGCCTCCGAAAAGAATATAGACATCAAAAGTGATTTCCCCGCAAAGCCTATTCTTGTTGAGGTTGATACGCATTGCCTTGAGAATGCAATAAATAATATCCTGGCTAATGCCGTGAAGTTTACAAACAGAGGCTTCGTTGAAATTGAAACAAATGTTCTTGAAGAACGCGACCTTGCAATTTGTAAAATCAGAGATACCGGTATTGGCATTTCAACTGAATACCTGGATCATATCTTCCAGCCATTTTCCCAGGAAGATCTGAACATTGGCAGAAATTACGAAGGAAATGGTTTAGGATTAGCCTTGGCGAAAAAATGCATCGAGAAGCTCGGCGGTTCACTTTTGGTTGATAGTATTAAAGGGGTGGGTACAACTTTCACCTTCACTTTGCCGCTTTCTTCCACTATGAAAAAGCCTGTCATAGCTGCAGATTTTGCTTTTAATCAATCCGATATTTTAATACTTGATGAAACCGGTGAAATATCCGATTTAATAAAAGCTTTTCTCAAAAAAGAATTCGCAATCGTCACCCACGACCTTCGCAACTTTAAAATAGATTTCCTGAAGGAGACCAACTTTGGAGTTGTGATTTTTAATGTAAGCAAAAACTTCTGGCAGCAGGGAATTATTATTTGTAAAGATATTAAAACCAACGATCCGATGAGGCGGCCAGTGATTATTATTTCAAGCGAATTTATGGAAGAAAGAATTTCTAAATTTATGGAAGCCGGCGCCGATAAATATCTTATTAAGCCTTTCACTAAAAATGAGCTTGTTGAAGCATTAAAAGAAGTAACGCAAACACAATCTATTAACCGGGATGAATCTTTGTGAAAATAATTTTCGCAGCCCGCTGATCTCCTTTACTTAATGCCCTGCCGTCTTTTACACCTTTCAAATTATCCTTCATTTAAAAGTTCAGAGCTTTGCCGTTTTCAGGATTGAGTTCAACTAAACGATTCATTTCATTATCTTTACAAAGTTTTTTATGGAAAATAGATGAAAAAAACAATTACAGTATTTGGAAGTTCTCTTCCGATTGAGGGAGAGGTAGAGTTTGAGACAGCTTATCGGCTTGGCAGCTTGCTCGCGCAAAAAGGGTTTAATGTTTGCACCGGCGGTTATCAAGGTATAATGAACGCAGTTTCAAAAGGTGCTTATGAAAATCAGGGAGAAGCAATCGGAATTATGGTAGATTTCTGGAATTCCACACCGAGCAAATATCTTACAAAAAAAATTGAATGCGATACTCTCTTCGAACGAATTGAAAAATTAATTTCTGCCGGTGATGCTTACGTTATTCTTCAGGGGGGGACCGGCACCTTGCTGGAGCTTGCCGCTGTTTGGGAATTTATGAATAAGGATTTGTCTCCTTTAAAACCTGCCGCCTGCCATTCAAGTGTTTGGAGCGAAATTACTTCAACAATGGACAAGCAAATGTTGAAAGAAAAACGTAAGACCGGATTGATAAAACCATTTGACACAGTTGAAGAAATTGTAGAGTTTCTTTCTAATGAGTTAAATGGAAAATAATATTATTGTTCTAATAATTCTTCTGCTTTTGCATAAACTAAATCCACTTCAAGCTCTTTAATACATTTAAACTTAATATCTGTTCTCGAACAACTCAGTGGTTTTGGGGAATAAAAAAAACACGGCGAGCATTCAAGATTTAGCGAAGCAATTCTGTATTCTGTTTTCCACGGATGAATATAGTTTGTGTTTGTGGGTCCAATAATGGCAACGACTTTTAACTTTAATGCTGAAGCAACATGCATCAATGCTGAATCATTGGTGATAAATAAATTACATCGTTTCATTACTGCAATGCTTTGAAGAAACGTTTCTGTTTTTATTATGAGTGAATTCTCTGAATCAATCATTGAATTGATTAAAGATTTTAATTCTTCTTCTTCCGGCCCGCCGAATAAAAATATTTTAGCGTATTTCTTAGTTATTAATTTCCCTGCAAGCGCAGCAAACTTTTCTGCTTCCCACCTTCGTTTGATATGATTTTTTAATGTTGCACAGCCGGGGTGAAATCCGATTACTAAATCAGATTTATTAATGTTTAATTCATTCAAGTATTTTTCAGCAAACTCTTCTTCTTCATTTGAAAGATAAATTTCCATTGGAGGTTCATCATCAAAATTTTTGTTAAGAAGCTTTTCGATAAGCTTAATATTTGTTTGGACGTTATGGACAGAATCATCTTCTTTAACAGTAATATTATTTAACCAGCCGAGATTCATTTTATTGTCACGGAGATACTCAACAGCAGCCCTTTTCTTTGCACCAATTAAAAAGCTGATTAGATTATATTCTTTGCGGTTGGAAGGATAAATAGAGATTATTGAATCATATTTTTTCCTCAAATGAAGAACAAACTTTAATGAGACAAAAATATTTTCTCTTAAAAAATTAAAATGAAGAACACTATCTATGAAAGGGTTTTTATCATATATCTCTTTAACCGCTCCGAACATAACCAGCGCATCAATACTTGAATCAGGCGAAGATTTTTTTAGCAGCTTCAAGGCGGGAGTAAACATCAACGCATCGCCAATACCGGAAAGAGCTATTACTAAAATCTTCATAAAAAATATTCTTGATAAAAAAAAGACTGTCTTTCAACATTGATAAATGAGAGAAAGACAGTCATTAAAATTAAGTTTAGGTTACTTTAATTTTGTTTATACACCAAGACTATTCGGATTCTTTTCTCTTTCCGGCAGCCAATTTTTTATAATTCTCAATTTGCTGTTTAAGATTTTGATCGTCAGGATATAATGCAGACAAACGTTGATATACATCAATCAGCTTTCCGTACTCTTTTAAGTTCTGATAAATTTCGACAAGCACTCTGTAAGGATTGTAATATGTTTGGGTATCCTGAACATTATCATCAAGCTTTTGGAGTGCTTCTTTTTCGAGTTCAGCAGCAATTTCTTTATACTGATTCATTCCACCTGCATTCAGATAAATATTTGAAAGTTCAAACTTCAATCCGAAATCCATACCGCGTATTTTTCGAGGAACCTGCCGTTCCATCTGATCAAGGGTAGCAAGAGCTTTATCGTTTTGATTGGAATAAACATAACTGATCGCAAGCCGCAGGAATGAATTTCGATAATTTTGTATCATCCGTGTTTGGTTATCATCAAAGAAAATATTCGGGTCGCTGATACCTCTGAATTTAAACCCGGGTTTGAAATCTTTGCTGTATCCTTTATTCTCGATCAGTTGGGCAGCGAGCAGTTCCTGCTGAACAAACTCTTTACCTTGCTGACGTTTTTCAGGCACTAATCTTAAAGCCATTCCTTCCATCCGCAGGTAGTCACCAATTCCAATTTTACTGTCCTCCGAGCAAGTCACAGCAAAGTAAATCGGACGTCGCCAGTTATTAGCTTCAATTATTTCTCTCACCATTAAATCCTGAACACGGATAGCTTTGATTTCGCCGAAAGTAAGAGTGTTGTTCATCATAAATTTAACTGCCCCCATCCTGGCAACCGATGAATCAGTTATGCTGAACTGCTTCAGAAAATCTCCAGATAAAGTATGTGAAGTCAAATCTCCCGGCAGCGGGATTGTAACTTCTTTTGGTTTCCATTCAATCGGTCTCATCTGATCTATTTGAACATCTGTCAGCCGCATTTCAACTTTGCCAACATTGTAAGGGTCATTGTTTTTTAATTGCTTTATGTACCAATTAGTATTCAACAAACTGAGATTGACAATTCTTACATCCCTGCGAACTCCTTCAACATCCTGCAAATACCAAAGAGGGAATGTATCGTTGTCCCCATTTGTAAAAAGAACAGCATTAGGTGCACAGCTTTGCAGAAGGTTATATGAATAATCCCATGGAACCCAGTTGTTGCTTCTATCGTGTGTGTGATAATTCGCTATTACCATTTTGACCGGGATTAAAATAATAGCTACAGCGAGCACTGTAATTGCTGCAGCATTTTTTAGCTGTTCACTTTTTATCTTTTCGCGAACAAGATAAAAAAGTTCAATCACTCCTATTGCGATCCATATTGAAAAGACAAAGAATGCGCCAACGTAAAAATAATCCCTCTCCCTTGGCTGGGGCTGCTGCTGATTTTGATAAAACGCAGTCAGGTATCCCATCATTATAAACATAATCATAAAGATGGAAGCCATTTTCCAATCTCGCCGGAAGTGAAAATAAATTCCGAGCAATCCTATTAACAATGGAATGCCAAAAAGTGAATCTTTCATATCACCGGCAAAATTAATAGCAAGTATTTTTCCGAATATATTTCCAATATCATTAAATGGGGCAATGTTTGCACCATCATCCTGAGTCCATCCTTCGCGTCCGGCATAATTCCAGAACAAGTATCGAGTCATCATGTGATTCATCTGAAAGGAATAAAAGAAATCAAAATCACTGGAGTAATTTGTATAAATACCCATTTGATGAGGTTCGCTGGAAAATCTTCTTTTGAATATTGGAAAGTCGCCGTACTGTTCGCGGTTAAGATATGAGACTAATTCTGTGAAATCATTCGGCTCATTTTCATTCATCGGAGGGTTTTGATTGGAGCGGATTATAACCATTGCAAAAGAGGTGAAGCCAAGCATAACAAACAGCATTGAAGTAAAAACCAGGTGCATTGTTGGCTTGTTATTCTTCGTTGCATAGTACATTCCGTAACCAAGCCCGATAAAAATAAGAGCAAGTAAAAACATTTCAATTGTCAAATCATTTCCAGCAATGGAAGTCATAATAGCAGGGAGCAATTTTACAACGCCGGGATAAACAAAAAACAAAGCAAGACTGCCGATAATAATTGGCAAATAAAAAGAGCTTCTATTAAAAATCTTCTTCCAAAAAATTAAAAAGATAGCAAGACTGATTCCGAGTATGAACATTTTAAATTTACTGTCGAATGCTTCGTAAGCTTCCTGCATGGGCGGGGTTGTATCTTTTTGACCCGACCACCAGGCAACAGCAAGAATTAAAATAATAGCAATGTGCACAAGAAAAATATACCCGGTTTGTTTTGTAATTGTTTCATCTTCGAGATACTTTCTAAAAAGGATAACCATCACAACAGGCACCATCGCAAGCACACTCATCAAATGTACTCCGGTAGAAATGCCAAGCAGGTAAGCGATCATGATTAAATATTTTCCGCTGTCCGCATTATCGGCTCGTTCATTCCATCGAATAATTAAATATGTAACTCCTGCAAATAAAAAAGTACTAAAGGCATAAACTTCTGCTTCGGAACCGTTGAACCAAAAAGTATCACTAAAAGCAAAAGATAAAGCGCCAATTGCCGAAGAAATATAAATCGCCAAAGCTTCAAAAAGATTTGCCGGTTGTTTGCCGCGATAATTCTGAATCAGTTTGACAGCAACCAAATATAAAAGCAGGATTGCCGCCGCACTTGATAATACCGAAATAGTGTTTATTCTTAGTCCAATATTCTCTGCAAATGGAATCATTGCAAAGATTCTTCCGAGAAGGAGAAAGAAAGGAGTTCCCGGTGGGTGGGGTACTTGTAAATAGTAGCTTGATGCGATAAACTCGCCGCAATCCCAAAAGGAAACCGATGGTTGTAAGGTTGAGAAAAGAACAATTGCTGTAATTATAAATACGAATGCTGCAATTATTCTGTGATATAATTTAAAGTTCATCAATGTACCTCAAAGTGAAAAATCGTGTGCGAAAATAGCTATGACAGAGGTCTTACACAAAAATTAGTTAAATAAATACTCATTCTTTCTTTTTAAAAAATGAGTCATACTTGCTTGTATCAACCGGCTTTACATATTTATCGTGAATTTCTTTTAGCCGGCTCATCGAAACAGTATCAAAATCCTCTTCATCCTTATCCATTTTAACAAACATTTTATAATCCTCTAATTCTTTTCTATCGAAGTTTCTTTCAAATCTCTTAAGAGCTTCGATAAACTTTTTCTGATCTCTAAAAGAATACATATAAACTCCATCAATAAATATTGATAAAAGTATTTTTTATGCTTGTCAAAATAAGCAATCCTGTTTTAAGATGAAATGAATACTAATGATAAGACGTTCAAAAGAATTAAAAGTTAAACGAATAAATATTTTTTTTATCTTAAGCCTGCAAATTGAAATTTTTATCGGACGAATTAATCTGGAGTATAAATGACCATTGCTGCAATTCTGGCTGTACTTGTTGCCCTCGGATGCCTTGCTTTTCTGATGTTTACAAAGATATCGCCCGAAGTTGTTATGATGGCAGGGTTAACGGTTTTGGTTGTAGCAGGAGTTATCCCCATTAAAGACGCTGTCGCTGGTTTTTCTAATGAAGGATTATTAACGGTTGGCGTAATGTTTATTATCGCCGCAGGTTTACGCGATACCGGCGCAATGGAGTTATTCAGTGTTAAATTATTCGGGCGCACAAACTCTGTAAGAAAAGCACAGGCAAGGATTATGGCGCCTATTATGGCATTGAGTGGATTCCTTAATAATACTCCATTGGTTGCTGCATTTATTCCAGCAATTTCTGATTGGTCAAAGAAGAATGGAATTTCACCATCCAAATTGATGATCCCTTTAAGCTATGCAGCCATACTTGGCGGAACGATTACGATAATCGGAACGAGTACAAACCTTGTTGTAAATGGATTACTTACTTCAGAAACAGGAAAAGGCTTTGGTTTTTTTGAAATTGCCTGGGTAGGAATTCCATGCGCGGCAGCCGGTTTCTTGTATGTACTTGCCTTTGGCAAATGGCTTTTACCCGGAAGGAAATCTGCTATTGAAGCATTTTCAAACCCAAAAGAATACACAATAGAAATGATAGTTGAACCGGCAGGCTCTTTAATTAATACTACAATTGAAGCTGCCGGGTTAAGACATCTGCCCGGTTTATTTTTAATTGAAATTGATCGAAAGGGAAAAATTATTGCTGCCCCTACCCCGGATGAAATTTTACTCGAAAATGACAGGCTAATATTTACCGGTGTCACCGAATCCATTGTTGACCTTCAAAAAATCAAAGGGTTAACTCCATCCACCGATCAAATATTTAAATTAGATACGCCAAGACAGGATAGATGTTTAATCGAGGCGGTTGTTTCGGGGCGTAATCCTTTAATAGGTAAAACAATTAAAGAAGGTGAGTTCAGATCTGTTTATAATGCAGTTGTTATTGGTGTTGCGCGTGATGGCGAAAGGTTAAAAGAAAAAATTGGGGACATAGAATTAAAAATAGCAGATACCTTGCTGCTTGAAACACACGATTCATTTATCAGCCGGTACAAAAACACAAGGGATTTTTTATTGATTAGACAAATTGAAGATTCTTCACCGCGCGATCATAAAAAAGGATGGATTGCATGGTCAATTCTATTATTAATGATTTTACTTGCAAGCTTCGAGGTAATTAATATTTTAACAGCAGCATTACTGGCAGTTGGGGCAATGCTGATGACTAAATGTGTGAATTCAAATACTGCCCGACGGAGTATTGAGCTACAAGTACTCATTGTGATTGGGGCATCGTTCGGAATTGGCAAAGCATTGGAACTCACGGGGGCTGCTCAGGTTATTTCTCAATCATTTCTTTCGATTGTTGGAGATAATCCCATATTCGTTTTAGCCTGCGTTTATTTTTTGACGATGGTTATGACAGAGATGATTACTAACAATGCAGCCGCAATAATTATGTTTCCAATTGCTTTTGCAACTGCAAATTCGCTTGGATTGAATTTTATGCCGTTTGCAATCGCAATAACTATGGCTGCCTCAGCAAGCTTCTCAACTCCAATCGGTTACCAAACGAATCTTATGGTTTATGGACCGGGTGGGTATAAATTTAATGACTACTTTAAAATAGGAATACCGCTGAATTTGATGATGTGGATTATTTCAATAATAATAATTCCGCAAGTCTGGTCTTTCTATTAATGAAGTTTTCTTAAAACAGCTATAGGTTATTTTTTTAATGCCAGCAAAAAAATGCGGAAAATAAATCTCGTTGCGAATTGAAAAACTCATATCTGTCATCCTGAGCTTGTCGAAGGATGAGCTTGTTGGAAAATAATGCTGAAGAAGGGTTAATAAAAAATTATTGAAGAGGCTTGTGAATATTAAACGCGGTCAAATATTCGAGATCAACTTTTTGCACATGGCTAATTTGTCTGCCCAAAAATAATTCTGCCACCTCCTGAAATTTTGCCGGGATATCACTCACATAAAACTGATGGTTACCCATTCCGAATGAATTTGTTTCAAATCCAATTCTGGAAATTTCACTGCGAACAACTTCTGCAGACGCAATTCCTGAATCAATTAGCTTTACATTTTCGCCAATTACTTTCTGAATTACATTTGCAAGTATCGGGTAGTGGGTGCAGCCAAGCACTAACGTATCAATCTTCAAATCACGAAGCTCCTTTAGATATTCTTCGGCTATTTCATAAGTGGCTGAGTGTTCAATCCATCCTTCTTCGGCAAGCGGAACAAAAAGGGGGCAGGCTTTTTCAAATACTTCCACGTCAGGATTTAATTTTTTGATTTCTTTCGAATAAGCTTGATTGGCAATTGTAGCGCGCGTTCCAATAACTCCTATTCTTCCGGAGGAAGAATTACTAAGTGCATATTTTGCCCCCGGCTCAATCATCCCGATGATCGGCACTTTAAAATTATTCTTCAATTCCTGAATGGCTACAGATGAGGCAGTGTTGCATGCGACCACAATTGCTTTAACATTTTTCTCCATCAGGAAGTGCGCATTTTGTAAAGAATATTCAATCACCGTTGAATTGGATTTTGATCCGTAAGGTACGCGTGCAGTATCTCCAAAGTATATTAGATTTTCGGCAGGCAGCATTGATGACAATCTTTTTACGACAGTAAGCCCGCCAATACCGGAATCAAACACACCAATGGGTTTTTCTTTTTCCATGAAGTTCAAAATAAATCTTTCAGATTATTTGTTTAATAGTTTCAAGCAGCGCTTCGGTAATAAAATTAAGATCACTCTCAGAAATTTTTTTATTATTTCGATCAAGTACATAAAATGAATCAACTATATCATCACCCTTAGTAGAGATTTTCGCAAAGTAGATCATCAAACCCAACTCATTCATTTTGTGCGTAAGATGATAAAGAAACCCAAGTCTATCCGGCGAGAACACATCTATAATAGTATAGCGTTCATGCTTTTCAAAACTGATTTTAACTTTGCCGCTTCGATTAAAAAATTTACTTTCGATTCGCCACCAGCGGGATTTTAGTTTAGTCATTTCCTGATTTAGTTGAAGCAATCCGTTTACAACACGTTCAAAATCCTTTTCAATTTTCGCAAACCGTGCAACTTCAATTTTCTTCTCCGTTCGGAAATCGGCGACATTAAAAGTATCTATCACGATGCCGTCTTTTCGTGTAAAGATTTTTGCATCATAGATGTTTGCATCATTGATAGATAAAACTCCGCACAGTTTAGAAAGCAGCGAGGGAAAATCCCGAGTGATAATTGTTACATTGGTAAAATGTTCAAGTTGTTTAAAAATAACCGAGACTTGCTCACCGCGATTAATTTTTTCGATATGCAGTGCTATTTCTTCATCAGAAAATTGCTGCATATAAGCCGAATCATTTAACGCATCAATATGTTCTTTTACATTTTCTTCTGAAATTTCAGAGGAATGCTTTGTAATTTGCTTTGGGACAACATAGGTATTATTGATTAGGAGATCTTCACCGGTAATTTGCTGTTCAATCATCTCTTTAGATTTGCGGTAAAGTTCTGAAAGGAGTTCACTTTTCCAAACAGTCCATACAGCAGAATTAACAGCAGAAAGATCTGCATAAGTAACAAGGTAAAGCAGGTCAAGTTCTTCGACGGTATTAAAATTAGAAACAAAATTATTTAGAGTGCCGGGGTCATTAAGGTTTCTTCTGAAAGCCACCTGTTCCATTAATAAATGATTTTTTACAAGGAAGCAAACTTTATTCATCTCTAACTCACTGTATCCAAGCCGCTGCATAATAGAAGAAGCCATTTCCGATCCAATAATTTCGTGTCCGGAAATATTAATTGGTTTGGCGATGTCATGGAAAAGCATTGCTAAAAAAAGAATTTCTTTAGTCCTGAATGAAGAATAAATTTTCCCGAGAATAGAACTATCGCGTTCAAGTTTTTCAAGATTTTGAATAGTTATTAAAGTATGAACATCTGCCGTGTAACAATGATAAACGCCATGCTGCATAAAACCGTTAAGCTCTTTAAACTCAGGAAGAAATGTACCGAGCAATCCAAGTTCATTCATAACGGATAAAGTTTGACCAACATTTTTCGGCATTTTTAAAATTTCCCGGAAGAAAACGGAGGATTCATTTTTAATGGAATCAGAGTCGTTATGACTTTCAGCATACTCAATTATATTCGAGCGAAAGGTTTCATCAAACCTTGCACTGTGTTCACCGCGATAAAAAAATCCCCGAAGGATAATTGATAATGTTGGAGACTTTGTTCCTTTATAAAAAATTGTTTTACCTTTCAAAACAAAATCGTCATCCAAATCCATTGAAAGAGAGTCGGGCAAAGGATTTGTAATTTCATCCTGAAATTTTTTAATCATTGATTTTGTAAATCTATAAATTGTATTTGAAGCATTAAAATAACTTTGCATAAAAATTTCAAGTGCATTAGTCTGATGACTAAACATTTTAGAAATTTTATTTTGATAAGTGAATTCAAAACGATCTGTGCGCTGATCAGAAATTAAATGAAGCAGGTTTCTAACACCAAGAATAAGTCTATAGCTTTCCAGAAGTCTCGAACATTCTGTACACGTTGTTAAAGCATTTTCCTTTAAGATTGAAATGAATGCCTCCACCTGTGTAAGTTCCGTTTGTTTATTTAGTAAAACTTTATTAGCAATGATATACATCCATTCGATGCTCTGAAGATCACGAAGCGAGCCGGCGGAAAGTTTGACATTCGGTTCGAGAAGCTTCGGCGAATCGCCATATTTATCATATCGAATTTGAACATCAACAATCAACTTTTTGAGGATATCAACTTGTAATTTTTCCGTTAGAGAATTAATAAGATCTTGATTCCACTGGTCATAAATTTTTGCAGAGCCGAGTAAAAATCGTGTTTCAAAAAACTGAGTAAATGTGTGAAGGTCTTCAACCGCAAATTTTTGTATATCGGAAAAATCTCTGATTGTATGCGAAACTTCCATACCGCTGTCCCAAAATTTTGTAACGAGTGAAGCAATTTCATCTTTTGATTCTTCAACGGAAGAGGCAATAAACATAATGTCAATATCGGAGAAAGGAGAAAGCTCTCGTCTGCTGAAACTTCCTGCAGAAGCCAGAGCAAAGTTAAATTTATTTGCGCCGGCGATATTTCTTATGTACTCCTCGACGAGATGACTCAGCTCCATACTGAATTTAAAAGCATCAACTTGTTTTTTCTTGGATCGGAGAAGATGGTCGCGTGCAGTAAGAAATTCTTTTTTTAGTTCGGTTAAATCGGTCATATTAAAAATAATTATTTAAGCAAATCATCAATATCTTCATCATCAAAATTCCTGTAATCTTCATCCTCATATTCAGCTTCAATTACAGATGAAATACCGCCGCGTGTGTTAAACTCCGCAGTGATTTTCATATAGCGGGGCTTTGTAACTTCAACAAGATCATCAAGAATTTTATTAGTAACACTTTCAAAAAAAATCCCTTCATTTCTATAGGATTGAAGATAAAACTTGTAAGATTTTAATTCCACACAAAGTTTATCAGGAATGTATTCAAGAGTTATAGTAGCAAAATCCGGCTGCCCGGTTTTGGGGCAGAGCGAAGTAAACTCCGGTGCAATGTGTTTTATTTCGTAATCCCTGTTTGGATATTTGTTTTCAAATGTTTCTAATAAACTTAGTTTGTTGTTTACGAGTTTTAGTTTTGTGCTCATATATTGGCCTTTATATTTTCTGAACCTGAGTTAATCTGAATATTCTTTTTCGCACTAATAATTTCTAATACTTTGGTCTAACTTTATATTTTATTGTGTCTTCAAATCCTGCTTGCTGAAAACCGCGTAAACGTAATGCACAACTATCACAAACTCCGCATGCTTCATCTTCATTTTGATAGCAGCTCCAAGTTAAGTGAAGCGGTGCATCAAGTTCAATTCCTTTTTTAACAATTTCTGCTTTAGATAAATTTATAATAGGAGTAACAATTTTAATTTTTGTCTCCGGTTTTGTTCCAAGATCAATCATTTTTTCGTAAGCAGAAAAAAAATCCGGTCTGCAATCAGGATATCCGGAAGAATCTTCATAAACTG
This sequence comes from Ignavibacteriales bacterium, assembly GCA_016709155.1. NCBI lineage: Bacteria > Pseudomonadati > Ignavibacteriota > Ignavibacteria > Ignavibacteriales > Ignavibacteriales bacterium. Next base: position 1,794,818 of record JADJEI010000001.1, on the reverse strand, counting down.
CTCCGATAAAAACAGCACTTGCGTTTAAAACTTCAGCCCAGCTTACGCAGGCGGAAAGTATGTTCGCATTTCTAAATGGAACGTAAGAAGAAGGAATGTTTTTATTTTCTAAGTCTGCTTTAGTCACTTCAATATTTTTATCAGTAAGCGATGAGCCGCCGATTTTTGCAAGGTGTGTGTAATCAATTATTAATCTTTCTTTTACTCTAAAATGATCTGCAATTTCATTGAAGGCTTTCAACTCCCGCTTCTCTGTTCGCTGCCCATAATTAAAATGTGCAAACGCAAGATTGTATTCCATATTTGCAATTGCAGCAGTAACACAGCTATCCATTCCTCCGCTTACGGCAATAACTGCAATATTTTTTGTTTCTTTTTTCATACTTGAAATATCCATTCGCAAAATAGCAAAATGGCTTTTCAGAAAATAGGACTTTAGTCAAAATTGACTAAACTATTTTTATTTTCAACGATTCAAATTATTAAATTGCTGATGATGAAAATAGAAATGACGTATGATTAAATTTATTCCATTGGGCGGTGCGGGTGAAATTGGTGCAAGCTGCTTCTATCTGAATATTGCAGGCACGGGAATAATTTTGGACTGTGGAATGCACCCTCAAAAGAAAGGGCTGGATGCACTTCCAGATTTTGACTTAATTCAAAACGAAAATATTGACTTCGTATTAATTACTCACGCTCATCAGGATCATCTTGATGCATTACCGTTTTTAATTAAGCGATTTCCCTACCTTCAAATATTTACCACTCCCCAAACGCGTGCCGTTGCAGAGTTGACGCTTCAAAATACAATTTCAATTCTGCGAGAACAAATCTCTGAGGAAAAATACCAACTCTACTCGCATGAAGAGATTGATTTACTGATTCAGTCAATTCAATATAAATCTTATGAAGAAAAATTTTCACTCCGGGGTTACAAGCACGAAAGTAAATCTGAAATAAATATTTCCTTCCACGATGCAGGACATATTATTGGTTCAGCAGGAATTTTTATCGAGCATGACGGAAAAAAAATATTTTATACGGGCGATATTAATCTTCAAAAACAATCACTGCTTTCCGGAGCGTATTTACCAAAACAGAAAATTGATTTGCTGATCACAGAATCAACTTACGGCTCGACTGATTCCTCTAAAATTCTTGAATGGCAAAAAGAGGCAGAAAGACTTGCTAAATCACTGAATAAAATTTTAAATAATAATGGCTCTGTGCTGATTCCTGTATTTGCTTTGGGCAAGATGCAGGAAATGCTTTCGATGATTTATAAACTGATGAGGAGTAATAAAATTCCACAAGTTGATATCTACACCGGTGGAATCGCTAATAAAATCAGTCGTATTTATGACTATAACCGGTTCGTGATTAATGAGAATGATCCGACTTTTGAACTTAGTCAAATCCCGCAAATAAATTATTTTGAAGTTAAAAACCATAATGATTTTTTTAACTCACCCTGCATTGTGCTTGCATCAAGCGGGATGGTAATTGAAAAAACTGCCTCGTACAAATTTGCACAACAATGGTTGAAGCAAAGTAAGTCGGCTATTTTTACAGTTGGTTATATGGATTCACAAACTCCCGGTTATCAAATTGCCAATGCCCGAAAGGGAGATAAAATCAAACTGAGCGAGTTTTTTGAAGAGGAGGAGGTAAAATGCGAAGTTCAACATTTCAGATTTTCGGCGCATTCAAAACGGGAAGATCTTTTGCAGATTGTTGAATTGCTGAATCCTTCAACTGTAATTCTTGTTCACGGTGATGTGCCGGCAATTGATTGGATGGGGGCAAATATTTTAAAGCAAAATCCAGCCGTGAAATTATTCGCGGTTGAAAAGGGCAAAGAAATAAATTTTTAAAGCTATTAAAATTTATTTGAGGCAGAATTATTTTGTGGTTTCAAGAATCCAATCCTTGATCACATTCAATGCAGAAGGTGAAATTGTTTCTTCAATTGTTGAATATTCCATGGGTGAGCCTGTTTTAGCAGTTTGAAATAAATGATTCAAGCCGGGCAATTCAACTAATTTATAATTTTCTTTTCCTGCTTCTTTAAATGCTTTTTGAATCATTGCCAGATTTTCTTTCGGAGGGACCTGCAAATCTTTTTCTCCATTTATTGCAAGGATGGGGCAGCTAACTTTTGTTAAAGTTTCATATGGATCGTAAGCCAAAAAATATTTAAACCAGGGACTTTGCATCATACTAAACTGTCTCTCCATAAAAATATCCTTATCACCGATTTGAGTTTTTTCTTTATCAGTCATTTCAATATAGGCTCTTTCAAACACATCACGCAGTTGCGATGAAACAGAGGCAGAATCTTTTTCCGAAAGGAGTATTCCATAAAGCTGTTCATTTAACCCGGCACCTTTTTTTATTTCATCTTCTGGTTCTCCGTTCGCTCTTAAAATTAATTCTGTTTGTAAAACTAAAATTTCTTTTCCGCGCAATCCCGGTCCAGCCATCATAATAATAAAAGCGACATCTTCCGATTGGACAGCAGCAAGTGGAGCGATCAATCCACCTTCGCTGTGTCCGATGATTCCAATTTGATTTTTATTTATTTGATCTTTTGATTTGAGAAAACCCACTGCCGAAAGAGCATCACCAACAAAATCTAATGTTGTTGCAGATGAAAAATCACCCGTAGATTTTCCCACACCCCTGTCATCATATCTTAAAACTGCAATACCATTTCTTGTCAGGAAATCAGCGATTACAAGAAAAGGTTTGTGACCGAGTAATTCTTCGTTTCTGTTTTGCGGACCCGAGCCGGAAACAAGAATTACAACGGGAAAGTTTTCCCCTTCCTTCGGATAAGTCAAGGTACCTGCAAGTGTTATATTTGCATTTTTATTTTCAAACACAACTTCTTCTTCAATATATGGAAAAGGCGGCTTGGGTTCTTGCGGTCTATTGATGGTAATGACAGAATCTGAGCGAGAGAGTTCGAGGTCAAATGATTGTCTGCCCTGATTCCATTTGCCGGAAATAGATTGAGCTGTCTCATTCAAACTTCCCTCGAAGAATCCAACTATAGAAGTTACTTCGAATTTTACATACGGGGGGTTAAAAATTACAGTATCTACGGGGATGCCAAAAGCTCCCTGATCCGGACTGTCTAATGTTGCAATAAGTTTTTGATTTTCGGTTTCAATCACATTAAAAACAATTCTCAATTGGATTGATGAAATTTTAAGAGCGCCTTGCCAGTTCCCAACAATTTGATTTTGTTGTGCAATAGCCGGCAGCGATAGCAGCATTAAAAAAAGGATTAGTGAATAAAAATTAAATTTAAGTACTTTAATCGCTTCCATTTTTTTTCCTTTAAAAAATCAAATGATGCTTGAACAAAGTTGTTCGACTTCCTCAACTGATTTAGGAATAGGTCTTCCAAGTACTTTGCCGGCATTTTTCCCAACTAAAATATTGTCTTCAATTCTTACCCCGCCAAAGGTTCTATATTTTGCAACCGCATCATAATTGATAAACTCGTTGTGCATTTTTTTTGATCGCCATTGATCAATAAGTTCAGGAATAAAATATACGCCCGGCTCAACAGTTAGTAAAAAACCTTGCTGAAGTGGTTTTGCTAATCTTAAATATGCAAGCCCGAATTGATTGCTTCTTTCGATAGATTTATCATAGCCGACAAAATTTTCCCCCAGCCCTTCGAGATCGTGAACATCAAGCCCGAGCATGTGTCCGAGTCCGTGCGGAAAAAACAAAGCATGTGCGCCTGCAGCAACAGCTTCATCAACACTGCCTTTCATCAATCCCAGATTTTTCAATCCTTCGACAATCACTTTTGCTGAATGCAAGTGAACATCTTTATACTTTACCCCCGGTTTTATTTTCTGAATTGCACCCATCTGCGCATCAAGTACGATTTGATAAATCTCTTTTTGTTTATTAGAAAATTTTCCGCTTGCAGGAAAAGTCCTTGTAATATCGCTTGCATAATGCAGAAGAGATTCTGCACCGGAATCATTAACAACAAGGTCGCCGTCTTTTATCAGGTTATCGTGATGATGATTATGCAGTGTTTGTCCATTGATAGAAAAAATAACTGAGAATGAAACACCGCAGCCCATTGAGAGAGCAATGCCCTCGATTGCCCCTGCAATTTCTCTTTCATAAATACCCGGGCGTGTCATTCGCATTGCGTAGGTATGCATTTGATAAGCGATCTCAAGAGCAAATTCTGTTTCAGCGATTTCTTCTTTATTTTTTATTGAGCGCTGTTCAATTACATTTTTAATTAATTTTTCCGACGAATATTTATTAATTGATTCGGCGTTGATTCCTAAAAGTTTTGAAAGATCAAAAACAATTTTCCACCTGTATTGGGGGAGGAAATGAATCCTTCTGCCTGTTCTAATTGCAGATAATAATTTCTCTCCCAATTTATCGAGCAGCAATGTTTTTTTCACTCCCGCAAGTTCAGCTTTTTGTTTAATTGTTTTTTGCGGTCCCATCCACACAACATCGTCCACGGTGCAATCATTACCGAAAATGATTTCTTCATTATTATCAACGTCAATCAATCCGAAAACATCCGGCATATCCAAACCGAAATAATATAAGAATGAACTATCCTGTCTGAAAGTATATGTGTTGGCTGGATAGTTCATTGCCGGTTCTTCGTTGGCCGGGAATAACACTAACCCCGAACCCATTTTCTTTTTCAGTTCGTTTCTTCTTTTGGTGTAGATTTTTGAATCAAACATTTCTTGCTCCGACTTGATTAGAATTAATTAATTCGCAAATAAATTTTGTTTACTCTTAGGGTTAAATTAAGGAATAGCTGATTAAAATATTGAAAATATTTTAAGCTGCCAGTAATTACCCTATATTTAATATGGCAGATTAGTGGGAAACGAAGTGTCGGAAATATGTAAAAAATTTATTTGATTAATTGTATCCAAATCGTTTGAAATACTTTAATCTTATTTAGGATTCATCTCTTAAAATTTAACAACATTTATTAAAACCTTCCTCTATTCTTCCATTTTTGTACCAATGCGTTGTGTAATTCGTGAATTAAATTTCTTGAATCTTAGCTGCTCAATAACTAAGTTTTACAATGTAAAAATGATTTAATTTGAGTATTAAGTCTATTTGACTAAATTTTTATCAGGAGTCATAGAAGGTGGCAATATTTAATTTTAATAAAGTACGTTCACTCGAGATTGAAAACGAGGAATTAAAAACAAGGTTATTTCTTTTAAAAACAAAAGAAGATAATCAAACCCGTTTGGAGGAAGTGCTTAAAAAGCTGCGAAATAGTGTTTCTGAATTGAACGAAACTAAAAGTGTTTTGATAGATGAAATTGATAATTCTCAAAAGAAAATACAGAAACAAAAAGAACAAATCTCTTCCCTGCAAAATGATATTAGCCGACTCAATAAACAAAAAGAGCTTCATCAGAATGACATACTTGAGCTTTCAAATAAATTAAACCAATTAAAAGATCAAGCGGCTCATTCAACTATTACTAAGAATCCGAATATTGAAGAATTAAAAGCCGATGAAGAAAGAGTTGAACGCCTTCGCGATGAGCAAACTGCCCTTGAAAATAAAATTGATCTTATAACTAAAAGAATCAATGAATTAAACATTCAAGAACTTGAACTGATTGAAAGTGTTGAGTTAAGAAATAAAGAAGTGCTTTCGATTGAACAGAAGAACATTTCGGGAAACCAAAAAACTATTAGTGATATTGAGTTAAAAATTTCAAAGTTAAAATCTCAGGAAACTGATCTTCTAAAAAGAATTGAACAATTAACACGGGCTGAGGAATCAAAAAAACAAATTCTTGACGATCTCGAAGAACAACTAGGGACTACGCATCAAAAAATTGATGCGCTAAAATTAGCCGAAGAATCTAAGAAACAAATTCTTACCGAACTTGACAAAAAACTTCTTACTTCACAGGAAGAGATTGACCAATTGACATTGGCTGAAGAATCAAAAAAACAAATTCTTGATGAGCTCGAAAGACAACTTAATGCTACAAACCAACAGGCGGGGGGATTGTCTTTAAAAAGAAGCACGCTTGACAGGGACATTCAGGATAAACTGAAGCTTTTTTCTGATACGGAAGAATCATATCAAAAACTCAACAAGCAAACTGAATTTGCACGGAAAGAACTTGAACAACTTCAATCTGAAATTAAAAATACAAATCAACAATTTTCAATTTCTATTCAGAAACTGAACGAAACCGAACTTAAGATAAAAGATCTTGAAGAAATTGAACGCGCAAGGAAAAATATTCTTACCGATTTAAGCCTGCAGTTGAACAATCTGCAAACTGAAAATAAAAACCTTGAATCAAAAAATATTTTCCTGATGAGAGATAATGAAACAAAGGCAAAACAATTAGCCGATATCGAAAAGAATTATTTACTGATCCAATCACAATTTGACTCAACTGAAAAACAGCTTGAGAAAATTAAATCCGAACTAGATTTCAATCAAAATAAATTGAATCACCAACTGGAAGAACTTAAAAATTCAGAGATTGATCTAACGGCTCTCCGCGAAGAGAAAAAAAGAATCGAAGATATTCAAGCTGACTTCCAGCTCAATTTTGATTCTGCAAAAAATGAATTAAATAAAATTGTAGAGCAAAAAACGAAGATCAACGAGATGGTCCAATTGCTTGAGCAAAGAAAATCCGAGTTGGAACAAACAAACTCTGCAATTGAAAACCGCTTTTCCAAAATCTTTCAGAAATTTAATATTGAATACAACGACTTGATGAAAAAGAAAACTCTCCTGGATCAAATTGCAGCGAAAAAAGATAAGGATGTTGCAGAAAAAGATCAGCAGCTATTTGAAAAAATTTCAGCCCTCGAAGAAAGCGAAAGAATTCTCTCAATGCGTCAGGCAGAAATAGACTCTTTTCAACAACTGCTTAAAACAATAAACGAACAAAAAGAACTGCTGAAGAATGAATTGCTTAAACTTGATTCCGTTTCATTAGAAAAGAAAAGTTATAACGAGGATTTAAAACTTGAATCCGAATTGTTATTAAAGAAAAAAATAACAATTGAACAAACTTTACAAGAAGTTATCAATGCGATGACAGACCGTTTTGAAAAAATAAAAGACCGCCGAACAATGCTTGATGATGATATAAACAATTATGAGCTTAAATTGACGACACTCCGTAATCAACTTGAAGACTCAAGAAAAGCATTAATTGAAGTTGAAAACTCAATCAGTACCCGAAAAATAGAGCACGAAGATCATAACGGACAGGTTGCCAAACTTATTACTATGAAAAAGAAACTCGAAGAAGAGATTGCAAACCATCAAGTAGTTCTTCAAAAATATCAAAAAATTCGTGAGAAGCTAAAAATTGAACAAGCATTAATTAAATCAAGAAGAGATGCCTCGGCTAAAACAAACGAAGAATTAAACGATGCCGAGAATTCTATCAATGAGGACGAACGATCAAAAATATTTAAGCTATAGTTTTACTATCTTCCTTTAACTTAATTCTGCTCAAAAGAAAACAAGGAACAATTATGAAAGTAATTTCAAAACTCATAACTTCAATTATTTTATTACCCCTCCTTTTAAGTAATCATTCATTACCACAAAATAATTTTCCGGGTTTATTTAAAACTCCCGATTGGGCAAAAGCTCTTTCTATTTATGAAGTAAACATTCGTCAGTTTACAGAAGCCGGCACATTTAAGGAATTTGAAAAACATCTCCCCCGTTTGAACGACGTTGGTGCCGGTATTTTATGGTTAATGCCAATTAATCCAATCGGTGAAAAGAATAGAAAGGGACCTCTCGGCAGTTACTATTCAGTAAAAGATTATCTTGCCGTAAATCCCGAGTTTGGATCGCTTGATGATTTTAAATCTCTTGTGAATAAAGCGCACGCAATGGGCATGTATATTATAGTAGATTGGGTTGCAAATCATTCCGCTTGGGATAACGTTTGGGTAGGAACTCATCCTGATTTTTATACAAAGGATAGTGCCGGAAATTTTGTCCCTCCGATTCAGGATTGGGGGGATGTAATTGATCTTAATTATGATAATAAAGATTTATGGAAAGAGATGATCAACGCTCTCAAGTATTGGGTGAAAGAATGCGACATTGATGGTTACCGCTGTGATGTTGCAGGGATGGTGCCGATTGAATTTTGGATTGAGGCACGAAAAGAACTTGAAAAAATTAAACCAGTATTCATGCTTGCCGAATGGGATAAGCCTGAAATACACGAAGCATTTGATATGAGCTATGATTGGAACTTCCATAAAATTATGAACTCGATATATAAGGAGGAGATGACAGCTTCAGATATAGTTGAACATTTTACTGATGATAAAAAATATTTCCCTGCTGATGCAATCAGGATGCTTTTCACTTCTAATCATGATGAAAACAGTTGGAACGGAACTGAATTTGAAAGGCTGGGGGAAGCAGCGGAAACGTTTGCTGTTCTAACATGCGTACTTCCGGGTATGCCCCTGGTTTACAGCGGGCAGGAAGCAGGTTTTAATAAGCGGCTGTCTTTCTTCGATAAAGACACGATAACCTGGAAAGAACATCCGATGAAAGATGTTTATAAAAAATTATTTATGCTTCGAAATATTAATCAAGCTCTGCTTCCGGAAAGCTCCATTAATTTTTTCGATATAAATGATGACGACTTAATTCTATTCACCAGAAGCACAGACGATGAAAAAGTTTTTGCTATTTTTAATTTATCAAAAGATGAAAAGGATTTTTCTTTCTATGATAAAAGTATGAATGGAAACTTTCGAAATTATTTTACCGGGGAACTTGCAGATTTTTCAATCTCACAAAATCTGAAACTGAATCCCTGGAGTTATAAAATCTTTGTGAAGCAATAAAATTATTATAAATGAAACCTTATTTTTTTTCGATATTATTCTTCTGCTTAACTGCCACTAATTTATTTAGTCAATCTGCAGGATTAAATTTTACTCTTGCTTTTCCAATGGGTGAGTTTAAAGAAAATGTTGATAGAGTTGGGTTTGGAATTGCAGGACAATTTTTATTAATTATTCCCAAACCGGGACAGCCTTTTGGAATAGGATTAAACGCAGGGTTTATTAATTATGGAAATGAAACGAGAAGGGAACCTTTCAGCTATACTATCCCTGATGTTTTTGTTGATGTCGAAAGATCGAACAACCTTGTAAACTTTCACCTTCTATTTCAAATTGCACCCTACAAAGGAAGAATAAGACCATATTTAGAAGGGCTTTTCGGCGGTTCTTATTTGTTTACTGAAACAAGTATTAAAAGCCAGGATTATTCTGAAGTCGCAAGCTCCACCAACCTTGAAGATTTTGCATGGAGCTACGGGGGCGGGGCAGGAATCATGATTCAAATAACAAATGAAAATGAACAAGGCACCTCAATCTTTTTAGATATTAAAGGCAGATATTTAATGGGAACAGAAGCAGAATATCTAAAAGAAGGATCAATTGAAATAATCGGAAGTCAGGTTTATTATGACATTACCCGTTCTAAAACAGATTTACTTTCAGCTCATCTTGGTGTGATTGCATTCTTTTAATTTTAGATTCACCATTGCCGTAATGATTTTTACCATGACATACTTGACATTGTAATTTAACTCTGCTATTTTTCCAACAGAAATTAAATCAGTAAAATTGATTGACTCAAATACATATCGTTCAATTCTCCAAACTCCAAACCATCTCTGGCGCTGGCGCCGCTAATATTTTTTTCTTCCTAAAATCTTTTTAAAAATTTTTAACTCGTTAGTTAATAACTAATTATTTATTCATTAATTTATTTAAGGAGTTCTTTATGAACGCATCCAAAAAAATTCTGTTAAACGAATCTGAAATACCGCTGAACTATTACAACATCCAGGCAGATATGCCAAATCCAATGCTGCCTCCGCTTCATCCGGGAACAAAGCAGCCGATTGGTCCGCAAGATCTTGAAGCATTATTTCCAATGGAATTAATTAAGCAGGAAGTTTCCAAAGAAAGATATATTGAAATACCTGATGAGGTTAGAAAAATTTATAAAATGTATCGCCCAACTCCGCTTTATCGCGCGACTGAATTAGAAAAGCTACTCGATACTCCGGCAAAAATTTATTATAAGTATGAGGGGGTTAGTCCCGCAGGTTCGCACAAACCAAACACTGCAATTGCACAGGCATTTTACAATAAGATGGAAGGGGCAAAAGGTTTGGCAACTGAAACAGGTGCCGGACAGTGGGGAAGCGCACTAAGTTTTGCGTGTCAAAAATTCGGTTTAAGCTGTGAAGTCTATATGGTAAAGATCAGCTACGACCAAAAGCCTTACAGAAAAATTATGATGAATACGTGGGGGGCAACTGTTATTGTTTCACCAAGTAATAAAACAAATTCAGGAAGAAAAATTCTTGAACAGGATCCGGATTCTCCCGGCAGCTTGGGTATTGCAATATCTGAAGCTGTTGAGAGAGCCGCTACAACAGATGGAATAAACTATGCACTCGGCAGTGTACTAAATCATGTTCTACTTCATCAAACTGTAATTGGACAAGAGGCAATAAAACAATTAGAGATGGCTGGTGATTTTCCTGATATTGTTATAGCACCATTTGGCGGCGGATCAAACTTTGCAGGAATTGCATTTCCATTTTTGCGATATAATTTTCAGGAAGGAAAACACATTCGCTGCATTGCTATTGAACCTGCATCATGTCCAAAATTAACTAAAGGAGAATTTAGATATGATTTTGGTGATACAGTTGGATTAACCCCGTTAATCCCAATGTACACACTCGGACACACATTCGTTCCAGCCCCAATCCATGCAGGTGGGTTGCGTTATCATGGTGCCGGTGCAATTGTAAGTCAATTATTAAAAGATAAATTAATTGAAGCATCAGCAATTGCACAACTTGAATGCTTTGAAGCCGGAGTAAAGTTTGCACGGACTGAAGGAATTATTCCAGCACCTGAAGCAACACACGGCATTGCACAAGTTATTCGTGAGGCAAAAAAAGCCAAGATTGAAGGAAAACAAAAAATAATTTTGTTTAATCTTTGCGGGCACGGTTATTTTGATATGAGTGCTTATCAAGCTTACTTTAATGGTGAGCTGCAGGATCACGAATTAACTGATAAAGAACTTTATTCTGCATTAAGAGAATTGGATACTCCTGTTGCAATTTAATTATAAATTCAAAGATGACATCTTTTAAAAGATGTCATCTTTAGGAAGAAGATGTAGTTCCTTTTTCATCCTTTTGCTGGATTGTCCTTAGAAAAACTTTTTATATATTTCTATAAATAAAAGTATCAGTCATAATAATCTTTTCAGTTAAGAGGTATAAAATGAAATTATTAAAAATATTATTACCGATTATATTGTTAGCGTTTACGCTTTACCATTGCAGCACTGTCCCCATTACAGGCAGATCGCAGCTAAGTCTTATTCCGGCAAGCGAAATGAATTCGATGAGCTTTCAACAATATGATCAATTCCTTCAAGAAAATAAGTTAAGCCAGAGTAAGTCAGATATTGACATGGTTAAACGTGTTGGTGCAAATATTCAGAAAGCAGTTGAAACTTATTTCAAACAAAATAATTTGTCGAAGGAACTCGCGGGATACCAGTGGGAATTTAATCTCATTGAAAGCAAAGAAATAAATGCCTGGTGCATGCCCGGTGGTAAGGTGGTTGTTTATACCGGAATTCTTCCTTTAACAAAAGATGAAACAGGATTAGCTGTTGTTATGGGACACGAAATAGCGCACGCAATTGCTCAGCACGGTGCTGAAAGAATGAGTCAAGGTTTATTGCAGCAGCTTGGCGGAGTTGCTTTGACAGTAGCTTTGAAAGATAAACCGCAAGAAACACAAAATCTTTTTATGACTGCATATGGAGTTGGAACTACAGTTGGAGTTATGCTGCCATTCAGCCGCACGCAGGAAAGTGAAGCCGATAGATTAGGATTAATATTTATGTCAATGGCGGGATACAATCCAAATTATGCAGTTGATTTCTGGACGAGAATGTCTCAAATGGGCGGACAAAAACCCCCTGAATTTTTAAGCACCCACCCTTCAGATGAAACGAGAATAGCAGATATCAAAAAAGAATTGCCGGAAGCATTGAAGTATTATAAAAAATAATTTTGAAGGGAGAGATGACATCCCATTAATCGAGATGCCATCTCTGAAAATTAAAATCTCGTTATCGAAGCAGTGTCATCTTTTTCGTTTCAACGTAACTGCCTGCCTGCAGTTTATAAAAATATATTCCTGATGATAATTGTGAAGCATCAAAATTTACTTCATAACTTCCAACTGGCTTTTCTTCATTAACTAATGTTGCAACTTTTCTTCCAAGAATATCATATACTTTTAGATTTACGAATGATGAATTCGGAACCTGGAATTTAATAGTGGTTGAAGGATTAAATGGATTGGGATAATTCTGCAATAAAGTAAATTGTTCAGGAATAATTTCTTCCCGGGGATTTTCAAATCCTGTAGTTATAGATATATTATATTTATCAGCGAGATAATTTTCAACTGCTAATATTTCAGAATCAGTCAGCAGTGTATCATAGACAATCGCCTCCGCGAAGTCACAGTTCGCCGTAAGCAAGTTTCCATTCGGGACACCATCAGCTCCTGCAATTCCTCCACCTGAGCCAGTCGAATCACCCATAGGACCAAAGAAGGATGGACCAAGTAGGTTAACTGACATTGTTGCACTATTGCCATTCCATCGCAATGTAGTGTTAAATTTCGTTTGAAATACTATGCTTATGATCCTCCATTCACCATTTGCGGCTATGTTGGGTGCGCTGGCGAACATCCCACCGATACCGTTTCCGAACAAGATGATATCTGGAACCCTGTCAAAGCCCCCCCATAGTACAAAGAACCACTGGTTATCTTCTCCACCGGAAGGACCAAAGTTTAAAACATGGCTGTTGTGCTCGCCACCACCAGAATAGTTCTTGACCACCATGAAAAGAGTGAATTTAGACATCGGAGTTGTACCGGTAAACCCCAACTTATCGTCAAAGCCATCAAACCGCAGTACAGGTTTTTGATTCAATACACTATCTTCAAACAACGGCTGACGAGTAGTGTTAAACTGAATCGCGTCATTTCCCTTTCCGCTCTGGTCTTGCCAACTGCTCACCTTTCCATTGAGTGTGTCCACACCTTCATCAGATTTCAGCCAGAGTTGAAGACCGGCGGTAGGTATTGTTGAAGTTATCATTTCTGACAACGGTCGTCTCCAGACGCCGTCATTAGTCCCGACAAAGAGATCGCTACTGCTGACGGCAAGGGCAGAAACAAAAGTATTCGTTAATCCGGTATTGACCGCAGCCCAACTTGTGCCGTTGTTTGTGGAAAGAAAGACACCGTTATCATTTCCGGCAAAGAGATTCGTGCCGCTGACAGTAAGATCTGAGGCACCACCTGGCAATCCCGCATTGACCTCAGTCCAACTTGTACCATTGTTTGTGGAAAGAAAGACGCTGCTATAAGTCCCTGCAAAGAGATTAGTTCCGCCTTCCCCGTTGGGGCTTTCAGCAAAGGTAGAAACATTTGTATTTGGCGGTAACCCAGTGTTGACCGCAGTCCAGTTCGTGCCGTTATCGGTGGAGCGAAAGACCCCGTCATAAGTCCCGGCATAGAGATTTGTGCCGCTGATTGTAAGGGCGATGACATTCTCGTTCGTCAAGCCGACCGCAGTCCAGTTTGTACCGTTGTTTGTTGATAGAAAGACGCCGGTATTATAAACATGGTTGACAAAGAGATTAGTGCCACTGACGACAAGATCTGAGACCCAAGGATTTGTCAATCCGTTATTGACCGCAGTCCAACTTGTGCCGTTGTTTGTGGAAAGAAAGACACCGTTATCATTTCCGGCAAAGAGATTCGTGCCGCTGACAACAAGATCTGAGGCACCACCCGTCAATCCGGTATTGACCTCAGTCCAGCTTGTACCGTTGTTGGTGGAAAGAAAGACGCTACTATTAGTCCCCGCAAAGAGATTAGTTCCGCCTTCCTCGTTGGGGCTTTCGGCAAAACAAAAAATAGAACCACCACCATAGGGTCCATTAGTCTGCACCCATTGGGCATTTAAAGAGGAAGAAAATATTGCAAAACTGATTTAAATCATGATATATAAGTTTTTCATTAGAACTCCTTTAATTGTAAAAAAATATTAATTATGATTATGGTTGTAAATAAACAAAATCCAAAGGGGGGACTACATAACAGTAATGTTCCCTTTACTTGCACTATTGTTCCATTTATAAAAAACAGGGATTTATTTGAGTTTCTGAGGACAGATACAAATAGACAACGATGAAAATCGTTACCTTTTTATATCGCTTGGCGGGTAACCAAATTCTTCTTTGAAGCATCTGGTAAAGTATGCCGGACTTGAAAATCCAAGAGAATATGCTATTTCAGAAATATTTCCCGTCTTCTCTTCAATCATCTTTTTTGCTTTCGACAACTTTACCGTTCTGACATATAAGGTTGCCGATTTTCCGGTCAAGGCTTTTAATTTTCTATGCAATTGAGTTCTACTCATTGCCACTTCACTGCAGAATTCTTCTATATTAAATTCTTCCTCAGAAATGTGCTTCTCAATTACTTCTCCAACTTTAATCATAAATTTCTCATCCAAACTTGTTCCCTTTTTTCCATCAGGCTTTAATACATATTCCAGCTTACTGTATTTTGCCTGCAATTTCCTTCTGATTTTAATCAGGTTTTCAATTCTTACCCGTAACTCTCTGACATCAAAAGGTTTGGTCAGATAATCATCAGCACCAGTTTCTAATCCTTCTAATTTATTTTCTTGTCCTGCTTTAGCTGTAAGCAATATAATTGGGATGTGACTTGTCATCTCATCATTCTTTAATTTTCTTACCAACTCATTCCCATCCATTTTCGGCATCATCATATCGCTAATGATAAGATCCGGAATAATCTTTTCTGCTTTTCTTACACCCTGTTCTCCGTTTACAGCTTCTTCAACAAGATAATTTTCTCCAAAGGATTCCTTTATATATTCTCTCATATCATAATTATCTTCAACCACAAGGATGATAGTTTTTTCTTCTTCTGCCTCATCCTTTCCATTTGGGATTAGTTCATCCTTTTTTGATTCTGTGAGAATATTCTGAGAAATTAAATTAGCATCAACTGTAATTTTTGTTTTGCTTATTTTCTCTTCAACTATTATCTCGTCATCTTTCAAATGATGTCTGCTGATTGGAAATTCCAAAATAAATTCTGTCCAGCCTCCTTTTTCACTTTCAACTTTAATTTTACCATGATGAAGTTCCACTAATTCTTTAGAAAGAGCCAATCCAATTCCTGTACCTTCATGTTCTTTTGTAAATGAACTATCTACTTGATAAAAACGGTCAAACAGTTTTGGTATTTCTTCATGAGCTATTCCAATTCCTGTATCCCTTATTTTTATTTCAACAAATCCTTTTGTGTTGTCATTTGAACTTGTTTCAGCATCTTACTAACTGTTGGAAATTCCGAAACAAGTTCGGAATGACACTCTTTTACAGAAACTGTAATCTTTCCTTCCTCAGGAGTAAATTTGAATGCATTTGATAAAAGGTTAGTCAGTATCTTCATCATTTTTTCTCTGTCAAAGTATAATTCTATAAAATCTTTTTCCGGCAGCAGTTTTAAGTGATATCCTTTGATTCAGCCAAGGACTCAAAAGAGAGTGCAACTCCTTTTACAAATGGAACAATGTCCCCTTTCGAAGCTTCGAGTTTTAGTTTTCCTGCTTCTAATCGTGAGAGATCGAGCAATTGATTAATAAGCTGTAGTAAACGCCTTGAGTTTCGCTTGATGATGTTAGCGTCTTTAGTGATATCATCTGATGTTTTTGAAATAATTTTTTCTGCCGGACCAAGAATAAGAGTAAGCGGAGTCCTAAATTCATGTGAAATATTTGCAAAGAACCTGGATTTTATTTTCTCTGTTTCTTCTTTTTCTATCAATACAGCCTTATCAACTTTAACCTGGTTTTTATATGATATTCTGTTCATCTCATAACGTCTTATTCCATACAGAGTAAATATGAAAAAACCAGCATATAATAAATAAGCCCACCAGGTTTTCCAGAAGGGCGGTGAAATAATTATTGTTATCGATGTTCCGGCTTCATTCCAAACCCTGTTACTAGTTGAACCTTTAACTCGGAAAACATACTCACCTGGATCCATATTCGGGTATGATGCAAATCGTCTTGTTCCGCAGTAAACCCAATCTTTATCTACTCCCTCCATTTTATAGGCATATTGATTCTCCGCACTGTTTATATAACTTAATGCAGCAAATTCAAATGAGATAAAATTATCTGAATGGGAGAGTTCTATTTCTTTACCGAATGGAAAGGGTTTTTCAAATTTGCGAAAAGATGTTATTACAATCGGAGGTATAAAATTATCTTCTTTAATACTGTCGGGATGGAACCGTATAAATCCGTTGTCCCCTCCAAAATACATTTCGCCATTTTTTGATTTACATCCAACCTTCATATAAAATTTAATCTCCGGGAAATAACTAGCAGAGTAATAATCTTTAAACTCACCGGTTACCGGATTGAATTTAGTAATTCCATTTCCTGTGCTCATCCATAAATATCCGTGGTCGTCTTCAAGTATTTGGCTTACACCACCGTCCACAAATCCATTATTACCATAAAAACGAGTAAAATTATTTTTAGAACGATTAAATCTGACCAATCCGGTACCGCATCCAAACCAGAGTGTTCCGTTCTTATCTTCGTAAGCTGAGAGAAAATTATTATCAATAATAGTTGAAGAATCTTCAGGAACGGAGTCATATTCTTTCACGGAATTCTTTTGGGGATCATAACAAAACAGACCGGTTGAAAATCCTCCAAACCAGACTAAACCATAAGAGTCTTCGTAAATAGTTGATATATTTTCTCCAAAAATGTTCGCAACCCGTTTTAGTTTTTTTGTAAGAGGATAAAACGAATATAGATCCCCATTAAAACTTCCTACCCAGAAATAATCATAATGTCTTTGATAAAAAGAACGAATAAATTCTGAAAACGATCCAGCGGTTGAATCAATATAACATGTCCAATTATTGCCATCAAATTTGTATAAGCCAGTATTTCCAGGGCTCATTATTATATTATCTGATTTATCGTGAGCAATTCCAGTAAAATTATATTTAGATATAATCGTTTCATTTTTTGTATCAAATATTTTCATACCCTTATTGGTACCAACCCAAATTGTTCCTTTATTATCTTCATATAATTCAATGACCTGACCTAAATCGAGGTTTTTCATTTTCAATGGATTGCTAATATATTTTTTAAAACAAGGATTTGGGTAGTCTAATTTATTGACGCCTTCGTAGAACGTTCCAATCCAGATTGAACCTGTCCTATCAAGAAGAATAGAAGAAACACCATTACCGCTCAAGCTCTCCTGATCATTCTCATCACGACTATAATTTAAGAAAGTCTTAGTTTTTTTATTAAAAATATCTAATCCCCCCCAGGTACTGAGCCAAATATTTTCTAAGCCATCATCAAATAGTGAACTAATTGTATTTTCTATGTTATTTCTGTATAAGGTAAACTTCTCAGTGTTTTTTTCAAATTTTAATAATCCTCCATCTGTTCCTATCCATAAAACACCTTCAACGTCTTCAGTTATTGCTTGCAGCCAGTACTGCCTGGTTTTTGGATCACCCCACTCATTATTCGGGTAATGCCAGTAGTGATAAAATTTATTGTTTTCTCTGTCATACTTATCAAGCCCTCCGCCGGTTGCTAACCAAAGAGTCCCCGACTTGTCTTCATAAATACCATTCACTGAGTTATGACCAAGACTATTTGGATCATCTTCTTTATGTAGAAATTGAGTAAATGAACCGCTTGCCTCATTAAATTTGTAAAATCCGTATGCAGTACCAATCCACATTATATCGGTTTTATCAATATAAATTTCCAGTACATAGTTACCCCATCCGGTTCTGGAATGTTTAGGATCTGGCAGATAATTTTTAAATGTTTCTGTCTGAGGATTAAATTTTTCAATTCCACCATTGATTGATGCAATCCAGATATTTCCTCGCTTATCCTCTTTGATCGTTCCCGGTAATAGTAAAGAAAGTACTTTAGATTTTTTAGGATATTTATAAGAGGTAAATTTGTAGCCGTCATATCGATCCAATCCTTGTTGAGTATAAATCCAAATATATCCTGTCCGATCCTGATAAATATCACTGATGTTTGGAGATGACACACCTTGTTTAACATTGAAATGTTCGAAAGTAACGTTTGAACTTTGTGGATAGATATTAAATGATAGCACGCAGGAACTCGCTAAAACGAAAACGCAAAATCGAATCAGACGTAAATATCCATTACAAAAAAGTAGGTGAGGTTGTCTAACTCTATTTATTTGAACTTCATACATCAAGTTTTTTAATTGATTAATGTTTAATCTGAAAAATAGAATGAGATTTTAAGAAAGGTTCTTTTTCAGCCGCAAGAATATAAGCAGAAATATATTATTGTGGCAAATGAATATTTTGATAACCGCGGATAGGAATGCGTGGCAAACAATAATGTGTTAACGAAAAAGGAAGAGATGACAGCTTAAAAAGGTTGTCATCTCTAAAAATATTTTATTCTTATCTCATCAAAATCATTTTCTTAGTTTCAACATAACTGCCTGCCCGCAGTTTGTAGAAATATATTCCTGATGATAATCTACTTGCATCAAAATTTACTTCATAACTTTCAACGGGCTTTTCTTCGTTAACTAAAGTTGCAACTCATTACCTAATACATCGTATATCTTTATAACTTGATGAATGTTGAGAAGAGTCTGATACTAGCGCAGGGCCCAAAAGACTTTGAATAATTCCAACTTAACCCAAATCCATTTAGCTGATTGAAAATTACTTTTAGTGTTTAGGAAAACTTGAGCAGGGGAGAGTTTTGTTTTTAAGGTGGTGAGGAAATGACGAATGAGATTATAGGCATATATATTTGTGTAAAGTTGCACGACAAAAATTCTGGCATAGCCATAACTATGTTAAAAGAACTTTTTTAGCAATCCATAAAATGGATTGAATAATATTTCTATATCCTCTTGACTTTGTACTTATTAAAGAGGTTAGGTTGTTTACTAAATTAGTAACAAAAATATTTTCTTTAGTTATCTAAATATTCTTGAAGATCAATTTTATATTTTTCAAAAAAATCTTTTATCCTTGGATAAACAAAACCATCACTTTCGATAAAACCATTTAGTTTTCCTAAATCAGATTTATTAAAAGTACTTTTAGCTTCATCAAAAGTTAAATCATCATTAAGGATAAAAAAAAGTAGACGTTTAAAGGAATTATTTTGATTCCCAGGTTTTATAAGTATAGAGGCAACTAAACCAGAATGAGACTTACTAGGTTTTGTTTCTACTATGTCTTCAGGACCAAATTCAAACAAAATAGTTTTGTCATTAAAATCGAATTCAATATTTGGTAATAATTCGTAAGTATTTTCAGATATGTATTTACTTTGAATTGGAATAGAGACATTACCTCCATCAATGAATCTTACATAAATAATATTGTCTTTGTCCATAGCAACCTAACTCTTATTTAACCCGCCTTATTGCTTGATAACATTCCGGCGGGGGGAATGTTATCTACTATTAAAAATTTAATTTTCATTCTGTTTTCTAATCTTTTTGCGGGATATCATTCCATAATTAGAGAATGTTATCCAACGGGCTTTTAACTCCAAGTACTGTTTTTAATACAAGTGCACTTAAATTTTTTTTCCTATTTTCCATTTTCACAAAAACATCCTCAATTGTTTGGTTAAACTTATTGCTTGTTTTATTTATAGACAACAAATTCATATATATTTTTATCTTTTTTATCTATCAATTGTCTCACCGTTTTCAGTACAACTTTATGAGTTTTAAAAATAAAAACCAAATTATTTTTTTTTATTTACTCAGCCACTGATTGCGTTTGTTCATTAAAATCTTCGCCCAGCTATATTAAAGCCCTTCTGATAAAAGCTCCATTTTAAGTAAAATTTACTTCCATTCTTTCTTATCCGCAATCCTTTACCCTAATAATCACCCCAAATCTTGAAAATCGCTAAAATTCGCACATAAGATGACATCTTATGTACAGAAGATGTTATCTTATTTACGTAAGATGCCATCTTATTTACCGGAGATGTCATCTTATGTACAGAAGATCATATCTTATTTACGTAAGATACCATCTTATTTACCGAAGATATCATCTTATTTACGGAAGATTACATCTTATTTACCGGAAAGATCATCTTATTTACAGAAGATTATATCTTATTTACGTATGTTGATAACTTATTTACATAAGTTTATATCTTATTTATCCAAGATGATGTCTTACGTACATTTTTTACAATCTTATGCAAGTAAAATTAGATCATCTAAACATGATTTTTTTTTATTGGTCTCGAATTCAATGTTTTATCAATTACAGAGTGATGGGTTAATAAAATATCAGATAAAAAAAAAGTCCCGCCTTAACAGCGGGACTTTTTACAAAGGGAACCATAGGACAAAGAAAATTATTTCATCAAAGTCATCTTCTTCGTTTCAATAAAAGATCCCGCTTTCAAAGTGTAAAAATAAATTCCCGATGATAATTGAATAGCATTAAAAGTAACTTTCATTCCTAAACGAAGAGAGATTGGCTGCTGATACCTGTATGCCTGAACATAAGTAGGATTAAGATCAGATGGATTTCCGTTTGAATCAACATTAAAATAAAGTCCAGTTTTGACTATTGAGTCGAACTTCATACATCAAATTTTTTTACTTGATTGTAGTGTCAAGCAAATATTATTGGTAATCGGGGTATGGAATGCGTTGCAAACAATAATGAGTTAATGAAAAGGAAGAGATGACAGTTTAAAAAAGCTGTCATCTCTTTATCAAATAATTTATCCCTTCACATAAGAAAATTTTTCGGCGATTTTTCCGTTACGCACACGGATTATATCAACACCTCTTACGTGTCCTTCTTTCCCCTCCTTTATCCAATAATAAATCCAGCGAACGATGCAGCGGTCTCCGAACGCAAAAATTTCTTCTGTTACAAATCGCGCTTTCGGCGAACGATTGAACATTTCTTCCCAAACCTTACGAATTGCAATCTGTCCTTCAAAGCGTTCGCCATCTGGAGCAGGACGAGTGTTTTCAAATACACAGTCATCAGTCATCAGATCCATAATCCGATCAACATCGTGATTATTGAATGCTTCATTAAATTTATTTACTGTTTCTAAGGTTTCATTGGTATTCATATTATCTTCCAAAAATTTTTGATCTGATTGACTAAAACAAAATATGCTTATTGAAAAAATTAGAAAAAATATATAATTAATTTTCATTTGAATTTATCTTTCTAATCAAGTTTTTCGTATCAACAAAATATTTGACTGCTGATTAATAAAATTATTTCGATTCACTCATTTGCTTAAGGCGTTTGAGTGCTTCACTATAATATTCTGTCTGTTTTGAAAGCTCCTCGCTGGATTGTTTGCCTGACTCCGTATATCTTTCTATGAATGTTACTTTGGTCCCTTTATTTTCAGCCGACAAAAGCCATCTTTCCTGACATAAATAAGAACCTCCATCAACTTCCCAGTTAAATCTTAACTCGGAAGGTTTGTTAATGAAACTTAAAAATAGTGTGCCTTCATCACCCATTTCTTTTAACCGTGCACTCTCACCAACTTTTGAAAAGGTCTTGGCACCACCCTTGTATTCTGAACCCATAATTGCAGAATGTTTCTTCACATCTGTAAGCAGGCTCCATATTTTTTCGCCCGGCGCATTAATAAATACGCTGCCTTTGAATTGTTGTCCGGTTAAAGGACTGTTTACTATCTGTGCGTTGCTGTTAAAAATAAATCCAATTAAAAATACAGCGAGTGTGATAAAATAAATTATTTTCTTCATTGTTTATCTCCTATCTTGAATACAATTATATTGTTAACAAAATCAGTTTTCTTTTTGAGCTTAACTCTGAACTAATTAAAAGAAAAAATTATACGTGCTTTACTTCTGAGATTTTTTAATGTACTCTATTGATGCAAGCAGTTCTTTGCAGAACTGATCATAATCCATCTGCATACCGTTAAGATATGTACTCCAGCCGGCGCTTGATTTAGCGTAGTGGACTGCATCTTCTACTTCCGCATCACTCGCTCCGAAAAGTTTTGCAACTTCTGTGTGAAAGAATGAACAATACTTGCATCTTGTTACTGCAGCTACTGCAACACCAATCAACTCTTTGTATTTATTTGGAATTGGACTTTCATTAAGTTGAAGTGTTTTAAAAAGATTCCACTCCAACTCAAGCGATCTATCCGGAACCAATTTGAAAAACGCTGGAACTTTTCCCAATGTTTTTCGATATCCTGAAAAACTTCTTTCCTGTTCATAACGATACTCCTTTTGAATTTGTTTATAAGTTGTTTAACTGCTTTTGAAAATTTATCTCGCTGATAAATATTTTTTGTAAGACAATACTGAGAACTAAGAATTATTAAACTTTAAGAATTACGGTGGTTAAAATAATTTTATTAAATCGGGTGCGCTTGTATAGAATTCGGTAAAGTATGTATGAATCAGAAACTTGAAGGCTAATTGGCTGGAGAAAATCCTGTTAAGAATTTTACCTCATCTATATTTGTTTGAAATTTCTCACGAAGTTCAAGCGGTGAAAAGCCTGTTCGCTGTTTTATAAAATGAGTGAAATGAGATTGATCATTAAAGTTAAGTTCAAGTGCTATTTCAGTAACGGTTTTATCCGTCGAACCCAATTGAACTTTCGCTTCGAGCAGCAGAATATCATTAATCATATCGCGGGGAGTTCTCCCAAATGTTTCAAGCACTACATCGCAAAGATGTTTTGAAGATATATGTATCTGATCAGCATAATCCTGAACCTTATGCATATTAACAAAATTCTGTTCAACGAGATGTTTAAATTTGTTCGCAAGTTGAGCAGAGCGGTTCGTATTTTGTTTTATTTTTTGTGCAAGCGGCTGGTAGATTTCTCTAACACGTAAAAGTAAAATATGGATATAGTTTCGCAGCAGATAATCTTTCTCGTGAGAAAACCTTTCGTATTCAGATATTATATCTTTAAATGATTGCTGAATCAATTCACTTTGTTCATCAGAAATATTAATGACGTGCTCTGCATTCATATCAAAACAAGGGAATTGAGAATTGAGAGGACCATTTAACAACGGCTGTATAAATTCCGTTTTGAAATGAATGCAGTAACCTTTGCATTCACGCACGTGTGAAGAAGCATAGACCATATTTTCAGGAACTATTACTAAGTCGTTTGGTTTTAACCAGCGGTAATCTGCACCAAGATGCACATCGTGTATACCATCAAGCAAAAGATAAATTAGATTGAACTGTCTTCGCAATGCAAGAATACCATTAACCGGATCCACATTTTTATGTTTATCCTGCAATGTTCCCGGCATTACCAACATATTAATATCGTAGGGCTTATTATCCCGATTAATCTTTGCCTCGAATTCCGCGAGGTTTTTGATTATAAGTATTTCTTTTTTAGGCATAACAAGAAATAAGTATGATTTTAATTTTAAATCGAAAAAGGAACTCAATTATAAGCGCAGGAATATTAGTAAATAAACATTAGATAAAAAATACCCGATTTGGTTAGCCAATAGATTTCATTCATACTCATCCCAGCTTTTCATTTTTAGTTCTGAAGGCTTGTAGTTCTTAAGCGCTTTAACAAATCTTTTTGCTATTTGAACATTTGTGAACAACGCAATATTAAGATCAACAGCTTTTCTTCTAATGATATAATCACTGTCAAGTTCAACTTTTTCAGAAGTTTTGGGAATGTTAATCACAAGATCAATTTCGCCATTGCCCATATAACTTAATATGCTTGGTTCCTGGTTATCAAACGGACGATATAAAACTTCAACATCCAGTCCGCCATTTTCTTTATAAAACTCTGATGTGCCTTTTGTTCCGTAAAATTTTAATCCCATCTTTTGGAGAATTTTTAATTCATCAATAAGCTCTGCTTTATTTTTTGGTGTGCCTGTAGAAAGCAAAACACCTTTTTGGGGAATTTTTCTCCCGATAGCCAGACTGCTTTTTAAAAATGCTTCATTAAAATCATCACCCAAACAAGCTACTTCACCGGTTGATGACATTTCAACTCCCGTAACAGGATCGCTGCCTTTTAATCTTGTAAAAGAAAACTGTGATGCTTTAACTCCGACATAATCAAGATCGAAAGATGATTTATCAATACGCGGAACTTTTTCACCAAGCATTAATCTTGTAGCAATTTCTACAAAATTTATTTTTAAAGTTTTAGATACAAATGGAAAACTCCTTGATGCGCGAAGATTGCATTCAATTACTTTTACTTCATTATCCTTTGCAATAAACTGAATGTTGAATGGACCGGTTATCTCCAATTCCTTTGCTATCTCACGTGTAATCATTTTTACTCTTCGCATTGTTTCAAGATATGTCCGCTGAGGAGGCAGAACTATTGTCGCATCACCGGAATGTACACCTGCATTTTCAACATGCTCTGCAATTGCATAGCAAAAAAGTTCACCATTAGTTGCAACAGCGTCAACTTCAATCTCTCTTGCATCAGTTATAAACTTGCTTATTACAACTGGATGTTCAGTGTTGAGGTCAGTTGCTTTTTTCAAATACAACTCAAGTTCATCTTCAGTTAAAACAATACTCATTGCTGCACCGCTAAGTACATAGCTTGGTCTTATCAAAACAGGGTAACCAACATTTTGCGAAAACTGTTTTGCATCATCAAGTGTAGTAACTTCGCGCCATTCCGGTTGATCAACACCGATGGAATCAAGTATCTTGGAAAATTTGTGACGGCTTTCTGCGTTATCAATTTGTTCGGGAGAAGTGCCAATTATTTTTATTCCCGCTTTATGAAGTTTCATTGAAATATTGTTCGGCACCTGTCCACCCATCGAAACAATTACTCCCGCAGGATTTTCTTTGTCGCAAATATCAAGCACGCGCTCAAGTGTTAATTGTTCGAAGTAAAGTTTATCACAAATATCATAATCGGTACTTACTGTTTCCGGATTACAGTTTATCATTATTGATTTGTAACCGCTCTTGTTTACTTGATTGGCGGCATTAACACAACACCAATCAAACTCAACCGATGAACCAATGCGATAAGGACCACTGCCCAAAACAATTATTTGATCTTTCTCACCGAGTGAAATATCATCTTCAACTCCGTGATAAGTTAAGTATAAATAATTTGTTTGTGCAGGAAACTCTGCTGCCATTGTATCAATCTGTTTTACAACGGGAATTACATTTAATGATTTACGATACTCACGGACATCAAGTTCTTTTGTATTGGTAAGATTTGCAATTTGTAAATCAGAAAAACCATTTTGCTTTGCTTGTCTCATTAGTTCTACATTCAAGCCATCAAGGTTTTTGAAATCTCGAAGGTTTTTAATTACTCGCTCATTCTCAACAATATTTTTCATCTTATACAAAAACCATTTTGTAATTTTTGTAAGATTGTGAATCTTGTCAACAGAATAACCTTGCTTAAGTGCATCTGCAATTGCAAAAATTCTTTTATCGGTTGGTTCAGATAATTCTTTATCAAGATTCGTAAAGTTCATTTCGTTGCCAACAAATCCAAGCATTCCAACATCAAGCATACGAATTGCTTTTTGTAAAACTTCTTCAAAGCTTCTACCCAGAGACATAACTTCTCCAACGGATTTCATCTCGGAGCCAAGCTTGGTACTGACTTGCTGAAACTTTTGCAAATCCCAACGAGGAAATTTTAATGCAACATAATCAAGTGCAGGCTCAAAGTTGGCTGAGGTTTCTTGTGTGATTGCATTTACTACTTCGTTAAGCGCATAACCAAGTGCAAGTTTTGTTGCGATAAATGCAAGCGGGTAACCAGTAGCTTTGGATGCAAGCGCGGAACTTCTACTCAATCGAGCGTTCACTTCAATAATTCTATAATCTTCAGAATTTGGATCAAGTGCATATTGAATGTTGCATTCGCCGATAATTCCGAGATGACGAATCAGTTTTATTCCTATTGAACGAAGCTTAAAATTTTCTTTTGCGGATAATGTTTGAACCGGCGCAATTACAACGCTGTCGCCTGTATGTATTCCCATCGGGTCAATATTCTCCATTGAACAGATTGTAATACAGTTATCATAATTATCGCGGACAATTTCATACTCAACTTCTTTCCAGCCGTAAAGTGATTCCTCAATTAAAATTTGGTTTGTAAATGAAAATGCTCGCTTTGCTTTTTCAATCAACTCCTCTTTGTTGTTTACAATTCCGGATCCTAATCCACCAAGTGCATAAGCAATGCGAACCATAACAGGAAAATTAATTTCTTCCGCAGCTTTTACAGCTTCATTCACTGAAGCGGCAGTTTTGCTTCGTGCAACCTTTAATCCAACTTCTGCAACACGATCACCAAACAATAATCTGTCTTCAGTATCTTTAATTGTATCAACTGGAGTACCGAGAACTTTTATGTTAAACTTTTCTAAGATTCCTTTATCATATAAATCAACTCCAACATTTAATGCCGTTTGTCCACCGAACTGAAGTAGAATTGAATCAGGTTGTTCTTTAAGGATTATTTTTTCAACAAACTCAGTTTTAATTGGAACGAAATAAACTTTATCTGCAAAATTTTCTGATGTTTGAATCGTTGCGATGTTTGGATTTACAAGTACAGTTGTAATTCCATCCTCTTTAAGCGCTTTAATTGCTTGCGAGCCGGAGTAATCAAACTCACCGGCCTGTCCAATTTGCAAAGCACCACTGCCAAGAATTAAAACTTTTTTTGGTTTACCTTTTTTTATCATAATCTGAATTCAGTATTTCTGTCACACTGAGCGAAGTCGAAGTGTGACCATATTAAAATCTTTTATTCATACTCTCATCCTTCGACTTCGCTCAGGATGACTTTGGCTTTTTACTTAAGTGCTCTAACAAACATATCAAAAATAAATTCGCTGTCGTCTGGTCCGGGAGAAGCTTCCGGATGAAACTGTGAAGCAAAAAATGGTTTTGATATATGAATTATTCCTTCGTTAGTTCCGTCGTTATCATTAACAAACCATTCACGCCAATCCTGCGCTAAAGTTTTTGAATCAACAGCATAACCATGATTTTGCGAAGTTATGTAACAGCGTTTAGTTCCAAGTTCATTGCAAGGCTGGTTGTGCCCGCGATGACCATATTTTAATTTGTATGTATCAGCTCCTGCCGCAAGAGCAAGAATTTGGGAGCCAAGACAAATTCCGAGAATTGGTTTGTTAGACTGCATTGCAATCTTAGCATGCTCAATAGTTTTTGTATTTAGCTTTGGATCGCCCGGACCATTTGAAATTACAATTCCGTTTGCTTCTATCTTTGTAAAATCATAATTGTATGGCACTCGGATAACTGTAATATCTCTTCCAAGAAAAGCACGAATTATATTATTCTTTGTTCCACAATCCACAAGAATTATTTTTTGTTTGCCGGCTTTGTATTCAACAACTTCTTTAACGCTTACTTCGCCAACAAGATTTGTTTTGTTTGGATCTTGAAAAGCAATATTTGCTTTTTCATCAATTATAATCTTTCCAAGCATTGTTCCTTTATCTCGAAGTTTTCTTGTTAACATTCTTGTATCAATTCCATAAATACCGGGAATTTTTTCTTCGATCATCCAGTCTGATAAAGAACGTTCGGCACTCCAATGTGAATAATCAAATGAGTAATCTGAAACTATCAATGCACGGCAATGAATATTATCTGATTCAAAATTTTTAAATAATCCATCTTCTTTTTCTTTAGATGGAATTCCATAATTACCAATAAGCGGATAAGTGCAAACTAAAATTTGTCCGCGATAAGAAGGATCAGTCATAGTTTCAGGATAGCCGACCATTCCGGTGTTAAACACAACTTCTCCGTTTGTGTTTCCTTCAAATCCAAAACTGTAACCGGTAAATTCAGTTCCATCTTCAAGAATAAGTTTGGCTTTTGTGTTTTGTTTATTCATAATTCATCAAGCGTTTTCAGATAAAAAAATAGCCACTCAATGAGCGGCTTGCACTTTAAATTTTGAAATTATTACAACTGGAATTTTATTTTTTGATTTGTTCAATTAGTCTCTTTTTGGAAGAGAAATATAATCTTTACCGAACTCTAAAGCAATTTTTTTAGTTTTGTTGTTAAATGAAACCCAAATAATTATGTTTGATGACATCGAAAACACAAATTTAACAGGCATTAAATGATTACTAAAGACGCACACATTCGACTAATCATCAATGCAGATAAAAAATCAATCGCAAAAAAAATTGTTGATAATATTATTCCAAATATTTCTGTTGATAAAAAATCTTTATCAAAATTATCACGCTACGAAGATGATCGTCATTACGATATTTCCTTCACTTCTAAATTGACTGCGAGTACTTACAAACAACTTGAGTATCAATCTTTTAAACTTTGTACAAATATTGTCAAAGGTCCATGGCTCTTTCATAATCTACCTGAAAAGTATGATAAAGATAATTTTACTTTTCTGGCAATTTTTAATTATGAAGCGTTCATCAATAATGACCCTTTCTACAATGACAAATTAAAATGGGCACTTGTTGAAATAATCAATTGATGAAATCACCATTTTATAATTTACATGAAAATAAAATTTAGAGGCATATATGTTTATTGGACATTTTGGTGCCGGCTTTGCAGGTAAAAAACTTGAAAAGTCTGCATCACTTGGAACTTGTTTTATGGCGGCGCAATGGATTGATCTTATCTGGCCAATACTCATTTTACTTGGAATTGAGAAAGCCGAAATAAATCCTGGCGCTACTGTTGTTACTCCATTAGATTTTACCTACTACCCATTTACACACAGTTTATTTGGAGTTATTGTTTGGGCTATTCTGTTTGGCTTTGTTTATTTTCTTTTTAAAAAGAAAATTAAGACAGCTATAATTCTTGGTCTGCTTGTGCTAAGTCACTGGGTTCTTGATCTATTCGTGCACATTCCTGATTTGCCGATCTTTCCAGGTGAAAGCATAAAAGTTGGATTTGGATTATGGAATAGCTTGCCTGCAACAATAATTTTAGAAGGACTGATTTTTAGTTTGGGAGTTTACTTTTACTACAAAGCAACTAAGGCTAAAAATAAAATTGGCACTTATTCGTTAATCGGATTAATTATATTCTTAGTTGCGATGTATGTTTCAAATATTGTTGGACCACCACCCCCTTCAATTGAAGCAATAGGAATAGTCGGAAATGCTCAATGGTTAATAATCATTTGGGGTTACTGGATTGATAAATACCGGGAATAAATGATAGACAAAATAATTATAAATTAAACACCCCCCCCGGCGGGCGTTTTTTCTGCCCACCAAAGGGGGAAAAAAAAAAAATTTTTCGGAGCAAAAAAAAACTTCCCCCCCCCCGGGGGAGGTTTTTTTTTTTTTTTTTTGGGGGGGTTTTTTTCTCCCCCGGGTTTTTTTAAATATTTAAAAAAACTTGGTAAAAATTTTTTTCAAAAAAATTTTTTTGCGACACTAAAAAAAAAAAAAAAAAAAAAAGAAATTTGCGGGGGGACACACCCCGCAAGAAGAGTGGGGGAAAAAAAAAATGAAAAAAGGGGGGGGCTTTTTCAACCAAAAAATAGAGTGTCTATTAAATTCATTGCTAAAACAATTTTAATCTATATCAGAATTCTTCTTGCAACTCATAATTTACATTCATATTTTCAGGTCACATCCTAATAAACATTTCCAGCCGTAACCAGAGTGGATGCTAATAAATTTTAACTTTCAACAATTTCAAAAGGCACTATTATGTTTTACCAAAAGTTTTCGATGTTTCTTGCCGGAGTCGTTATACTATGTTCTCAATTCTTACTTGCACAAGAAGCCCCTAAAGATCAATTATATCTTGTCCACCAAGAGACTGCAAAAGCTGAAATGATAAATCAGTATGAAGCAACTTCTGTTGAATGGGTTGAGATGATGCATAAAGCAGAATTAGACATTGATATGATTCATGCATCTCAAACGGAGGATTTTACCTATTATTATCTAATTCCAATATCAGGTTATGCCGAAATAGATGGCTTTCCCGCAAAGTTTAATTCGGCTCTCGAAAAGTTAGGCGAGGATAAATGGTCAGCGTTTATGACTGAAAATACTAAGACTATTGAAACTTATCGCGAGTTTGTTATTAAGTGGTCAGCCGATCTTTCTTATGTTCCGAAAGAACCACGCATAAAGCAAGATGAACAAAGTTTTATACACTGGATATTTTTTCATTACAAAGCTGATAAGCGAAACGAGATGATGGATGTGCTTAAGGAATGGAAAAAACTTTACGAGGATAAAAATATCAACACTGGATACAGCGTTTGGACAATGGAATTGGGAGAGGATAATAATCTGCTTGTATTAACGGAGTATGCAAAAAGCGCTATTGATTTCTACCAAACATTAAAGTCAAACAACGAAATTACAGGCAAGGACGAAGAAGTGTTGTGGAATAAGTTTACACCTCTTCTAATAAATCTTGAACAAAAATATGGTTACATCAGACCGGATTTGAGCTATATAAAAAAGTAATGATTAAGTCGCCTTTCTACGTTGTAATGCTGTCCGATTGCTAACGGACGGAATGGGCTAAAGGTTACTTTTGCGTTAGACAGGTGGTTAATAATTTTCATTAAGCCGATATGAAATTATTTTTGTATCGGTTTTTATTTTTGAATGAACTTCTTTATAAATAGATTTTATAAAAAGAAAGTTTAAAGGAAAAACAAATATTAAATAAAGACCCGCGAATAGATTTATACATATCCAGGTCTGCTGAATTTGCAAAACCGATTTTAATTCACATCAGGGAACTCTTGCACAAAGCTTGCCCTGATGTTGAAGAAACCATCAAATGGGGATTCCCGCACTTTGAGTACAAAGGACCACTGTGCGATATGGCAGCTTTTAAGCAGCATTGCTCTTTTGGATTTTGGAAGGCTGCGCTGATGAAAGATAAAACTTTAATTGCAAATGCAAAATCAGAATCTGCAATGGGGCATTATGGTAAAATCACCTCAATAAAAGATCTTCCATCAGATAAAAAGATTATTGCTCACATTACAGACGCAATCATATTAAATGAAAAAGGAATTAAACTTCCGCCAAGAAAAATTATAACGGCTAAAAAGGAAATTGTTGTTCCAGATTACTTTTTAAAACAACTAATGAAAAACAAAAAAGCATTTACAACGTTTGAGAACTTTAGTCCATCACACAAAAGAGAATATATAGAATGGGTTACAGAAGCAAAAACGGATGAAACAAAAAATCGTAGAATGGAAACAGCGATTGAGTGGATGACTGAAGGCAAATCTCGCAACTGGAAATATATGAAATGATAAAGTACACAATTTAATGAATAAAGAATATGTACCCATTGATTGCGGACTTCATGATGAGTTAGAACTTCGCGCAGTAAGAAAGCAAAAAATCAGGCTTATATACTTTAACGAAAAAAACGAAATTGAAATGAACGAGTGTGTTATTACTGATGTTTACTCAAAAGATAAAACCGAATATCTCAAAACTGATTTTGGATTGACAATTAGGCTTGATAATCTTTTGGAGATGGATAATATAATTTTTAATAAAAGCTGCTGAAAGGGTTATTATGCTATCGGTGCAATTGAAAAGTTTATTTAAACATATGATGTGGGCTGATGCAGAAGTCTGGAAAAAAGTTTTAAGCTTGCCTGCAGCCGAAAATGATGAGCGCATCAAAAAACTTATTTATCATCTTCATCAGGTTCAATATGCATATTTTTTTCTTTGTGATGAACACCCACCTAAAATTCCTAAGCCGGAAGAGTTTACAAATCTAAAATCAATAGCTCTATGGGGGAGGAAATATCAAGAAAAAATGAATTTGTTTCTCTCTTCAGAAAAAGCCGGTGAGAAGATAATCGAAATTCCCTGGTCAAAGTTTATGGAAAGAAGAATTGGTAAAAAAGTTGTGCCTGCAACATTGGAAGAAACCATGCTGCAAGTAGCTTCTCATAGCACATACCATCGCGGTCAAATTAACACACGATTTCGTGAGCTTGACGGCGAGCCGGCAATTGTGGATTTTATCGTGTGGGTTTGGCTCGGTAAACCACATGCTAATTGGGAAGATGTTTTTAACTGAGCAACATTTAAAATTCACAATTAAATTCTTTCTTGTTCATCTAATCCACATACTATTGAAAATTTTTCCCGCTTAAAAGTCACTCTTCCTCATTATTTTTTAACAGCACAGAAAAAAATTACCTTTTTTCCAAAGTAATAATTACGTTTTTCTTTAATAATAAGGGTTTTTTCACTTTTTCTTTTAGGCATTATTCTTGATTTAATTTATAAAAAATTAAAAAGCTAAGCCCGGTTTAATTTGAAAATTATTATTCAAGTATAAAAATAGTCTGGTGAAAAAATGAAAATATTTAATTCTGCTAAAATGGTTGTTGGTCTAATCCTTATCATTTCAGCAACTTTTATTGTTAATAGCTGTCAAGATAACCAGGAAGTTATCTCTGCCGGAATTAACAACAACAATAATAACGGCACAGGAGAAGACTCTACCGGTACGATTACTTTTATCAGTGGACAGGTTATAAGTAATCTAACGGGAATACCACTCGATAGCGCTATAGTAAGAATAGTTGGCAATCAAATAGACGAAGGGGTATTCACGGATGATCAGGGTAAGTATTCTTTCGAGTTTGATCTTACTGCCAACAGCAACCTTACAATCATCACCTACAAAGGTGGATTTCTAACAGATACAACTTCGGCAACTATCGAGCCTGGATCAATAAATACAATTCCATTAATAAAATTAGAACCCGTTACCAGCGGTACAAAACCCTCTGGTGATCCGGTTACCGTTTATCTTGCTGCACAAACAACAGCAATAATTGGAGTTAAGGAAAGCGGTGATGTTGAAACAGCACAGCTCGTTTTTGAAGTTCAGGATTCAGCCGGAGTGCCAATGGATATAGATCATTCGGTTGATGTGTTTTTCAGATTCGGTATATCGCCTGGTGGGGGTGAAGAAATAAGTCCCGCTGTAGTAAAGACAAATGATCTCGGTCAAGCTACGGTTAATTTAACAAGTGGATATAAAGCTGGAGTTGTGCAGATAATCGCGGAAGTATTTTTACCCAATAAGACTATAGCTTCTTTACCTGTTGCAATTTCAATTCATGGCGGTTTGCCAGATTATGATCATTTCAGTATCGCGCCGCAGTTATTGAATTTTCCAGGATTTAATATTTTTGGATTAATTGATCCTATTTCAGCGTATGTTGGTGATAAATACGCAAACCCGGTACGAGAAAACACGTCAGTATATTTTACTTCTACAGGGGGATATATTGCCGGCTCAACTCAAACCAACGAATTAGGAATTGGAACAGTGGAATTAATTTCTGCACTGCCTCACCCGGTGGATCCATTTTTTGGTGAAGGCTTTGCCAAAATTACCGGAACAACAATAGATGAAAATTCGCAGAATATTAGCAGAGATATTTATGTATTATTTTCAGGAGTACCGGTGGTGACTATTGATCCCATTACGTTCGATATTCCAAATGCCGGATCACAAAGTTTTAATTACTATGTCGGTGACCAAAATGGAAATCCACTTGCAGGTGGAACAACCGTATCAGTTAGTGTTGATGGAGAAAATGTTGCAGCACTTGGTGAGCTGAATTTTGAAATCCCCGATACCCAAAACCAGCTTTGGACACAATTCAATTTTCTAGTTTACGATGTTCAAGACACAGTGGATGTGTCAACACCTGTAGCAATTACTGTAAGCGCAGATGGTCCTAACGGAAAAGCAAATGTAACAATTTACGGAAACAGCAGATAACACACCTCAATCAATTTCTGTCACTCTGTATTACTCCATAACAGAGTGACAGCAAATTGAACTGAACGCAAAACTTTATTCCAATTTGTAAATAAATAACTCGCCTGTTTTATCCGAAACAACATAAATAAAATTATTTTGTTTATCATACGCCAACCCCTCTGGTTGATTGACGTCTATGGTAAGCTTTTCAATTAAAACACCTTCTGAATTAAATCTAAATATTGCATGGTCTTCATCACTTAGCAGCCAGGTAATATTTTCTTCGTTGTCATAAT
Organism: Ignavibacteriales bacterium; assembly: GCA_016709155.1. Taxonomy (NCBI): domain Bacteria; kingdom Pseudomonadati; phylum Ignavibacteriota; class Ignavibacteria; order Ignavibacteriales; species Ignavibacteriales bacterium. The sequence continues at coordinate 1,760,386 of JADJEI010000001.1, read as the reverse complement.
AAATATCAGATATATCTGACATTGAAGTTATCTCTGTTCGATGTGTTTCAAAAAAATCGTTTGTCAGTTCGATGAGCAAGGACGGACTTTTTTCATTAATAACACAAAAAGAATTGCTGTCTTTCTTGAAAGCAACCCCCTCCAATCCGTGGTTATCGCTTTGTTTCGCATTTATTTTATACCTGCCCCTTTCGATTCCCTGCAGCGAGCAAAATATTAACTCGTCAGAAAATTCAGAAACGACGGCAAGAGTTGAATCGTTCACGAACTCAACACCCTCCAAATCCTGCGCATTTGCTAAAACGAAACTCGAAAGAATTTTGCCTGTTAATGAAATCAAATAAACAGTGCTGTTGTTATCGCTCACGGTCCACAAACTGTTTGTATCGGCATTCAAACTAAGTGCGGAGGGTTCAGGTATATCTAATTTGTATTTGGAAATTAGTGTCATTCTGCTTGGTTTTTCATCAGCGCAGTTTGTTGAGAATATTAACAAGACAATTATGATTGATAGAAAAAATAAACTTGCTAAATATTTGTTTATTTTATTTCGTTTCACTTTTTCCCTTTCCCGCAGTTTTTTTGAATTTGTTCATAAGCTTCAAATAGTCCCATCTTTCCCGCTGTTTGCAAGTCCTTACATCCTTCGGTTTTTTTGCCGAGCCGAATTTTTATCAATCCTCTTGAGTAAAATAATTTTGGATTTCCCGGTGTTAGTTCAATAATCCTGGTATAAATTTTTTCTGCACTTTCAAGATCGTTCAATCTAATTTTTGTTTCTGCAAGTATGCTTAGCACTTCAATATTTTGCGGATTAAAAGATAAAACTTTGTCATAATCGTTTGCAGACAAAAGGTAGTTCCCAACAATTCCAAATTCATTTGCACGGCTTAAATAAGAATTGATGTTTGTTGAATCAATTAGTATTGCCTTTGTGTAGTCTTCAATAGCTCCGGTATTATCAGAAGAAGAGCTTTTTACATTTCCACGATTGATATAAAAGCGAGAGTCAGAAGGATCAAGAGAAATACATCTGTTATAATCATTAATTGCTTTTTCATAATTACCCGAAAGCGATTCTAAATATGCCCGAAGAAAAAAGGCATCACTCAGGGTATCGGTTAATTCTATTGCATGGTTTATATCAATCAGCGCCGAATCAATTTGATCAACCTGTAGAAAGGAATACGCTCTATTATAGTAAGCTTCATAAAAATCATTATCATATTTAATGGCAAGTGTAAAGAAGCTAATGGCTTCAGTGGTTTTGCCAAGATTAAAAAGTGATTTTGCTTTTCCATAAAGTGCTTTTTGATTTGAAGGAGTTTCGGATATAGCTTTATCGTAATATTCACAGGCAAGTGTAAATTCACGGTCATTGTATAATTTATCAGCTTGCTCAAGATACACTGAATTTACATTTAAGCAGCCTTGATAAATCAGTATTGGCAGAAAAGCAATCAGTAATAATTTTATGTACAAGAATAGCCAAAAAAAAGTGATTGAAACAAAACAATAAATATTGTTTTCAATTTTAAATTAAGGTAATCAGCGGAGAGAAAAAAAACCGGCAGATGCGCACTGCCGGTGATTTTAGGAGGAGAATGATGACGGACTATTTATGGCTAAAGATTTTGATCGTGCTGAAGAACATTGTTTAATGGCTTAACATCTTTTTTTCTAATATCAGGTTGATTAAAATTTAAAGCGTCTTTCTCAATGAGAAAGTTCCATATTCGCATAGTAACGAAGGTGCTGTCGAGACTCCCCTCTTTAACAGCGCTCTTATACCCTTCCTCGATGAACTGCTTAATTTTTTCTCTTATTTCTTGCATTGTTTATTCCAAATAATATTTAATTTTATTCTGTATTAATGAAAACATAAACTATGCCACTTATAATTGAATTAGCAATTAATTAATAATGTCTCATATCTATTCAATTAAATTTCATGTTAGTTCTTTATTGTTTCAACTTAACAAAAAACCTTTCGGAATTGCTTCAATTTATTCTTCTATGTGAAATAAAGAATCTTCACTTGTAAATCTTACTTTGTAAAAGTGACATAATTGAAATTTCAATTATGGAATCAGAGGTAATAATTTCTTAAGTTATCAGTGATCTCTTTTGAAAAATAGCTAAAAACTAAAAAGCTGATTTTATGAAAGAATACTTTAGTGTTACAGATGTTGCCAAATTGTTAAAGATAAGCCGATCGGGCGTGCTTTATTATATTAAAACCGGTAAGTTAAAAGCAGAACGAGTCGGGAAAATATTTATTATTTCGCAGGAAGAATTTGGAGATTTTCTGAAATCTAATAAAGAGCATAAAAAACGAAAGCCTGATACTCAGCCAAGGTTAGATTTATAATTTAGCGCTTATTTTTAAAAGTAGAGAAGCACACTCCCAATTAGGAAATCTCACTGTCAAATCCGTTTTTCCTGAACAATTCGACATACTTGTTTCTTAAAACCTCGCCGATTTTTTTTATATCCTCAACAAATTCGTCAAGATTTTGATTTCCGCCATAGTTAAAGTAATAGTCAATCATTTGGTCAATATATTTTTCAGAGTTAGAAGAAATCAGCCGAAATGAACGAAGGGTTTTCTTATCAAGTGTTAATAATTTTTTTTCTTCTTCGGGCCTGATCATTTCTTCTTCATCAAGGATCGCATAGTTGTCAAATTGGTTTTCTATTTCTCTATGTTCCGCCCAGTCTTTGGCAAGTTCGAAGAGAAGAGCAAGAATACTGTTCAGTTTTTCTTCGCGGAGTTTCTGATAAGTAGATATTATATTGGCATCCGAGACAAGGTGCTGTGTTTTAATATCGAGTTTGTTCAGTACAGATTCGAGATTAATATTTTTTTCATCAGCTTGTGTCATTTCACGAAATTTGAAATGAATTTTTTCGTTAAAAACTATATCGCAATCACCCTCAATATTATTGCGGCGAAGCATTTCAATTATTTCATCCTTTCTTTCAGGAAGTTTTCGTTCAAGGAATTCTTCGGTGTATTGAAAATCTGTTTCACAATCTTCAGGCGAATCAATTATCCCAACAAGAAAGGATTTTAATTTTAATAAAAATATAAACAGGTCAAATTTTTCTGGTTCCATCGCTTTTACTGTAATAATATTTTATAGTATCTTTTTATCAAGTTATTAAAAAAGATGAACAAGTAAAACAGAATAATGTTTGGACAACATTGTAATTCATAATCGAAAAAAATATCATGCAATTAAGCACTAAAAAATATTAGATTTTAAAATTTGAAATAGTCTTTTTTTAACAATCCAATTAACGAACTTTAAAAATTGGCTGCTCAAACGAATTAATATTATGAGTCAAAACATTGTATTGGGTTACTTTCTAATCCGAAACAACAGTAAAAACAAATCTTGAGAAAATGAATAACGATCAAAAAATAGTGCCAGCCGTGAAGTATCAACCGGGCGATCTTGTATTATTTTCAAATAGCGGATTATTCGATAGACTCGTTAAGATCTTTACAAGGTCACAGTTTTCACACGCGGGCATTGTCTTAGAATTACGTGAAAAATACGTGATTGTTGGCGAAGCATGGGGCAACGGGTTCGATATTAGAAAAAGAAAATATTCCGAGTTGAATAAATGTAGAGTTCGGAGATCCAAAGAAGCTGTGACTGATGTTAAAGAAAATATTATTAGATATATCGGGCGACCTTACGACAAACTAAATATTTTTGGTCTGGTCTTATATAAAATATTTCGAATAAAATTATTCAGCACAAATGCAAAAGCTATGACATGCAGCGAATTCTCTGCACGATTTTTTTATGATGCAGCATTCCGAAAAATTAATTTTGAAAAGGAATTTAATAAGCCCTATGACTATATCACTCCTGCTGATCTTTCTAAGTCAAATCAATTAATGGATGTTGTCTAATAAATATTAATGTCGTGCAGGGCTTGGCTTGTTATTCTTCCTTTCACTCTTATTTTGATTGTCCTTTTGTTGAATCTCAGTATCATCAAAATAATTTTCACTCAGCAAATTATCATCGAGATCAGTGATGTACCAATAGTTAAGGTTATCAGTATCCGGAGCGAGCTGCCCGATGCCCCAATTCGGATAGGTTGTCTCAAGGAAGTAGTACTTTCTCCCTCTATATGTTTTATAATCACCACTTGCATTTAATGCTACACCGAGCATAGCATGTTTATAATTATAGCTCCAGAATAAAACACAATCAATTTTCATTTTCTCTAAAAGGATGTAAAGTAAAAGTGCTTTTGTATCGCAGTCACCGAATTTTTTAGCAAGTGTTGCAATGGGGGGTAATAGATCGAGCGATCCTCCGGGTCTTTTGTACTTGATGTTCTGAACAAATGTAATTAAAAACAATATTCTGTTTTTCGGCGATAAGTTTTCGGATGAGAATATTTTATTGAAGCCGTCACTAATTTTCTCAAACTGCGGTGTTCCTTGACTGTAAACTCTTATATAAATTTTATCCCAAACTTCTTTGCTTTCAAAAAGTGGATCGTTGTATTGATTACTATTTTTCACACCCAATTCTTTATAAGACATTTTCCCTATCATCTCAAGATAATTAAGAGCATCATCCACATCCTTTTTTAAAATATCTAAAGTTACAGAAACTTTTTTTGTCTTGAGGAATTCATCCACAAACAGCCAGGAATATTTTGTGGTAACTATTTCGTTAAAGGCGAGGGAGGAATCTTTTATGGAAAAATTGCCGTCTGTTTTTATTGTGTCCGAAGTATCAAAAGAGAAGTTGGTTGAAAACAAAAGAACAAGAATAAAAAGTACAAATGAAAGAAAAGCAATAGAGCCGCATCCAATTAACGAGGCTTTAAGACAGCCTTTAGTATTAACACTCATCTAAGTACTCAACTTTCTAAATAAGAGTCCTATCTGCCAATTTCAAGAATTGAGGTTGGGGGAAAAGGAACCAGAGAATCGAGCAAAGTTTCAATTCCACTGTTAATCAAAAGCGCGATTGAAAAAACCACAAATGCCATGACTATACTTACGGCAATGTTATTCTTTTTTATCTCTTCAATCTCATCTAAGTCTTTGGTAAGCCAGGTGAAAAATTTTATTGCCAGGTAAATTGAGCCAAAAGCCACAACACCCGCAACAAGTATTTGAAGAAGAATTAATATCGCAGTCATCAGAAAATCTGATGCTGAATTGTTTGGCGAGCGCAGTGTGTTGGAAAAAATTGTTACTGCCGGATCAATTGAATTTTTAATTATAATTATCAAAGAAATAATTATTGATGCATTCAGAATTGCAACCGCAGTGTTATTGCTTTGCAGTGATTTGACATCATCTATTTTAAGAATTATTCTATAGAACAATTTATATGCGCCATAAATAAATAGTACTCCGAGCACTAATGAAAGTCCAATTTGTAATAGCCCGGTAAGAAATAATATCAAATCCATTTTTACCTCGGTGAATATTTAGAAAATGCTTTAAAAAAGATAATTATTTGCGCCGCAATAAATCGGCAGGGGACTCCAAAAAATTAAAAACCTCCTTGACTCCCATCCTTACAATAATTTGAAAAGCTTCTTTTTCTGGTTTAATGAGAAATAAGTTGGTCTTATTTTCTTTAAGTTTTTTGGAAACAGAAATCAGGTTGCCGATAAAAGTAGAATCAATAAAATTACAGATGCTCAAGTCAATTATCATATCCGAGCACACCGGAGAGCAATCTAAAATTAAAGAGTTCAATTCTTCGGAAATATTTAATGTTGCTCGTTCATTCAAAATGGAAATGATGCAAACGTCGTCAATTCTTTTTAACGAAATATTTTTCATATTTAACAGTTAGATATAACCATTAATAAAGCGCAAATTAATTTCAACAATCAATAAGAAATTTTAAATCAAATAACTCTTTTAAACTTGCACAAATAATTTGCAATAATATTTTGAATTGGAAAAATCATTTGAATGATTAAAATAAATTTGGCGGCGGGATTTAATGATTCAGGATTACCTGATTAATCCATCGGAATGTAAAATTGTTATAAATAGTGTCAGTCGTTATTGTACAACCTTGAAATTACTAACAGAATATAAAGCATGCAGATGGCATTATTGTTGAGGAATAAATCAAATTCAATTCAATCAGTTAAAAAATTTTAGATATGGATTTTCAACAAACGGCTTGTTTGACCCAACAAAAAGCAATTGATCACTATACCAAAGGCAATAAAAATAGTTTAGATAGAAATTTCAATTCTGCGCTTGATGAATTCACACTTGCAATCGCATTCAATCCAAATTTTGCAGAAGCTTACTACAGACGGGGGAAAATAAGATTATCACTTAATGATCAAAAAGGAGCATACTTAGATTTTGCCAAAGCACTTCAACTTGATCCAAGATTATTAAGCGCACTCAATTCTGAAGGCTTGACAGGATTTGTTGGCTCCTATGAAGGCAGCAGCAATAATCTTTTCTGAATTACTTTTTATTCCCTCCTCTAAAATCTCTCAAATATTTTTTACATTTTTAATTTTATCCCGGGCAAATTATTTCATAGACTATTTTTGGTTTGTCTATCTGTGGACTTTTCTGAATCGAATGTCTTAAAATAAATCAAACATTATTTCCCGATTGTTGATTTGGGCTAAAAATTTGAAGTTAACAAGATGGCATTTCATTTGTCTAATCAAAACCGTAAATGTTTTTAATAAAAAAATAACGGCAACGAAAGACGAGAATGAAATTAGGATTAAAATTAAATGTCGCAATGATGATTGCACTTGCATTATATAATTATTCACAAGCCCAGACTTTTGTGGAATTAAACGGTGGGGGTGTAATTCCCAACGCAAATTCATTCGCAAGCACCGAAACTATGCTTGGATATTCTTTGGGAGCCGAGTACGGATTCAAATTCGACGATAATTATTCGCTTGCTGTCTGCATTGGTTATACCGGACAATCAATCAGCAGCGCAATAGCTTCGGCATCAGGTAATTTGTTAGATCAAAATTTTTCAAGTATTGCACGGCATTCTTTAAATATGTATTCAATAGGAATTTCGCACGTAGCTTCTTACGAACAGAATGATTTTCTTACTCCATTTATAAAGCTATCAGTTGGCTATAATTTTATTAGTTCACCAAGCCAAGGCTCAAACGATGTAAACACGGTATTATTTTCTGAAAGAGATTTGACAAAAAATTTTAACGGCGCTATCGGGATGGGCTTTTTTATTCCAATTGGCGATTCAAATAATTCTTTAGGAATTGAAGGCGACTATAACGTGATTTTTAGCAGCAGCAGCAATCTAAATTTATTCGGTGTTAAGGCTTTATACAGAACAATGCTATAATAAACTATTCAATAGCAGATCTCCTTTAAAAAACCCGGCTGAGAGAACCGGGTTTTTTATTTTAGAAGTGTTTCTTTATTAATTATTTCTTGAAATATTATAAGTCAAGAAAATATCCCACAAGAGTTTCAATTTTAAAATTAAAAAGCCCGACTCCTTTCAGAATCAGGCTTTCTTAGTAGCGGGGGCAGGACTTGAACCTACAACCTTCGGGTTATGAGCCCGACGAGCTACCAATTGCTCCACCCCGCGATTTAATATCAATTTTTTTAGTCCGTTATCGAGCTGCTTTTATTGTTGGACTCTATCGCAATTTAACTTTTATTTTCAAATTTCGTGTGCAAATATAGCAATTTGAGCTTGCTAATCCAAATTAGCCGTCCACGTTGTTAAAGCTTGAAGCTACGCCGTCTATTGCCTGCGAACGTACATGAATTTCGTTAATCTTTTGAAGTAAGGTAAGTAATACTTTTCTTTTCTCTTCAACAAGCCCATTGATGTAAGAACTAACATCGGGCATATTACATTCCTCAACTACACTTTCGTAAAACCTTGCCATAGCAGTTTCGCGTCGAAGTGCTTCATTTAAAGTTGCACAAGTATTTTTACAAGCATGCTGGCATTTGATTTCTAATTCTGCCATTTTTATCCTCATTGTTTTTATGCTGGAATGTGTTCAATTGATTTTGCTATTTCCTTGCCGCGGGATAGAGCTTGCTCGTTTAAAGGAATCATATTGTGTCTGCGGGGAGGGAGAGCTTTTTTAAGCGCTTCTAAAATTGTTTCGATTTTTAATATCGGTCTCCTCTCAAGAAATGCTCCTGCAAGCACCATATTAGCAACTTGTTTTGCATTCAATTTATCAGCCTCTTCATTACCGGAGATGCAGATAATTTCAATATCTGTTCTTGTTGGAGGATTGATGATTGTAGATTGTTCATAAATTAATAAGCCCCCGGGTTTAACTGCATTTTCAAATTTTTCAAGAGAAGGCTGATTTAGTAAAATCGCCGTATCAAATTTTGAAACCAACGGTGAGCTGATTGTTGAATTGGAAACAATTACAATACAGTTTGCAGTTCCCCCTCGCATTTCAGGACCGTAAGAGGGCATCCAGCTAACTTCTTTGCCTTCTATCATTCCAGCGTAGGCAATCAGTTTTCCCATTGAAAGGACGCCCTGCCCGCCAAAACCTGCAATAATTATTTCATGTTCTTTTGTCATATTTAAATTCCTTATCTAAAACTGCGAATTAATTTTGAGGAACTTTTAAATCACCAAGCGGATATGCCGGGATCATTTTCTCTTCAATATATTTAATTGTTTCAACAGGTGTCATCTTCCAACCGGAAGGACAATTGGAAACTACTTCAACAAAGCAAGTTCCCTTTTTCTGTTTCTGATATTCAAACGATTTTATTAAAGCCTTCTTAAGCTTTCTTACTGTGTTTGGATTATAAACAGCTTGTCTTGTTACATAATAAGCTCCGGGAAGCATGCAGAGCAAATCAGCAATCTTAATCGGGTTGCCAACCTGTGCCGCATCTCTTCCGTAGGGTGAGGTTGATGTTACCTGCCCTATTAAACTTGTGGGAGCCATTTGACCGCCGGTCATTCCATAAATTCCATTATTGATGAAGACCATCAAAATATTTTCGCCGCGATTTACGGTGTGAATTGTTTCTGCAGTGCCGATAGCAGCAAGATCGCCATCACCTTGGTAGGAAAACACATATTTTTCGGGAAGCACTCTTTTAATTCCGGTTGCAACAGCACTTGCTCTTCCGTGTGCAGCCTCCTGCATATCAACATTCATATAATGATACGCAAATACAGAACAGCCAACCGGCGCCACACCGATAACTTCTTCCTGTATTCCCAATTCTTCTACAACTTCCATTAAAACTTTGTGAACAACACTATGCCCGCAGCCAGGGCAGTAATGAAATGGAACATCTGTAAGTGTATCGGGTCTGCAATACACCTGCTCAAGATCTGTGTCTGCTTCAGGGTCTAAAAATAATTTTTCATTCATATCAATCTCCTAATCTTGCATTACGTTGTGTTTTGAATAATGAACTTCGACTTCCTGAAGAATATCTTCGGGGGAGGGTATCATGCCGCCCATCCTGCCTTTGAAGTAAACCGGAACTCTTCCTTCTACGCCAAGGCGTACATCTTCCACCATTTGACCGGCATTCATTTCAACTGTTAAGATAAATTGAACTTGTTCGGCTAATTCAGAAATTCTTTGATAAGGATATGGATAAAGAGTAATTGGTCTGAGTAATCCTATCTTAATTCCTTTTTCCCTGCCCAGATCAACTGTCTTTTGGCAGATGCGAGCCGAAAGTCCAAAGGCAACAAGAAGAATTTCAGCATCCTCTGTTTTTATTTCTTCGTATCTAACTTCGCACTGCATTGCTTTATATTTTTCCTGCAATTGAAGATTAACTTTCTCCATTTCTTCAGGCTGGATAAATAATGAAGTAATAATATTGTGATCTCTATCTTTTGTCTTACCCGTTGTTGCCCAGGGGGCGGGAGTCTTTGGCAGCGAGCCTTCTTCCGGAAGAAATACTTTTTCCATCATTTGACCGAGTGCCCCGTCTGATAAAATCATTGCAGGGTTCCTATATTTTTCTGCAAGTCTGAATGCATCGAAAACAAAGTCAGCCATTTCCTGAACAGAAGCGGGAGCCAAAACAATAAGGTGATAATCCCCATGACCACCTCCCTTTGTGGCCTGAAAATAATCACCTTGAGAAGGTTGTATCGTGCCCAATCCTGGTCCACCGCGTACAACATTTACTATCAAGCATGGAAGTTGAGCTGATGCTATGTATGAAATTCCTTCCTGCATTAAACTTATTCCAGGAGACGATGACGAAGTCATTACCCGTGCGCCCGCACCTGCAGCGCCATAAACCATATTTATCGAAGCAATTTCGCTTTCTGCCTGCAGCACTAACCCGTGACGTTTGGGAATTTCTCTTTCGAGATATTCCAAAACTTCTGATTGAGGCGTAATTGGATACCCGAAATAAGCATCAAGATTGGCGCATATCGCAGCTTCGGCGAGTGCTTCGTTGCCTTTCATTAAACGGGCTTCACCGGTTCTTTTTTCCTTCATTTCCATAAAAATCCTTTTCAGTTATTTTTACTGATAAAATTATTTTGCCTGAACTTTTTTAGCAGGCTTAGGCTGACGATAAACTGTTATTGCTGCTTCAGGGCACACAAGTGCGCAATTTGTGCAGCCGGTACAGACATCGTAAATCAATTCGACGTAGCGATAACCTTTTTCATTAAAATTTGGTGAGAGAGCCAGCGCATCCTGCGGACATGCAACAATGCAAAGTTCGCAGCCTTTACAAACTTTGCCATCTATTTTTACTGCTCCTTTTATCATTTTATTTTGCTTTCATTTAAAGGATAAAATCTCTTGCAGTATTTTTACCAACATATATGCCAGTCGAGCTTTGTTAGTTTATTGCATTAAAAAGAAAGATTTAAATGGGAAATTTTCATAAGTAAGAAATTGGGCAGGTGTGTGATTCTTAAAAGAGAGAAAAAAAGGTCAACTTGCATAAAGGTTTTTATGTTGACAGTAGTTGATATTTATTAAGTTACTTAATTCATCTCACTCAAAAATTTAGCAGTGAAAAGATGACATCTTTCCTTCCTGATTGAACTCGGTTCATAATTAAATTTAGATAAATAATTTTAAGTCTAATTACTACAAAAAAGATGTCACCTTTACTTTGTTCATTAAGGTTATTAGCAATAATACTCTTTTGTGATTTCAGAAAAATCAGACTTTAATATTTATAAGGCTAATTATTCCCTCCTAAAATAACCGGCAAGCCATCCTTTCCCGAACCGATAATAATGATTTTGGAATTGGGGGAGTTGGCAATTTTTTCAGTTGCTTCGATACCCTTCCATTTCAATAATTGATCGCTGAGACCTTGCGCTACAATATTCTGAAAATCGGAGATTCCTCTTGCTTCAATTCTTTTTCTTTCTGCTTCCTGTTTCTCCCTTGTAAGAATAAATTCCATACGCTGGCTTTCCTGTTCAGCTTTCAGTTTTTCTTCAATCGAAGCAGTTAAGCCGGCGGGTAGATTTATCTGTCTTAAGGGGGTGGAGAGCACAACAACCTCTGCAAGTTCCTTAATCGTGGAGAGTTTTGCTTTTATTTCGTCTTCAAGTTTTTCCCGTTCAGCAGTGTATAGGGCTTTTGCTTCGTACTTTGTTGTAACTCCGCGAACGACTGAACGGAAGTTGGGCGTAATTAATTTTTGGACGTATTCTTCGTAATCGCCGGCAGTTTTATAAATTTCGTTTACCTCCTCCATACTTAGACGAAATATCATACTGATTTCAAGTTCAATGGGTAAACCTTCCTTAGAAGGGACATTCATAACTTCTTTAAGTTCCTGCTTACGCGTATCGAACTTTACAACATTTGCCATAGGGTTCACTAAATTGACTCCAGGCTTAAGGGTGTTGTCGCTGACTGAACCCCAGAAGTCAATAACCCCCGCATGTCCGGCGGGAATGATTGTCCAGCATTGCATCAAGGCAATCAGCGCCGCAACAATAAATCCAATAAAAGCAAAGGTTGATTCGGATTTGTTAAATCTTTTTTTAGCATTGAAGTAAACAACGAGTGCTACAACAGCAGCTAAGACAGCAATTATAAATAACATTTTACTTCCTCTCTTTTTCTATTTTATGATTAATAATAATGACGGATGAAATATAATTAAAAGACAGATTGAAGTTAGTGGAAAAAGAAAGATTTATTAAAAGAGGCTACACGAAAGAAGGTTCAGGTGAAGTCAGGTTCAAATGCAAGATGATTTGGAGATATAAATCTGCCAGGTCGCACTTTGGCTGCAGCCTCTTCTAAGTAATTATAAGAACAATTTACTTTACTTTTTATATTCCTTCAGGTAGCCTCTGAACTCAACTCTGTGACTTTCCTCCATCCCCAAAAGGTTAACACAAATATCCTGAGTAACATAATCAACACCATCGCAAAGTTTAATCAATTTATTGTACTGAACGATTGCACCATCCTCAGCTTTGATTACTCCTTCGATTATAGAAACAACATCTGTTGTATCCTTTTTAGTCTGAAGATTTTTTTGAGATGGTTTAAAATCCATTGAACCGGGGACCAAGCCGCCAAGCTGTTTAATTCTTTTAGCAAGCATTTGTGCGTGTGTGATTTCTTCCATCACATCTACAGCGAGAGATTTTTTTATTTCTTCTGCACGCACCCCGTCAAGGTTAACTGAATTAGAGATATAGTTGATTACAGTTTCGATCTCCATCCAATAACTTTTGATTAGATTCTCAATTATTTCTTTCTGAGAAGCCATGATATTATCCTTTCATTTAAGTGATTATTTTTTTTATCAGCTTTGGTGCTGATGTTTTCTTCTTGATAAAACAATTGCGTTGAAGATTTTATCTTCCGCAATTCTTAAAGAATCTTTTTTGTTTGAAAATAACTCTGCAACAATATCTCCCTCTTTTATTTCTGTTCCTATTTTGGAATAGAAAATTATTCCCGCCGCAGGATCAATAACATCTTCTTTGGTTTTTCTACCTGCGCCAAGTTCGAGTGCTGCCATTCCCAATTCATAATTATTTATCGAATCTACAAAACCATATTCCATAGAGATTAATCTTTTATGATATTTAGCTTTCGGGTATTTATCAGGATGAATAATGTATGCAGTATCCCCGCCTTGAAGTTTGACAATCTCCAAAAACTTTTTGAATGCTTCTTCAGAATTTATTACTTCTGAAGCAATTACTTTTCCCGCATTAATTGAATTAGCCTTTCCGCCGAGATAAATCATTGCGCCAGCCAGACTCAAACTCAATTCGAACAAATCATTTTTTAATTCACCTTTCAATACTTTTATTGATTCATAAACCTCCAGCCAATTGCCAATGTAATTTCCAAGCGGCTGATTCATATCTGTAATAAATGCAATCACATTTTTGTTAAAAACCTTTGCCGTGTTGATCAAAGAAGCTGTAAGCTGTTCCGAATCTTTTTGATTTTTCATAAATGCACCGCTGCCGGTTTTAACATCAAGCACAAGCCCATCAATTCCTTCTGCTAATTTTTTACTCATAATACTTGCAGTGATTAATGGAATAGATTCAACCGTTGCAGTAACATCGCGAAGTGCATAAATCATTTTATCAGCTGGAGCGATATCAGAAGTTTGACCAATAAGCACGGCGCCGCATTTTTTAAGAACATTTTTATATTCATTAATTGATAGATCGGTTCTAAAGCCGGGAATAGATTCAAGTTTGTCAAGTGTTCCGCCGGTATGACCAAGCCCCCTCCCGGAAATCATCGGTACATTTATTCCGGCAGCGGCAACTATAGGTGCAATTATAAGCGAAGTTTTATCTCCTACCCCGCCAGTGGAATGTTTATCAATTTTTTTCCCTTTGATGGAAGCAAGATCAATTACCTTTCCACTGTGCAGCATAGCGTTCGTGAGCGAAGAAGTTTCTTCTTTATTCATTCCATTGATAAAAGCCGCCATTAAAAAGGCAGAGAATTGATAATCGGGAATTTTTCCTTTGGCATAACTATTTATCAGAAATGAAATCTCTTCTTTGGTATTGCTTTCTTTATTTCTTTTTTTGCGGATGAGTTCTATTGTGTTCATAATAAATAATTTTGACTTATCGCGTTATCAACTTCATTACTAAATAAAATAAAATCGCCATCATCAAACAAAATATGGAACTTTTTTTCCTCAATAATATTTCTGACTAACATTTGCTTTGAAGCTTCAAAAGCTTTTAAATGTACAAAAAATATTTTAGGCTGTAATGTAGAAACACTAATTAAAGAATCTAATAATTTTTGATTTTCGACAAATGTAAAATCTATTTCTCTCTGAATTTTTTCGGAACAAATGGCATAAAAATTTGAAACGATATTGTCGCGCTTTTTTGTGTTTTTTGTAATTGTACTAATTGTTTGGTAATAATTCCTTGCATCCACCTTAGCAAATTCTTCCTTTTGGTGATTTATTATAGTGGCTCTGGTTATAAATGTAAAATTTGAAAATATTGCAAATAAACTCAATACTATAAGTACATCTTTCATTCTTGTTCTTGACAAGTATAGGACTCCTGCTAAGGAAAATAGTAAAAACATTATTGCAAAAACTTTTTGATAATAATCTACGGGTAGAAAAAACGTAAAATCTATCAAGTAGCTTATCCTGTGAGATTGAAAATAATATTTACTTATAAATGAATAAACTGAGTATAAAATTTGATAAAAGTAATTAGTTTCAATCAGGAAAAAACAAACCAACCCCGCCGGTATAAGAAAAACAAATGACCAGAATGTTTTTTTGTTAGTTTCGGTCTTTATTATTGTACCTGGAGCAATGTTATCAGGCTGTTCCTTGTTCTGTAAAATTTTTATTATCTTAAATAAACCAAACGCTGAAACATAAGAAACAAACGGAACCACAAAGCTTAAATTCCTAAAATCAGCGCTGTATTTGTACATCCAAAGAATAATTGGCGGGATAACAAAAAATATTGTTACGTAGCGCGATTCTTTGGCAAACAGACTGAATAAAAATGTTATAATAAAAAAGGCTATGACAGGAAGTCCAATATTATAATATGCCAGATGAAGAGCATTATTTAAAATTAGGTCGTACCCCTCTGCCAACCACTCTGGCTGATGCAAACCACTTGCCATAGTCTCTGGTTTTAAAAAATACCAAAATAAATTTGTACTCAGAATTAAAACTATGGAAACAGCTAAAACCGGGATTTGTTTTCTATCGAATAGTTTGTAGTTTTTGATAAAGTGATAAAGGCACAGAATTGAAATAAAGGAAAAGACATAAAAGCCAGCCAGCTTTGTTCCTGCAGCAGTCGAAGCAAATAGAAAAACAATACCAAGTTCCTTTAATTCAAATTTATCTTTATCAGTTTTTAAATAAGCATAGAAGCTTAAAAAAGTAAAAAATGAAACCGGCAAATCAGCATTACCATCAGCAATAAAAACCAGATTATATATTATTGGAGCGAAGAATCCGTAAATGATTAGTGCAACTAAATAAACGTAGTTTTTTTTACTAAAAAATAAATCGAGAAACATGAAAAGGTTCCCTAAGAAAAATAAAGGCATAAAACTTTTAGGGAAAAAATGAACATTCTTTTCACCAATAAGTAAATAATTGATAGACCAATTTGCCGGTATTAGCTGAGGGAAATGGGAAGATTCTTTGGGAAGAGAATTATTTGCAAAATCGATTGCCCAGGTGTTCCAGTGAATATTGTTTACCGTATCCACAAAATAAAAGATTGTTCCAAGGTTTGAGATAAATAGTGAAAGATAAAAGAGGACAACCAATGTTGTAATTATTATTAATACTCTCTCAGAAATTGAAACAGACTTGCAGAACGAAAGAAAATCTAAAATGAGTTGTCTAAAATTAAACCCCAAATCAATTTTACTCTTTTTAGCAATTACTAAATAAGCAACAATTACAACTTCGATTGAAATTATAATATAATATATAATTGATTTATAAAATCCAAGTAAGGTGAGAACTGTTACGAGCGAATAATTTAAAAATAAACTAATAGCAAAAATATATATCCATTTTTGAATTGTGCTTGTAGTTTTAATATTAAAAATACCAGTAAAAACAAATCCCGGTAAATAAACCGTTTGCACAATCGCTAAAATTCCAAGTAAAAGCATTTTGATATTTTTTAGTCAAACTAATAATTTAAAATAATAAGAATTTGATTACCCATCATCATTTAATATTTTTCGCCCGCAAATTCTAATATAATGGAGAAGACATTCTAAAATGATTTTTAAAACACGCACTCATACTTGCGGTGAATTACGAGAAACCAATATTGGGCAACGGGTAGTTTTAAATGGTTGGGTTGATAGACGACGAGATCTTGGCGGACTCATATTCATTTGGGAGCGTGATCGCTACGGGATTACTCAAGTTCTATTTGAACAAACCATTAACGAAGAAAGTTATCAGTTAGCAAAATCTCTAAGAGGTGAATTTGTTATTTCTATTGAAGGAACTGTACAAAAAAGAAGTGCCGAAACAGAAAATAGGGAGATGCAAACAGGACTTGTTGAAATAGCGGCAGATAAACTTATTATTCTTAATGAAGCGATCACCCCGCCTTTCCCGATAAAAGATATTATTGATGCGAATGAAGAATTACGATTGAAGTTTCGTTATCTCGATCTTCGCCGACCTTCGCTCCAGAAAAATTTTTTACTTCGGCATAAAATGTATCAGATTAGCAGAAAATATTTTGATGAAAATAATTTTGTTGAAATCGAAACTCCTGTCTTGATGAAAAGCACTCCCGAAGGTGCTCGCGATTATCTTGTTCCAAGCAGAATTCATAAAGGAAAATTTTATGCTCTGCCGCAGTCTCCGCAAACTTACAAGCAATTGCTGATGGTATCTGGGTTCGATCGTTATTTCCAGATTGTAAAATGTTTCAGAGATGAAGACTTGCGCGCCGACCGTCAGCCCGAATTTACTCAGATAGATGTTGAGATGTCTTTTGTTGATCAGGAAAATATTTTTGAAATGGCTGAAGGTTTGATGAAAGAATTTTACAATCAGATTTGGAACAAAGAACTTCCACTTCCATTGCCCAGATTACCTTTTAACGAAGCTATGGAAAAGTACGGCAGCGATAAACCCGATCTTCGATTTGATCTTCAGCTCGTTACTTTGAATGTGATTTTTACTCAAACAGGATTTAAAGTATTCAAAGATTCAATTGATAATAATGGGATCATTACCGGCTTGCTTGCATCAGGCTGCGGCACATACACTCGTAATCAGCTTGATTCTCTTACGGATTTTGTAAAAAAACTTGGCGCCGGAGGGCTAATCTGGCTGCGCATTAAAGAGGAAGTAATTGAAGGACCAACTGCAAGGTTCATTTCTGAAACGGAACAGAAATCATTAATAAAAAATATGAACGCTAAAAACGGCGATCTTATTTTAATTCTTTCAGGAGCAAAAAATAAAATACTAAGTATTATGGGTGCGCTCCGTTTGGAAATGGCAAGGCGGCTTGAATTAATTAAACCTGACTCCGAACCAAAGCTGCTCTGGGTTACTGATTTCCCTTTGTTTGAGTGGGATGAAGAAACTAAAAGATATTATGCAATGCACCATCCTTTCACTTCGCCCCGACCCGAAGATGTTGAGTTTATGGATAGCGATCTGTCAAAAGTGCACGCACGGGCTTATGATCTTGTGTTAAATGGCAGTGAAGTTGCGGGCGGAAGTATCAGAATTCACAGTTCTGAGCTGCAGGCAAAAATGTTTAAAGCACTCGGTATCAGTGATGAAGAAGCACAATACAAATTTGGTTTTTTAATGAATGCGTTCAAGTACGGCGCCCCCCCTCACGGAGGAATTGCATTTGGTTTTGATAGATTGGTAATGATTTTTGCAGGAGAAGATTCGATTAGAGATGTGATAGCTTTCCCTAAAACAGCATCGGCACTTTCCTTAATGGATGAAGCCCCATCGGATGTATCAGAAGAGCAATTAGCCGAACTTCATATTCAAATTAAGAAATAAAAAAAGCCGCAGAAAACTCTGCGGCTCCAAATTCTATCTATAAAAGATAAGATTAGAATCTTACATCGTCAACTGTTTCGTTGTACCACCATTCAACTTCAACCCAGGCAGGTTCGCCAGGTACGCCCCCACCCCACTGAACGATTTTTAATTTTGAATAGTGCCCATCATTATCGTAGAGATAAACATAATTTGTTTCCCTATCACCCATATTATCAAGCCATAATCCGGTGGATCTTAGCGGAGAGTCAAGTCCATCATTTAAATCACTGGCGCCGCCAACCATAAAATCTGTAACTCTTGTTAACCCAGAAGCAAGATCAGCACTTTTTACTAAGAAACCATTGCTTGAGTAATAAATATCAACTTTATCGGCATCCGATGAAGATATTCCATAGGGATTTCCCGAAGATAGATCAAGCCCGCTTGGTTGATCGGAGGTTGTTCCTAATGTTTCCCAAAGCCTAACTATATTAACCGTTCCACCATAATGAGTCAAGAAAAGATTTGAAATCATTGTTACATCATTAGAGACCTGTTGTCCAGCAATCACTGTCATTGTGAAAGTTGTATCGTCATAGTCGGCAAGTTTTAAGGTTATGTTATGGTTTCCTTCTTCTATATTAGTTACGCTGTCAGGAGTAACTTTACCGGAGCTTACACCATCTACCCAAATTTCTGCTCCGGCAGGGGTTGATTCGAGGTAAACGCTGCCGGTAGTGACAGGTGGAATTACTGGATCGGTAGTGCTGTCGCAGGAAGATAAAACAAATCCAATTGAAAGAATGAATAATAACGAGAGTATTTTGTTCATTAAGGTTTTCCTTTTTTATTGATGATTATTTTTTGTTCAAGTTAAATGATAAATTTTTCTTATCAACTGTAATCGTAAAGGTTCCGGCAAGATTCTTCATGTCAGAAGAAAGTTTTCCAGAATAAGTTCCCTGATATCTGCTATGGATTAGATCTTTCATAGATACAGTGTTTTTTTCGACATTAATAGTGCCCGAAACAGATTGATTTACAACCTCTCTGTAATTTATGGTAATGCTTCCGCTAAAAGCTATGCTGTCTTGTTTAGTTATTTTCAACGTGCATGCGCGGCTGTCAAACGTTCCCGACCAGGTACCAAGCATATCCGGAATAACTATTTTTGGTTCTTCCGGCTTAACAGAATCAACTTTTTCTACCGTAGTTTCAACAACGGGTTTTTCAATTGTTGTTTCAACTTTTTCTTCCGGGTTTGTTTCTGTCTTTTTCTCACAGCCAATAACAAATAAAAACGTTAGTGCTGTTAAGAGCATAGTAATAGAATAGATTTTATTTATTCTCATTGTTAAGTAATCCTTTTTTTTGATCTACAAAAATAAACTTCTTTCCCTTTTATTAAAATGTTTTTTTATATCATCTAATTCCCAATTGATTACTCATGAAGACCCCTGAAAAATAGATTTCTAATGGCAATGCCATCAGAAGTCTTTCATAATAAATATACTGAATTAAGTAATCCCTAGTCTATCGGCATTTCTTATCGAAAAGATGTCGGTAATTTTGGGCTAAATTTCCCGTTCTTACAAGTAATTTATTCCGATAGAAATTTTGGAGTGGAAATGCAGGCGAATAATTTTCAGAGGGCAGTGAGTTAAGGAAGTCCAATCGGTCAGTATTTCTTAACTGCTCACTAAAATTCTTTTTATTGCTACCCCCATTATTCATCAAAAAAAGGAATAAACAGTTCCCCGGAAGTAACATTTACTATTTATGCCAACTTTACCTGTAAAATATTCTCCTTAATAATTCAACGTTATTTTTTCGAAGCTTTTCAAATGCTTTACTAATAAAAATTTTTTGGCACTTTTTTTCTTGTTAATAACCCCGAAACGTATATAAAAGGATTTTAGATGGGACAGCAACAACTGTTACTCATAGTAATTGGTCTAATTGTAGTAGCAATAGCAATAGCTTTTGCCATTACTTTGTTTAGACAAAATGCAGCGGATACAAAACGTGATATAGTAATGACTGAATGTATGAATCTGGGAAATATGGCTATGACATTTTATGAAAAACCTAAAACATTCGGAGGGGGTGGTTTTAGTTTTGAAGGTTGGGATATCCCCGATCAATTGACAGCGACTTCAAGTGGTTACTACACTGCGAGCGTTGAAGCTTCAAAGGTAATAATCATTGGCACGGGAAATGATGTAGTGAACGATGATGATTCAGTGAAAGTTCAAACAACAGTGGAACCTAATTCTGTAACATCAGAAATATTAAACTAAATGTTCTAATTAACAATACTCATAAATATATATAAAGGAGATCTATCATGGGTCAACAACAACTTCTCTTAATCGTTCTTGGCGTAATCGTAGTTGGTATAGCTGTAGTCGTCGGCATCAACTTGTTTAACGCAAATGCAGAATCTTCAGCAAAAGACACTATCATCTCTGAAGGTACAAACCTTGGCGCTCTTGCTCAGCAGTATTACAAGAAACCAACCTCAATGGATGGTGGTGGAAATTCTTTCACTGGCTGGTCAGTTCCTGCATCTTTAGCTTCTACTCCTACCACAACATGGTCGGCTAGCGTCGGAGCTTCCACGGTTACATTAACAGGAACACCATTGGATTCTGATTATAGTTGGGAAGTTACTACAACTGTAACCTCGACAGCAATTACATCATCAGTTAATTAATATTAAAGAATTATTAATTAAATGAGATAGATTAATCAAATAATATTTTCTAAAGGCTGACAAAATTGTTATATTTTGTCAGCCTTTCTATTTTAAAGGAATTATGCTAGAATATAAATTTACTGCACAGAAAACTTCGGGACAGACCATCACCGGAACTCTTTCGGTGAACTCTGCTAAAGAAGGAAAACAAAAAATTCAGAAGCTTGCGGATAAAAATCATCTCAAGATTCTGAGCATCGAAAAAAAATCCACCTTCCTGTATAAAGTCAGAAAAGGTAAAGAGAAGCCTATTACCGGCGAGCAAAAAGCTTTCAATAAAAGGGAAGTTGAAGACGCTTTAAGAAGGATGGGGTATAATATTGTTTCGGTTCATAAAAAACTTCTCGATTTCCAACGTAAACCTCCTACCTCCGACATTGTTACTTTTGTAAAAATAAGCGCGGAACTGCTTGATCAAAAATTAGCTTATGCCGAAATATTAACCCTGCTTATTAACGACACACAAAACAAGGCACTTAAAGAAACATTAAAAGAAATTAATAATGAATTAAAAAAAGGCGCTGACAGTGAAACTACATTTTTGAGGTATCAAGTCGTATTCGGAAAATTTACGGCTTACATGCTTGGGCTTGCATCTAAAAGCGGCAACATGGCGGAAATCTATAAATCGACAGCAAAGTTTTTAGAGCGCAGACAGGAATTTAGGAAAAATCTTAAAAGCGCATTAATCACTCCTGCAGTTACTCTTTTCGTTTTATTTCTTGCAGTGCTTTTCTATGTCGGGTATATATTTCCCGAAACTGCAAAACTATTTGTTAAATTCGGTATTGATCTGCCGCCTATGACTGCATTTACACTAAAGATCAGTGACTTTCTTGTTGAGAATTGGATGTTAGTTGGGCTTGTTTGTGCCATCCCCCCCATCGTTTTTTGGCAATGGTCAAAAACGAAAAAAGGCGGGTTATGGGTTGATAAATTTATGTTGTCCATTCCTGTTTTGGGTCCGTTGGTTCATAAAACATTAATTGAAGTTTATTGCCGCGTGTTTTATGCTCTTTACAGCGGCTCTGCCGAAAGCATAGAGCCAATCAAAATTGCTGCAGAAGCAACTGACAATCGTTATTTCGAAGAGCGAATTAAAACAATTGCAATTCCAATGATGATTAAAAAGGGAATTGGAATGACAGACTCATTTGAAGCCGCAGGAGTTTTTACAGAAACAGCTCTCTCGCGATTTCATTCCGGCGAAGAAACAGGTACTATTAAAAACACGACACTGCAATTAGCAAATTACTACGAAAGCGAAACGGTTTATAAATTGAAAAATTTAATTGAACTTATCCAGGTAGTAATTGCAATGGTTATTATGGTTGTCATGATTGCATTAACACTTGTCTCTGCCGAAACAGCTACAGTTCGTCCTAAAACACCGGGGGCTGCATCAATTATTCAAATTGAAAATAATCAGACATGATCGAAACAAATCTTGAGCTTACTGATAAAATAGGTTATCTCTTATTTAAGAAGGGAATAATAGATGCCCAAATGCTTGAGAGGGCGCTAAATGCTAAAATTAATGATAAGAGTAAGATAAAAAGAAATCTTGCACAAATACTCGTTCAGGATTTTAATTATGATCACGATACAATATTTCGAGAAGTCGCTGTTCTATATGCATTCAGAGAATTAGATGTTCGGGTAGAAGAGATTCCGGCAAGTAAATTAGAAGCCATAAAGGGCTTAATAAACAGCTCCGGTGAAAATTTAAAAAACCAGATGCTGGAACATCATGTTATTCCTTTTATGTTTGACGAAAAAATAAAAGATAAACTCATCCTTGCCTCTATTGACCCCACTGATAGAAACATCCCCAAAATTGCTTTTGGTCTGAATGTAAAAAAGTATGAAGTAATTTTCATTAAGAAAAAAGATTACGAAAAACTTATCCAGTTAATTCTCCCTCCTGAAAATATCTATCTTAAAATGATGGAGGATGAATCTGCCGATATGATCCATCTCGAGCGTGATGAAAGCGGACTTGATGAGCAGGAACTTGATGCAGAAATAAACAAAAGTGCTTTAATAAATTTAGTTGAAGCTGCACTTGTTGAAGGTGTTAGAAAGGGTGCAAGCGATATTCATTTTGTCCCCAAAGTTGGGAATAAAACTGAAATATATTTTCGTCTCGATGGTGAACTCCAACTTTGGCACACACAGGAAAACACATTGCCCGAGGCTATCGTTTCTGTAATTAAAGATCGCGGAAAGGGTATGGATAGATTTGAAAGAGAAATGGCGCAGGATGGTTTTATGCAGCGCGAAATTGATGATCATATCATTCGGTATAGAGTTTCAGTGCTGCCAATGGTTGGGACTGAATTAAAAAATAAATTTGAAAGTATTGTAATAAGAATTCTTGACGATAGAAAAGTTATCACTGATCTTGAAAAGCTTGGGTTAAGCGGTTACAGCAAAGATGCATTTATAAAAGCTATCAAGCAGCCGCAGGGAATGGTTATCCTAACCGGACCAACAGGGAGTGGAAAAAGTACAACCCTCGTTGCGGCATTGTACCAGGTAATTGATCCAACTGTAAACGTGCTAACAGTTGAAGATCCGGTGGAGTATGTAATTAAAGGGGCAAGACAATTAAAAATTGGCTTTAAAATGAATTTTGAGCAGGCAATCCGGTCAATTCTTCGTCACGATCCCGATATTGTTCTTGTCGGTGAAATGCGTGACAAGGAAACTGCAGAAGTTGCTGTTAAATTAGCTAATACCGGGCACTTAACTTTTTCTACGCTTCACACAAATGACGCTCCAAGCGCAGTGGCAAGATTATATAAGATGGGAATCGAACCATTTCTAATAGCTTATGCAATTAATTTAATTGTGGCACAAAGGTTGATTAGAAGGCTTTGCAATGACTGTAAGAAAAAACTTGCGAATTTTGATGAGCCATTAATGGAAGCCGCGGGGCTAAACATTGCAGAATGGCGAAATTATACGGTTTATGAAGCCAAAGGATGTTCAAAATGCGGCGGTTCTGGTTATAAAGGCAGGCTCGCTATTCACGAGGCTTTGTATTTTACAAAGGAGATTCGCCAAATCATCGTTCGCTCTGGAGAAGACGTAGATGAAGAAAAGGTGCGAATTCAGGCTAAAAAGGACGGTACTCTTAATCTTAGAGAAGCCGGACTGGAAAAAGTGAAACTTGGCTTATCCTCAATCGAGGAAGTCTTAGCTTCCACTTCTGATGAGTAATTTACCGATTCGGAAGGATATTTTACATGTCATTTCAAAATTTAGTGATCAATTGAATAAATAAAATATAAATCTAAATAATTATCAGTTAGAAAAGTGAAGATAGACGCAGAAAGAAATATCCTTACTAATTTTGTTTCAACTATCCCCGGTTATTATTCGAATGCCGAGAGAGTTGCTTTTGTGCTTAAGAATATAGACAACCTTTCTGCAGTAGAGCGAACGGCTTTAAGGGATTTGTACAACAAATTTCTTGTCAATATGATCGAAAAAGAAGCCTCAGATATTGAAACCGGCGGTCATGGAAATGAGGGTTATATCTGGATGAGAACTCATGGTATTAAAGAACGAGCCAACGACCTTCCTAAATTTTCAAACGACGAAACCTCCACCATTATTGCTAACCTATTAAATGAGAATCAGCGGAATTCACTTTTACAAGATCGCAATTTAGATTTTAGCCATACCTTTTTATACGAGAGAAAAAAAATTGACGTCAGATTTCGTTCTGATGTTTATTTCGATCTTGATACTCTAACTTTAAATATGCGTGCGATAAATTCTGCAATCCGTCCTTTGGATACTTTGGGGTTCCATCCTAATGCAGTTAAATGGATGAGCCATGCATACATAAAGTTTGGATTGTCATTAATTACGGGAATAACCGGCTCCGGTAAATCAACCACACTTGATGCCATTGTTGATGCGCATAATGATGCCGATCCAGCTCATGTAATTATAATAGCTTCACCTATTGAGTATGTTCATTCTTCAAGAAACTGTATTATTAAACATCGCGAGGTTGGAAAGGATGTTCTTTCTTTTAAGGAGGGAGTAACCCAGGCATTACGCCAGGATCCTGATATTATTATTGTTGGTGAAATGAGAGACCCGGATACAATTCTTGCAGCACTTGAAGTAACGGACACGGGGCATAAAGTTTTTTCTACATTACACACATCTTCGGCTATAGAATCTATTGATAGAATTATTGCAGAAATGCACCCGTCAGAACAAGATAGAGTTAGAAATAGACTTGCAGATGTGTTAATTTCCGTTGTGTCACAAAAATTAATTCCGGCATTGGACGGAAGATTGGTATTAGCCAAAGAAGTTTTACTTGTTAACCCCAACGTAAAGGCTGCTATCAAGAATAATAATCTCTCTGAGATTTATATGATGATGAATCAAAATAATCCCATGGGAATGATTACTATGGAACAGGATTTAAAACGCCTTTATCTTGCTAAGAAAATTTCGTTGGAGAATGCTATGGCATATTCAAATAATAAAACCAGAATGCAACAAATACTGACGGCAATTTAATGAAACAAATAGTGTGCATATATTGCGAGGGCAACGATACAAAGATCGGTGTCTTTGAAAAAGATACTGCCGGTAAGATTAAAGTACACCGAGTAGCATCTATTGATCTTGTCTCAAATGTTGGTCAGCCGGAAGAAAAAGCAGGGCTTAGTCTTGAAAGTGATGAACTATCGCTCGAAGCTCTTGATAAAGAAACCCAGGCTTTGCAGAGCACTCTTATTGAAGCCAATATTTCGACGATTAACAATTCGCTTGCCGGGATTAATCTTAGCAATGCATTATTCATCCCTGCGCTGACCGAGCCGGCAATTTATTTCCACGTTTACGAGGGAATAAAAAATATCAGGTCAACTAAAATCACTCAAGAGATAATTGACGATATTCAAGAAACAAAACATGTTTCAGTTGAAAAGGAAAGTATCGGCTACATAGAACTTGCTGATAAATCTCTGCTATCCGTTTTTGTAAGCGGCGAGATCTCCTGTGTAAATATGATTAACTCTCTTGCTTCTTTTAACAGTAAAAGAAACTATAAAATACCCACAATAAAATGTGCCGAAGTTTCTTTAGCTTACTTTGTAGCAAAAAAGAAAAAGTTTTTCCCTGACGATCATTCTCTGATTGTTTACATAGGGAAGGAATACAGTAAGTTAATTTTCCTCCAGGGCAGAAAATTAAAGCACATTGGTTCAACGCTTGATATAGGGACTCAAAACCTTCATACATACGATGTATATTTTTCTAAAATATTACTCGAGATGGAAAATGGAGGAATATCTTCGCTTGATAACATTATTGTTTGCGGCGAAGACGATTCCGAAAACCTTATCTTATCTTTCTATGGAACTTTTCCTGAAGCGAATGTTTCCCGTTTAGAGTTTGATGACCTCGATAACACGCTTGTTGATACAGAAAAGAAAGAAAAATTTTCTTCTTTCACCGTTCCACTTGCAGTTGCAACAGAATATTTTGATGAGCAAACCAAAGAAACTAAGGGGATAAATCTTCTCCCAAAATATATCCGTGAAGAACAAAAATTCTTTCAGTTCTCATGGCATGGTTATGCAATGCTTCCTATTCTCTTTGTCGCCGCATTTTTTATTACACAGCAAATTCTTAATAATAGCAGCGATCTTAGCAGGATGGACGATGAGATCACTCAAAAAACTATTTTGATGAAGGAGAACCAGGAGATACTTAGCAAGATTAAGGATGTTGAAACAAAAATCAGCAGCTTTGATCAAACACAGGCTATACTTGATTCAGCAGCAGTGGGGACTGAACTTTGGGGCAAAGTAACACGGCATGTTGCTAATTTCTGTCAATCACGGAAAAATTTATGGCTCACAAAAATATCAAAAGAGGAAGACGACCAAGTATTGCTCGAAGGTTACGCACTTTCAAAAAATGTTCTAACAGATTTTGCATACTCAATTGAATCGTCAATATTAAAAAGCGTAGTCTATGAAGCACTTCGAGAAGAAAATGCTTATAGATTTATAATCAACTTTAACATCACCAATTTTTCGAAGAAGAATGAATAAAAAAATCAGAAGTACACTTGGTCTGGTTGGTTTATTGCTGATCATACTATTACTTGGCGGAGGTTATATTTTTCTCTTTCAAAGCGGCGATTTGAATGAAAGAGAAAAAAAGCTTGAAGAGTTGAATAAGAAAAGCTATAACACCGCGGAACTTAACGCACAATATGCTGAACTTTTAAATAAAGCCAGTTCGCTGGATTCAATTCTTGCCAATAGAAAGTTTAATATTCCACAGAACCTTTCGCCAATTAAATTTTATAATTTTTTAAATACTATCACAGCAGGATTTTCAGAAAACACTCATGTAGATATTGAATACACCGAGCAAAAACCGGATAAGGATTTTTTCTTCCATGAATATAAAGTAAGTGGCGGTGGAGATTTTAATGAAGTCTATCGGATGGCAAACGCCATTGAACAAAGTAAGGAGTTGAAGAAAATAAAGCAGCTGACTCTTAGCAATCTAATTATTTCCGATAAAGATGGAATGCCCGCTTTTCTGGTAAGTTTTACCATGACGGTGGATGCATATTTTTCACTGGACAATAGGTTCGCCACATCGAACATAGTCGAAAATAATCTATCCGCCGGTGCATTATATGATGCGTTTTTCCCTCTAATTCGTAATGAAATCCCGCCAAATGTGGACGGTTTGTTAGATGTTCAGGGAGCTAAGTTATTAGCCCTTATTCCAGATGGCGCATTTCTTGCTGATGGTAAAGGAAATACCTTTTTAATTTGGGAAGGTGAACCGGTTTATCTTGGTTACCTTACCAAAATTGATTATGCCAGCAGCCGTGTTAATTTTATTCTTAACAAGGGTGGAATAATTGAAAAAGTAGAACTAAAACTTGAACCTGAATTATTAATTAAGAAAAACGAAAACAAAGAGAATTAATATGAAGACACTAATATCAATTGTCGGGTTGTTTCTCCTTCTAAACACTCAGATTCTCTCCCAAAATTATTTGGAGAAACAATTCAAGGGCGTCAATCCTGATGAACTCGTTACCCTTTCTGCAAACCTTCCTTTCAATCAGGCTATTGCACTACTTAGCAAGGTAAGCGAAAGTTCAACGGGAAAAAGGATTGTATCAACTGTTGATTTAACCACCCCCATAGGAATTGAAATTGAGTCAATGGCTTATGATAAAGCGCTTGTCATTATCGTTCAATATGCGGGGTTGATGTATGAAGTAAAGGAAGATGTAATTATCATTAAAAGACATGAAGCAACCGATACAGAAAAAACTCCGGAAACTTATGCTTCTGTTGACACTCGAGAAGTTAAAATCTCGGCAGTGTTTTTTGAAATGAATGTTTCGGAAGCTAAAAAACGTGGAATAGACTGGACGTTGCTTTTTTCTCAAAAAGGACTTGATTTCGGAAGTGATCTTCTTGGGGAAAACAAACAGGTTACAACTTCCACAACTCAGACTCAAACACAAGAAGCTAATTTTTCCGTGAATGCTTCAACTGACTTCGACCTCGGAGGTTTCTTCGGTGAAGCTACTTCCGTTTTTAGATTTTTCGAAAATGAAGAATTAGGCGAGATAATTGCAAACCCGAGCATCACTGTTCGCGATCGAAACGTTGGCAAAATTCAAGTTGGTTCTGATTTTTCTATAAAGCAAAAAGACTTTGCGGGAAATACGGTTGAAAAATTCTATCCGACAGGAACTATTATAGAAGTAACTCCTTTTATTTATACAGAGGACAGTGTAAGCTACATGCTTCTTAACATTGCTGTTGAAAGAAGCTCATTCCTTGCAAACGAGATTACTTCTGAAATAAGAAAAACTAATGCAAGTACACAGGTACTAATGCTCAACGGTGAAGAGACAGTCCTTGGCGGATTATTTATTAACGAGGAAACAACAACCAGGAATGGTATCCCCTTTCTCAAGGATTTACCATGGTGGGTGTTGGGAATCAGGTATCTTACCGGAAGTGATGAGAAAAATGTTACTAAAAAAGAATTAATTATATTAATTAAAGCCGAGTTGGTGCCATCCCTTAAAGATAGAATTTCAGGAGTTAAAGAAACCAATCCTTTAAAGACGGAGCTTGAGCAGGGACGTGAAAGAATAAAATATTATCAATTGCAGGAAACAAGTAAAAAAGAAGAATAATTTTTTCAATGGAAAGAATTTTAGTAGTTGATGATAATCTCGACATTTGCAGAACGTTGAGAGACGACTTGAACGAAGTTGGCTATGAAGCTGAGTTTGTTACTAACGGTTATGATGCAATTAGCTACTTAGAAAAACATCGTGTTGATTTAATGCTTCTTGATCTTAAAATGCAAGGCAAAGATGGCTTTGAGGTATTGAAAGATGTTAAGGCAAATAATATCAAAACAAAAGTAATTGTCCTCACTGCTTATGCCGATGTTAAAAGCGCGATTGATTCAGCAAAGCTTGGTGCTTCCGACTTTATTAGTAAGCCTTATGATTTTGATGAGTTGATCATAACAATTCGTAAAGTTTTGCAGCGGGAAAATGATTCATGAAAATAAGCCTGCGTATACTGCTTATTAATTTTCTGATTGTAGTTGTGATAATCACAAGTGCAGCAGTTGCATTCTATTCATTAATGTATAATGTCATTTCCCAAAAACAAACCGAGCAGCTTCTTTTTTCAGTAAATAATTTTACTTTCAGACTTAATGAGGAACTACAGGCAACTGACGAAGCGTTTCATAATTTTTCAAGTAAATATTCCGACGTATCACTTGCTTCGGATCTTGAAAACGAAGATTATTTGGATTTTGTTTTTCAAACTGCTTCAAAAGAATCTTTTTATGTAGTAAAAAAGACCGGCAAGAGGAATTTAATTTCGTTATTGCAAAATAATGACTTGAAAATATTTTTCAGCCAAAATCCATATCTACTAACTCGCGAATATCAGGCTGATGATGGAAGCTATTATTATTATGGCAGAATTATTAATACTGATTTTCTAACCGAGCTATCTAAGAAAATAAATTCCGATATTGCTTACGTTATTAATAATACTACTGTTGAGGTTTCGAATGCTTCTACAAATATAAACTATACTTATGCACTTAACGAGGCATATTCGAACTTGTCCCCCAAAAGCAATTTTGAAATTTATCATTCAGAAAAAGACAAGTCCGATTTATTAGTTTCAATTTATCGTGCCAATATATTATACAATTCAAATAAAAAGGTTGAGTTTCTAATCTTCTCAAGCCTGAGCGCGGCAACTTCTTTAAGCGATAATATCAAAGAAGTCCTTATAATTATTGGTTTGAGTGGGATAGTACTTTCATTGATACTAACACTTTTATTTACGAGTAAGCTGCGCAGACAAATAACTGAATTAGGCGAGGCAACAGAAAAAACTAAGCGTGGTGATTTCAAAAACAAAATAAAAATTAAAAGCACAGATGAAATTGGAAAGCTTGGCGAAGCATTTAACTTAATGCTTGATGAGCTTGAGAAAAATCAAAAGGCAAAAAACGAATATTCTGAATTTATCAGCCTAATAAATCAAAACCCCACCCTTTCTGAAATTACTGATGCGGCGCTCAAAAAGATTGTGGAGACTTGTCATTTTACTACAGGAGCATTATTTACAATCGAAGATGATACTCTTCAACTAAGAAGCTTCCACGGAATAAACCCTGAACAAATAAATATTAATAAGAATATTAGCTTTTATAAACCAGTTATTGAAAGGAAAGAAACGCTCGAAATTAATTCGTCCGATTTACTACCGGTTGTGGAAACAGGAATTTTTAAAATCGAGATCAAAAATCTTTTAGTCGTTCCGGTAATTTATAATAATAAAGTAATAGCAGTACTTGAATTGGGATCTGTTGATAAGCCCTCTTCCGAAGCGAAAGATTATTTATCAAAAATTCAAGAACAGCTTGCCATTGGAATTACAAATGCGAATGCTCTTATCCAATTAGAAAACTTTATTGCCGAGTTAAAGCAATTGAACGTTGACTATCAGCAGCAAAATATTCAAGTAAGAAAACAAAATGAATCGTTGCTTGAACTTCATCAAAAGCTTAAAGAAAAAGCCGATGAACTTGCAATTCAAAAACAAAAAGCAGAAGAATCAACTCAGCTTAAATCACAATTTCTTGCAAGCATGTCTCACGAATTGAGAACACCGATGAACTCAATACTTGGACTGACTGAATTAATTATTGAAAAAGCTTCACTCGACGATAAAAATAAAGAGAGATTACAAGTCGTTTATAAGAGTGGGAAGAGATTGATGAACCTAATCAATGACATACTTGATCTTTCCAAAATCGAAGCCGGCAAAATGGAACTTCGGGAAGAAGATGTGCTACTTGAAGAAATTCTTGAAGAAGTTGAGACCACTATCAACCCCCTGGTTACTGAAAAAAGTCTCGAGTTCAATATCATACGCGATACCAACACACGCATACTTATAAACACTGATCGAGGTAAAATAACGCAAGTATTGATAAATCTGCTGGGCAATGCTATTAAGTTTACTCATCAAGGTGGTATAGAATTAAAAATATCGACGACAGTAGATAAGATGCTTCAATTTGATGTTAAAGATACAGGGATAGGAATCTCGGAAGAAAATCAAAAAATTATTTTTGAAGAATTTAGACAAATTGATGGCAGTACTACAAGGCGCTATGGCGGCACTGGGCTTGGATTAGCAATCACAAAAAAAATTATTGAACTTTTGAAGGGTAATATCTGGGTAAAAAGTGAGTCGGGAAAAGGCTCAACTTTTTCATTTACTTTCCCACTAATTCAGGCTCAAACAAAAATAATATCTACTAAAGCAAATGTAAATGTAGGTGCACTTATAAAAAACAGAAGTAACCCCATCCTTGTAATTGATGATGATTCCGAAGTGAGATATACAATCGGTCAATATCTGATTTCAAAAGGCTACTCGGTTGAATATGCTGAAAATAGCGATGACGGAATTAAAAAAGCACTTGAGCTTCAACCTTTTGCTATCACACTTGATATCATGATGCCGGATAAAGATGGCTGGACAGTAATGAAAGAACTAAAGGAGAATGAAGAAACAAAAGATATCCCTGTTATACTTATTTCAATTACAGGGGATAAAAATCTCGGCTATGGATTAGGCGCATTCGAGTTTTTTATTAAACCGTTATCTGCTGATAAACTACTTTCTGCTTTGAACAGATTGGAAATGCTTGCTCATAAAAGTATTCAAAAAGTTGTTATTGTTGATGATGACGAACTTGAGTTTGAAAAATTTAAAAGTGAATTTAAAAATGATAACATAAGAATTGAATATATTCAGGACAGCGAGTTTGCTTTTAATAAAATTGCCGAGGTTCAGCCTGATCTAATAATTGTTGATTTGATGATGCCAAAGGTTGATGGGATCACATTATCACACAAGCTTAAGTCATCTTCTAAAACAAAGCATATCCCTATTATTATTTCTACAGCAAAAGATATTTCTGATGAAGAAAAAAAATCGCTTTCAAATATAGTTGATGATATTACTATTAAATCAAAAGGACACCCCCTCGATGTACTTAAGGTAGTGCGGGATAGAATAAAACTTCAGGAAATTTCTTACTTGAATGAATCTTCTTACTCAACTGCTCCTAAAAGTGATTCACCAAAGATAGTAGAAACCAAAAGTAAAGAAGATGAAAACTCATCCCCAAGAGGAGAAATACTTATCGTTGATGATGATCCGGATACTTTATTTACTATAAATGAAATTGTACGATCATTAAACTTCAAAACAAAACTTGCACGAAGCGGAATGGAATGCCTTCAGATTTTGCAGAAACAAACACCTGATCTGATACTTCTCGATATTATGATGCCTGCGATGGATGGATTCCAGACTTTGAAAAATATTAAAGCAAATGACAAATGGAAATCCATTCCTGTTTATGCTGTTACTGCAAAAGCTATGACGGGTGATAAAGAAATAATAATTAAAAGTGGTTTCGATGATTATATCCCAAAGCCTGTGAATTCTGTAATCATTTCGTTTAAGATCGAACAACTGCTTCTTAAGATTAAGAGTTAAAATTAGATATGCAAAAAATTCTTGTAATTGACGACTTACCGGAAAATGTTTTCATGCTTCAAGATCGGCTTGAAAACGAAGGCTTTGATGTTATTACCGCTTATGATGGTACAACAGGAATTGAAAAAGCTTTGAGCGAGTTACCGGATTTAATTTTATTAGATATAATGATGCCTGATATTACAGGTATCGAGGTTTGTAAATATCTTGTCTCGGAACCAAACACACGACATATTCCAATTATTTTAGTAACTGCAAAGTCTGGTGCCGAAGATACAAAGGAGGGGTTGGAGGCTGGTGCTTTTGACTATATTAAAAAGCCTTTCAATCGTATCGAACTAATGGCAAGAATAAAATCAGCATTAAAGCTTTCCGAAGCAAACCAACTATATCTCAATTCTGAAAAAAGAAACACTTATGCTGCTACTGTTGTAACAGCAAATCATAAAATAAAACAACCACTGACTTTATTAAGTTTATCATCCGCAGCAATAAAACGAGAACTTAATAAAGAAGTAATTTCGAAAGAAAATTTACTGTTGAGGTTACAATATATTGATACCGCAATTAAAGAAATAAACGAAGTATTGAATCAACTAAACGCAGTAAAAAATCCTATTCTTTCGGATTATGCAAACAGTATAAAAATGGTGAGGGTTGGTAAAGAGGATATTACAGAGAAGTTATCAGATTAACTTTTGAATAGTTGTGAGCATGGTCTCGAATTCGTAAGGCTTTAATAACTGTCCATTCACTTTATATTTTTTTAAATCAAATTCTATTTCAATTCCAAGACTTCCTGAAGACAAAATTATCGGGAAAGTAAATTTCAATTCCCGCATCTTTGCTATCGTATCAAGACCATTCATACCGGGCATATTAAAATCAATTATAGCTAAATCAATTTTCAATTCGCCCAGAGCACTTAGTGCTTCTATTCCTGAGCTAACTTTGATTACATTATAACCATTTGCTTCGAGCAATTCGCTTAGTAAATCACGAAGCATTACTTCGTCATCAGCGAGAAGAATTATTTTTTCTTTTGCAGCAGTATCAGCTTTTATTTTGGTTGGTTCGTAGGCTGGTAAGAACACTTCGAATTTTGTTCCGAAATTTAATTTGCTTGATACCTCAACATAACCGCCGTGAGCCTTAATGATACCGTAAGTAACGTATAAACCCAATCCTGAACCTGAATCTTTCTGCTTAGTTGAAAAATATGGATCAAAAATTTTTATAATATCTGCCTCTTTAATTCCGCTTCCGCTGTCTTCAACGGATATTTTTATATAGTTACCCTTTCGGAAGAGCGGGTAATTGATAATATTAGTTTCATCGACAGTAACATTTTCTGCGCAAAGAATAATTTTTCCATTGGAAGGAATGGCTTCTTTTGCATTAACACATAAGTTTAATAATATCTGATAAATTTCAGTTGAGTTACCCAAAATGTAAAAAAGTTCAGGCTTAATATTTAATTCAAGTTCAATTCTGCTCGGAAATGTTTGTGTTATAACTTTTGAGATTTCTTGAAAAAGTTCATTTAATCTTACTAATTCTTTTCTCTTCGGTGTAGGTTTCCCAAAGCTTAACAAGCCTTTTGTCAAATCACGTGCACGGATAGAACAGTTTTCAATATTATCTAAAAGTTTTAGCACATTACTATCTTGAGGAACGCGGCTCTTAAGTAAATTTATGCTTCCGAAAATACTTGAAAGAAGATTACTGAAATCGTGAGCCATACCGCTTGAAAGTTTGCCTATTGTTTCAAGCTTTTGAGCCTGAAGAAGCCTGCTTTCGAGCG
Organism: Ignavibacteriales bacterium; assembly: GCA_016709155.1. Taxonomy (NCBI): domain Bacteria; kingdom Pseudomonadati; phylum Ignavibacteriota; class Ignavibacteria; order Ignavibacteriales; species Ignavibacteriales bacterium. The sequence goes on along the minus strand of JADJEI010000001.1, from coordinate 1,725,662 downwards.
CTTCGTTTAAGTTTTTCATTCTAATATTACTTATTGCAAACGAAAGTAAAGTAGCAAATTGTTCCAAATAATTTATTTCAAGCTGCGAGAACGATCCTGTCTTTTTAACATTAATAATATTCGCAAGCAATTTTTTATCAAAGATGCAAGGAGTAATTATTATAGAACTCGCATTAAAAAATTTAGAGAGGTTATATCCAATTCCTGTTCTATCATTTGAAATTAACAAACTTCTCTTGTTAATATCCAACCATTTATTAATGAAAGAAAGATCACCGTTCACTTCATTTATTATATTCTGCTGCTCTCCAATTATATTATTAAAATTATAAAACTGATAATCGTGTTTACCATCAGGTTGAATAAAGACTACAAAACTGAAATCGCTTTTCGACAATACGGCAGAACGAACTAAAATCTCTTCTGAAATAATTTTAAGATCATAATCCTTAACCATAAGCATTAAAATATTTTCAAGCTCGTTTTGAAAATGCTGATCGGAATTTATTAAGTCTGTATTTCCTGATTTTTGTAGTGGATCAATCCTTAAAATATAATAAGGAGTAGAACGGGAGTTTATTACAGAAATAGTTAGGCGATGATTGATCTTGTCGAGCAGAAATTCGAAGTGTTTTTTATTAAAAGTATCCGGGAATTTGGAAGATGAAAATTGATTAAAAATTTCGTTAAGCGATTTTCCTTTAATTCTTGATATGTTTAAAGTTGACTTAAACTGATTGTTATAATCAGTAATAATTAAGTTTTTATCAGCAGCTGCAATAGCTATGTTTTGAGAATACAGAAAATCCGAGATGGAAAATATCGGAATTGCTTTCCCGGTCATTTAATAAAGTTCTTCTTTAAGATGATATTTTTTGATTTTCGTATAAAGTGTTTTGGGGCTGATTCCTAAATAAATAGCGGATTTAGTTCTATCCCAGTTATTCCGATTAAGAACTCTTCTGATATGCCATTTTTCAACATCCTCCATTTTTTCTAACTCATCAAAAGAATCTGAAGTTTCTGCAATGTGTTTCGATCTGGCGCGAGTAAATGAAGAAGGGAGATTTAAATCTTCAACTCTGATCATATCATCCTCGGCAAAAATTAGAGCTCTTTCAATAATGTGTTCAAGCTCCCTGATATTTCCGGTAAAACTATAGCTCATAAGAATATCTTCAGCTTCTTTCGAAAGTCTTTTGGGAGAGCGAACCGGAGATTTTGTCTCAAGAAAATGATTTGCAAGAATTAATATATCTTCTTTACGCTCACGGAGGGGGGGAATGGTAAGGGTGATCACGTTTAGTCTAAATAAAAGGTCCTTTCTAAAATTTTTCTTTTCTGCTTCCTCTAATAAGTTTCTATTAGTGGCACCAATTACTCTTACATCTGAGGTGAGATTAGTAATTCCCCCAATTCTTCTAAATTCTCCATTTTCGAGAAATCGCAAGAGTTTAGGTTGAAGGGTGAGGCTAAGCTCGCCAATTTCATCAAGGAATAAGGTGCCTCCGTGAGCTATTTCTACAAGTCCCTGCTTTGTTGATTTTGCATCAGTAAATGCTCCTCTTTCGTGCCCGAATAATTCACTTTCTATTAACTGATCCGGCAGCGAGGCACAATTAATAACAACAAAGGGCATATCTTTACGACTCGAATTCTTATGAACAAACTCTGCAAATAACTCTTTGCCAGTTCCGGTTTCTCCTTCAATAAGAATATTAGAATCAGAAACCGCAGATTTCATGGCAAGATTTAATACTCTATGGAGTTCTACACTTTTTCCCACAATTGAAGTCGAATGTTTTTTATTTGCTTCTTTAGCTAGTAATGTTGTTTTTAGAATTAAGTTCTTATGTTCGATTGCCCGGTTGAGTGTAACCAATAAATCATCAACATCATACGGTTTAGTTATGTAATCATAAGCTCCGGCTTTAATACATTCTATTGCTTTCCTAATTTCACTTTGGGCAGTAAGTATAATTACTTGAATAGATTCTGTGTATTCGGTAACGAATTTTAGTACTTCCTCACCTTGCACCTCACGCATATTCAGATCAAGAAGAAGAATATCATAATTTTTCCGCTTGATTGCATCAATGGCAAAACCGCCGTCGTAAACAGTATCAACTTGAAAGCCTTCTTCAAGTAATTGTTCCTTCAACAAATAACAAACGGTTTCTTCATCATCACAGACTAATATTTTAGCATTTTGGTTCATTTTTTTAACTTCTGGTAGTAGATTTTATAGTTCACTTGGAATAAAAAGTCCATTTAATTATATTTGGTGCTCAAAATTCAGGGCGCGTAGCTCAGGGGTAGAGCATCTGCCTTTTAAGCAGAGGGTCGGTGGTTCGAGCCCACCCGCGCTCACGGCTGAAATTCTTGCCCCGCAAAAGCGGGGCATTTTTATTGTTCCAAAATATTCAATTATCTTCTTTCTCGCAATGGTTTTCCTTACTTTATTTATTCAATTCAGTAAAGTTTATTTACCTTTTTCAATGAACAAAAAAATATCAACTTGTATTAGTAGAAGTGTTAAGAATGGGTGAAATAATTTATAAAGCTCTTATTAAAGTATCTCTTGCAATACCCACCCTTTGGTACCTCATCGACAAAACTGATTATAAACTATGGTGGATAATTTTGATTGCCGTTGCTTTTGGTTTTATTGTAATGCCCGCTGTTAGGCAATTTGAAGATTTCAATTTGAAAAATTCAGAGGTAATAGAAAAATCAATTTGTTCAAGCTGCAGACACTTTGATAAATCGTCTGTGCTCTGTATGAAATATGATAAACAGCTAAAACCAGGTTTTATTCCTTGTGAAGGAAATTCATGGGAGCAAAAAAATGATTGACTTTTTATCAAAAATTTTTTTAGATTGTTTTTAGAAAGTTGCTTTAAATTATTTTTATCAGTCCCTGATGATAAAAATAGATTAATACCTATCAGTTAAATATTTTATTCTTAAACAGGAGTTCGCTATGAGAAGCATTACTATTTCCGTTTTGTTCTTTTTAACGTTTTTAATTTTTTCGATTTCCGGATATTCCCAAACATCTTACGTTGTTCATGTAGGACTTGATGGGTCAACATTTTTGCCTGCTGATTTAACAATAGCCCCAATGGATACAGTTATTTGGGTTAATGACGGAGGCTTTCATAATGTTATAGCCGATGACAATAGTTTTACAAGCGGGAGTCCATCTTCGAGCCCGTGGGTTTATAGTCTTGTATTCGAGAATATTGGCGATAACCCATACTATTGTGTTGTGCATGGGGCTGCCGGAGGTGTTGGAATGGCTGGTATAGTAAGAGTTCAGGAACCTACTGCAGTTGAAGACAAGGGAGAGCTCCCACAATCTTTCACTTTAGAGCAAAATTACCCGAATCCATTTAATCCTTCAACTTTAATTAAATTTTCATTACCTGAATCCGGTGTGGTAACCTTGAAAATTTTTAACTCCCTCGGTGAAGAAACTGCATTATTAGTTAATAGTTTTAAAGAGCGAGGAACATATTCCGTAAAATTTAATGCCGCAGGACTTCCAAGTGGAATTTATTATTACAAGCTAATCGCAGGAAATTTTTCAGAAGTTAAGAAAATGATTTTAAACAAATAGATATACTTTTTACTTTCTTTTGTCAATCCCCTCTAATTAGGCAGTCAATAAGTTGGCTGCCTTTTATATTTCCCAAAAATTCCACGAGATTCATTTTTTTACTATTATGCTAAAATAATTTTAACAGGGTTGATGGTGACAATTTAGAAGTTGAATTTTAACTGTTCATTTATTTATTTTAATTTCAAAAATGAAAACCATTACTTATCTCCAAAGATATTATTTATTTCTTTTAGTTTCGGGTACATTAATTATGTCGTGCACAAACGAAGCTTTGCCTCCAGAAAATATCCAAACTGAATTGATGCCCTTTAAAATCGGAAACTATTGGGTATATAATATTGGGATAAAAGATGCATACAACGATACAACTCTCTATTTCAAAGATACTCTCCATGTGATTGAGGAAAACGAAAAAGGGTTTTTACTTAAATCAGGATTGCAAATTATTCTGAAAAATGGTTACTACAAGAACGGTAACGGTGGACTTTATATGAACGATTCTCTGCAATTTAAATATCCAGGTAAGGCAGGTGATTATTCTGGTTCAATCGGACTCGGGAATGTTTTTGATTTTAACGGGAATCCGCCAAATGGAATTATTTCTAGAACGGACTTCACCTACACTTTCACAACTTCCTCTGGCAGTATTTCATTAACTGACTGTTATTACTATTTTCTTGTAGCCTTTTATCAATCAGAAGAAATAAAAACTACAGGATATACTGTATTTAAACCGGGAGTTGGATTAGCTGTGCGTGACTGGGTTGATATAAACGAAATCACCAATGACTTTTATAATCCCTACGCAGCTTTAATTGATTATCATCTAGAATAATTAATATTAAATTTTTTGCTGAATTCGTACACATAATTTTAATTAATTGAACAATTGTTTCCAAAACCTTATCAGTTCGTGATATCAGTAACATAACTGCAAAGCAAATTCCAGAAGAGAATTAAGAAGTAGCTATTAGTAAGACTTTAACTTTGAATTAAAAAGATTTATTTTAACTTCTGATAATTCAATAATTAATTAGCGGATCAGTATGAAAAAAAATCTCTACCTCCTAATCCTTCTTTTTCTTCTGCTGATAATCTATTCTTCAGCAAGTTCACAAATACGAGTTTGCAAAGGTATTTCTCTCGATGATGTTTGGTGGACAATTGATGATCCCCGCTTTCTAAAAGCTGAGTCAGATGAAGTGCTTTACACAATTCGTGATGCTACTCTTTGCGAAGGAACTTCTTACGATGTAGTATTCACTCGCAGAGATAAAACGATTTGTACGGGTACTTCTTACGAAGTATTAATGACAGAGCGCGGGTATAATTTCTGTTCCGGTACTTCCTATGATGCGGATTATACTTATCGGGATAATGTGATTTATAAAGGAACTTCTTTCGATGAAGTGCTTTATACTTTTAGAGATGGAACCCCTACCGAAACAGTCTTGATGTATATGATGGCTATAATATATACTACCCAAGCTGCCGGCGGAGAAGATCCAAGATAGTATTCTTTTAAAACGAAGATGACATCCAAAAGTGGATGTCATCTTTAATTTGAAAACTACTTGTAAATTAATTATGCTTCCTGCAGAACAAGCTGTTTTGTTTTTTTGATCCGGGCAATCGGTTCTGAAGTTTTAACAGTTTTTTTGTTCTTTCCATTTTTCACATTTGGTTTTTCAGGATTGTTTCTGTCTTTGTAATTCTTGTAAACATAAACCTGATTTTTGTAATTACGAAGAACAATTCTATCTTCATCGTGATGAAGAACATAATTGGGAAGCAGCGGAATCTTGCCGCCCCCTCCAGGTGCATCAATTACGAAGTGAGGAATTGCTAATCCGCTTGTATGCCCGCGCAGTTTATCAACAATTTCCAATCCGGTTTCAATTGAAGTGCGAAAATGATTTGCGCCTTTAGTTTCGTCTGCCATATACATATAGTATGGTCTAACTCTAATCTTCAATAATTTTTGAAGAAGTTCTTTTATAACCGCAGCATCATCGTTTACACCTTTCATTAATACACATTGGTTACCAACTGGAATACCTGCATTTGCAAGCATCTCACAGGCACGGGAACTTTCGGGTGTAATTTCCCAGGGATGGTTGAAATGGGTATTGACATAAACAGGGTGATATTTTTTTATCATGTCACAAAGCTCGGGTGTGATGCGATGAGGAAGTACACATGGCATTTTTGTACCGAGCCTGATAATTTCGATGTGTGGAATTTTTCTTAGCCTTTGCAGAATTTTTTCGAGCATTGCATCTGTCAGCATTAATGGATCGCCGCCGGAAAGAATAACATCTCGAATCTCAGAATGCTGCTCAAGATATTTGAATGCGCTCTCAAGATTTTTCATGGAGATTTTTTCATAATTACCGACCTTACGTTTTCTTGTACAGAAGCGGCAGAACAATCCACATTGACTTGTAACCAGAAACAAAGCACGATCGGGATAACGATGCGTAATATTTGGAACCGGGCTCATTGCATCTTCCATCAATGGGTCTTCTTCTGAATCCAAATCCTCAAGTTCTTTTTTATCGGGGACGCATTGAAGCCAGATAGGATCACCCGGATAGCGAATTAGGCTAAGATAATAGGGGTTTATTCTTGCTTGAAAAAATTCATCAAGATCTTCAGCTATTTTTCTGTCTATTCCGAATTTTTCGACAAGCTGATCTACAGTGTGAACACTGTCTCTGATCATTTGCTGCCACAGTTCCATAATTATTCCTCAGTTTGTTTCTGTGTAAAGTATTTTCCGAAAACAAGGAGATGATCTCCAACGCTATAAAAATCTTTTATCTCCGAAATAATCGAGTAATTATTTCTGAAATAAAAATTTCTTGTTGCACTATAGTTTTCTCTGGAAGAGGTTTCAGCAAGCAGCCATCTTCCTTTATTTTGAATTAAAAATTCTTCTGCGTTTTGCAGCAAACTTTTTCCGATACCTTTTACTCCCGATAGTTGGTCTGATACTATCCAGTATAAATCAAACACACCATCGGTTAAGGGACGTTTACCTATGCAATGATATCCTAAAACTTCACCATCCTTTTCAGATACAAAAATATGATAATCAGTTTGAGCCGGATTTGAAATGGCAATATTTATTAATTCCATTGCCACGTCTACTTCGTTATATGTGAAGTTAGGTGTCCTTGTTAAAATATTTTCAATTTTTGTCGCGTCAGACGGCTTGATTTTGCGTATCATTTGTTTTTCTCGCCAATGCCAAACCGGCAATTGTGCTTAATAATTTTTCGTAATTAATTCCAGCCGCTGCAGCAGCTCTCGCAAATCCCGAATCAGTTGAGATATCCGGGTTGGGATTTACTTCTATGACATAAGGAATATTTTTGTTGTTTAATCTTATATCAACTCTTGCATAATCTCTGCAATTCATCGCATGATAAGCAGCTAATGCAGTCGTTTCAATTCTCTTTTTTGTTTTGATAGAAAGTTTTGCAGGACAATTAGGTTTAGTATAATTATAATACACACTTCCCTCAATCCATTTTCCATCATACGTTACAATTTGGGGGAGGTTGCTTGGTAATCCATTAAATATTATTTCTGAGATTGGCAGCACTTGATCGCCGAGTATTGCTACATTAAGTTCCCTTCCCTCTATAAACTCTTCAACGATTATTGTTTGATTATAGGTTTCAAACAAAAATTGCAGTTGTTTTTTAAAGTCCCTAAAATTTGCAACGACAGAAAATTCAGAGATGCCGATGCTAGCATCTTCATTAAGTAGTTTAAGGATGACTGGAAAATTCAACTTGAAATTTCTTTCAGATACTTTATCGTCCCGCGAAATTGTAAAATATCTCGGGGTATTAATTCCATATGAATATAAAATATTTTTTGTCCGGGCTTTGTTCAAGCAGTTACCCAGGGTTGATGGTTCGTTGCCGGTGTAATTGTATCCGAGAAGTTCAAACAGTCCGGTCATACAATATTCGTATGAAGAAACCCCCTCAACAGATTCGACAAAATTAAAAATAATATCAGGCGCAGATAAATTTATTTGTTTAATTACTTCGGCAACATTCTTATCAATTGGAAGAGTTTCAACAATAGCAAAATGATTTTGAAGTGATCGTCTTATTTTTTCAATTTCATTTGCAAATCCACTTTCTGAAAGATCATTTATTTTTCCACCATCATCCGTCGGTTTGCCGTTATAAACCGGGTAAATGCTAAATGGGGAATTGTAGCAGATTAATATTTTTGCTTTTGTTTTCAAAGCAGCCTGTATCTCCTTGCAGCTGCCAATAAAACTTTGTTAATCATTTCATTATAATTTAAACCTGCAGTACGTGCAGCTTTAGGATAACAAGAATTTTCTTCAGGATTCGGAAGTATTCCCGGCAAAGGATTTATTTCTATTATATTCGGTTCGTTTTCATTATCCATTCTTATATCAACGCGGCTCCAATCTTTACAGTTGAGAACTTTAAAAGCTCTCAGTGCTACTGATTTTATTTTTTCTTCAGTTACTTTATCAACAGCAGCCGGACATGTGAAAACATTTAACGGATTTTCTTTTGTGTCAAGAATCCATTTTGCTTCATAAGAATAAATGGGAACGATATCTTCAGGAAATTCAGAATAATTAATTTCAACTATTGGAAGTGCCATTGCTTCGTTACCGTTTCCTAAAATCGCAACTGTAAATTCCTTCCCCGGTAAAAATTCTTCTACAAGCGCCGGCTGATTATACTCATTCATTATTCTTTCCACTTCATCGTTCAATTCTTTTTGGTTACTAACGAAAGAAGAAGAAAATATCCCTTTGCTCGACCCTTCCGAAATTGGTTTAACAATTAGCGGAAATTTTAATTTATTTTTTTTCAGTTGAGATAAACTTTCAATCAATTGAAAAGGTGAGTTCGGAATTTTATAATAAGATAAAATTTCTTTAGTGCGGGATTTATCAAGACAGGTTGCAAGTGTCAAAGGATCAGAACCAGTGTAAGGAATCTTCAACATATCAAGCATTGCCGGGATTTGAGCCTCGCGGCTTATGCCATTCATACCCTCAGCTATGTTGAATACTATATCCACTTCTGATTGCCGGAACTTTTCGAATGCGTTTTCGTCCGCTTCGATCATTTGGATATCATTAAACTCCTCGAGTGCGTTTTTAACGGCAGAGATTGTTTCCCAGGTATCCCATTCGGCATAGGTATCTACAGATTTTTTTTGTGCTGCTTCGGCTGAGTTCAGAAAAGGGGGTACGATTTGGGAGAAAGTTTCACTTTCTGGTTTTACATTGAAGGCTAATGCAACTTTCAATCGAGAATTAAACAAGTCTGATAAAATATTTTATCCTTTATTTTTTTTGTTGCAAATATAGTTATTAATATTTCTAATTCAACATCAAGTTGTAAAAAGAACATTCGAAATTTTTTTTTGTCGCTCGAAATAAATAATTATTTTTTTTTCACTTCTAATTTTATTTAAAAAATAATTCTATGCAAGGGTGTGGTAAGGAATTATCTTCAGGTTAAATTTGTTTTAAGCGATCTTCGAATACTCGAGACTATCTTTATAATGCTCGACTAAATTTTTTCGTATGACTTTGTTAGAGGTATTGTTGAGATGCGGATCTTTGATAACAATGCTGAAAGCACTGTGTTTGGCTTCTGATATTATCTTTCCATCATTCACTATGTCAATGTGTTTTAGCTCGGGCAATCCGCTTTGCTTTGTTCCGAAAATATCACCCGGTCCTCGAAGTTTAAGATCAGCCTCGGCTATTTTAAATCCATCAATATGTTTCACAATAGTTTGAAGCCGTAATATTGTTTTATTTTTTTCTATTTGTGCACTTGGAAGATATTCGAAGTTGAGATTTAAACTATCATTCCATCTAACCAGTTCATCTTTTGTAACGAGAATACAATATGCCTGCTTATCACTTCTGCCTACCCGTCCGCGCAATTGATGAAGTTGAGATAAACCAAACCGGTGAGCATCATTAATTAAAATTATGTTTGCATCCGGAATATCTATGCCGACCTCGATGACTGTAGTAGCAACAAGCACATCAAATTTTTTAGATAGAAACAGCAGCATTGCTTCTTCTTTTTCCTGCCAGCTCATTCTACCATGAATTAGTCCGAGCTTCAAATCTTTTAAATAAGTTTTTTTAAGTTCTTCAAAAAATGTCTGCGCTGCTTTCAATTCTAATTTTTCAGATTCCTCAACAAGGGGATAAACAATAAAAGATTGATATCCTTCCTTGTGCTTATCAATAATAAATTTATAAATGTCCGGCAGTTTTTTTTCGCTTCGTAAAATTGTTTTTATCGGTTTTCTGTTTTTGGGCATTTCGTCAATTGTTGAAAGATCAAGATCAGCATATACAGTCATCGAGAGTGTTCGGGGAATAGGTGTTGCACTCATTACGATTGTGTCCGGTGTTTTCCCTTTTGATAACAACCGTGCTCGTTGAGCAACTCCGAAACGATGCTGCTCATCAATAATCACAAGTCCGAGATTTTTAAAGTTAATTTTTTCTTCAAACAAAGCATGTGTACCGATTATTATATCAGCTTCCTGAAACTCTATCTCATTCATTATGCGGCTGCGTTCAGATTTTTTTTGCCCTCCAAGAACTAAACTGACCTTTATTTTTTTTGCGGGATGTAATTGGCAAAGTTTATTCATCATTGCTGAAATATTTTTTGCATGCTGATCTGCTAATATTTCGGTTGGGACCATAAAAGCACACTGAAATCCATTATCAATTGCAATAAGCATTGAAATTAATGCAACAATTGTTTTCCCGCTTCCAACATCACCCTGCAAAAGTCTGTTCATCGGTTTATCGTTGAGCATGTCATTTTTTATTTCAGTTAAAACTTTCAACTGTGCTTTTGTTAATTCAAATGGCAGTGTTTTCAAAAAATCCGATATAAGCGAAGTATTAATCTTCATTGCGTTGCCGCTTAATTTATTTTTATAATTGTACTGGCGCAGCGCAACTAATATTTCAATGTAGAAAATTTCCTCAAACTTAAATCGTTTTACCGCTGAATTTAAATGCGTGCTGCTTTCGGGGAAGTGATAATATTTTACAGCACTATTCAGGGGAAGAAGATCATTTAACTTAACAACTTCGTCAGGAAGCGTTTCTTCTAAGTTATCGGCATATTGCTCAACGCAATGACTTATAATTTTCCTTAAGCTTAAATCACCAATATTTGTTTGGCGGAGCTCTTTCGGAATTCTGTAGAAGGGAATGATCTTTCCGGTATTTAAAAAACTTTGGGATTCTTCTTCGGAAATTTTATCAAAGTCGGGATGGGTGAATTGAAGGTTACCGTATTTTGACAAAGTGGGTTTTGCTGAAACAGCAAAGATTTCACCTTCCTTAAAATAATGTTCAAAATATTTTATTCCCTGAAACCAAACACATTCAAAAAACCCGGAGGCATCTTTAAAATGAACCTTGAATAATTCTTTAGCACCGAATTTTATTTTTTCATTATCTGCGACTTTACCTATCACGGTAATTTCACCATCGTAACCATTTAAAAGATATTGATAGGCTTTAGCAGAAGTCAATGTTGTCGTTCTATCCAGATGGCGCGATGGAAAATAGAATAATAGATCTCGAACAGTCCTTATGCCAATTTTGGCAAATGAATCTGCACGTTTCGGTCCTACCGATTTTATAAATTGAACCGACTGCTCAAGTAATTTTTCGTTTTCAGATTTCATTGCTTGAAAAATAGTTCAACAATATTCAAATAACAAAGCAGCTTTCATTTGTAATTTGCTTTGTAATAACTTTGTATTAACATTTAATAAATAATTTTAGGAAAAAAGATTGAACTGGGAAAAACTTCTATCGCGAAATAGAATTGGTGAGCCTCTTAATGAGGATGTTCAATCACTCAATGGCAGAAGTGATTTTCAGAGAGACTTTGACCGAATAGTTTTTTGTTCTGCTTTCAGAAGATTGCAGGATAAGACGCAGGTCTTTCCATTACCCGAAAGTGATTTTGTTCATACGAGATTAACCCACAGCCTCGAGGTTTCATGCGTCGGCAGATCACTTGGCAATTTTGTCGGCGAAAAAATTTTACAGAGAAGGAAAAATCTTCGTTCGTTGTTTACACAATTTCATTTTGGCGAGATCGTTGCTGCTGCTTGTTTGGCGCATGATATTGGCAATCCTCCTTTTGGTCATTCGGGTGAAGATGCAATTGCAGAATATTTTAAAAGCGGCAATGGAATTCAATACAAAAATATTTTAAATAAAAAGCAGTGGACTGATATTTCTAAGTTTGAAGGAAATGCACAGGGATTCAGATTAGTTACCAAACTTCAAAATCAATATAACAAGGGAGGGCTAAGACTAACCTACGCTGTGCTTGGAGCTTTAACAAAATATCCGAAAGAATCATTTACTACTTCTGCCGGCGAGAAACTCTCAAACAATATTTACAGCAAGTTCGGATTTTTTCAATCAGAAAAAAATTTATTCAAAGAGGTTGCGCAAGCTGTTCAACTTGAAACGAAAGTCAGTTCAACAAATAATTTGTGGTGGAACAGGCACCCGCTTGCCTTTTTAGTTGAAGCTGCCGATGATATTTGTTACCGCATCATGGATCTTGAAGATGGATTTCGTCTTGGTTTACTTTCGTTCGCCGAGACAGAAAATTTTCTCCTTCCCTTCATAAAATCAGAATCAATCAATTATTCAAATAGAAGCAACAACGATAAAATCGGCTACTTGCGCGCTAAAGTTATCGGTAGTTTAGTTTCAGAAATAACAGAAGTATTTCTTGAGGAGGAAGAAAATATTTTAAATGGAAATTTTGAGTCCGAGTTGATTGCGATTATTCCCTCCTCCAATCAACTTGAGTTAATTAAAAACATTTCTGTGGAAAAAATTTACCGCAATCAGATTGTAGTTGAACGTGAAGCTGCCGGTTACGAAGTGCTCGGCGGGCTTCTTGATATTTTTATCGAAGCTGCTAATGACCTTTCCGATGGTAAAATATCGAACAGGAACAGAACAATTTTGAATTTGCTGCCGATAGAATTTCGAGTCCCAACATCTGAAGTTCAAGTGGAAGTTTACGATAGACTGCAAATGATAATTGACTTTGTTTCCGGAATGACAGATTCGTTCGCTGTTTCTCTCTTCAGAAAATTAAAAGGAATTTCACTGCCCGGCGGAAGAACGGTTAAGTAAGTTTCAATTTTTTTTTAGTGAGGAGATAATTATTAACGACCATCCAATCAAAAAACTAATCCCGCCTATTGGTGTTATCATCGCAAAAATTTTTATCGCGCTGATTGAATAAGCATAAAGCGATCCGGAAAATAAAATTATCCCAATTGATAAAAACCAAGCCGATAAATTATATTTAGTATTGCCAAACAAACCAATCGAAGCAATTATAACAGAGTGAATCAAATGATACAGAACTCCTGTTTTATAAATCTCCAGCATTTCATTATTTAAAACATTTCTTAAACTATGCGCCCCAAATGCGCCAAGCGCCACAGCAGTGAAACCAAAAATTCCACCAATTACTACCCAGAAATTATCTTTCATTTTTAACCTTGTTCTTGAAAGTATGGAATGACATTTTTAACTGTGTGTTAATCAAATTTTATTAATTTTAACAATTCAATTTTAATAACTAAAAGATGCAAAATGAAATCATTACAAAAATTAATTTTACCTATGCTTGTTTTAGCTGTAATTGCAGTTATCTATCTTCTATATTTTGCGCCGAAAGATGAACTCGGTTTATTCTCTGCTTTTGATACTAACAATTCAGCTAATAAAGAAATACTGATTGGAATTGTTCAATCAAAAGAAATAGTTGAAGATCAGGCTAATGGCATAACTACATTTTATGGTGTTGATAAAAGCGGAATGGAATATCTTGTTCAAGCTCCGTTTATTTCTGCATCGGATCTTTCAAAGAGGACTACAATTAAATTAAGCGGTCATCTACATTCTGATCATTTTCATGCATCAGAAATTTTAGATTGATTTTTTGAATGGAAAAAAAATTTGAACTTGTCTCTAAATATTCCCCAACGGGTGATCAACCGGAAGCAATAAAGCAATTAACTAACGGAATAATTAGTGGAGAAAAATTCCAAACATTGCTTGGTGTTACGGGCAGTGGTAAAACATTTACGATCTCGAACGTAATTGCTAAGTTAAATAAACCCACTCTGATTATTTCACATAATAAAACACTTGCTGCACAGCTCTATTCAGAATTTGCATCTTATTTCCCGAACAATGCAGTTGAGTTTTTTATAAGCTACTACGATTACTATCAGCCCGAAGCTTACGTTGCTTCACGCGATCTTTATATCGAAAAAGATTTTTCCATCAATGAAGAAATTGACCGCCTTCGGTTGAAAGCAACAACTTCATTAATAGAAGGACGACGGGATGTCATTGTTGTTGCAAGCGTGAGCTGCATATATGGAATCGGTGCGCCGCAGGAATATGCGAATCAAATTATCATTCTAAAAAAAGGCGAGCAGCTTAACCGAAAAAAATTTCTGCGCGAGCTGGTTGATATTCATTTTGTAAGAAATGATTCTGAGTTTATGCGCGGCACATTTCGTGCGCGCGGTGATGTTGTCGAAATTATTCCCGCATATCAAAATGAAGAAGCAATCCGAATTGAATTTTGGGGCGATGAAATTGAAGAACTATCTATTATTGATTCTATCACCGGTGATGTATTGCGCAAAGTTGATTCAACTGCAATTTATCCGGCAAAATATTTCGTAACCAACAGAGATCAACTTCAAAAAGCAATTTATAATATCGAATTAGAACTTGATGAACGCTTAAAATATTTCAACAGTCAGGAAAAATATTTAGAAGCACAGCGGCTTGAACAACGCACAAGATTCGATATTGAGATGATGAAAGAAATTGGCTATTGCTCCGGCATAGAAAATTATTCGCGTCACATGGATGGTCGGCTGCCCGGCTCGCGTCCATACACCTTATTCGATTACTTCCCAAAAGATTTTCTTTTAATTATTGATGAATCCCATGTTAGCATGCCGCAGCTTCGCGCGATGTATAATGGTGATCGCTCCCGTAAAGAAGCTTTAGTTGAATTTGGTTTCAGGCTACCTTCCGCACTTGATAATCGCCCAATGAAATTTGAAGAGACCGAAGCGCTTATGAATCAAGTTATTTTTGTCAGCGCAACTCCTGCAGATTATGAGCTTGAAAAATCAGGCGGGGTTTTTGTTGAGCAAATAATTCGTCCAACCGGCTTGCTTGACCCCAAAATTGAAGTGAGACCAATAAAAGGACAAATAGATGATCTGATTGCAGAGATAAGAATTCGTGTTGAAAAAAATGAACGAATACTTGTAACCACACTTACAAAAAAAATGGCGGAAGATCTTTCAGATTATCTTGACAAGATTGGAATAAAAGTTCGATACATCCACAGTGATGTTGAAGCGCTTGAAAGAGTTGAAATACTTCGCGATCTGCGTCTCGGTGATTTTGATGTTTTGGTGGGGGTTAATCTTTTAAGGGAGGGGCTCGATCTACCGGAAGTTTCGCTGGTTGCTATCATTGATGCAGACAAGGAAGGATTTTTACGAAGTGAAAGATCCTTAATGCAGACCGCAGGGAGGACTGCACGAAATGTAAATGGAATAGTAATTATGTATGCGGATAAAATTACAGACTCGATGAGGAAAACTATAAATGAAACCAATCGCCGCCGATTATTACAAACAAAATACAATGAAGTAAATGGTATCTCGCCGCAGACAATATATAAATCGGTAGAGGAGATTATGAACTCTACTTCACTTGCTTCAATCAGAAAGAAAGAAGACAAAGTTGATTACTCATTTTCAAAAGTAGCTGAGCCGATTTTAAAATATATGAGTCTTGATCAGAAAAAAGATTTAATTGAGCAAATGACAACAGAAATGAAACAAGCAGCAAAAGATTTAGACTTCGAGCGAGCTGCATTTCTCCGCGATGAAATAAACCGTCTGAAAAAGCAAATGGAACAGACTACTTGAGTACCATCATTTTTCTGGTTTTTGTATAAGCACCGGAATTCAAAGTATAAAAATAAATTCCACTTGAAAGATTTTCAGAAGAAAACTCAACTTGATACTCCCCAGCAGATTTTTCTTCATTAACAAGCGTTGCAACATCCCTTCCCAAAACATCAAAAACTTTTAAAGAGACAAAACCATTTATTGGCAATTCATAATTGATGAAGGTAGTTGGATTAAAAGGATTGGGATAGTTTTGTGATAGATAATAAAACTCGGGCAGGGGAGGCTCATATTTTATGTTAACTAATTCAGGGGTATAGTTATCATAAAAGTATTGAACGGTCCTCGCAGTATTCTTTAACTCAGCCACACTTTGTAAATTATCAGAGCCCTGAGCAGCAATGATAGCGATAACAACTTCCTGCGTATCCCCAGGCGCCATTGCGATAGGTCCGCTTCCCATCAACATCCTTCTGTCATCTGGAGGCGGTCCACCTGGCCAACCTTCTCCTTCTGTCCATCCCGTTCCAGTTAATGGATCACCTGGTACTGCGAATTTAGTCGAAAGGTTTGTTAATGGATTAATAATAAGGGAGCCATTCCATCCCAATAATCCTTTTAAATTATTGTAATAGAAAAAACTACCGCTGCCTGGGGGTTCTGGATACCAAGTTGGTAGGTATAAAACAAACGAAGCCATGGGAAGACTTCTAATTCCCTTAATCCAATTATAATTAATTTTTGTTGAGTCTTCTAAAGAACTCTTAATTGTAGGTCCCTGTAAAAGCACGTAGCCAACTGCCGGTGGATTCATTCCATAATAACCATTATCATCATTGTCAGCATTATAGCAGTAAGCAAGATTTAGCAAAGTATCGCAGCCAACATAATCATCACCCAAAGATCCTAAATCGGGATCAGACCAATAACCAAAGAACATATCATTAATTGTGTTTTGACTTTTATTAATTATTCTGTATTTCTTAAATAGAACATTTTGCAAAATACTTGAAGTACTAAAACCGTAAACAGTCAACTGAACTTCTAAGCCAATTGGACCCGTTCCGAATGTGTATGATGTTCTGCTCGGATCCATATCATTCATTACACACCATAACTGTTCATCTCCAAGGAATAACGGTTGATCAATTCCGGCTGTATAAGCCCCATCATTATTTGAATCATAAAATGGAGCGCCATCACCCACGGGCCATTCGAGATAATCTTTTTGATATTGATCTCTTGTTTCACCAAAGGGCAAGTCTTCCCAATCTTTCCGAATTTTAAAAACTCTGTATTTAGAAAGAGAGGGGTCATCAGCTAAACCAGTACTTAAAATTTTACCGGACTGTAATCCATACCTGAATGTGTTTCCGTTTACGAATAGACTATCTCCGACATAGCCCCCCCATAATAATCCATCGGCATAGACAAGATTCAAAGCGGCGTCTTCACCGCCGGGCCAAAGAAGACCAGCTCCATCTGTGCTAGGATGGTGGGAGCCCGATCCATTATTCCCAATCCACATTTTCATTTGGTTGATAGCAATGTAGTTATAATCATCATTGGTGGTGATTTTGTTTGTTGAATTACTTGATACGCTTTTGTTTTGTGCCTGTATGAAGGTGAGGCTGAGAAGAAGAATTAAAGCAGTAAGCAGTGATTTTTTCATCGCGATTATCCTCCACAAATTGTTGCCGAATGAAAACTTTCTATCAGGTACTGTATCTGAGCAATATTAATAGGAGTGAAAATACTTTCAGAGTAAGTTTGATTATTCATCAATATCTCAAAACAGTAATTATTTACTGCTAATTAATAGGCATTTTTAACTTAAGAGTCAAGCAATTTTTTTAGTGTTTATTAATTCTTGTTTTGTTGAAAGAAATCTAAATTCTAAATTTTTACTGTTGAAGAAAAATCTTTAGGAAGAGTTTCATTGTTATAAACAACTTTTTCTAAAAAGAGTCCCGAGGGTGGGGCTGTATATTTTGCGGGTTCGCTTGATTTAATGTTCAACCAAATAATAATTTGCTGCGGAGTCAATTTCCCTCTTCCTGCTTCAACTAAAACTCCGACAATTCTTCTAACCATTTTCCAGAGAAAATGAGAACCTACAATTCGTATTAAAATTAAATTGCCTTCTTCTAAAACTTGAATATCTTCAATTAGAACTTTAGTTGATTTTTCGAGCGGGTCTTTTTCAGCAAATGAAATAAAATCGTGCATGCCGACAAATAATCTTGCAGCTTCATTCATTGAATTAAAATCAAGTTTATCTTTTACCCACCAAACATAATTTTTACCAAAGGCTGTTCTTCTCCTTGATATTTGGTAAATGTAACTTCGTCTAACTGCGTCGTGCCGTGCATGAAAAGTTTTTGATGTCTTTTTTATCTCCAAAATATTAATATCGTGAGGAAGCAAGTCATTCATTTTTATTCTTATTATTTCGGGGGCAAGCATTGTTTGTACTTCGAGATGAGCAACCTGGCAAAGTGCGTGAACTCCGCTGTCGGTTCTTCCCGCCCCCTGAATATCAAAATTATTTTCACCAAAAATTTCGCGTGCAGCTTTGAATAATTCACCTTGAACTGTGCGAGCGTTTTCCTGCCTCTGCCAGCCGCTGTAGCGTGTTCCTTCGTATTCGATGCAAAGTTGAAAGCGATTGTTTGATTGAGTATTTATTTTTTGATGCTGAGTGTGCGGAAAATTCTCTTGTTTGTACTTTCCCCGGCTTTTCTTCTTATAAAAGTCATTCATTATAGTTTAACAGATTCTTCTGCATAATCGAACTGCGTTTCAAACACTTTAACTTTTATGGCGTGAATGTTTGACGGCAGCGATGATTTTTTAATTCGGTCTAAAAAATAATTGCAAATGTTTTCAGCAGTTGCATGAAAGTCCACAACAACTTTTTTAGATTTTATTTTTTCTAAAAAATCAATCACCATTTCATCTTGCTTATTAACCATAAATGCGTGATCAAGTTTTTCAAGTATCGGATTAATAATTTTTTCAACATCGTAATAATCAATTACCATCTGATCGTTGTTCAGGTCGCCATCAAACTCGACAATCATTTTGTAGGAATGACCATGAATATTTTTACAAAGGCCAAAATGATCCGGTAAACGGTGTCCCATTTCCCAGCGAAATTCTTTAGCTATTTTCATTATACCCCTTTCGTTTCAGGATGCCAGATAAATTTATGCATCTGTAATTGAAATCGTACATCAAGCTTATCTTCTAATATCCAGTTGACTAAAGTGACCGGTTCGAGAGTACTAAACACAACTGAAAAAAGTATCCTGCATTTTCTCTTTAATTCATACTTCGAGATAATCTCTTTCGACCATTCATAATCTTCACGGTTACCAATAACAAATTTTACTTCATCATTCTTTTTTAGAAACCTAATATTAGTATAAAGGTTTTTTTTCAGCATTCCAGAGGAAGGACATTTCAAATCCATAATAATCATCACACGAGAGTCAACACTATCGATAGGCAAACTTCCGCTGGTTTCGAGCAATACATCAAAACCGGATTCACAAAGTTTTTTCATTAAGTCCAAACATTCATTTTGCATCAATGGTTCGCCGCCGGTGATCTCGACAAGATTACAATTATAACTTTTTATTCTATTAACAATTTTGTCAATTGAGAAGTCACTGCCTTCGTAAAAAGCATATTCTGTATCGCAATAAGAGCAGCGAAGATTACAATAGGTAAGTCTGACAAAAACGCAAGGCAATCCGGCGCGTGAGCTTTCGCCTTGAATCGAGAGAAATATTTCGTTTACTTTAATCATAAACTGATGTGAATTTAGAATAACCTGTAAAATCGGGCTTCAAATTACTAAACATAAATTTGCAATCAAATGAGGTAATGGATATATTTGCAGCAGTTTTTAACAATCAATAAGGAAAAAATTTTTAATGGCTAATCATCCATCTGCAAAAAAAAGATCAAGATCATCTTTAAAGAAAAAATTGGTTAATAAAATGAACGAATCGAAAATGAAAACACTCGTAAAAAAGACTCTAACATCCAGTGATAAAGATGAAGTTCAGAAATTATACAAAGAAACTGTTGCAACTCTTGACAGAAGTTCTACGAAAGGAAAGATTCATAAGAACACTGCGGCGAGAAGAAAATCAAGACTAACCAAGCATCTTAATAAATTAACTGCGACTAAATAAGTTTTGTTGATATTTAAAAAGAAGGCTGCCCGAATGGACAGCCTTTTTTGTTACCTAAAAATTTAGTCCTATCTTATTTCCGCCGCCAATCCTTTAATCTGAAATAAGGTTACTGCGCCCGTAACAGATGCGGGATCAAAATCCTCTCCTTTTTCTTCGGCAACGTGAGAATAATATTCAACAGCTTCCTCCTGTGTTAGTTCAATCTTATAAACTGTTCCTTCGACGAGAGCAGTTTTGCCAATTGCTTCCTGCGGAAAAACAATATCGCCGTCTTTAACTTTTATTTTTATTTCTTGTCCTTCTTTATCGCTCTCTAAAATCATCCAGCAGCCGGCGGATGGGCAAACATCATTTATTTTTCCTTCGACCAAAACAGTTTGTCCTTCAAAATCAGACGGGTCAGAAAGAATTTCAGAAATATTAGTCTTTTCCTGAATTGCAATATCGCGACCGTATTTTTCTATCTGAGCGAAAGAAGTAAACTGCATCAGAAACAATGATAGAAAGATGAATAATAAAATGTTTTTCATTTTGATTCCCTTTGTTTTATGATTAGAATTTAATGAAGATTTCATCATTGAATTCAATCTTCATTCCTTTTATATCTTTAGTTAATTCTTTGAATTCCTCGATTGACTTTGGCTTTTTACTGCCCAATTTTTTTAGTGCTGCTTCATTATTAAGAAGCTCTCCAAATTCGAAATGGATTAAAGTAACCTTAGAGCCTTCAACAAGGCTGGCATTTGTTTCTTTAATTTCGCCATTAAAATTAATTGACAAGTCCATTTCCATATCGGCGAGAAATTCTTTCATCTTGGCATCATTTCCCGAAGGAGCAGTTTCTTCCGTATCAGAGTTCTCCCCGGAGGAATCATCTTCCATAAAAGATTTTGGAAATTTCACGACAAGGTTTGAAGGATTATCTTTTGAGAATTTAAAAGTCAGCAAACTATTTGTTTCGGGTGCTGGTTTTTCCTCATCGCTGCCAAATCCAAAATCCATTTTGCCTTCCGGATCGGGGTTTAGTTTTAATTGATTGATATCTTTAAAAGAATAAACAGACGTAAATCCCTCAAAGTTTTTTTCCCTGATCAACTTACCGGATTGAAAAGAAACACCTTTGCCATAGTCGGAACTTTTTTTAGCCAGCTCGTCTTTGTTGAACAGTGAAAAATCTTTTTTACTTCCGTCTGTATTCATTTGATCAGCGAATTCTTTCATCATATTTACAAATTCACTTTTCATTAAAACAGTTTCCTCAATAGTGCCGGTACCGTCTTGATTAACGTTAATCAGAGTTCTGATTTTTAAGCAGCCTGAAAGTAGAATTGATGTGATTAAAATTGCTAAAAATATTTTTAAGTTTTTCATAATACTCCTTTTATAATAAGTTGCTCGCAAGTTCAGCAAGTGCTGAACGCTCACCTTTTACGAGATTGATATGAGCGTAAAGTTTCTGTCCTTTAAATTTATCAATGAGAAAAGATAATCCATTAGATTGTGCATCGAGGTAAGGATGATCAATCTGATAGATGTCCCCTGTAAATACAATTTTAGAACCTTCGCCAGCACGGGTAATTATTGTTTTAATTTCGTGCGGAGTAAGATTTTGCGCTTCATCTACGATAAAAAATATTCTTTGTAAACTTCTCCCGCGAATATATGAAAGCGGTTCAATAACAAGTTTTTCGTCTTTGATCATCGTATCGATCAGTTGATGCTGCTTATCTGTTTCAGGAAATTGATCCTGAATCACTTTTAGGTTATCCCACAACGGCTGCATATAAGGTGCAAGTTTACTTTCAACATCTCCGGGCAGGTAGCCAATATCTTTATTGCTTAGTGGAATAACAGGGCGTGCAATAAAAATTTGCCTGTAATTTTTCCGAACTTGAAGCGCACTTGCTAAGGCGAGCAAAGTTTTTCCTGTTCCGGCTTTACCGGTCATCGAAACAAGTTGAATATCGTTTTTAGTTAAGGCATCAACCGCAAAAGTTTGTTCGGCATTTCGCGGTTTTATTCCATAAATTAAATTCTTATCCACGCGTGAAAATGTTTTCATTTCCTGGTCTAAGTAGGCGAGAATAGACCTATTGGCGTTTCGAAGTATAAAATATTTATTTGGGACGGGCTCAATTTTTAATTTCTTCAAAAATTTTTCGGCAGGAATTTCAAAAGGCGGCTGAAAAATATTAAGTATCAATTCGTCCGGGACTTCTTCAACAATTTCTTTTCCGCTGTAGAGTTCTTCGATACTTTCAATCCTATCGGTGGTATAATCTTCTGCAGGAATGCCAAGAGCTTTTGCCTTCATTCGCAGATTAACATCTTTTGTAACAAGTATGACCGATGTCTGATTCAAAAGTTTTTTATGCCAGTCATTTGCAATACTGAGAATTCTGTGATCGGGAGTATCTTCCCTAAAAATTTCTTTAATCTCTGAAGAAAGCCCGCGCGAAATAGCAATACGAAGTTTGCCTCGTCCTTTTCCCATTTGAATTCCGCCGTTGAAAAGTGCCGTGCCGGTAAGCGAGTCAAGTGTTCGGGCAAACTCCCGTGCATTCAGATTTATGATTTGACTGCCTCGTTTAAAATGATCAAGTTCTTCAATTACAGGAAGCGGAATTACAACATCATTTTCCTGAAATTGATTAATGCTTGTTGCATCGTGGAGAATCACGTTTGTGTCAAGAATAAAAATCTTGGGGGTTTTAATTCTGCTTTTTTGTTTTTTCATTTAATGACTGAATGATGGGGGGAATGGTTAAATGATAAATGATTTTTTTAATGAATTAGAAAGAAGCCCACGGATAAATAAATTCAAAAATTAGAACTCCTGTTTTTTGCTATGCAAAAGTAATTTATTCTGTTGGAAAATTAAGAGATTTAATTCAGATTTGAAAAAATTGTTTTAGAGATTGGGAAACATCCATTTCTTTTCCCAAAATAGAATACTCGAATTAATCAAAAAGCAAACTATTAGATTTAGTTTTAAAGATATAAATAGGATAATAAAAAAAAGTCCCTCCGCCAAAAGGGACTTTTTTCATAAAGGAGAACAGCGAGCAAAGAGAATTATTTTATCAAAATTCCCAACGAGATTTCTGATAAACTTAATCCATCATTTTATCATCAACATCTTGCGGGTTTGTTTGAAACTGCCGGCAGTGATTGTGTAGAAATAAATTCCACTGGTAATATTTTTAGCTGCAGAGTTAAACTCAACATTGTGTCTTCCAGAATCTTTGACATCATCAACAAGTGTTGCAACTTCGGAACCGAGAATATTGTAAACCTTAAGCGTTACTTTTCCAGCTTGTGGAATTGAGTAATAAATATTCGTGGATGGATTAAAAGGGTTGGGGTAATTCTGCTCGAGTGAATATTCTATTACGCCGACAAAATTAACCGAAACTTCCTGCGAAAGATTAACAGTTCCGTCATAATCAATTTGTTTTAGTCTGTAGTAATTTATTCCGCTGACAGGATTTTTATCAACAAAACTATAATTGTGAATTTCCTGCGTTGTACCGTTGCCCATCACGAATCCAATGCGAGTCCAGCCGCTGTTCGCATTAGTCAATCTTTCAATTTCGAAGCCATTGTTATTTAATTCAGTCGCTGTCTGCCAGTTCAAAGTGATTTCTTTGTTAGTTGATTTTGCGTTGAATGAAGTAAGCTCAACAGGAACAACACCATAAACAAAAATACTTATATCATCAACGTACCAGCCATCGCCGGTCACTCCCCCATCGGTCTTTAATTGAAATCTCATTTTAAATTGATTGCTCGTATATCCTGTAAGATCAATATCTTCCTTCACCCAGGCAGATTGAACTCCATCATAAAGCGGCTCACCGTTTGGTTGAAAACTACCGGTGCCGGGGTTAGTGTAGAGTCCTTCAAGTGGAGTCCATGTTGAGCCGTTGTTAGTTGAAACTTCAAACTGCCCGTAGTCCCATCCGTTTTCAATGTCATACTTAGTCCAGAAACTTGCTCTTGGATTTGTAAGAGAGGAAATATCAATTGAGTTTGTTAATTGCATAGTTACTGTTGCATTATCATTGTAATCTCCGTTCTTACTATCAGTGTAAGAATTAGGAGCAGAATGATATGAGGTTGTTGTAGCTTCCCATTTCTTATTGCTCGGCGTAGCGGTAATCGTCCACAAAGTTAAAGGGTTGTTTGTTGTATCAACAAAAGCAAAAACAGGTGTGCCCGAAACTACTTTTATTGTATCAACAAACATGATTGTGCTGCCGGTAGAAACGGTAAACAAAAGAGGAATCGTTACATTTGGCACGAGAGAATTTGATAAAGAGAATGAAAGCGTTCCCGTTGGAAAGATAGTTGTTCGCGAAGCTATATCGCCAAGATTTATTGTTCCATTCGTAACAATAACATTTTGATCGGGAGAAGATAAATTAATACTTGTACTGAATGCATCACTTAGTCCTTTATTTCTAACCGAGCCAATTGAGACTTCAATATTATCGCCGGCATCAAAATAATCATCACTGAAAGAAATATTTTCCATGTTAACAAATTCACCCGCCGCCCAGGTTAAATAAAGATTTGGTTTTAGATTTTCCATAGCGAGAGGAAATATTTCGCTCATAGAAGGCCAGAAGCCTGTGCTGCCAACCTCCGGGGTGTAAGCAAAAATTTTATCTTTAGTGGCTTGTTCACCGTAGAACCAGTCATCAGCAGCGCCATTTACATCATATAAAATTGCTGGAGGCTGCCCCGGCTGATAACCATTGTACTGAACAATGTCATTAGCAAATTCAACAAAGATATCATCATCCGGTGTCGGCTGATTTATGTAACCCCAGGGGTAGAGCAATAAATTGCTGTAAGTGTGATAGTTGAAAGTTGTTTTGAAATTATGAGCAACAACAAAATCTCTTATTGCCTGAGTTTCAGGTTCAGAGAAAGCAGAACTGCCGCGATAAGTTTCATCGCAGGAATTGGGACTTGAACCGCTGTTGTTGTATCCCCACTGAAAACCGAAATTTCTGTTGAGATCGACCCCCCAGCAGCCGGTTCCGTTGTTTTTTCTATTCTTGCGCCACATACCTCCTCCGTTGGGATCGGTCTGCCGGTTATATTCATAACCATCAACATTGATACAAGGAATAAAATAAATTTCCCTGTTATCAACTAAGTAAGTCGCTTCGGGATCAGTGCCGTAATTTTCTAACAGATAATACATGTAGTACATAACCGCCATCATTGCGGCGGGTTCGCGTGCATGAATCAGAGCATTGAAATGAACTTGAGGCTCGCTTTCACTCACATTTGGGTTGTCAGAAATTTTTACTGCATACATTGGTCTGCCTTCTATCGAAGTACCTATCTGAAATTTTTGAGTGATGAGGTTCGGATATAATAAATACATCGAGTCAAGCTTAGAATAAATTTCTGCAAGCGTGTAAAATCCGCCCATCGAACCAAAACCAAAACCGTCAACGTTATAATCTTTTTTGCTTTGTTGAATAAAACTTTGTTTTTCTGTTTCATTCAGCTTCGGAAGTTCTGAATAATATTTTGCCCAATCATTGATGAGAATTTCATAAGTGAAAGAAGTGTTTTGAAGCTTGGCAAATTCCTCATCGCTTAAAAATACAACGATGGCATTGTCTTTTGTAAACTTAGCGTGATCAATTTCTAAGCCAGAAGACATCAGTTGATTTAATTGAGAAGCATCGTTAAAATATATTTTGACTTGCTTGTAGTTTTGACTAAAACCAACTGTGCTTATTAAAAGAAATAGAAGGAGTAATCGAAGAGTTTTCATGTGTATCACTTTATAAAAAGTTAATAAAAATTAGTGAAAGAAAATTAGTTTAATTAAACAATAAAAGCCAAGTTAATAATCAAGCGCATTCGTTAATTCGTACGCTCAATTCTTATAGTATTTAGGAATAATTAAGTGTGACAAAATTAAGTTGAGGCAATCACAACTAATTATTAAAGCCGTGTAAGCATTTTAAATTCAATTCCGCGGAATTCAGGTTCGAAACGGCAGACACCGCCGATGCAGATATTACCAGCTTGTCTTGATCCAAATAAAATTGTTAAGTCAGTATGCTCACCAAGTTTATAACCGGCTTGCAAATATCCCCACAACCTTCGCACAACATTTCCGGACTGGGGTTCGCGGGTTTCTATTTCCGTTACAAGCGCAAGGCTAAATCTTGGCGAACGCAAATACTCGAGCGATAGGAGGTCGGTATAATATTGTTCGCTTGTAATATTATTCGTTGTGCTTTGATGTTCGATTATTAATTTAAGCGTGTTGATCTCATTGAAGTAATACCGGCTCTCAAGTATCGGAGTGAAATTTTTTGTATCGGTATCCTTTTCCTCACGGTAACCAAATGCGGCAGCAAAATAAAAATTTTCATTCAGATTGTGATTCGCCTGAAAGTATCCTTCTCTAAACTGCAGCCCTGATTCGGAGTTGTTACTATTCTGTCTTTGAAAAAGTGATGATGAACCAATAGTTCTCGTTTCACTGTAAGCAGTATTGAAATATGTATCATCATCGTAGTCATAGTTTACTTCAAATAAAAAACCCTTTTCATTATTTTGATTAAGCGCCGAAGGGTGGCGGTTGATAAGTGTATAAGCATATTCTTTTTTTAATGCTGGAGGAGTGTTGTAAACAATTGTACCGTCATCACTCTGAAATAAAAAATTGTCATAATATTTATATTCGCCGGAGAATGAAAGGTTTTCGTGGTAGAAATTCAAATTGCCGTAAAAAGCTTTCCCGATGATATTTTCTTCATCATTAAAAATATTTTTACTAATGTCATTGTTCTGCTTGATTCCGTACTCGGCATAAATATCTGCATCTCCAAGGCTTTGCTGAATCCGAAGCGAAGCTAAACGTGTAGCGGCAGCATCATTTTCCGGTTGATTGGAAGCAAAAGTTCCTCCAATTCTAAGCTGCCTGAATCTCCTAAAATCAATATCAATCGCGTGCAATATATCTTTTCTTTCAGCCAGAGCATTTTCCATGCTGCCGCTGAATACTGAAAGAATAATATTTTCGTAACTGCCCTGCACGCTTACACCGAGCAAGTTGTTATCAACTCTGATGTTTCTATCTTCGTAACTTTTAACTATAAGCCCCCGACCAAAAAGCTGATAGAAATTTCCAACAGTAATATCAAGCCCTTCCTTCGCTTCGCCAATTTCTGCGGTTATATATTTATAATCAATTCCTGCAAACTTTTCTTTGCCCCGGCTGATGGAGGGGTTGGGATCATTCGGCTGGAACAAATCAAAACGAAAACCGGCTGAAAAAATTCCGCGGTTATAATCTACGTTCAGCCAGTTTTCGAGAATCTCCTGTTTCTTTTCAATGTCGTAAGAATATTCAAGTTGATTTGATAAGCCTAATCCTTCGGGTAAGATTGTACCATTATCTTGTGCAGTAACTTTTACAGCTAAAAAAAATAATAAAGAAAAGAAAAATATTTTGGTGATATAATTTTTGTTTAAAATGTATCCAATCAATTTTTTAAAAGCTCCTCTATTTTTTTCTTTACCTGGACTTCATCACCGCGCATATAACCAAGATGAGTATAAACTATGTTTCCGTTTTTATCAATCAGAACTGTAAATGGAATTGCTTTCGCATAATATTTTCTTGACACTTCGGAATTTGTATCAAGCAAAACCGGAAAAGAATAGCCCTTTGATTTAACAAAGGGCTTTACCTTCGAAACAGTTTTTTCGTTGTCGGTGGAAACAGCAAACATTTTGAAACCTTTCGACTTCAACTCGGAGTATATTTTATTGTACTCTGCCATTTCCTCTATGCACGGTTTACACCACGTTGCCCAGAAACTTAACAGGACGGGGTAATTTCCGGTTTCTTTGTTCAGTTCAAAAATGTTTCCATCAGTATCTTCAAGCTTGAAGTTCGGAGCTTTCTTGCCAACTTGATTTTCATCTTGAGCAAAAGCAGCGAATGAAATAGTCAGGATAAAAATAACAGCAGCGAGCACTCGCATTATTTCTCCAGTATCATTTTATTAACCTGGGCAAAATTATTTGTTACAAGTTTGTAAAAATAAATCCCGCTTGAAAGTGTAGAAGCATCAAACGAAATATTAAAACTACCGGCAGGTTTATACTCGTTAACAAGTGTTGCTACCTCGGCGCCAAGCACGTTATAAACTTTTAGTGAAACCATCCCGGCTTCTTTTAATCCATAGTAAATAGTTGTTGACGGATTGAAAGGGTTGGGGTAATTCTGCGACAAGAAATAATGATCTGGTTTAATTTGCTTGTCATCCACTGCAGTGGCTGAAGCTGTGGCAGTAAAATCAAGAGTAATTCTATCAGCGGGATTGACAAATGTACCAATTTGTAGTTGGACATTTGCTGTCCCGTCAGTTACATTAGGAAAAACATGAAGAGAGGTAAGAAGTGTATCGCCAGGGGCTAACGGTTCAACCCCAAATTCAATGGTACTTGCAATGCTGTCTAAAGCAGGTGAAAAACAATTTTCACCGAAGCAAAGTGAAGATTGCCAACCTGAAGGTAATTCATTTAACGTTCTTACGAGAAAGACAGTTTGCTCAACAGAAGAAATATTTACAACTGTCATATCAAAAATCATTTCTGAGCCTAATGTATCACTTAATGAAGTTACAGCAACATCAAGGGAAATTTCTTCATCAATAGAAGCAGGAGCCATCCAGTTGCTGATTATGTAATCATAATTGGCAAAGGAGGCGGCATTCTCATATCTGTATGGACGACCGCCGATAAAAATAAAAGCGCCCTCGTTTTCTTTTTTAATTTTAAATCCGCCGGTCCAATTGGTGCCAGTATTATCATCAAAAATTGGAACTGCTTCAGAAGTGGCTGAGAGTTGAGGAAAATTCACCAATGAATTTGTTCCCACCGCAGTCATATCAACAAGATTATTGTCGAGCGAAATTAAATTTGCTACTGTCAAATCACCGCTGAAAAAATCAATCCCGCAATAATTTTTTAGCTCCGTATTGAAAAATGAATTGGCAAGACGTGTTGACAATAAGAAATTCTTTCCGCTTTGCACATATTCGATAACTTGATTCGGATCATAAAATGTAACGTCCCCGCTGTAATTATTTCCAATCCAAATTACATTATCGTATAAATTTAATATTGATGTTGGAATATTTCTGCTGAATAAATGAACCTGTTGTACTTTGGGGTTAGAGGTAAAGTCAAATCCTTCGTCGCCGAATAAATCCCAGACATCAACATTATGATTTCCATAGCAAGCAGAATTGTTATAAAAATTTTCCATTTCGGTTTTGTAAGCATCGGTTTGATAATCAATTCCATTAACAACTAAAGTTTTTGATGAAGCAGTTAGAACAGTAATAAAATTGTTCATCACGCGTGTGTAAGAATTATATCCATCACTAACAGTTAGACTAACAGAATAGGATTGATTATCATTAAAAATATAGGTGGGGTTAGGTTCATTGGAATCGGTTGTTCCATTGCTATCAAAATCCCATGCCCACGAGTTTAACGATGTAGAATCCGTAGCAGTTGAGTAATCATTAAAAGTGACTGTGAAAGGAGCAGCGCCTAAATATTCATCAACCTGAAAGGCAGCATTGATATGATTTGAATAAACAAGATTTGTCATTGTTGATTGATAAACTTCTTTGTCAATATCGCTTTGAATAAAAGCTGCAACTCGTATGCTGTCGAAATCAACTGAAGCAATAAACTCAGCAGTTGGAATGTAAACAAGATCAATCTCAATCGAGTCGCCCGGGGCTGGTATAGCAAACTCAGTTCCTTTTCCCATCGGGAAGCATTTTTCTGCTTATGCTGTAAAACATTGTTTCACCATTGCTGCCGGGTGGTGATGTAAAATCAACAACTCGTTCTGTTAAAGCAACTCTTAATTTAGTTTTCTCAAACACTGTATTATCAGTAGGGTCGCGGAGGATTTTTACATGAATATTAATAACATTGTTTGAAAATCTTTCGGGAGTTAAAATAATTTTGAAAGGAGCATACTCTGCATTTCCACTATTAATAGCATTAGTAAATGCAGTCGCACCGCTTCCGGTGTTGAAAGTAGTACCATTAATATCTACCCAGGGAACTGAGTTGACGCCGTAGTAAGTCCAGCGACTGATATTATCAGTTGCATTTAATAAAAACATCGGGTCATATTCGGAAGGCCAGTTTACGTTGTAAACAATATGCGTCATCAAACCAGCATTTACCAACGCTTGTGTAGTTGCATTATACCAAGCATTATTCAGTGCGGCGCAAGGTCCGCAGGAACAATTTGTGTATCGCTCAACCAGCGACTGTTTTTCATACGCGTTTATGTTTGATATAATTGCCAGCAGCGAAATTAAAAGTACAATTTTTTTCATAACAACATCTCCTGTGATGAAGAATAAATTAATTTTATTTTTGATTTTAATTTGAAATTTCTACTTGATAAACTTCCTTTGTGATTTTATCCTGAACAAAAACTACTGTTTTAATTTTTTCGGATTGCCATTGAGAACTCAACATAATTTGTCGGGTTATTTCCTTTGCTGTCAGTTACTTCAATATCTGCAATTGATTCCCCTTGGTTTGAAGGAAGCATTGCCCGCATCACATCATAAAAAATAGTTTCACCGTTTGAGCCAGGCGGATTTGCAAATTCAATTGATTCTTCAATCACGACTGTTTGAATCACAAGACTATTAAAATCAATATTAGAATTATCAAGAAGGTCAACTTTAATTTGAACGCTGTAACTGCTGCCGATTAGTGTGTCTGTAACTGTTAAACGAAACTGAGCCGCCTGCATCATTCTACTACTAATTTTTTGCTTCACATCGTTTGAGTCTGTCGAGATTGGTTTTTCGATTCCATCAATTACTGTGGTTGGGGCAGAAAAAATATTGTAGTAGCCCATTCGTGCATTACAATCAACTGTATTTGCAAGATAGAATGGATCATTCGGAGAAGGAAAATTTGTCGGATATTTTATTGCAATTACTTTAAGCCCGTTGTTGTAATGAGTGAGTGAATAAATAATTTTATTCGAAGTTACACATGGATTACAGCTTACGTTCGCAAAATCTTCAAGCAAAACAATTTTATTAACCGTAACAAATTCGAGATCAAAATTAATACTTACCGTTTCATTTTTAATAACGGTTATTATTTCACTTTTAGAAACGTAATTTTCTTTTTCAAGCCTGATTGAATGTTCGCCAGCGAAAATTTCTAAAGTATCGGGAGAATAATTACCCGTAAAAATATCATCAACAAATATTAAAGCGCTGTCAACGTTTGAAGTAACAATTACTTTTCCTGTATCAACTAATGGAATTGACGGAACATCCGGCGGGTTTGTATTGCAGCCGATAATTTGTAAAAGAAGAACTGCAAGTGAGAATAATTTTAAGAATCGTATCAAAGAAATAAAACTAAATGAAGGTTAGTAAATGATAATTATCTCTACATTCAAATTAAAAAGAACTTTCCGTACAGCAAAGTTGTTTGTTGAATAATTTAAAAAACAAAAGGGTTGTTCTACTATTTCAAAGAACAACCCTAATTGATAAGAATAATTTTAGTTATTCTGAGTGAGCCATCCAGTTGCCGCTTATTCCAAAGATTTTGCAATTACCCCAGGTAGTAACCTTAAGAGTAAAGCCGTCTCTTGAAATACCGGAAGTTTCAACTTTATATCTCAGTGCGGTCTCCTGATCAACATCCATGTGAGTAACTGATAAAACTACATCCGGTTTTACATCGAATGGTTTTAAGAAGTTTACTTCAAGGCTGAAAGATCTTGTGCCTTCATTCTTATCCAACGTGTAACCCGGTGTTTCATAGTTTATCGAGTACATTCCACTTTGAACTTGAGCCTGGGCAAAAGTTAAAGCTGTCGAGAAAGCTAACACTGCCAAAACAAAAAGAACTTTTTTCATACTTGACCTCCTTAATTTTATTTAAGATTGATTGAAAGAACACTTAAAATATAGCTGTATTAATTTTTAATTACAAAAGTAAGGTTGAATAATATTTTAATCTTTATACAATACAAAAAAAGAGTTACGCGGAAATATAAAAAGGCAGACTCCGTTTAGGAACGGATAAGGCTGCCTTAATTATAAATATAAATTTATGTCTGATTTTACTTCGTCAATAACATCTTCTTAACTTCAACAAAATTTCCTGTGTTCAGCCGATAAAAATAAATTCCACTTGTAACTTGGTTGCCGGAATTATCATTACCGTTCCACACAACATCATAATAACCCGCATTAATTCATTTACTAATGTAGCCACTTCCTGACCAAGTGCGTTAAAAATTTTCAACGATACATTAGCATCCTGGCTTAATCCAAAACGAATTGTGGTTGATGGATTAAACGGATTGGGATAATTTGATTCCAACACGGCTGTTTCCGGAATCAATTCATCATCAGAATTACCTTTGCTTAATTCAATCACAGTTTTGGTGTAAGTCTTTACGTCGCTTGCCCAAACGGTTGAAGGGTAAGTCCCGACTCGTAAGGTGTAGGTGTAAATACCTAGCGGTTTGGTCGAGTAATTTTTGTTTTTAACTCCGCTAAAGGTTTGCCCGGGATTAACAGTAATAGTTTTGTTATAAATTAATTTGATCCTATTGTTAGGGAGGGTTTCCTCTAACCAAAGACCGAAGGTTTGAGGCGTCACTTCGTTGTTGGTTGCTGAAAAATTCACGCTAAACACACCGTTGCCAGAAGAGGGTGTAACGGTTAATGATGGAACAATGTTTGGGTTTGTAACCACGCCATTGAAATCAACTTTGGTAGTCCACGCTTGATAAATACCAGATTTGTCATCGCACCAATAAGGCCAAACAATTCCGTTTGCTTCTGTTACACCGATGTAATCCCCTGGTATCCGCCGGCAAGTCCTGCGATCGGTTTTGGTTTGAAGTGATGATCTGCTACTTCCAAATCCGTCCATGTGTTTCCACCATCAGTTGATCTTGAAAGATAAACAGTTGCAGAGTCAGTGCTTATATTTCTATTATCATAATAAACCACATTAACACTTCCATCGCCGCCAACAACGAGAGCAGGGCAGTATTGAACCTTACCATTGTTGAGAGCATCCTGATTAACTCTGATGCCGGAAGACCATGTTGTTCCGCCATCGGTAGAGCGGTGTAAAATAATATCAGCATCTGAACCGGAAGGAGCTAAGTTCTTTTCGGCATGAACCACATAAATCCACCCATTCTGAGCACCGCCAGTAACATCAACTCCCATCCACGGGAAATCATTAACCCTTATACTTGTAGGAAATAAGTATCCGCGGATTCCATTACAATCGTAAATATTATTGTTTACTGTCCATGTGGCGCCGCCGTTTGTAGATTTTCCAAATCCCATATAATCACCGGTGTAGTTACCTCCTGTAATTGGGTTTTGCCATACCATATAAACTTCGCCATTAGGTCCGATAGCGCCGTTAACTCCCTGGGAGTAATGACCGGCAGGAGGAGTGTTGATATTTGCAGAAGCACTCCAGCTTGTTCCGCTGTTTGTCGTGTAAGAAACAGCAATGGGTGGGGCAGCCGATGTAAACCTTGACCAGCTTACATATACTCTTCCAAAGTAAGGACTCGTTGGAATGTTATCAACTACCGTATGATTTTTATCTTGTGAGCCTGAAACAATTGTGTAATCATTTGACCATGTTGTACCCATGTCGGAAGAATTGGTAACAAACATACCGACAGTAGTATATCCTAAATGGGACATATAAAGTCTTCCATTTGCATCAATGCCTGGAGCGGGATCGCCGCCGTGATTTGTTGTTGGGTTCGATAGAGTTTTATCATTTCCAAACCAGGTAGTTCCGCCATCTGTTGTTAAGTATAATCCCTCGCTGATTGTGAAGGGGCTTATCTTAACTGAGTTAGAGGATCCATACATAATGTTTGAATTTGTTGGATGCCTTGTAATAGGAGTTTCGCTTTGAGTGTAAGTGCTTGGGAACACCCGAAAGTTAGGATCAATTACAACGGTACCAAGAGGTGTAGAAAAAACTCTTGGATCTGAATTGGGATGGACATAATCAATTGCGCTTTGAGGAACGTCAAAAAATTCACCGGTGGGGCGAATTTGAGTGCTCCACATACGTTCATCGCTAAACTGAGCTTGTAAGTTGCTATTTAGCACAAATAGCACAGAGAAAAGGAAAACAAAAGAGAATACACGATTCATACTTTCTCCAATTTAAATATTAATAATGATGTTTGTTATTTATTTAAGCAGTGCATTTGAAATGAAACTCATCTAAAGCGAACGAAGGAAATTTTTCCATTGTGAGTCCAGAGCTTATCGTAAAAAACTTTTACAATAATTAGTGCGCAAAATATGAAAAGAATGACAATCTCAAAGACAAAATAATTTTTTTTTTCTGTTGAACCATTAAGTATCAGAATTTCTGTTTAGCTATGAGACGAACTATGTCCTTTTCGAGATTTTCCTGGGGAGATTCAACTATTCGTCCAATCTCCACATCTTCGGAATATATTATTATAGTTGGCACTAGTTGAATATCGAGGTTATCAACTTCGCTTGTCAATCCTTCTTTCTCTCGATCAACGCAGATTAGAGAATAGTTTTTTTCCGGAAGGTTGAGCTTATCAAAAATTTTTATCAACCGCGGCACAAACATCTGGCTGTCTTCACACCAGGTTCCTAAAATAATTTTAAAATTAAATTTTGAAATTTTTTCTTCAAGCCCGTTAATCGAAGCAGTATCAACTCTATATTCAGAATATTCATTATCAAACCAAATAAAGTTTGTGTCTTCAAATGCTTCGCGGGTTACTTCTCCAAGCAGCATTGGTTTGCCTGTTTTCTCATCTTTGGTTATTTCACTTTTCGCTTGAGAAAAAACTATTTGCGTAAAAAGAACTACGATTGCGAAAAATAATTTCATAATTACTCTCCTTTTCTATCCAAGGAATTTCTACGAAGGTCAATTCCCCAAAGCAGCTTGTTGCGAAGTGTTTCGAAGTAACTGGTTAATGATGTGTGAACAAGCTTAAGCGGGGTTTTACTTTTATTAATTTTAATTTCAAATGGTGGGGGAAAAGCAAAAACTCTTTGTCCATCACAATTGATCTGGATTTCTTTATACAGTGAATTCGCCCGAATAATTATTTCCTGATTGCTTGGTAAAACCAATGGTCTAATAGTTAAGCTATGCGGCGAAATTGGAGAAAGCGTAATTACGTCTGCTTTGGGACTTACGATTGGTCCGCCGGAAGAAATAGAATAACCAGTTGACCCAGTTGGAGTTGCAATAATTAATCCGTCGGCAGAAAAAGTTGTTACATACTCTCCATCAACAATTATAGTAAGCTCAATCATTTTAGGCCAGGCACCTTTATCAATTACCAGATCATTTATTGCGTATAGTTTTTCTATTTTATGACCCGTGCAATTCCCGGTTATGACTATTCTTTCCTCAATCGAATATTTTTTAGATTTGATTTCTTTAATAATTTCATCCATCTGATTGATGTTTGCTTCGACGAGAAAACCGAGCTTCCCAAGATTCACTCCAAGAACCGGCTTATCAAAAAACTGTGCGTTGAAAGCGGTTGCAAGCATTGTTCCATCGCCGCCGATTGAAATAATTATATCGCTCAGTTCACAAAGTTTTTTATCCGTAAGAAAATTTTGCTTCGGAATTTTAATTGTAAAATGTTTTCTGAATTTCCAAAGATCAGAGCTTAATAAATAATCAAGCTTGTTTTTTTGAAGCTTTTCAATAAATGTTGAAACTACATTTGCAACATTTTCTTTGGTGATATTTGCAATTACTCCAAGAGTCATTTTATTTGCTTTTTGTTGCCTCAACATAATTTAATTTCAAATCGCGAATAACTTCGGTAATTAATTTCGATTCATAATCAGATAAGTTTCCCTTTGTCTTTTCGACGATCATATCGAGCATGTCAATTGTAATTTTTGCGAATTCTAAATTAGGTTCGAGCTTTTGCGTAAGTGGATTTTGAGTTTTCCCCATAGATATCATTGCCATTTGCTGGTTTTGAAGCACAAGCTGAAGAAAAAGTTCTTCGTTCGAAATTGGTTTGTTCATTATTTACAGATAGATTTTTAATTGTAAAATTACAATTAATCAACAGACTCTTACAATGCTAAAATGTCATTTCAAATATTTCCCAAACCAGTGCTTTCTCATTTCATCAACTTCTTTGCGGTAGGATTTTAAGAAATGATCCCCACTTTCCAACATAACCAATCGAAAATTTCTTTTTAGTTGAAGCAGCTTTGATGAAAGATCAAGTGAGTTCTGCGGTGAGACTGTTTCATCTGCTGTGCCGTGTATTAAAAGTAAATTAGTAGAAGCAGAAAGTTTTTCCGGAAAATTTATAACTGATCTTATCTCACATTTTTCCCTCAATTCTTTTCGGTCAAGCTCAGAAGTTTTATTTTCATAAAGCCTGTTCATAAAACTGTTGGAGTCGCCATTAAGATCTGAAATTCCCCCTACGATAATTGCAGCTTTAAAAATATCTGAGAGGGTTAAAGTAAGATAGGTCATCATTCCACCGCGGCTCCAACCTTCTATTCCCCATACTTTTCTATTTGCTTGTGGAATTTCACCAGCAAGAGGAATAAGATTTAGAACATCATTTAAATCATCGCCGCCAAAGTCGTCGTGCCCTTCACCTCCATCATTTCCGCGATATTGACTTGTAAAAACACAATAGCCCAAACTTGCAATATGACCAAACATTCCGCGTGCAGTAAATTTATCAATCGCTCCTTTATTTCCAAACCCGCCTCTGCACCAGATAATGCACGGATATTTTTTTGAATCGTCTTTGGGATATGCAATATATCCTTTTACTTTTAGTCCATCTGATAGATAAGTTATTTTTTCAACATCAGACTTTTCAAGCGCGTCTTTTCCCCAACCGCTGATTATCATCTTTTGTTGAGATTCGTTTACTTCTATTTTTCGTCGCTCAATTATTCGGATCAATTTAAAAATCGGATTGTTTATATTTGCCTTTCACAAATATCGGAAATTTAACTATGCCCCAAAAGAAACAAAAACAAACTTCAAATAAAATGTCAACACAAAAAATTGTTGGAGGGATTCTTTTAATTGCTGCTGCGGGATTTTTTATCTATAACAATTTTTTTAAAGAAGATAAACCCAAAATGGATTATTATAATTTTACTAAAGAAGGTGAGCTTAGTTTTAGTGATTCACTCGGAACATCAAAAACTAAAATTGATCTCGAGGTTGCCGATAACGAATATGAAAGAGAATTGGGATTGATGAAGCGAATTGAGATGAAAGAAAATCAGGGAATGCTTTTCATTTTTCCGGATGAACAAATTCTCTCTTTCTGGATGAGAAATACTTTGATATCACTGGATATGATGTTTATTAATGCAGCAAAAGAAATCGTGACGATTCATAGAAACACAACTAAGCTTTCCGACCAAACTTATCCCTCCTCCAAGCCGGCGATGTATGTGGTTGAAGTTGTCGCGGGATTTACAGAAAGGCACAACATTCGGGTTGGGGATAGAATTGATTGGAAGCGAAATTAAAACAAATTTCTAAGAAGTTTATTTAACTCTTGTCATCAAATAATTTATCTTCAACAAGCTCGCAAATAATGTGAGCGATAGTAATGTGTCCTTCCTGTATTCTTTGAGTGTTTGACGACGGAACCACTAAAGGAAGATCAACCACAGATTTTAATTTGCCTCCGTTACCGCCAAGGAAACCAAATACTTTCATTCCTTTGGAATGAGCCATTTCCACTGCTTTAACTACATTTGGCGAGTTGCCGCTCGTTGAAATTGCCAGAAGAACATCCCCCCTATTTCCGAGTCCTTCTACATTTCTTGCAAAAACATTTTCAAATCCAATATCATTTCCGCCTGCAGTCAGATTTGATGTGTCTGTTGTGAGTGCTATTGCGGGAAGTGCGGGGCGCTGAATATGATGACTCAATCTAATCATCAATTCTGTAGCTATATGCTGGCA
Organism: Ignavibacteriales bacterium; assembly: GCA_016709155.1. Lineage (NCBI taxonomy): Bacteria > Pseudomonadati > Ignavibacteriota > Ignavibacteria > Ignavibacteriales > Ignavibacteriales bacterium. The sequence continues at coordinate 1,687,667 of JADJEI010000001.1, read as the reverse complement.
ATCTGCAGCGCTGCCACCATTGCCGCAAAGCAAAAGTTTGTTGCCGTCTTTATAGGCAGAAACAAGTATATCAACAGCTTTTAAAATTTCATCAGCAAGCTGATCTTTAATTTTAAGCTTTGTTTCAGAACTTTCGTTCAATGAATCAATAATAAATTTTTGTGGGTCCATAATGATTTAATATTTGCTATTTCAAGTCAAGCAAACCAAAGGTTTCGTTGAAGGGTTGTCGAATATTAATTGTGTCAAAATTTAAATTGTAGTTTTGTTTTAACAAAGTATAAATCTTTAAACATTCCTCATCAGAAGTTGCAAATGTGGTAATTTCTTTTTCTATTTCTGCTTGAGCAAATAGGTTTGTATCGTTGGGAATAATGTTCCTTTTTTCTGCTTCAAGTTTACCTTTGTTTTCAAAAATAATCCTTGCAAATTCTCCAGCTTTTTGTGCATGATTAATATTAAAAGGGACAATTTGAATATCTTTTAAAGGCAATTCTTCTAATTGTCCCTTAACACAATATTCAGAAATTGAAATAGTTGAACATTTTAGAATAAATTGTTTTTCTAAGAAATACTTATAATATTCTAATGTGTTTGAATGAAGCAAATCATTATCATTTAAGAGACGAATAAAAAAACTTGTATCGAGAAGAATATTTTTACTATCCATAGCCCCTCAAATTACTTAACCACTCATCTGCATCTTTAACATTTCCCCAGCTATTTCTAGCTTTTTTAATTAACGACTTAATGTAGTCTTCTTTATATAATGGATTGTAATCAATTATATCTACAAGTTTCAATTCACTTTTATCTAATTCACCAGTTTTAATATTTTGTTTGCCGAGAGCTCTTACACCAAATGATTTATACAATGGATTAGATTCGTACTCCGCTAAAACCTCTTTAGATGCATCTATTTTTAACAAACCATAATCTTTTGTATCTAAATGAATATTAGCTTTTAACTTACCACCAGCATCAATAATAACTCCATAAAAATAAAATTCTGCATCTGCCCAAACCTCTTCAGAACGATGTAGCTTAGTATCCTTATTAATTACAATTTGAGAAGTGTTTTGAATTGAAGTTGAAATAGTGAATTCAAAATTTTGTTTTTGTGCTGATTCTTGAAAAAACTCGAATGCTTTTGCTGTTTGAATTTCGAGAAAATCGATTGAGTTATCATTTTGAACTTGAAAAAGTATTGCATTAAAACCTAAAATAGCCTGCATAGAAGTTTTGATGATATGCTTTACTGAACCTTTTTCAATGTCATAACTAATAATAGGTCGTTCTTTTTTATTATTTGGGAAAAGCAAACTTTCAACATTCTGTAGAATATCTACAATATCTTTTATGTCATAATTGTCCGGTGTAACCTCAACATTACCTTTAAACCCCTTAACAATAATTTCTATTTGACCAATTTTATTCATTCTTTATAAAACAATTAACTAAACATAACTTAAAAATGTAATTATACAATTTCAATCTAATTAAACTTCAATCGGTGACTTATGATGTACCGCAGAAGCAAACTCTCTAATGAAATTCCAATTATTTTCTTTCTCAAAGAAATTTCCGGTGACGATAATGGATGCACCGTGTTTAACTTTTTCGCGAGCAGTTTCGGGAGTTTTGATTCCCCCTCCTACAATTACCGGAATAGAACAGTATTCAGAAACAGCTTTTATCATTTCGTTTGGTACAGGATTATCGGCACCGCTTCCGGCTTCGAGATAAACCAATTTCATCCCAATATAATCGGCGGCTAATGCGGTTGCAGCAGCTATTTCGGGTTTGTTTCGAGGCACTGGAAGACTTCCGCTCATGTAAATTGCAGTTGTTGTTACTCCGGATTCAATCAAAATGTAGCCTGTTGAAATCGGTTCAATTCCACTTTTCTTTATTAAGGGTGAAGCAATAACATGCCTGCCGATTAAATGGTCGGCGTTTCTCCCGCTGATTACCGAAAGAAACAAAATTGCGTCTGCGAATTCTGAAACCTGATTGACACTTCCCGGAAAAATAATCGTTGGGATTTTTGTGTGTGCTTTTACTTCTTTTAAGAAAGACTGGAAATCTCCATTCATCATCAGACTTCCTCCGATAAGCAAACCATCAACACCGCCGGCGGCACAGCCATCTAAAAGACCCGATAATTTATTGCTATTCACTTTGTCTGGATCCAACAGAACCAAATGTGCTGCACCCTTGGTTTTAATTATATCTAAAAGATAATTGTAAATTTTCATAATAAATGCTGATAAGTTGCTCTAATAAATCCACTTTGTTTTATAGAAAAAAATCGGCTGATTTGATCTTTGCTATCTGCAGCAATTTTCTTTCCTGCAAATATATTATTTTTATCTTCAAAAGTAATATTACTTAATGGAGCAGAAGTGAAAAAAATTATTATTTATGAAAAACCAACTTGTACAACTTGCAGAAAAACAGTTAATATTTTGAAAGAAATGGGAGTGGATTTTGAAAAAGTAAACTATTACATAAAACCCTTTTCGAAATCCAAACTAAAGTCATTGTTAACCAAGCTTAAAAATGAAACCTTTGGAATTACTTCGTAAGAATGAAGACGCCTATAAAAATCTAAAGGGGAAAATAGAAAATCTATCTGACGACGAAATTATAAACTTGATGATTAAAAATCCTGCTCTTGTTCAAAGACCAATTGTTGAGATTGGTGATGAAGCAATTCTTGCCCGACCTGCTGAAAAAATAAAGGAACTCTTTGCTTAAATATTTTTTTCGCCCGTTAAAATATTTTTCGCGTTAAGTAATTCTTTATTTTGCTCATCCGTGAGCTCGGGATATTCCGGTTTTAGTTTCTTTAATGTTTCAACAATAATTTCTGAAACAAGAAGCCTCGCAAACCATTTTTTATCGGCAGGAATTATAAACCACGGAGAGCAGTCTTTGCTTGTTGCGGCGATTGCTTCTTCATAACATTTTTGATATTCGTCCCAATATTTTCTTTCTTCAATATCGCCCATCGCAAATTTCCAGTTCTTTGCTGGGTTATCAATCCGTTCGAGAAATCTTTTTTTCTGTTCTTCTTTAGAAATGTGAAGAAAGAATTTTAAGATTACTGTTCCGTTCTCGTAAAGATATTTTTCAAAATTTGTTATATGTTCAAACCGCCTTTGCCAGATATTTTTATCTATAAATTTTTCTGGCAGTTTTGATGATGCGATCAAATTATGAACTCGTACTATTAAAACCTCTTCATAATGCGAACGATTGAAAATACCAATCCGCCCCCTTTCGGGCAAAGCCTTGTTGATCCTCCAAAGATAACCATGATCAATTTCTTCTGCCGAAGGCTGCTTGAAGCTGTAAACTTGTGTGCCCTGAGGATTCAACCCGCTCATAACGTGTTTGATGGTGCCGTCTTTGCCGGCGGCATCCATTGCTTGAAAAATTAAAAGTAAAGAATATTTATCCTGCGCATAAAGTTTATCCTGAAGCTCTGACATTTTTTTAACGTTTTCTTCAAGAATTTCAGCAGCCTCGTTCTTAGAATTAAATTTATCTGTGTCGTCAGTTTTGAATTCTGAAATTTTAAATTTTGAATGTTGATGAGCTAAGTATTTTTCAATTTTCATTTTAATAATTCCTGCCGGATTTTTTTATTAGAAATTTATCATAAACTTTCCCAACTTCAAACCGGCAGGATAGAAACAAAATTACTTTTTAGCAGAAAATCTTTCTACTTTATTTTTAACAGGCTTAAGGGTTTGCATGTAGGTATAAATTGCAGATAAATCTTTATCGGTCATTCCAGCATAAAAAGTCATTGGCATAATAGTATTATAGTCAGTCGGGGTAACGTCAATAATTGATTCGGGATTTCTGTAGATTCTAAATCTGTCGAGAAAACGTTCAAGAGACCACGAACCGATTCCTGTTTCGATATCGGGAGTTATGTTAGAAGATCGAAGTGTTCCACCCGGCAGAGGAAATTCCATTTCACCAGCACAATACATTCCTGGCAATGGCTCCCCCTTTTCCGATTGTGTATGACAATCTGCGCAGCTTGCAATTGTGAATAAATATTTGCCATAATTTAAAACATCTGTTGTGTCTATAGATTTTTTTGGTTCATAAGATTTCACCGGAATAGTTTTTACAATCAGATTCAAAGGAAAATTTAATTCCGTTTCAGGGACTTGATTCTCAATTGGTTTTAAAGTTCTGAGATATGCAACTATCGAATAAAGATCTTCTTCCGAAAGTTGATTGTAATTTAGATAAGGCATTAAAGGGAATAATGCTTTGTCATCTTTATTTACCCCGCATGTAATCGCTCGGATTAATTCTCCATCGGTCCAATTTCCAATTGCAGCAGGGGTTAAATTTTTACTATAAATATTTCCGGGAAAACCATATTTTTCCAAAAACCCTTCTCCACCCTTTCCGTCTGAACCCGGAACGATTGGGGCAGAAAATTTAGAGTAATCCCGCGTAGAATGACAATCAAGACAAATCGTTACGTTCTTCGCAAGGTATTCTCCACGGGCAATTCTTTCGGGTGTTGATTCAACTTTAATATTTCTTGGCGGGTCAACATCGGGATAATTAAAGTTGAAGTAAATTAATAATCCCACAATAGCAACGATCAGAATCCCCAAAAAAATTCCCACATAGCTGAAAAATTTTCTCATAATTACTCCTAGAAACTGATAAATAGTTATTTGGATTTAGTGTCACTCTGATTAAACATTTAAAATTTACTTACTCATTGGCTAAAAAACAATTTTTTTTTAACCGGGGACTGTAAAGTAGTTTAAGAGACCGAGTTGAAGTATAAATGATTTTTCTTACTTAAAATTTCCGTTGAAGTTTTTTCGCTTCAATGAATTAACTTAACAATCAAAAAAAATAAAGTTAAAAATGATTAGTAAAGAATTATTAGAAATGCTCTGCTGCCCGGAAACAAAAGCAGATCTCGTGTTAGATGGAGATACGCTTGTTTCAACGGATAAAGCTACAAGACGCCGTTATCGAATAGAAAAGGACATTCCCATTATGCTTATTGAAGAATCGGAACAAATAAGCGAAAAGGAGTGGGTTGAAATAATGCAGCGTCACGGAAGAAAACTTAGTTAATTTTTAATTCAATTTATTCAGCAAACTGATAACATTAGAAAATTATGGATCCAATAAATATCATTGCGGGACTAAATGTAATCGCAACATTCGCAGCCAATTTTTCAACCGCCAATAAAAATTTAAAATCTACTCTGACCGAAGTAAGAGAAAAGCCAAAAACATTTCTTCAAAAATTTCCTCTGGTTGTTTCTTCTTTCACCTTACTTGCATTAATATTTGGAGTTTTTCAGATTGGTACTTTAGAATATTCTGAAGAGTTAAAAACCCCGCGCCTTATTGGGCTTATTGTTTATCTAATTTTTAGCTGGCTGCAGATTCTTTCCTTTAAAAAACTTAGCGACAATTATTCGCAGGAGGTTGTAATTAAAAGGAATCATCAACTTGTTACAACCGGAATTTATTCGGTCATTCGCCACCCCCAATATCTTTCACAAATACTATTGGATCTTGGCAGCGGGCTTGCGGTTATGTCTTATGTCGTTCTGCCTCTGGCAATAATTGAAATCCCGATTTTGATTATGCGTGCCGCTCTAGAAGATAAACTTCACAATAAATATTTTGGAGAAAAATTTACTACGTATAAAAAGAAATCGGGCTTTTTCTTTCCCTTCATTGGTTAAGCGATTCATTCAAAATGAGTTTATTTAAGTTCTGTTTTTTTGTTTTACTTTTTGCATCAACACTTCTTGCTCAGGAAGACGAACAATTTATAATTCAAACGAGCAAGGGGATTTTATATATCCCAGCGTATGAAAGGCAGGGTACTTTTTATTTTTCTGCAAAAAGTTTCGCTGAAGCGGTTTCATTAAACTATTTTATTAACGAGGGTGCAGGGAAAATTGAACTTAAATCTGATTATTATTCAGTAAAAATTTCTGCGCGAAATCCTTACATAATTTTTACATCAAAAAAAGATAATAGCACCAACATTATACAACTCCCCACTTCAACCTATCTTATCAAAGGACACATTTATATCCCTGCTAAATATGTGGCTGGCTTGCTTGGCACTTTATTGAACAAAAAAATTGATTTTACAAAACCCAACCAGATAATCATTAAAGACGAAACACCAAACGAAAATGAACCGACAGTTATTTCTACTCCAGGCAGCTTTAATGTTTTTGGTTTTTCAATGGATCAAAAGACGAACGGAACTCTTGTTACTATTAAATCCAATAAAAGAATTCCATCGTACAAAAGTTCATTTAAAGACGATGTTTTGACAATTACATTTAGAAAAGTAGCCGTCGACACTTCTAAACTAAACTTCACCGGGGGAAAAGGGTTAGTTAAATCAATATCATCTAAAAATGTTGGAGCAGACTGCGAGATTTATTTTAGACTTGGAAAAGAATTTACAGCAAGTGATGTCTTAGATGTTGAAAACAGCGATGATGTTCAAATTACTCTTCATAATAAAATCTTTGAAGGCAAATCTGAAAAAGATAAAGAGAAATGGATATTTGATGTTGTTGTGATTGATGCCGGTCATGGTGGTGTTGATGCGGGCGCAATTGGGGTCGGGGGGGTTAAAGAAAAAGATGTTAATCTAAGTGTTGCTCTAAAACTCGGCAAATTGCTTGAGGAAAACATGAAAGATATAAAGGTAGTTTACACCCGCAAGACTGACACCCAGGTTGATCTTTACAAGCGCGGAAAAATAGCCAATGAAAATGACGGTAAAATTTTTATTTCCATTCATTGCAATTCTACACCTAAGAAACCTTCTGATGCGGAAGGATTTGAAGTTTATTTGCTTCGCCCCGGCAGAACTCAGGAAGCCATTACAATTGCCGAACGTGAAAATAGTGTGATTCAATATGAAGAGAATCCCAATCGCTATCAAAAACTGACTGATGAAAATTTCATATTAGTAAATATGGCGCACTCTACTTATATGAAGTATTCGGAAAAGTTTGCCGAGATGCTTGACAAACAATTAACAGCAAATCTTAAGTTGTCATCTCGTGGAATTAAGCAAGCAGGTTTCTATGTGTTGGTGGGGGCTTCAATGCCGAATGTTCTAATTGAAACAGGATTTTTATCTAATACAAATGATGCGGCATTTCTTAAGTCAAAAGATGGACAACAGAAAATTGCAAATTCAATTTTTCAGGCATTGAAAAATTTTAAGCAATTTTATGATAAACAAATTGAATCAAACTGAATTCAATTGAGAATGATTATTTAATTTGCACAATCACATTCCTGGTTTCAGAATTATTCCTTTATTTTTGTGCCCATTAATTCTAACAGTGATCGAGCTATCAAACCTTAAGTGTTTAACATAGTTTAATTCTTCCAACGGTTTTTTTTCGAGCAGCCAATCCCAGTCGATAAATCCCTGGTGACTCAGAGAACTGACGGTAAAATATCCAACTCGAAACGAAGTAATGTTCTGAAAAAAGTGCGATCCTTGCGAGGGGGTAACATTTAAATCTTTGAAGCCAGCTTCAACTATAGCTGCCGCTCCCGAAATCTGATCCCAGGTTACGGGTATGCCAAGCCAATGATCAAGCGACCCCCACCTGCCTACGCCGATTAAAATGTACGGGCGCTTTTCTGAAACCAGCTTCGCATTCAACTGGCTTACTTCGTAAGCTGTTTCTTTAGTTTTAGATCGGTCAAATTTATTTATATCAATCATTATTATATCATGAAGATCATTGATTGCACCATTGCCCAATACTTGCTGGCTATGACAGATAAGCTTTGATTCGTCTAATTCTTCAACATTCAACTCTTCTGCTTCGCGGCTTATAACCAATGGTCGCATTTGCAGCATGGCAAATTCTTTTGGCTTACCTTCGGGAACATCTAAATTAACTGCAAATTCTATTTCAACCGAAACGCCCATCCCCCACGTACCAAGCTCAAGCAGTAGTTCAAGTATTTCTGCGAGGGGAAACATTTTGTGTTTTAGAATCGGCGCAAATGTAACCACACGCATTCCGCTGCGAGAAATACCTTCATAAACCGAATCATTCTCGGGCGAATATGTTGATCCAACTGCATAAAGAGTTCCATCTGTTTCAGATTGTGTTAGATCATATTTTTTTACAAGTATATCTTCGGTGCGATCGGGATGGTGGTTCAACTTTCCATTAAGATCAAGCGCATAAAAATCTTGTTGCGCGTTTCTTATTGTTTCTTTAGTAGAAAAAAATTGCAAAAGATGTTTCGGGTACTTTGGACAAAAGCGGACAGTGTTTCCTCCTTCAACAACTGTTTTGCCCAAGCCAAGGGCAACGAGCGCTATTCCATCAACTGATTTTTGCGGGGGGACGGGATAAAAATTATAAGACTTCGCAACCCCTGCAAAATCAGGATAAAAGCGTTCTTCTCTTTTTGCACCCACAAGTTTCTGAATTATCACTGCCATTTTTTCTTCTTCTAATCTGTACGAAGTGGCTTTCATATAATCTTTCGCCATTCGATGAAAAGTTGAAGCGTAAACACTTCTGATTGATTGAAGCAGTTCATCAAGTCTGATGTTTTTATCAGAATTGCTGTTAGGAATCATATAGGTTTGATAGACCCCGGCAAAAGGCTGAAACTGCGAATCTTCAAGCAAACTTGACGAACGTACTGCCAATGGTTCATGAACGAAATCAAGAAAATCAGATAGTTTTTCGATCACATCCTGCGGGAAGAAAGAAGCCTCAATAAACTTTTGTGTAATCTTTAAATCGTCAGATTCATTTAGCGCGAATGATTCTAAATTATTTTCCTGAATAAATTGATCGAATACATCTGTTGCGATAATAACGGCAGAAGGAACTGTGATTTCCACCCCCTCAAATTTATTCCTGATGTTATAATTGTAAATCAAGGAATTAATAAATCCCAACCCCCTTGCTTTTCCACCGAGCGATCCGCCGGCTATTCTGGAAAAACTATTTTTTGGATCAAATAATTTTTTGCTGAAGTCAGTAACCACTCCGCGCTGTCTTATTTCAACATATTCTTTTAAGGATTTATAAAGAAGATTTCTAAGTTCATCTGCATTTTTAAACTCCGTAACTTTCTTTGGTCTTAATTGATGCGCAAGCCAAAATTCCGTTCGGGCTTTCAGCCACTTAGAAAAATGATTGCCTTCAGCATGATAGAACAGACTTGAGTCGCTGACTGATTTAAGCATTTCCATCATTTCAAAAATATTTTTTGCCCTCCCTACTTCTCTTCCATCCGGTGTTTGAAAAATAAAATCACCGAAGCCAAAATTATTCATCATAAAATCTCTTAAATCATGAAGCAGGCTGGGGGAATTTTTTTGAATGAAAGAACAGCCAATTTCGTTTGCCGGACCGGCTATTTCAGCATTTGAAGATTGAATGACGATCGGAATATCTTTGTGCTGGCTTTTTACCAGCTTTGCAAATTTTAATCCAGCTTCCGGATCTTTAGCCCCGTTGTGTCTGAAATTATTGTCGGAAATAATTCCGAGGATGTGCTCTTTATATTTTTCAAAATAACCCCATGCTTCTTCAAATGTTGTAGCCAATAAAATCTTTGGGCGTGCTCTCATTCTTAAAAATTTGTGCTTAAGATTTATCCCTTCGGAAATCAGTCTTTGTGACTGTTTGAAAATCTCCGTGTAAATTAAAGGAAGATAAGTTGAATAAAATTTCACGTTGTCTTCAACAAGAATTATAGTTTGCACTCCAATATTCAAAACATCGTTTTCTACATTCAGCTTGTCTTCAACATATTTTACAATTCCCATTACAAGATGATAGTCGCCATTCCAAATAAATATTTTTTCAAAAATCGCTGTGTCATAATTATAAACCAATTCCTTTCGTTCGCGGTTGTCATAAGCCAGAAGGATTATTGGCAGATTGATGCCTGCCTGCCTTATCATCTGCGCAAATTTAATTACGTGCATATCATCTAAATGAAGGGTGGTGATAATTAAATCAAAGGTGCTTTCATTTGTCAGAAGTTCTATCGCTTCAAGTCCGGTTGTAACGTGAGTGATTTCCGGTGCGTGGCTCAAGTTTAACGTTTGATATTCCTGCCGAATAAGCTCATAGAGTCTTCCATCCTCCTCGAATAAATAATTATCATAGATACTGGAAACGAGAAGAATTTCTCTGATTTTATGCTGCATAAGCTTTTGGAACTTCTTCAGCCTATTCCCAAAAATATCTTCTACTTTTAGTAATTCAAGTTTGTTCATATTAATTGCCTTGTTGTTTGCAGTCCAAAATTAAACTCATAATCCTTAAAGAGCAAAGCTGGTTGAACTGCTTCTTGACTTTTTCCATTCATCTTTGTAAAATGTTTCTTTCAAAAAGTTTATCAGTGATTCTGAGGGAAATGAAAACCTTATTTAATATTGTTTAAGTAATATTTTCAGGAGGTTCTGATGAAAATATTTGTTGTTCGTTCGGTTCTGTTCTTTGCGGCAGTCTATTGTTTTATAGCTGCTAATTATAATAACACCAATTCCAATTTATTGGGAGATAACACAGTGTACTCTCTCCCACCAATTGCTAAATATGTAACCCCGAATGGTACTGGTGATCACTCAGGTTCAAGTTGGAGTAACGCTTACTCTATCGAGGATTTTAAGATGAATGCTGCTTCTAACACAAATTATTATTTCTCTGCTTCAGTTTTTTATACCGGTGATATTAACCTGAACAATCTGAATAACTCTGCCTTGATCGGAAGTGTGCTTGGCACACCAGAGATTCCAACCACAATTTTTGTAGGCGGTGGAGAAATAAGCGACACTCTTAATTGGAGTATGAGCTGTATTGAATTTAAATACAATCTTTTGACATTAAATTAAAGACATGCAAATAAAAAGATTCCGCTGGTTCGGGTTAAGAGTTAATTCAACCTCTGGTGGTTTTATTGGAGATAACACTAGAACTGATACCAGCGGATGGGCAGCCTGGGGAGCACCAATTGGACCACCGCACCAAGAAATTTTATCACCTGGCGGAATAAAGTTGTTTGGAGATAATGCAACACTAAGAAATTCAAATATCAGAAACTCAGGCTGGGATGGTGTACAGGTTGCAGGATATAATGTGCTGATTGAATCCTCTTCAATTGACTCAACAGGAATAGACCTGCCAGGAGCAGAACATCAAGGAGATGGGATACACGTATTCAGAAACCCTGATATTTACTATGAACAGGAAAGTGGACTACGAATATACAAGGCAGGCAGATTGACAGTTAATAACTGTTATGTCAGTACAAATTTTCCCAAGAAATCCGGGATAGAAGCAGGATTTATAGACGGTGCAGTAGAGAAACCAAGGTTAAGAGTTTATAATAGTTACATAGCGGGTGGAAAAGGAATAGGAATAACACAAAGTAATGACCTCGCCAATGGTGAATTTTATTCTGATGTTCAAAATTGTACGATTGTTGGTTTGGACCCAACAAGACGGCCATTTAGAATTGAATTTTATGATTCAGGAACAAAGGGGATAATTAATAGTAATATTTTTATTTGTCAGGTTGGTTTTGATACAACACAATGTCCCGTTGGTGAATATGATACTGCGCCCACCGCGGTAAAATATGGGACTAATACTTGGAAAATTGGGACGGAGTGGCAAGATCCGTTTTGTGTGGATCACAACTTAGTTTATGTTGAAGATTAAGAGAAGGGAGAACAAAATGAGAAACACTAAAATATTTCGCTTCTTTTACATAATGTTTTTTATTTGTCTCTGTTGATTTATCGCTTGCCCAAGAACCAGATACTCTCTGGACAAAACAATATGGCGGAGATAGTATAGATGTTGCATATGATATCGTTGAACTGTACGATGGTGGATTTGCAGCTGTGGGGTATACTAAATCAATACCGCTTACAAGTTATAACATTTGGTTTTTAAGATTGAATTCCGATGGAGACACTTTGTGGACAAAAACCTATGGGGGTGGCGGGGAAGACTATGGCTACTCATTAAAGAAAACAGAAGATGGAGGATTTATTATTGCGGGCACAACTAACTCTTATGGTGTAGGTGAATTTGATTTTTATGTCATACGGATTGACTCTATCGGGGATACACTTTGGACAAAGACATTTGGTGGGGAGAATAATGATTATGCTTGGTCTGTTGATATTACCTTGGATGGCGGATTTGTTATTGCTGGAGAGAAAAATGCTTTTCCAGAGACCCCAGATGGGATGATTATTAAGATTAATGAATCCGGTGAATTAATTTGGGAGAAATTTATTTCTACATCCAACCCAGAATATTTGTATTCAATAAGTTCTTCTGCGGATGGAACATATTCATTAGCGGGATATGCTTATTTAAATTTTTCAGCTGGATTTAATGCTTGGTTGTTAAAGTTAACTTCGATCGGAGATTCAAGCTGGTCAAAATACTTTGGTGGAGAATTGACACAAAGATTTTATTCACATGGTATCACAAACAAATCCTCATTTATTTGTGTTGGTCGCACATTACTTTCTCTTGGTGGTTTGCCAGATTTATATATTGTTAAAACTGATTCGTTGGGAAACGAAATTTGGACAAGATCTTTTGATTACGATAACGACTCTGACGAAGGCTACTCGGTCCAGCAAACACTTGATGGTGGATATATCATTACCGGGCAAGGGCGACCATTCGACGGACTTGGTTTAATGTGGATAATAAAAACTGATTCCTTAGGAAATATGTTGTGGGATAAAACCTTCCCTTGGGAATTTCCAAAAACCAAAATTTCCGGACCTGTTTCGCCATTAGCTGATGTGGGCACTTCTGTTAAACAAACTTCTGATGGGGGTTACATTGTTGCTGGATATCGTGATGATTTAACTGGACCTTATTATCAAGCTTATATTGTTCGCATTGCACCAGACATCATACCCGTCGAACTAACCTCCTTCACAGCAACTGTAGAGCGAAACGCAGTTTCGCTAAACTGGCAAACAGCAACGGAGACAAATAACAGCGGGTTTGAGATAGAAAGAAAACAAGTCGGCAGTCCTCAGTCTTCAGTCGGCAATCAGGACTGGAATCAAATTGCTTTCGTTCCCGGGTTCGGGACCACTACTGAACCAAAGAGTTATTCTTTCACTGATGAAAATCTTTCATCTGGAAAATATCAATACAGATTAAAACAAATTGATTTTGATGGAAATTTTGAATATTCAAACACAGTTGAAGTAGAAATAACTTCACCAACAGAATTTACACTTGAGCAGAATTATCCCAATCCATTTAACCCAACAACAAAGATAAAGTATGAGATTCCGGGTCAAGCCCGGAATGACAATACACTTGTAACTCTGAACGTTTACGATATACTAGGAAATGAAATCGCCACACTCGTAAACGAGCAGCAGCAGCCCGGCACTTACGAAGTGGAGTTTAATGTAGGACAGAATATCAGCCTGTCCAGCGGAGTGTACTACTACCAACTACGGGTTGGGGGTTTTGTTGAAACTAAGAAGATGATTTTGTTAAGGTAATCAATTTAAGTTGAAAAATGTTGTTGTAATTTTGAAAGACCCTCAAAAAAAACGCACCGGGTTGTAGGTGCGTTTTTTGATTTTCATAATAGCCTATGATTAAGCGACGGGTGTCAATAATTCTTTTTCGATTGCTTGTTTTAGTGATTCTTTTGGTAAAGCACCCACCGCCATCTTAGGTTGTCCGACCAACGGAACAAAAAGTATTGAGGGAATGCTTTTAATTCCGAACACTCCGCCAAGCTCTTGTTCTTCGTCAGTGTTTACTTTATAAACATTTACTTTACCGTTGTATTCTTCGGATAGCTCTTCCAATACCGGTCCGACCATTCTACAGGGACCACACCATGGCGCCCAAAAATCTATCACTGCAGGTAATTCTCCATTATATTTCCACTCCTGATTTTTTTCGTAATCAAAAACTTTTGTTAAAAAAGTTTCTTTAGTTAAATGCTCTGTCATTTGTTTTTCCTTTCTTAGAATAATTTATTTTTAGTTTCAAATCTTTTTATTGTGCTTGGTGCAAATCATCCATTGAGAGATTTTTTAAATTACTTCCAGCACTCTTAATAATTTTTCCTTAACTTGTTCAGCCACGCTCCGCATGCCCGGATTTTCAATTATTTGTGCCATAACCATCGGATCAAAAATTGACACAATAGAATTTCCATCCTTCTCATAAACAATCACATTGCACGGAAGCAACAAACCTAATTCTTCTTCAACCTGCAATGCCTTATGCGCTAATGAGGGATTACACGCTCCGAGAATGGTATAATTTTTAAAGTCCACTTTGATTTTTTTCTTAAGCGTTTCTTTAACATCAATAGAAGTAAGAACACCAAAACCTTCCCGCTTCAATTCTTCTGTTACTTTTTCTACAGCCTGTTCAAAATTATAATTTGTTATTTTAGAAAACCCGTACTTCATTTATTTATCTTCTCTTCGATGTTTAAATTTTTTGTTTGTGATTTCCAATTTACTAACAGCGTTCCAATTAAGCCGCCCCAAAGGGTGCTCATCCAGGGGTTTCCCGTAATTGAACAGCCTTTTGAGCAGCCGATAAAGTAATAATATGCATAGCCCAAAGCAGCACCAATTAATATTGGAAATGATCTTCGTAACCACAATTTATTTATTTTAATTCTGCTAATATTCATTGTCTAATTTATCATTTAAATTTGCCGCATTAAATCTGAATTGCTTAAATTTAGATGCTGCTGCCTAACCTTGGGTTCTAGATTTGTGTTAAAGAATATGAACAGCGCTTCTAATTTTAACGCTAGTTCGCTCTTTCCGAATACGCAAAACGAGTAAAGGGATGCTGTTCTTTAATCTAATAATTATTCGTTTTATTTTTCTGAAGGTAAGATTCAGTCGGTGAAAAATGGTTTCAGCAAAGTTAAAATTAATAGAAGAATCCAATAGAAAAATAGAAAAACACCTCTCCTGTGCTAATTGGATTTCCGGGAAGATTTTTTCTAAAAAGAAAACTTCTGCCGATGGAAAAATCTGCCGGACCAATTGGGGTATCGAAGGATAGTGTAGCTCCGAGCCCATGTCGAAGATCTTTAAATCTAATTTGTTCTTGTTCATCCCATGCGGAACCTAAATCATATCTAAGTTTAAAATAAGTTTCAAAAAATATTTTTACAGGGAGTTTGTATCTGTATTCAAGTGAAGCAATAAAAACTTGTCTGCCGCGAAATTCATTTTCTCTCATTCCGAAAAAAGAATTTTGACCACCAATGGAATACTGTTCGCTGAGCGGCAGTGTTTTATCAGCAAAACCCATTATAACCTTTGGTGCAAGAAGATGATCGTCTGCTATGCTGAAATAATTTTTATACTCAATTCCAAAATTGCTAAAGCCAACATCGCCGCCTAAAATTTTTTGTGCGGATTCGTAGAACCCCGTAAAGTATAGACCGTAGTCAGGATATGGATATTTATTTTGAGTGTCTATGGTGGTACTAATTTTAAAACTAAAAATATTTAATATATAAGGACTGATGGAAGAACCGCGTTTATTTTTTATTTCATCTACCTGATATTTTGTCTGTAAAATTAAATTACCAAACTTCCCCACTTGGGTACCCGTAGAAAATGAAGCGCCATAAAAAATTTCCCTGTATTCGCCTGCGTCTGACCGAGTAAAGTTATTCTCCGATGCTTCTGGATCGTCCCGATAAACAACAACATCGTTAAATCTATAAAACGCATTTATTTTATATGTGAAATATGTGTTGAATAGTCTGTTCGCTTTGTGCTCAAAAACATAATTACGATTTCTTGCACCCCCCGATAGAAGAACACCGAGCTCCGTTGCCGAGCCGAATATATTTTCATTCCGAATATCAAGACTGAGCTGCGCCCTAAATTCATTATCAAGTCTGAATCCGAACCTTACGATGCCGGGTATTTTTTCCTGTACGCGAAGGATTAAAACATTAAGCTCGTTGTTTTTTTTAACATCCACCGTAACGTTTTCAAATAAGTTTGTGCTGCGTAAATTAATTAATCCCTGCTCAATATTTTTATACTTAAAGTATTCGCCGACATTTAAAGGAAACTCCCTCCTGATTATATAAGGATTTGTGTGTTCGTTTCCCTCTATTTTTATTTCCGAAATTACACCTTCATCAAATAGAAAATATAGCTCGCCTGATTTTTCATCGAATTTTAAACGGCGCAATTCTGCAAGCGAATAACCAGCCTTTCTATACTTTTTTAGCACAAGAATAATCCGATCAACTATTTTATCAGGATTAAAAGGCAGGTGTAAAAGATCGTTCATTATTATTCGAATTGAATCTTTATCAATAACTGTAATACCATCCAATTCAATGTGGTTCACTATTGATTTAATAGAAAAAAACACTTCGACCGAATCACCGTTGAGAAAACGATACCTGATTGAATCTATAACACCACCCTCAAACTCTTTTTCTAAATTTTGCTTAAGATTCTCAATTGTATAGGAAGCTCTGTCTGGACTGTTCACAATGGTGAAAGTTTTATTGCTGTCTATTAGTAATTCCTTTTCGGAATTTGACGGATGATTTATCTTTTTAATTAGAGATTCAACTAACGGCTTAGCAGCGAGATACCCTGCCAAAATTAGCGAATCAATATTTGTGAAATCATTGGCGTCTCTACCATACAAGTTTGGTTTAATTATTTCGTCAGCATATTGAAGCTGTTCTTGATTCATTATTTTTAAGGGAATGCTGACAACCTGATCGGCGACAACCCAGGGGAAAGCAAGCTCTTCTTCGGTGTGAAGGTCGCTTGTTGTGTTAACAGCAATTATAAAATCTGCCCCCATGTCCTTTGCAATTTTAACAGGAATATTTGCTACAAGCCCGCCATCAACCAGCAGCAAAGAATCAATTTTAACCGGTGAAAGTAAAAAAGAAACACTTGAACTTGCCCTCATTGCCTGACTTAGTGAGCCGCTGCTTAGTTGAACGGCAGCGCCTGTTAATAAATCCGTGCATACCGCCCGAAATTTTACCCTAAGATCGTCGAAGTCGTTTTTAACATGAATCGGTGCTTGAAAGGTAAGTAAGTTTAAATAGTTGAGAAGTTTTTGACCATCATTTATTGATGTGGGGAGAATCGGGGTGAGACCTTCAAGCCGCAGTGCAAAAACTGCTTTATCTTCGGTTATTTTTTGATCAACAAATAATTCTCTTCTATCCCCCTCTCTGTTTGTGGAGAGTAAATCGGTCCAATTGGTTGAACGAGCGATCGAATCGAGATCATCAGCGGTGTAACCTGCAGCGTAAAGACCGCCGACAATACTGCCCATACTTGTTCCGACTATAATGTCAAGTTGAAGTCCTGCTTCTTCAAATGCTTTAAGTATTCCGATCTGTGCCAATCCTCTTGCCCCGCCTCCGCTTAGTACGAGTGCAACTATTGGCTTATCTAAAGGAACCGTTTTAGAAAGTCCAAATGGCAGTTTTTCAATACGTGTTTCAATTTTGTTATAAACTGTTGACTGGGAAAAACACGCAGTCCAAAAGAAATAACAAATCAGAATTATTCTATGCGTCATGTTAAGATTTATTTTGTTCTGAAATCCGGACAGCAATTAAATAAAATGATTTGAATAATCCTTTATTTTTTTTTGCCGCCTTTCGAACTTGCATTTTTCTCTGCAGCCTCCATAAGTTTTTCCATAAAACCTTTTTTCTTTTGAGGATTTTTTACTGGAACCAATTCGGTTCCGTCATGTTTTTGGTTTATGTAATACTGCTGCGCGATAGAAAAAACATTAAACATAAAATAGTAAAGATTAAGCCCTGAAGGAAAACTCATAAAAAGAAATGTCAGCATAACTGGCATAACATAAACAAGAGCCTTTTGGCTTGGGTCTTTAACTGACATCTTCTGCTGAAAGAACGTTGTTATGCCCATCAATAGTGCAAGTCCGCTGATAAATTGAACACCGAATAGTGGTATTTTAAATCCTAAATCATAAATCATATCGGGTTTTGAGAGGTCGTTTATCCATAATGCAAATGGCTGATGCCGCAGTTCAATTGCGGTTTGGAACAGCCCCCACATCGCAACAAAGATAGGCATTTGCAACAATATTGGCAGGCACCCCCCTGCCGGATTCACCCCGTAAGTAGAATAAAGCTTCATTGTTTCTTTATTTACTTTTTGCGGATCATCTTTAAATTTCTCTTTTAATTCCGCTATTTTCGGTTGTAAAAGTTGCATTTTCTTCATTGATTTCATACTTGTTTTCGTAAGCGGATAGAGTACAAGCTTTATTATCAATGAAAATACAATTATGACGAATCCATAATTGGGAATAAAATCATGTAAAAATTTGAATAGCGGAAGCAGAACATACTCGGCGATTGGTCTGACAATAAATTTAAGTCCAAAGAAACTACCAAAGTCAACGAGCTTTTCAAGATTTTTATTATATGTTTTTAAGTTATCATAATCAACCGGTCCAATGTACAAGAGAAAACTATTTGTAACGTTTTGACTTTCTGCAAATGGAATAGAAAGTCTTGTGTTGTAAAATTCTTTAACCCCGTTCTCAGAAAAAGATTTTCTGGAACCCTCGATATAAGCACCATCTACTTCGGAAGAATTTATAGGAACAATAATAGAAGCGAAGTATTTATTCCTAACTGCTATCCACTCAACTTTTCCATTAAAATCTTCGCTGGCTTTTTCACCTAAATCACTCGCATCAATTATAACTTGTTCGTCGCCATAGTAAACGCTGGCGTTGGAATAATTCGCTTCGTCAACAGCGTTTTCTTCTACAAAACGAAGACCGCCATTCCAAACAATATCAAAAGTACGATTACTAATTACATCGTTCAATCCTACTAAATTTACGTTGGCGGTGAGGTTGTATTTGTCGGCATAAATAACAAAATCTTTTTTAAGATACTTGCCATCAGCCACTGTAAACAAAAATGAAACAGTTGCCGAATCTTTTCCTGAAATGCTGATATGGTTAGGAGTTTGGCTGGAAGAAAAATCTAGCTCGGTTGTGTTTATCGCCTTACCATCTACAGTAACAAAAGACACATCAAAAGCATTCCCAACTGAATAATTAATTAACTGAACGCCTTTTTTATAAAAATTTTCATCCGCATCATTTCCGCCGGAATTCCAATTATTGTACTTCTTAAGAAACAATTTTTTTATGTTGCCACCCTTCGACGAGAACTCTATGATTGACAGATCAGTTTCAACTGTAATAATTTTTTCCTGCTCATTACTAACAGCAAAAAATTTGCCCATTGAATTTTTACTTTTCGAAGAATCCAAAATATTGCTCTCGCTCTGACTCAACAAAGTCTTTGTTTTACCGTCAACATTTTGGGAATCATTTTGAACAGTTAAGCTGTCTTTTGGGTTTTTTGTTTGTGGCGGTGGCGGAGTTGGAGTATTAAAGTATAACCAAACTACCAGGATTGCACCTATTAAAATAAAAGCTAGTGTTGTTTGTTTGTCCATAGTTTGATAACCTTATTCTATCGGATCGTATCCGCCTTTGTTAAATGGATTGCATCTTAAAATTCGCCAAATAGATTTTGCCCCCCCTTTAAAAATTCCATACTTTGAGAATGCTTGAATGGAATATTCAGAGCAGGTGGGATAAAATCTGCACGCAGGCGGAAATAACGGGGATATAAATTTTTGATATCCACGAATCAGCCAAATAAATATTTTACTCATTCTCCAAAACCAGAACCAGCTTTTTACACAGATCGTTCATCGAAGACATAATCATTGAAAGTTTGGGCTTAGGATACTTTATTTTATTAAGTCCGAAAGTCGAAAGAACTATATCCAAAGAGTTGTTTGTTTGATATGTTTGATGTCTCAACAAACCTGCATTGTCATGAAAGGCTATTCTCATCAATCGTTTAATTCTATTACGCCAAACCGCATTCCCCGCCCTTTTAGACACAGCGAAAACAGTTTTTACGTCTATTTTTTTTACGGATTTATTGACGAGACAAATTGCCTTAATTCTTTTATCTGAGGAAAATAAAATCTGACCCTTCCTGAAAATTAGGTCTATTTCTTTTTTACTCTTAATTCTTTCATCATTGATGGGCTTAACCAACTTTTATCTTTCATCGCTAACGGTCAGTCTTTTTCTTCCCTTTGCTCTTCTTCTGGAAAGTACTCTCCGGCCATTTTTAGTGCTCATTCTTTCTCTAAAGCCGTGTTTGTTTTTTCTTTTTCTGTTACTTGGTTGAAATGTTCTTTTCATTATTGTTTTTCCTATGTTTCAAAAGTCTGCAAAAATAATCATTACTTTCCAAATAGACAATTAAAAATACTCTATAAAAAAAATTAGATAATAGAATAGAATTAATTTGCCTTCTGAATAATTTAGATATATTTTTTAATAATATTTGTTGCCTCTTAGTCGGTGAAGAATTTGTTGATAAGTTTTCAGTGTGGAAAGTTTCACGAATAACCGACTGGCATTTTTTACCGGTTCGGTCTTGTTGTATTGTTGGGTGTTGGCTCTGTTCTTCTCTATTGTATTAAAAAACAATGGCTTGTGCCGGGTCTGATAATGTTAAAAACTTGTTAAAAAAGAATTCGAAAAAATCCATAAGAGTTTATTTGTTTTTACTTTGCTTTAAAATGCTTTACTATTTAACTGTTAATAAGTTCTATGCTAAATATTCAAATTGATGACCAACTTCCGAATGACCCTGTACTGATTTGGAAAGAATGCCTTCAGAAAATTAAGTTGCAGGTTCCCCAAATGACTTATAACACATGGTTTTTGCCTATAAAGCCGCTCGAATTTAACAACAGCACATTGAAGGTTCAACTCCCAAGTCAATTTTTTTGGGAATGGATAGATGAACATTACAACACACTTATTACCAAAACAATTTCTGAGGTAATAGGCCCCGCTGCTAAACTCAATTATATTATCGTTGACGAAAAAGACAACGACGATCAACTTACGTTATTCTCTAATATTACAGTTTCGGCTGCCCAAAAGAAAGTTGAGACAAACAAACTACCCAAAATCGAAACTCATCTTAATAGTAGATATACGTTTGATAACTTCATTAAGGGAGAGGGAAATCAACTTGCACGTGCGGCTGCTATGGCAATTAGCGATAACCCCGGCGGCACATCATTTAATCCTTTTTTTGTTTATGGCGGTGTTGGATTAGGAAAAACTCATTTGATAGAAGCCATCGGAAATAAGATAGTTGAAACGAAGCCTGATAAAAAAGTCATTTATATTTCTTCAGACTTATTAACTGTTGAGTTTGTGGACTCAATAAAATCAAACACAGTTAATGAGTTTTCAAATTTTTATAGAAAGATGGACGTTCTTATCATAGATGATATTCAGTTTCTAACTGGAAAGGAAAAAACTCAGGATTTGTTTTTCCATATTTTCAACACGCTTCATCAATCAAAAAAACAGATTGTTCTTTCGAGTGATAAGCCTCCAAAAGATTTAAAGGGACTCGACGAACGCCTTATTTCAAGGTTCCAGTGGGGACTAACTGCCGACATACAGCCGCCCGAACTTGAAACAAGAATTGCTATTCTAAAACGAAAGGCTGAAGATTTTGCAATGCATGTTTCAAATGATATTCTCGAATTCATTGCTTCAAGTATCACCTCAAACATTAGAGAACTAGAGGGCTGCCTAATAAAATTATTAGCGAGTGCTTCTCTCAACTCTAAGCCGATCACTATTGACCTGGCTCGTAAAAAAGTTAGAGAAATTGCTACTGATCGTAAAGTTTCAGTTACGGTAGAAAGCATTACCAAGGTCGTTTGTAATCATTTTTCTGTTTCTGAGGATAAACTACGGGACAAAACCAGAAAAAGAGAAATTGTTATGGTTAGACAAGTTGCTATGTATCTATCAAAAGAAATGACTCGTTCTTCTTTAAAAACTATTGGGTTGCATTTTGGTGGAAGAGATCATTCCACTGTAATTCACTCGTGCTCAACTGTTGAAGAGGAAATGATTAAAGATAGATCATTTAAGGAACTTATAGATTATTTAAGAAATCAAGTAGAAATAAATTGTTCATAATTTGGCATATATAAGTAAATAACGTGTGTAAAAATTGTCTGTTTTTAAGTAAATATTAACCGCATCTTAATAACTCTTTGTTATAAACTATTATTTCTTGATGTTTTGCATTAAATACTCATACTTAAGTCGTTTAGTTTACAGGCACACATTTTGAAATAACATATTAACACTATTATTACATTTAATAATATATTTAAATACCTATTTAATTTAAATTATTGTGTTAGTTAAACAGGTTGTAGTTTTTTTTGATACAATCATTAATAAAAGAGATAAAAATGAAAAGTCATCAAAAGTCAGTTAATATATTTTTTGTATTCTTACTTATTCTTGGATTTGTTGGATTAAATTGCTCGAGCAGCCTGGAAAATTCTATTACTTTCCAAAACTTAGCATCTAATAGAATTTTTATAAACTTCAGAGGTGAACTGATCACCGTTGAAGCCGGAGAAACAAAAATAGTAAAAGAAATTCCTAAAGGTTTATTTACATATTCAACAACTTATGAAATTCCAGCAGGTGCTCAGGGTTCATCCACGATAGGCGATGTGTCTGGAGAAATGGATATTTTTGCGGGGACAAAAATACTTATTGTTTATTCGAGTACATATCTTGTTGGTACTTATACTCTCTACGCAACTTTTTCAAGTTCAGATGACCAATCACAGATAACTCCTACCACACCATAAAAAGTTTTAGTCGTCTTTAAATAAATTTTATTTTTACCCCAATTTCAATTGAGATTGGGGTGAATATTTCTTAATTTTACATATTCTATAAGGAGTATGTAAAATGGAATTTAAAATCAATAGTAAGGCACTGGAAAAACTTTTATCCAGAATTATTCCAGCCGTTCCAACACGGACACCAATGCCTATTCTTGAAAATTTTTTACTTGAAATTAATAATGGTCTATTAACTGTATGTGCCACTGATCTTGAAATAGCACTTAAGTCCTCTATAAATGTTACCGCAGACGAAAACATAAAAATAGTTATTCCCGCCAAACTATTTTTTGATATTGTTAGATCACTTGATGATACAATTATTAATTTTAAAATAAATAGCAATTTTAAAATTAATATGGTTGTTGATAACGGTACCTATAACATTGGATATTCCTACTCTAATGATTTTCCCGAAATACCCGAGGTAAATAAAGAGAAAGAGATTTCAATTAATGGCAGCCTGCTTAAAAAATCAATTGATCAAACATCTTTTGCAATGAGTAAAGAAGACATGCGTCCGGCGATGACAGGTTTGCTGGTAGAATTTACTCCAGAGACACTTAATTTTGTTTCAACAGATGGACACAGGCTAGTGCGTTACTCCAATAAAAACATCAAGTCCGAAAATGTTGAACAATATATTATTCCTGAAAGAGCAATTTCAGTTTTATCTAAACTTCTTGGTGAGAGCGATGTTAAAATATATTTGAGTAAAACTCATGTTGCTTTTTTAAGCGGTGATATTGAATTTATTACAAGACTAATTGGGGAAAAATATCCTGCTTATAACAGCGTAATTCCATTAGAAAATGAAAACTTATTAAAAATTCCGACTAAAGAATTGCTTGCAACTGTTAGAAGAATGATTCTATTTTCGTCAGCGAACTCAAAACAAGTTAAACTATCACTATCAACGAACCTGCTTAATATTTCAGCTGAAGATATTGATCACGGATCAAATGCTGAGGAAAATATTTCATGCGAATATATCGGCGAGCAAATGAATATTGGCTTTAATACTGTTTATTTAGGTGATGTTCTTTCTCATGTTAATTCTGATAAAGCAATTTTTAAACTTCACTCACCAACTAAGGCTTGTATTATTGAACCGGATAAACTCGAAGAAAATGAGGAGCTAATGCTCCTATTGATGCCGGTACGCTTAAATAGTTAATTATGATTTTATCCTCCCTTCAACTTAAAAATCTGAGAAATCATAAAAATATTTCGTTGGTGTTTTCAGATGGATTGAATTATATAGTTGGCGAAAATGGAGCGGGAAAAACAACCATACTGGAAGCTATTTATTATCTTTGCACTACAAAAAGTATATTTGCAAAAACAGATAGTGAGGTTATTTCATTCAACGAAGAAGCGTTTGAAATAACCGGTGAATTTAGAGATAAATCGAATAGCACAGTCAGGGTTTACTTCTCACAAGCAGAAAACAAAAAATACTATTTCGATAATAATAAAAGTGTCAGCCGTTTATCAGAAGTAATAGGAAAATATCCGGTTGTATTATTAACCCCGGCTGATCATAGTATTACACAGGGCTCTCCTGCAGACAGAAGAAAATTTATAGACTCGATTATTTCGCAGGTTAGCGGCACATATTTGAAAATACTTATTGATTACAACAGATGCTTAAGGCAAAGAGCTTCTTTACTAAATCAGGTTAAGGAAGGAAGAAGAAAAGATGTGGATATTGAAATAAAGGCGTGGACAGAAAAATTAATTTCTTCCGGTGTTGAAATAATAAAGCACAAAATTATTTTTTTAAAGGATTTTATTGATCACTTTAAAGAATCATATAAAAAAATTTTAAAAGAAAAAGAAATTCCTAACATTGAATATCGTTACCTTAATAATTATCGCAATGCGGATATTCATCAAGAGTTTGTTGATCAATTAAACAGCTTAAGAAATGATGAGTTTAGAAGAGGGACAAATCTTGTTGGTCCACATAGGGATGAATTCGTTTTTAGAATTAATGATATAAATCTTAAACAATTTGGCTCACAGGGGCAGCATAAAACATTTCAAACAGCATTGCGTTTCGCAGAATTTTTTTATATAAAGTCCGTTACGGGAAAGTCCCCTTTGCTCCTGCTCGATGATGTTTTTGGTGAACTGGATGCAGAAAGAGTTTCCAAAATCAGCAGCTATCTTCCGGAGGTTGGGCAAACATTTATCACTATGACAGATCTTCCTAATTTTTCTTTTCTAAGAAAAAGCAGTGAGGACAGAATTATTTATATAGAAGAAAAAAACATCAGATATGCTTGATTCATTTAGAAGTGTTAAAGATATTATATTAAAAGAACCTGGATTATCCGGACTTAAAACCGATATAATTAATTCTGAAACTATTTTAGAATTCACTAAAATTTTTCCGGAACTTGAACAAATTGTGAAGCCGATTAAAATAGAAAATAAAACTCTGTTTCTTAAAGTCGAAAATTCTGTCTGGCGATCTGAACTGAATTTACAGAACAAATCCCTCATTGAAAAGTTAAACTCCTACTTTAAGGAAGAGCGAATAAAAGCAATTAGATTTTTATAATTAAAAAATGAAAAATGATGACTAAAGACAACAATAAAAACGAATATAGTGCAAAAAATATCAATGTGTTAAAGGGTCTTGAAGCCGTTCGCAAACGCCCAGCAATGTATATAGGCGATGTCAGCACTCGCGGTCTTCATCACCTTGTAAACGAGGTTGTTGATAATAGTATTGACGAAGCTCTTGCAGGCTACTGCGATTTAATAAAAGTTACGATCAATCAAGATGAATCAATCACTGTGGAAGATAATGGGAGGGGCATTCCAGTTGATATGCACCCGGAAGAAAAAAAATCTGCCCTTGAAGTAGTAATGACCATCCTTCATGCAGGAGGTAAATTTGATAAAAATACCTATAAAGTTTCCGGCGGACTTCATGGTGTTGGTGTCTCTGTAGTTAATGCTCTTTCGGAGTGGTTGAAGGTAGAAGTAAAAAGAGATGGGAAAATATATTTTCAGGAATACAGAAGGGGCATTCCAGTAAAACCAGTTCAGGAGATTGGAAAGACGAAAAAGAATGAAACCGGAACCATGGTTACATTTATGTCTGACAATGAAATATTTAAAGTCACCAAATATAAATTTGATGTTCTGGCTGAAAGAATGCGCGAACTTGCCTACCTTAATAAAACAATTACTATCAATATAAAAGATTTAAGAAATGGGGGGGAAGAAGAAAACTTTCATTTCAAAGGCGGCTTGATAGAGTTCGTCCAGTATCTCGATGCCTCCCGGACAGCCCTTCACAAAACCGTTTATGTCGAAGGAGAAAAAGACAACACCCCGGTTGAAATTGCCTTTCAATATACAGACACATACAACGAAAATATTTTTTCTTATGTAAATAATATAAACACAACTGAAGGCGGAACCCACCTGGTGGGCTTCAAAACTGCTCTTACAAGAACGCTTAATAATTACGCAAGCAAAAACGGATTGATCAAGGATGGAAAAATTACACTTACAGGTGACGATTTCCGCGAAGGATTAACAGCAGTTATTTCTGTTAAAGTTGCCGAACCTCAATTTGAAGGGCAAACGAAAACCAAGCTTGGAAACAGCGAAACCAAATCAGCAGTTGAAATGCTGGTGGGCGAAAAGTTGGCGGAATTTCTCGAAGAAAACCCCACCGTTGGTAAAAAGATAATTGAAAAATGTTTAAGAGCTGCTGAAGCAAGAGAGGCAGCAAGAAAAGCCAAGGATTTAGCTAGAAGAAAAAATGCTCTCGACTCGATGAATCTGCCGGGAAAACTTGCAGACTGCTCTATCACCGATCCCGATCATTGCGAAATTTATATTGTTGAAGGGGACTCTGCAGGTGGTTCAGCTAAACAGGGGCGCGATAGAAGATTTCAAGCCATCCTTCCTCTTAAAGGAAAAATATTGAATGTTGAAAAAGCAAAAATGAATAAAATTCTTGAGAATGATGAAATTAAAGCGATCATCTCTGCAATCGGGGCGGGCTTTGGGGTTGACTTCGATACTATCAAGGCGCGCTACGGAAAAATTATTCTGATGACAGATGCCGATGTTGACGGAAGTCATATCAGAACATTGCTCTTAACTTTCTTTTATCGCCACATGAAAGACCTCATCAGTTCCGGAAAAGTTTTTATTGCACAACCTCCGTTATATAAAATTAAAAAAGGAAAAGAAGAATTTTATGCCTACGATGATAATGAAAGAAATGATATTTTAAAAAGACTTAAAATCAGCGCCAAAGACATCACTAATACTGTAGAAGAAATAGTTGAAGAAGGGTCAGTTAAAGGAGTAAATATTTCCCGTTACAAAGGTTTGGGAGAAATGAACCCGGAACAACTTTGGACAACCACAATGAATCCCGAATCAAGAACTATGCTTCAGGTAAATATTGAAAGCGCAGCAGCAGCAGATAAAGTTTTTGAAACTTTAATGGGCGATGATGTAGAGCCAAGAAGAGCATTTATCGAGAAACATGCTAAATATGCTAATCTCGATGTTTAACGAATTTAATAACACAAGAATAAAAAGAGTTTTTTATGGTCTCAATGTTTGATGGTAAAGTAATCCCGGTTTCTTTAGAAGAAGAAATGAAATCTTCCTACATAGATTATTCTATGTCGGTAATTGTTGCAAGGGCTCTTCCGGATGTACGGGATGGATTAAAGCCCGTTCATAGAAGAGTTCTTTTTGGAATGCACGAACTGGGGCTGGCTCATAATAAACCGTATAAAAAATCTGCACGAATTGTTGGAGAAGTTCTTGGTAAATATCACCCGCATGGCGATACCGCTGTTTATGATTCGATGGTAAGGATGGTGCAGGATTTTTCTCTTCGTTATCCGCTTGTTGATGGACAAGGGAACTTTGGTTCAGTTGACGGCGACTCACCTGCTGCAATGCGTTATACAGAAGCAAGGCTTGCAAAAATTTCGGAGGAAATGCTGCGTGACCTGGATAAAAACACCGTAAACTTTGCTTCAAATTTTGATGACTCACTGCAGGAGCCGACGGTTATGCCAGCCTATTTGCCAAACCTTTTGATTAACGGCGCAAGTGGAATTGCGGTTGGGATGGCAACGAACATTCCGCCGCACAATATTTCTGAAGTTATAGATGGAATTATCGCCCAGATTAAAAATCCCGATATTTCTATTGAAAAACTTATGAAGTATATCACCGCACCTGATTTTCCAACAGCAGGAATTATTTACGGTTATACAGGAGTTAAAGATGCTTATATGACAGGTAGGGGCAGAGTTGTCATTCGTGCCAAAGCAAATATCGAAACTCAAAAAAACAGCAGGGAAAACATTATCATTACGGAGCTTCCTTATCAGGTAAACAAAGCCTCATTAATAGAAAAGATAGCTGATCTTGTTCGAGAAGGAAAGCTGAATGAAATTTCAAATATTCGTGACGAATCTGACCGCGACGGAATGCGCGTTGTAATCGAATTGAAAAGAGATGCCCAGCCGGCGGTTGTGCTTAATCAACTTTTTAAACACACTTCGATGCAGACAACGTTTGGAGTGATATTATTAGCGCTCGTTTATGGAGTTCCGAAAGTTTTAAACTTAAAAGAAATTATTCAACACTTCCTTGCCCACAGGATGGACGTGCTGATTAGAAGAACAAAATATGAGCTTGATGCTGCTGAAAAAAGAGCGCACATTCTAGAAGGGTATATAATTGCACTCGACAACATTGATGCTGTTATTGAGACAATAAAAAAATCAAAAGATGTTGAAACCGCAAAATTAAATTTGATGAAAAAATTCAAGCTAAGCGAGATTCAGGCAAAGGCAATTCTTGATATGCGCTTGCAGCGGCTCACAGGGCTTGAAAGAAAAAAAATTGAGGATGAATACAAAGAAGTAATCAAACTTATCGAAAAACTAAAAGGTATTCTCGAAAGCGAAGAGAAACGAAACCTGATCATCAAAGACGAACTTCTTGCTATTAAAGAAAAATACGGCGATGAAAGACGAACTGAAATTATTTATAATTATGAGGAATTTTCCCTCGAAGATATAATTGCCGAGGAAGATGTTGTTGTAACAATTTCCCACCAGGGATTTATCAAACGATTTCCAGTCAGCGGTTACAAAAGGCAGGGGCGAGGCGGGAAGGGTGTAACCGGCGCTGGTACAAAGGACGATGATTTTATTGAGCACATGTTCGTCGCTTCTACCCATCAGTATATTTTATTCTTCACCGATAGGGGAAGATGCTATTGGCTAAAAGTGCACGAAGTCCCCGATGCCGGTAGAACTGCTCGCGGCAGATCAATTATAAATCTACTTGAAAAAGAAAAAGATGAAAACATAACCGCTTTTGTTGCAGTTAAAGAATTTAAAGACGATCAATTTCTTATGATGGCAACCGAACAGGGAACGATTAAAAAAACAGTTCTTTCTGCTTACGGTAATGTGCGCAAGGGGGGAATAAACGCAATCAATCTCAATTCCGGCGACAAACTTATCGCCGTGAAAATGACTGATGGTGGAAATGATATTGTTATTGGCACCCACAGCGGATTTGCAATCAGGTTTAATGAAAAAGATGTTAGGGATATGGGACGAACTGCAACCGGGGTGCGCGGAGTAAGACTTGGTAAAGGCGACAAGGTGGTTGGACTGCTTGTAATAAGAAGACCGGGCACTAGTGTCCTTGTTGTTACCGACAAAGGTTACGGGAAAAGATCCGACATTAATGATTATCGAATTACTCATCGCGGCGGGAAAGGCGTTATTACCGTTAAGACAACTGATAAAGTTGGTAAAATGATTTCTATGATGGAAGTAGTTGATAAAGATGAGCTCGTTATTATTTCAACACAGGGGATGGTAATAAAGCAAAGCATAAAAGATATTAGAATTATGGGAAGGAACACGCAAGGCGTTCGGGTCATCAGGCTAAATGAGGGTGATTCAATAGCTGATATTGCAAGGGTTATTTCTGAAGAAGAAGAAGTTGAAGGAATGCAATAATTTTTTAGGACTGCTTATCCAAATCTTTTTGAATGATTGAAACAAAAAGCCGTTTGTTAATACGACGGCTTTTTTTAATACTTTTAATAATTGATCAACTGTTTTAAATTGCCTCTCGAAAATTTTACCAAATCATTTTCATTGATTAAGGATTTATAAATGGAAAACGAATCTATTTTTTTTACCGACAAAGAAGACTTAAAAAGCTACTCTCTCTCGAATCAATTCGCAGAGCACATGGAGTTTATGCTGGTGAAGGACAAGTACACCGCAACTGATGATGATGCCTATTTTGCACTGTCTCTCGCTGTTCGTGACAGGCTTGTAAAAAGTTGGCTGAGAACTCAGCATGCATATTTTGAGCAGGACACAAAGAGAGTTTATTATCTTTCGCTTGAATATTTAATGGGGAGGGTTCTTGGTAATGCGCTTATCAATCTTGATTATTACGATGATTGTTATAAAATTTTAACTGAGAATGATTATTCCCTTGAAAATATTAGAGAATATGAACACGATATGGGGCTTGGTAATGGGGGGTTGGGAAGGCTTGCGGCATGTTATTTAGATTCAATGGCGTCTTTGCAGTTACCTGCTTTTGGATATGGCATAAGATACGAGTACGGAATTTTTGAGCAGGGAATCGAAAATGGCTATCAGGTTGAAAGAGCTGATTACTGGCTCAGTTCTGGAAATCCTTGGGATATTATGAGGCGGGGGCTTGTGTTTAGAGTAAAGTATAATGGGAGAGTTGCCGAACGAATGGACGAGGCCGGCAGGCTTCATTTTGAGTGGGTTGATACGGATGACGTACTCGCTTCTGCTTACGATGTTCCTATCCCGGGTTATCATAACAACACTGTAAACAATCTTCGACTTTGGTCGGCGAGAGCTACAAGTGATTTTAGTTTCAAAGATTTTGATAAAGGCAATTACGTTGCGGCGGTTGAAAGTAAAAATGATTCCGAAATCATTTCTAAAGTTTTATATCCAAACGATTCAATGGTGGAGGGAAAATTCCTTCGCCTTAAACAGCAGTATTTTTTCGTTTCGGCAACGTTGCAGGATATTATCAGAAAATATAAAATCAAACATCAGTCCTTTGATAAGTTCGCAGAGAAGACAGCAGTTCAATTAAACGATACACACCCAGTTGTTGCAATTCCGGAATTGATGAGAATATTAATGGATGACGAAAATATGACCTGGGAACAAGCGTGGGATATTACCAGCAGAACATTTGCATATACAAATCACACTGTTGTGCCTGAAGCCCTGGAAGAATGGTCCGTTCAAATTTTTGGTGAATTACTGCCGCGCCATCTTCAGATTATTTATGAAATTAATAGGCGGTTTATAAACGATGTTAAAAAAAACCACACTACCGAAGAAGCGGTGATAAAAAAAATTTCTATAATAGATGAAAATCCAACCAAAAAAGTTAGAATGGCAAACCTTGCCATCGTAGGCTGTCATAAAGTTAATGGGGTTGCCGCACTTCATACAGAGATTTTAAAGAGCGTAATTTTTCCTGACTTCTACAAAATATTTCCCGATAAATTTATAAATATCACAAATGGAATTACGCCTCGACGATGGCTAAAAACCGCCAACCCTCTTTTGTCCGGATTAATAACAGACAAAATTGGAGAAGGATGGGTGGGGGACCTTAACCAGATACAGAAAATAGAAAAGTTTATTGGCGACAAAGAATTCAGAGAAAATTGGAAAATTGCCAAGTGGCATAATAAGCAGCTTCTTATTAATCACATCGAGAAAGAACATGACATTAAAATAAATCCCGACTCAATCTTTGATGTACACATTAAACGATTTCACGAGTACAAGAGGCAGCTACTGAACATCTTTCACGTAATCACACTTTACAACAGGATAAAAGACAATCCTAAATTGAAGATGGTCCCGCGAACTATAATTTTTGCCGGCAAAGCAGCACCCGCCTATACGATGGCTAAGCTCATAATCAAACTAATCAACTCTGTTGCATCAGTTGTTAATAATGACCCGGAGGTGGGTGATAAACTTAAAGTGGTGTTCATTAAAAATTATTCTGTAACTCTTGCCGAAAAAATTATTCCCGCATCTGATCTTTCCGAACAAATTTCAACGGCAGGGCTTGAAGCTTCAGGAACAGGCAATATGAAATTTGCACTTAACGGAGCATTGACAATAGGCACAATGGATGGGGCAAATATTGAAATACGACAGGAGGTTGGAGAAGAAAATATTTTTATATTTGGTTTGCTTGCAGATGAAGTTAGAAAATTAAAGGCAAGTAATTACATCCCCCGCGAGTATTATTGGAAAAATGAAAACCTAAAACGAGTAGTAGATATGATTTCTGGAAATTTCTTTAATAGAAGCGAGCCGGGTATATTCCACTCATTGGTAGAAGGCTTAATGAATGTTGACTACTACTGTCTATTCGCTGATTATCAATCATATATTGACATGCAGGATATGGTTAGCGAGCTTTATCTTAACACTGATGAGTGGACAAAGAAGTCTATCACCAACGTTGCACACACCGGAAAGTTTTCTTCGGATCGTTCAGTAATGGAATATGCAGAAAAAATCTGGAATGTAAAACCAATAATGGTTGGGGTTTCTTAAAAAACTATTTTTATTAAATAAAATGAATCAGAAAAATTGGAAAACACAATTCATCCCGATGTTAAAATCGGTCACGTTCATCTGACTGTTTCGAATCTTGAGCGCTCTTTAAAATTCTATCGTGATTTGCTCGGCTTTGAAATCACACAATATTTTGGAAATTCTGCCGTGTTTCTTTCTGCCGGCGGGTACCACCACCACATCGGACTTAACACATGGAGCGGAGAAGGGGCAGCAGCCCCGCCTACGGGATTTACCGGGCTTTATCATTTCGCAGTTCTTTTTCCCAACAGGAAAGAACTTGCGAAGATTGTTAAAAGACTCTATGAATTTAATTATCCAATCGAAGGGGCATCCGATCATGGAGTTTCCGAATCAATTTATCTTTTTGATCCCGACAGTAACGGAGTTGAACTTTATATTGACCGCCCGCTTGATCAGTGGCCTCTAAGTTCGGAAGGACATTTGGAGATGACTACCAAACATCTTGATCTGCTTGGTTTGCTTTCGGAACTTGATGGAGAAGAGTAATCCAAGCGATGAAGCGCTCTCGAAATAATTTAATTTTCCCTTGCAACTATTCCAGTGGCTTCGTTTCCAACATCAAAAATCTTGACTAGTGCGTTTGTCTGTGTATCAAACACACCCACCATCGAAGGCATATCTCTGCCGGGGATCGAATAGAATGGACTGAATCCGCCTTCAACATTTGAACAGGTTACATAGAGATATTTTCCATCCGGACTTAAATCTGCGCCCAACAAATTACTGAAACCATTATAAATAAGTTCGTCAGTAACCGACCAGGAAGCTCCTATTTTTGTAACCGTAGTGATTGCTGGTTCGTGATGAGAAACGATATAAATCTTTGAACCATCACTGCTAACCGATGCCTGCCAGGGATGGGTTTTAATTTCAAGCTCTGAAATTATTTGCCTGCTTTGAATATCAACGACAAGAAATTTACTTGACTTACGGCAGCAGACATAAAGATATTTATCATCAGGCGAAACGTAAACATTCAATGGTTCGTTTAACAAATCTTCATTTGATGAAAGGGGGATGTAATCTACAAATTGATTTGCCCCGGCATCAATAATTGCAATTTGATCATTCGGAATGTCTGCGGCGTAAACAAAGTTACCATCGTGACTAAAAGTTATTCCGTAAGGCAGTCCCGATTCAGGAAGAATTATATCTTCGAGACGCTCCATTGTTTCGAGATTAATTTTGTAAATAACATTATGAAGATCAACTGCAATTGAGACCTTAGAAACGTAAGCTGTTTTTCCGTCTGGAGAAATTGCAATCATTCCCGGTGCAATCAAACCTTCAACTTATCGCGACTATTGCGTTGGTATTAACGTCAATCTTTAAAACTTTCCGGGTGCAGCAAGGGTAACAAAAAGATAATTACCTCGCTGTTGAATATGGTGGGGCTGATCGAGACCCGACAAATAGAAATTTACATCACTTATCCCCGAGCAAAGATGGTACTCTGTATTTATTTCAAATATCTGATCGCTCCTTTGACTGCAAACGTAAACGCTATTAAAAGAATTAGAATAAGCAACGTTTCCTTTGAAATCTTTTGCACCCGCATCAATCCAGTTTTTCAATGCTGCAATTTCAGTTTCATTTAGAATATTTTTTAAACTGCTTGAGTGAACAGACTTTCCACCAACCTTACCGGTAATAATATTATAAAGTAAACTGTATTCCGAGTTGAAGGGGATTACACATTCACCGCCATAGACGCCGCTCTTACCTGAAATAATTTTATAGCCCCCACCCGTGTGGTTGTGCCCGGTTGTATCCTCATCACGGTTGATTGAGCCTTTGAGCATATCGGAATAGGAAGCAAGTGATAATCCATTTTGGGGATTATCAGAGGAGTGACATTCCGGTACAGCGCATTTATCAGCGAAGATTTTTGCCACATCGTAAGTTTCAAAGCCGTTGTTTGTTTCATCAATCACTGCTGCGGGTGTTTGTATTTCGTCTTTGCTGCAAGAAACAATAAATACTGCAGAGAAAACCAATAGGGCAGTCATAAAAAATATTTTTATCTTATAAATCATTTAGGGCAAATATAAGAAAAACCCGGGGAGATAAACGAACATTAATTTGGTATTAAATAGATGACACCCCTCCGGGCGGGATGTCATCTTTAACAAAATTGACGAGAAGAATTATTTGAGCAAAATCAGCTTTTTCGTTTCAACAAAAGTTCCTGCTTTTAAAGTGTAAAAATAAATTCCTGATGATAGCTGAGAAGCATCAAAAGTAACTTCATATTTTCCTGCGGGTTTGTATTCATCAACTAATCTTGCAACTTCATTCCCTAGTACATCATAAACTTTTATTGATTGCAGACTACTTACAGGCGATTGCCAACTTATTTTTGTGCTTGGATTAAATGGATTGGGGTAGTTTTGCTCAAGTGAAAATTCTTTAGGCGTCAGATTATTTTCAGTAATTAAATTGCTGACAAGAATTGATTCGGAAATTGATTTCATTATAACCGGTTCTTTATCTACTACAGAATACATATCAAGAAACACGGTTATATCACTCGAAGTAAGATTACTAAAATGATCAGACACTTCCGGCTTTAATAGTTGATAACACAATTCCGCAGTAATATTTATTAGTTGATCGCCGGTCACAGGCAGTCTGTAATGAATTATATCACTTCCCGAGCCTTCAACATTATTTTCCCGGTTAAAGTCAGGATCATTAAATGCGTCTTCTGTTATGGCGGTGGTATCGTAACTAATGTGCTGCGATGTAAATCCTTTCGGCGGAATTCTATTATCTTTTTTAAACGATGCGGCTTTTAACAAAGTATATGTAACTTGTTCATTTAAATCTTGAAGCACGCCTTCATAAATCTGAACTTCACTTTCATTGGAGATAATATTGTAGTGAGGCTCATAGTCTGCGTTCATTCCAATAATTCTGCCTTCAGAATCCCATGCCCCGCTTTCAAAAATTTTTGTACCGAATGCATCGGCTATTTTGAAATGCACCCACATCCTTCTTAGAGGAATGCCAGTTGGAAGTTTATGTCCGGCTAAGTTTTCAATTTTAATTCCAATATCAATCGAATCATTTATGTAGTTGGTTTGCAGAGAAATATTTGAAGCATTTACTTTTAAATTTTCTTCAGCTCGAAAAATGGTGGAGTCAAAGTGAAAAGGTTCAGCAGTAACGTGAAGCGAGTCTGTGAACTGCTTTAAAATTTTTAGCATCAATGTGTTGCCGCCGACAAAATTATGTTTCCAGAAAGGGGTGCGTTTTGTTGTGTCAAACTCAGGAATTACGGCAATATCAATCGGATCATAAATTTTGGGCATGTGGCAAGTTTGGCAGGGGGTATCCTGTGCAGGATAAATACTATTTTTCCATTCTATGTAGGGAGTTTGTTCAGGAAAATCACCAACTATTTCGCCGAGATCATTTACTGTTGGACTAAAAAGGGTGTGGCAGGTAGCGCACAACTCAGCTTGATTAATATGTTCGCCAAACTTTGGTGTGTATTCAACAAAGCTTTGCATATAGACAGTGTCAGGGTTTTGATATGGTCCATAAATTATTCTATCATCGGTGATGATGTATCCGCCCGAGTAAGATTCCTTTGTGCCGAAATTAGAAGGATCTATTTGATGACAAACTGTGCAGCTTACCCCATCGTTCGCAAGTCTATCCTGCCGCAATTCGTCCATTGAGTAAGTTGATTGACCATTATAAATTGCTTGTGTGTAGCCCATCGGCGCATGACACTTTGTGCATTTAGTTTCGATTGTTTCTTGAAGCAGGGGGAACTGTTCAACTTCGGAGGCAACATAGGCACGCCATAAAGGATCTTTGGCTGCATTGCCCATCATTGTTGAGCGCCAGTAAGTTACCATGGAAACATCCACCCCGTTGTAAGTTAAAACATCTCCATTCGAAAAATGACAGGCTTCGCAATTGCCCGAGCCTGAAAAAAGAGTTGAAGATTCTGTAGGCAGGGGTTCTTGAGCATTAGCCGTTTTAAAAAGACTGATGGATAATAAAATTATAAGCAGGTAAAGTATTTTCATTTGAGCTCCTCTCTAAAAAGAATTTTTTGTTTCGGACTCTATCTTTTTTGAAAACAGGATTTTTATTTTATCAACAATTGAAAATCCCATTTTGTTCTCAATTTTTCTTCCATCAATTTCTAGCACTGGAGTAACCTCTCCCATCGTACCGGTAGTGAATACTTCATCTGCATTGTAGAGTTCAACCAGGGAAATATTTTTTTCGACAATTGAAATGTTATTTTCATTACACAATTCAATTACGATTCCCCTCGTTATTCCCGGCAGACAGCTATCAGGAAAGGGGGTAAAAACCTGCTGCTGTTTAATCATAAAAATATTAGTAGCATTTGTTTCAGCAACAAAACCATTTAAGTCGAGCATAATTGCATCATCAACGCCTGAAAGATTTGCCTGAATTTTTGCAAGGATGTTGTTGATTAAATTGTTGTGATGAATTTTTGAATCTACACATTGTGCCGGGTTTCTTCTGACGGCGGAAGTAATTAATTTTATACCATTAGTTGAATAAACAGGTGGTTTCCATTCAGCTATTATTATTAAACAGCAGCCGGAGGTATTAAATGCAGGA
This sequence comes from Ignavibacteriales bacterium, assembly GCA_016709155.1. Lineage (NCBI taxonomy): Bacteria > Pseudomonadati > Ignavibacteriota > Ignavibacteria > Ignavibacteriales > Ignavibacteriales bacterium. Next base: position 1,650,425 of record JADJEI010000001.1, on the reverse strand, counting down.
CTCATTCCTGAAGTAATTTTTTCACCACGGGTAAGAGTTAATCTTATATGAACATTATCTTTCATTCTATTTGAAGAAAGCGTTGCTAATATTTTTTCTTTTATCCAATCTGAAGCGGGGATGTTTTCAAACATCATTGCCTTTGCAGATTGCTGCAATCTTGTAAGATGACGATCGAGGGCAAAAACATTTCCGTTGTAAACTCTCAAGCCTTCCCAGACAGCATCTCCCCCCTGAACGGCGCTGTCAAAAACAGATATTTTCGCTTCGCTTCGGGGATATAATTTGTCTTTTACGAAAATAAAAATGTCTTTATTGCGAGAATCAATTTCGAAGTTCATCAGATTAATCTTTCTAATAAGTAACCTAAATATAAAGAAATGAAATTCACATTAATGTTTGATAGCTTTTTTATAAAGAGATTCATAATAATTTTGACATTCATCTGCTAAGGCTTTTAACGAAGCCGGCAGAGTAATTATTTTCTGATGATATTTTTGAAAGCCGGTTGATTGATGAACGGATCCATACCAATACTTTGCCCAAATGCCATCTTCGGGACGAGACCCAGCACTCCAACTAAGCATTTTTATTGTAAACGGTATTTTTAATTTTTTACAAACTTCCGTTAATACTTTTTGCGGGCTTAGCAATAATTCTTTTGCATCAATGATGCAGGAGACTTTTCCAGCATCTTCTAATTTTTTAAAAAGTTCAAATTGCTTTTTTATACCAACATCGTTCATAGTTGGATTGCTAATAATTTTTGAGTACGAGGATAATATTTCTTCAGGGTTCCTGATCAAGAAAATATTTTCGGTTTTGTTGATAAAGCTTTCGTCAATATTAACAAGATGATGAACCATCTGCTTAAAAAATAAAACGGGTTTGCGCTGCTCGCCGAGAATTATTTTATTGATTACAACTGCCGCATCACTTTCCATACTTTTTATTATTTCTTCTTTGCCCGGATGATTTGCATTTGTTGTGAGTAGGTAGTGTGCATAGAGCGGTTCGTCAAACACAAAAGTATCATCACGCTGAGCAAAGGAATACATCAATGCAGTTGAAATATTTCGCGGACCAGACCAAAGATTTATTCTTGTTGGAGTCATTTCAGATTAATTCAAATCGGATTGTGTTTTTTCTTCTCTGAAAGACTCAATGACTTTATTGCAAAATTCAAACAGAAAGCCGAAAATTTTTTCCGGCGATTCAAAATTATTTTGAATAATTAGGCGCATATTTTCTTTCTGCTGATTGAATGTGATTTTATTTTTGTAATCCGTCAGAACAAATCGCATTAATTGAATAAAGCGGTATTGGTAATAATCTTCATTTCTGCCTTTGGGCAAAATAAGAAAAATATTTTTCCGTTGAATAATGATTCGTTCAAACAGAGCTTGCGATGCAAGAAATTTAATTTTAGCCGCATTAATTAATCGCAGCAAAAGAATTGGTAACGCACCAAAACGATCCTTCATTTCAGCAATCAAATCATCTAACTCCTCTATCGAAGATATTGAAAATAAAGCCGTATAAAAATTTAATCTATCAGTTTGAGAGGGCATATATTCTTTTGGAATACCAATTTCAAAAAACGTATCTATTGTAGGTTCAGTTTTTTCTTTTGGTTTTGGAAGTGTTTTAAAGAGTTCTTTGAACTCTTGATATTTTAATTCTTCAACTGCTTGATTGATAAGTTTGATGAAAAGGTCAAAACCAATTTCATTAATAAATCCGGACTGCTCTGTGCCAAGTAAATTTCCAGCGCCGCGAATCTCAAGATCTCTCATTGATAAATTAAAACCCGCTCCAACGTCAGTAAACTCTTCAATCGCTTGCAGGCGACGCAAAGCCTTTTTATTAATACTGTTAAGTGAAGGTACAATAAAATATGCAAAAGCCTGTCGGTCTGATCGCCCCACCCTCCCTCTTAGTTGATGAAGCTCCGCAAGTCCAAATCTGTCTGCACGATTCACAATGATAGTATTGACATTTGGAATATCTATTCCAGACTCAATAATTTTTGTTGAAAGAAGGACATCAAATTTTTTATTTAGGAATCCATGAATTACATCCTCAAGCTGCGAAGGCTTCATTTGTCCATGTGCAACAGCAATTTTTAGATCAGGCATATATTTTATAAGATAATCAGCAAGTTTATCAATTGATTGCACGCGGTCGTGAACAAAATAGATCTGCCCGTTTCTTTTCAGCTCCGTATATATCCATTCCTTTATTTTGAAAATGTCGAAAGTGGAAACGTAAGTACTTATTGGTTGACGATTTGGCGGAGGAGTTGTAATTATTGAGAGGTCACGTGCCCCAAGAAGCGATAAATTTAACGTTCGTGGAATGGGGGTGGCGGTTAATGTTAGTGTATCAACATTGACTTTTACAGAGCGAAGTTTTTCTTTAGCTTTAACACCAAAACGATGCTCCTCATCTATAATGAGCAATCCCAGGTCTTTGAAGGCAATATCTTTTGAGAGTAAGCGGTGGGTTCCAATTACAACATCAATTTTTCCTTCCGGTAAATATTTTATTATTTCAGATTGTTCTTTTTTAGATTGAAATCTTGAAAGCACTGCTACGCGAATAGGAAATTGAGATAGTCTGTCGTTAAAAGTGTTGTAGTGTTGTTCGGCAAGGATGGTGGTAGGAACAAGTATTGCCACCTGCTTTCCATCTTGAACTGCTTTAAATGAAGCACGAACAGCAATCTCTGTTTTCCCAAAGCCAACATCACCGCAAACGAGACGATCCATTGGATTTTCAGCCTGCATATCTTCTTTAACTTCGAGCGAAACTTTAACTTGGTCAGGCGTATCTTCATAAAAGAAAGAAGCCTCGAGTTCTTTTTGCCAAATCGTGTCCTGACCGAAGCTATAACCTTGAGTTGATTTCCGCTTAGCATAAAGTTCGATCAATTCTCGCGCAGCTTCTTTAATCTTTTTTCGTGCTTTGTTTTTTATATTAGTCCAATCTGCAGTACCGAGAGTTGAAAGAGATGGAGAGGCATTTTCTGCCGTGCTGAATTTTTTAACCAAAGAAAGATAATTTAGGTTAACATAAACAACCCCACCCCCAGCATAAATGATTTTCATTGACTCTTGCTTTATCTCACCAATAGTTATGGTTTCAAGTCCCGCATATTTACCTATTCCAAAATCCTCATGCACAACAAAGTCCCCATGCTTAATCGCCGCAAAATTTTGTGATTTAGATTTTTTATATTTTTTAGAACTCGGAGTTTTTGTACGATAAGGCTTTGAAAAAATTTGATAGTCAGTTAGCACAAGCAGCTTTATATTATGCAGAATGAAGCCTTTGCTGATGGGTAAAGTTATAATATTAAGCGAGCTACTTTCAATTAATGAATTTAATTCAGGATGAAGTTCAACAAGCAAATCTTTTAATCGGGCTGTTTGTAAATCATTCTCTGTAGTTATAAATATTTTGTAATCTTTACTTGAAAAATCAAAGATGGTAGAAACAAGTAACTTGTAATTCCCGCCTATTGAAGGAGCATCATTTATTGAAAGTTCAAGGCGCGCATCGCTTTGTAATTCTTGTTCGATAAACCAACAAACATTTGGTTTTGAAAATAGAGAATCAAGTTCTCTGTTTTTAATTGTTGGAATTTCTTCTGGGATTTCATGCACAATGTCAGGAAACTCGTCGTCATCTTTTAAATGATCTGTTAGGTTTAGATCATTTAGTTCCTTAGAATCAATGGTTACAATTACTTCATTAGAGGGAAGGTTTTGCAGTCCATATTCTGAACAGAAAATAACGGGATTTACAAGGTAGTCAAATATGTCGGCAGTATAATTTTCACTTAATGAGTCATCACCCTCCTCTATTCCAGGAGCGATTGTTACTGCGGTTATAATTTCGGTAGATCTTTGGCTATCGCAATCGAAGAGGCGGATTGATTCAAGGAAATCCCCATCAAATTCTAATCGAGCAGGATTTTTTTCACTATTGGACCAAAAATCTATTATTGAACCTCGTTGAGAGAATTGACCGGGTTCCTCAACAAATTTTACCTTTTGATACTCGAGTAAAGTCAGATAATCGATAATTTCATTGAAGTTAAGATCATTATTGTTTCTAATGGTGATTAAGTTTTTTTCAATTCTTCCGGGATCAGGCAGTTTCAAATTTAGAAGTTCATAGGTAGAAATTAGAATAAAATTTTGTGCGTTAAGAAAACGGGTGAGCTTTTCCTGCAATTGATCCGAAGTTATTTCGGGAATAGAAATTAAATATTCCTCTAAGCCAAGGGTACACAGCTCTACATAAAACTCGTCAACTAATTTTTTTTCTGAAAATAAATATACCTGCTGTTCAATATTCTTAAATAATGATAAAGCCAATAATGATTTTATGCTTCCAGCAAGGGGGGAGATTTTATTTGTGGATTGTGAGTGGGTATTTTCCACAAACTGTTGAACTAAACTATTGAAAGAATTTGAAAACGGGAGAATATTCTGCGGATTGGTTCGCTTTTGTTTTTGCATTATTCGGTTAGTTTACCAACAAAAATTACTGGGGATTGATTCTTCGATAGTTATGAAGCACATGATTAATGGTCGGAGTTAAAATCAAATGAAGACAGACTTCCGAGCCCATTCGAGAATTAATATTGTGGAAAAATTATCTATGTAGTTCGATAAGTACTAATCTTTTCCCCTTTTTGTTTCGTATGTTGGTCGGTTTGTAATACAGCTCAAATATTGTGGATTTTTTAATATGGGATTTGTATTTCAGTTCTGCTTTTTGAAATTCTTCTTCCAATGCCCCCCCCTTCATTGCAAGAATATATGCTTTTTCTTTAATAATTGGGAGTGAATAACGTATTAAAATAATTAAAGGAACGGTCGCCCTGCTTACGATAAGATCAAACCTGCCCTTGTTTTTTGCTATAAATTCCGGACTCTCTACCCGATCACTTTCGGCGGTAATATTACTGAGTTTTAAGTTGTTAATAAATTCATTTACAGCAGTAATTTTTTTTGTTGTAGAATCTACCAGCACACCGGTTAATTCCGGTTTTACAATTGCCAGCGGGATGCCAGGGAACCCCCCTCCTGTTCCGATATCTATAAATTGACTGCACTTCTCAGGAATGAATTTTGAAATGTAAGCAGAAATACAAATATGCTTTTCAATAATGCCATCTATATCTTTTCTCGAGATTAAGTTTAACTTTTCATTTTTTTCGCTGACAAGCTTTGCAAAAAAAGCCAGTCTTTGTATTCGCATCGGATCGGGGTTGAAAGAATTTTCCCAGCAGAACGTTTGTAGTTCTTTGGCATATTGTTCTTGCTTATCTACCATAAAAAATCCTTAAAATTATTTCTTTAAATATACCAACAAAATAGAAATATCTGAAGGGGTTACACCCGATATGCGAGAAGCCTGACCGATAGAGCGCGGCTTTACTTTTGCAAGTTTTTCTCTCGCTTCAGTCGATAAATGCTTAATTTTTTGATAATCTAAATTTATCGGGAGTATTAAATCTTCATATTTTTCAAGCTTTGCAACTGCATCGTACTGTCTGGAAATATAACCTTCATACTTTAGCTCAATTTCTACTTGTGCTAATGCCTTTTCATCCTTTAACAATGCGATTGCTTGATCGTCATCCGAAGTACCATTAAATTCTAATAATTGTTTAAGATTGATTTCAGGACGTTTACAAAGCTTGGATATCGTTTCAGTTGAATCAATTTCATTTGAATTAAAAGAGGATAAAAATTCATTTACATTTCTTGCATGATATTTTTCATTACGGCAATAATTGATTCCATTGATAATTGTCTTTTCTCTGCTTTCTGCTTCTTTAAAAATATATTTTGGGACTAAACCATAGTCATAACCATATTTCATCAATCGTCTATCCGCATTATCCTGGCGAAGTAGCAGTCTATGTTCGGCTCTCGAAGTAAACATTCTGTAGGGTTCATCGGTAGATTTTGTAACCAGATCATCTATTAACACGCCGATATAAGCTTCGCTTCGCTTCAAAACAAATTCTGGTTTGCCCTGGATTTTTAACGCAGCATTGATTCCAGCAATTAATCCTTGAGCGGCAGCCTCTTCGTATCCGGATGTTCCATTTATTTGTCCCGCAAAATATAATCCGCAAATCAATTTTGTTTCTAAAGTTAAATCTACTTGCTGAGGCGGGAAGAAATCATACTCAACGGCATAAGCTGGGCGAACCATTTCAACTTCTTCTAATCCAACAATTTTGTGTAAAGCTTCAAGTTGAATTTCTTCAGCCAAAGAAGATGAAAATCCATTTAAATAAATTTGATCGGAATCTAATCCTTCAGGCTCAAGAAAGAGTTGATGACTTTCTTTATTTGCAAATCGAACAATCTTATCTTCAATCGATGGACAGTAACGAGGACCAACACCCTTAATTACTCCTGTAAACATTGGTGATTCTGCAAAACCCTTTTCAAGAATTCTATGAACAATTAAATTTGTATGTGTAATATGGCAGCTTACTTGCGGCAGGTACGGAAATTGAGATAAATCTGTTTGATGAGAAAATGGCTGAGGATTTTCGTCTCCGGGCTGCTCTTCTAAAATACTCCAGTTTATAGAATTCTTTTTTAATCTTGGCGGAGTTCCGGTTTTTAGCCTTCCACATTCAAACCCAAGTTTAACTAAAGATTCAGTAATTCCTAATGCTGGGCGCTCGCCAAATCTGCCGCCGCTGGTTTTATTTAATCCAGTGTGCATTAAACCGTTTAGGAAAGTTCCAGAGGAAAGTATCAATGCTTTACAATGAATTTCTTCCCCGCTTTGTGTTTTTATTCCAATCACTTTTTCATTTTCAGCAAGAACTTCCGTCAGCAGAGTCTTCAACGATTTCTAAGTTCTGTGTTGGAGAGATTATTCTATGCGCTTCTTCGGAGTATAATTTTCTATCAGACTGGCAACGCGGCGACCAAACGGCTGGACCTTTAGATTTGTTAAGCATTCTAAATTGAATCCCCGTTTTGTCTGCGATTTGTCCCATTACTCCGCCAAGAGCATCAATTTCTCTAACCAAATGTCCTTTTGCTGTACCTCCTATTGCGGGATTACAGGACATTCTACCTAGCGCAAACCTATCCATCGTAACCAGTCCAACGGAACAGCCCATTCTTGCCCCAGCCGCAGCTGCTTCAATTCCGGCATGACCACCACCAACTACAACTATATCAAATTTCTTCATTTTCTAATTTTTTTTGTTTCCACGTGAAACACAAATACTTGTGAAATGTTAATGATTTCCGTTTCACGTGAAACCGAAACTTACTTTCCAATGCAAAATTTCATAAAAATGTTATTTAAAATATCCTCCGATGTTACCTCACCAATTATCTCTGCAAGATTCATTTCGGCATTTCTTAAATCAACTGAGATAAATTCTCCACTCATTTTTTTGAGGATAGACTCTCTGGCATTCATTAAATTTTCTCTCGATTTCTTCAAGCAATTTAGATGTCTTAGATTTGTTACAATTGCAGATTTCTCTGTATAGGTTTCAGTGCCAATTGCAATCACGGTTAGCTTCTTCAACAACAATTCTATTCCTGCTCCTGTTTTAGCGGAGATCTTTGCATCGACATCTTTTACAATATTTTGATTCAAATCAATTTTATTTAATACCTTAATAATCTTATCAGAACTTGTAAAGTTCAACAAATCAATAAAAAGATCTTTTGATTCTGTCTGCTGAACATCTTCTAAAAAGATAACAACATCAGCAGTTCTAACTGTTTCCTGACTTCTCAGAATCCCCTCTTTCTCTATCGTATCTTCTGAAACGCGAATACCTGCGGTATCAAATAATCTAAACAAGATTCCACCAATTGAAACCTCTTCTCGAATTACATCACGAGTAGTTCCAGGAATTTCACTTACTATTGCTCGGGATTCTTTTAGTATATAATTCAAAAGCGAAGACTTCCCTACGTTTGGTCTTCCTACCAATGCCACATTAACGCCCTCCCGAATCACTCTTCCAAACGAATAGCTTTCCAGCAACGTATCAATTTCTATAATGATTGAGTCAATTATTTTCAGCAGCTCATCTTGATTGATAAATTCAATATCCTCTTCGGCAAAATCTAATTCAAGTTCAATAAATGAAGACGAGTTTAATAACTGAGTTCTTAAATCGTTTACTTTATTAGATAGTAACCCATCAAGTTGATTTCTTGCCCCACGAAATGAAGCTTCGGTTCTAGAGTTAATTACATCAGCGACTGCTTCTGCTTTTGCAAGATCTATTCTACTATTTAGAAATGCTCGCTTTGTAAATTCACCAGGTTCAGCTAATCTTACGTCAAAATTTGTAATTAAAAGCTCAATAATTTTTTGTGTTATGAGCGGATTTCCATGCGTGCTTATCTCAACACTATCTTCACCAGTATATGAGTTTGGAGCCCTAAATACAGATACCAAAACGTCATCAATGTGTTCGCCATCCTGATTTTTAATATCGCCATAATGCAATGTATGTGTTGCTGCATTATCAACCGTACTTTTGCCATAAAAAATATTATCTACAGCAGAAAACGATTGCGGACCGCTTACTCTAATAACAGAAATTGCACCAACTCCCGCAGGAGTAGCTAGCGCAACAATTGTATCTTCTTTCACTTTTAAAATGCTCGGAATTTGAAATAGTAAAAATAATCAATAATGAAAAGCATACCAATTTAATAATCAGAGTTAATTTAGCCAATCAAAAATAGCTTTGGCCAAAAAAAGGACATTATGACTGATGTTTGTGACGTTTTTTGTCCATATATAAATAATATGACAAATTCTCTGCCAAAAATGCAGCTTCTTTATTGTTTCAAATATGTTTATAATCTATTGTTTTATAATAAGTTATGAGAAAATAATGTTTCGGCACACTTGTTGTAAGTATGGAATCGAAACAAACAAAATAAACGTAACCTTAAAAATAAATAGGAGAAAAAAATGACACTCGTAAAATTCAACCCGGTCAGAGATCTTATAGATTTCGAAAGAGAGTTCAGCAAAATGTTTAACTCACTTGAAAACCGATTTGGTATTTCAAAGAACAAGGATGTTGATGCAGAATATGAAAACGCTGTTTGGATGCCATTAACAGACATCTATGAAAATAAAGACAACTTTACTTTAACAATCGATTTACCTGGAATCAAAAAAGAAGATGTTAAAATATCTTTTACGAATGGTAAGTTAAATATCAGTGGCGAAAGAATTCAGGAAGCCGAAACAAAAGAGGCAAAGTGCCATCGCATTGAAAAATCTTATGGCAAATATTTCAGATCATTTAATCTTCCAGAATTAATTCAAGCAGATAAAATAAATGCTGAATTCAATAATGGACAGTTAACTATAACTATCCCAAAAGCAGAAGAAGCAAAACCAAAAGAAATTGAAATAAAAGTTAAATAAGATAAGAGTAGATGAAGATGTGAATAAGGGTAACTTTTGGGTTACCCTTTTCTTTTGTCTAAATTTTGTTTGTCATTTTGTCCGCTTCGGCAGATTGTTCAGGAATCTAAAAAAATTTTTTTAGAACCTAATGCCAATGACACAGGTTGACATAACTATTTTATCTAAATTTAGAATAAGAAATTTTCTTATTCAGGTTTAAAATGGATTACAAAGATTACTATAAAATACTAGGTGTAGAAAAAACGGCTACGCAGGATGAAATAAAAAAAGCATACCGAAAGCTTGCTATGAAACATCATCCTGATCGCAACCCAGGGAATAAATCCGCTGAAGAAAAATTTAAAGAGATAACTGAAGCCAACGAAGTTTTAAGCGATCCTGAGAAAAGAAAAAAATACGATACTCTCGGTTCAAACTGGAATCAATATCGAAACACAGGCGGGCAAGGTTTTGATGATTTTTATTCTCATTTTGGTGGCGGAAGAAGACAGCCTGGTTCTGGTTCATCTTATGAATTTAGTGGAAACATAAACGATATCTTCGGAGGAATGGGAGGCGGAGGATTTTCTGATTTCTTTGAATCATTTTTTGGTGGCAGTGGAAAAGGATTTGGCGGAAAAACTCAACAGCAAAAAACAGCGATTGATGTTGAAGCAAACATGAACGTTACTCTTGAAGATGTTTTTGTCGGAAGCGAAAAGACAATTAGTGTTGAGGGAAAGAAATTAAAAATAAAAATCAATCCGGGAACAAAAGATGGACAGAAGCTTAGATTAAAAGGATTGGGTAGATCTAAAACTGCCGATGGTACAAAAGGAGATTTATATCTAAACATCCACATTCTTCAACATCCATTTTATGAGATTAAAGAAAACGATTTATATTACAATCTTGATGTTGATTTATACACTGCGGTTCTTGGTGGAAAAGAAAGTATAAGAACATTAGATGGAAAAACAATAAGCATTAATATTCCCGAAGGAACAGAATCAGAAACAACTTTGAGATTGAAGGGGCTGGGGTTAAGCAAGGAAATTGGCAGAGGCGACTTGTTTGTTAAAGTTCACGTTAACATTCCAAAAAATTTAAACAAAGAAGAAAAAGAATTATTTAATAAATTAAAAACATTAAGAACCTTCCCTTAATCACCCCCTAAGGAGGGAAAAAGGGACAGCTTATATTCTGTCACGTTGGGCTTGTCGAAACGTGACAACTTGAAAAAAAACAACCGTCATCTTTCGACAAGCTCAAGATGACAAATGGATCAAACAGGAGATAATAAATGACAGAAACACACAAAACAAAATTTGAATTTAAGGCTGAAACTAAAAAGCTATTAGATATTCTTGTACATTCACTTTACACAAGCAAGGATATATTTCTTCGTGAATTAATTTCAAACTCATCAGATGCTTTGGATAAACTTCGTTTTGAATCTAACAAAGGAACTGATATTGCAGACAAAGAATTGCCATTAGAAATTAAAATTGGATTTGATGATAAGAAAAACACGATTACAATTTCTGATACCGGAATTGGAATGACTCGTGATGAAATGATTGCAAACATTGGAACTATTGCTAAGTCTGGTTCGGAAGAATTTTTAAAACAGCTTTCAGATAACAAAGAAGCCGTCAACAATATTATCGGAAGATTCGGTATTGGATTCTATTCTGTTTTTATGGTTGCTAAGGAAGTTATCATCAAATCAAAATCTTACAAGAAAGATGAAGTTGCTGTTGAGTGGAAATCTGATGGGCTTGGTGATTATGAAATTTCTGATATTGACGGAGAGACAAATCGTGGAACTACAATTGAAATATTCCTTAAAGAAGAAACAAAAGAATTTGCCGAGAAATATCGTTTAGAATCAATTATAAAAAAACATTCTAACTTTATTTCTTTCCCGATTTATTTGGAGAATGAAAAGATTAATACAATTGCTGCAATTTGGCGTGAACCAAAAACCAATCTGAAAAAAGAACAGTACGATGAGTTCTACAAATTTTTAACATATGATAGCGAAGAACCGTTTGAAACAATTCACACATCGGTTGATGCGCCGATTCAATTTAATTCTTTGTTGTTCATTCCTAAAAAGAGTTATGAGTATTGGAGATTTAATCGTGATGATTACGGTTTGGATTTGTATGTTCGTCGCGTGCTCATTCAACATCAAAATAAAGAACTGCTGCCGGAGTATTTAAGTTTTGTAAAAGGTGTTGTTGATTCCGAAGATTTACCGCTTAATATTTCCAGAGAAACACTTCAAGAAAATGTTGTCTTTACAAAAATTGCCCAAAGTGTTGCAAGCAATATTCTTTCTGATTTAATTAAAGTTGCAAAAGATTCGCCAGAACGTTTTGCCGAATTCTGGAAAGAGCATGGAAGGATTTTTAAACTCGGTTATATGGATTTTACCAACACAGATAAATATAAACAGCTTTTAAGATTTAATTCATCCGTAAGTAAAGATGAAAAAGAACTTGTATCGCTTGAAGATTATGTTGGAAGAATGAAGAAAGATCAAAAAGAAATTTATTACTCACTTGGAAATAGTAAAGAAGCAATTGATTTAAATCCTCATCTTGAAATCTTTAAAGCAAAGGGATTAGAAGTTCTTTATTTGTACGATCCTGTTGATGAGTTTGTGGTTTCATCAATCCGCAAGCATAAAGATTTTGATTTTAAATCTGTTGATGGTGTTGATTTGAAGGAACTTGATAAACTTGAAGATGTTGAAAAGAATGAAGAGCCAAAAGAGAAGTTCAGTAAAGAAGATGATAAAGCTTTTGGCAAGCTGTTATTGAAGATGAAAGAAATACTTGGTGATAGAGTTACAGAAGTTCACGAATCTAAACGATTAAAGGGAAGTCCATCTTGTTTGATAAATCCAGATGATACGATGTCATCAACTATGCAAAAGATATTGAAGATGTCTAATCAGGGAATGGCAATGCCGCCGCAAAAAAGATTGATGGAGATAAATAAAGATCATAAGCTCATTAAAAACCTGATGAACGTCTTTAAGAAAAATGAAAGTGATCAATTTATTGCGGACACAACTGAGCAGCTTTATGAATCAGCATTATTGCTTGAAGGTAATCTTGAAGATCCACATAAACTTGTTCATAGATTAAATAAAATGTTAACAGATGCGAGGGAGTTGTATGTAGCGTCCCCCAGACCCTCCAAAGGCAGGGAGCTAAAATAATTTGCTAACTAAAATGTGAATGAAGAATGAATTATATATAGAAAGATTTTCTTATCCCTCTTCCCTTAGGGAAGAGGTTAGGAGATGGGCTTTTTTATGAATTTAAATAGACTAACTGTAAAAGCGCAGGAAGTTGTGCAAAGCGCAATTGAGATTGCACAAAACTATAACAACCAGGTTGTTGAGGCTGAACATGTTCTTGCTGCAATTGTTCAGGAAAGTGGAAATGTTGCAGAGAATGTTATAAAGAAAACCGGCGGAAATTTTAACGCTGTAAAATTAAAAGTTGTACAGCTTCTTGAAACGCTTCCAAAAGTAAGCGGAACGGGTTTGGGAAATCAGCAGATGTCTCAATCGCTTGCAAAGATTTTTGATATTGCGGCAGAAGAAGCGCGCAACTTAAAAGATGATTACGTTTCAACAGAACATATTTTGCTTGCGCTTTCTAACGACAAAGGAAAGGCAGGACAGCTTTTAAGAGATAACGGAATCACATATAAAGACATTCTTACTGCATTAAAAGATATTCGCGGAACACAACGAGTTACTTCTCAAAATCCTGAGGATACATATCAATCTTTACAAAAGTATGGAAGAGATTTAAATGAACTTGCAAAGCAGGGGAAACTTGATCCAGTTATTGGAAGAGATGAAGAGATTAGACGAGTGCTGCAGGTGCTTTCACGCAGAACAAAAAATAATCCTGTTTTAATTGGCGAGCCGGGAGTTGGCAAAACTGCAATTGCAGAAGGTATCGCCCACAGAATTATTTCTGGTGACGTTCCTGAAAATCTAAAGACAAAAAGAATTGTTGCACTCGATATGGGTGCGCTTGTTGCAGGTACACAATTCCGCGGACAGTTTGAGGAAAGATTAAAAGCAGTAATAAAAGAAGTTCAGCAAGCTGATGGAGAGATAATTTTATTCATTGATGAACTTCATACTCTTGTTGGCGCGGGTGCAACACAAGGGGCAATGGATGCGGCAAATATTTTGAAGCCTGCTTTGGCTCGTGGTGAACTTCATGCAATTGGCGCCACAACTCTTGATGAGTACAAAAAACATATCGAAAAAGATGCTGCACTGGAAAGAAGATTTCAACCTGTACTTGTTGGTGAACCATCCGAAGAAGATACAATTTCCATTTTGCGCGGACTTAAAGAACGATACGAAGTTCATCACGGCGTGCGAATAACTGATGGTGCAATTGTAGCGGCAACTCAACTTTCTGAAAGATATATCACAGATAGATTTCTTCCGGACAAAGCGATTGATCTGATTGATGAAGCGGCATCAAAACTTAGAATTGAAATTGATTCTATGCCCGAAGAGCTTGATACTCTTGAACGAAAAGTTAAGCAACTTGAAATTGAACGCGAAGCTTTGAAGCGAGAAAAAGATGATGCTTCTGCAAAACGACTTGAAGAATTACAGGATGAGCTAAGTGAATTGATCTCGCAACGATCAGAACTAAGAACGCATTGGGAAATGGAAAAAGGGAAGATTCAGAAAATCCGCACAATGAAAAGTGAGATTGAAAATCTAAAACAAGAAGCGGATAAGTTTGAACGTGATGGCGATCTTGGTAAAGTTGCGGAAATACGTTACGGCAGAATTGTAAATCTTGAAAAACAATTAAAAGAAGAAACTAAAAAACTTGCTGAGGCTCAACAAACTAAAAAAATGTTAAAAGAAGAAGTTGATGCTGAGGATATAGCAGAAGTTGTTGCAAAATGGACTGGAATTCCTGTTAGCAAAATGCTGGAAAGCGAACGTAGCAAACTTTTAAAACTTGAAGACGAGCTTCATCAAAGAGTTATAGGACAGGATGAAGCCGTTTCTGCTGTTTCAAATGCTATTCGTCGTTCACGTTCAGGATTGCAGGATGCAAATAAACCAATCGGTTCTTTTATTTTTCTTGGAACAACAGGCGTTGGTAAAACAGAGCTTGCCCGGGCACTTGCAGAAATTCTTTTTGATGATGAACACGCAATGATTCGAATCGATATGAGTGAGTATATGGAAAAGTTTTCTGTATCGCGATTGATTGGCGCACCTCCCGGTTATGTTGGATATGAAGAAGGCGGACAGTTAACCGAAGCTGTGCGGAGAAGACCTTATTCTGTTGTGCTGCTTGATGAAATTGAAAAAGCACACGCTGATGTTTTTAATGTTTTACTCCAGGTTTTAGATGATGGAAGATTAACCGATAACCAGGGACGAACCGTAAACTTTAAAAACACAATTATTATTATGACATCAAATCTTGGCTCTCATTTGATACAGGATAGACTTGATGCGTTTGATGAAGATAATGTTGAAAAATTTATGGGCGAGCTCAGACAGCAAATGCACGACTTACTGAGAAAAACTATTCGTCCTGAATTTTTAAACAGGATTGATGAAGTTGTTCTATTCAAACCTTTGTCACGAGTTGAGATTAGAAAAATTGTTGATATCCAGCTTAAGCGAGTGCAGAAAATGTTAAAGGGAAAAGAAATTATTCTTGATGTTTCTGATGAAGCAAAAGACTGGCTTGCACAGCTTGGTTACGATGTAAACTACGGTGCGCGTCCATTAAAACGAGTTATACAAAAATATCTTATCAATCCCCTTTCACAGGAATTGCTTGCAAGTAACTTTATTGAAGGTGAAACAATTAAAGTTAATGTTAGTGAGAAAGTTGGGCTTGTGTTTACGAAATAGATGCTCGATGCTCGATATTAGATGCTTGATTCCGGATGCCGAACAAAGACAATCAAACCGCAGGAGAAAACTACTGAGGTTTTGGGAGTAACCCCTATGTTATTTTCTCTCAGTAGTGATTACAAATTCTCTTTTCATTTTAAGTTTTCTCATTTTAGAGCCGAGAGTTTTCCGTTAATTCCTAGAAGCTGAGCTGCACTGTTTTCGCCGGTTACCTTTCCTTTAGAGATTTTTTAACGCAATTATAATATGCTCTTTTTCATTTTCCACTAATGTTTTGAATGATTTGAAATCTGATTCAGCCTGTTTCAGGTTCCCACCTAACAATTTTTCAAAATTTAAATTTGTTCCTTCTGAAACTATAATTGCCCGTTCAATCATATGTTCCAACTCACGGATATTGCCAGGCCAGTTATAATTTATAAATGTATCTATATCAGTTTTCTTTATTGATTTTAATTCTTTCCCTAATTTTTTTGAATATTTATCTATGAAATATTTTACCAATAAAGGTATGTCGTCTTTTCTTTCTCGAAGTGGTGGAACAACAATGGGAAACACATTTAATCTGAAAAATAAATCGGAACGAAATTTTCCTTGTTCAACTTCTTTTTCCAGATCCCGATTTGTGGCAGCAACAATGCGAACATCAGAATGAACTGTGCTTTTACCGCCAAGACGCTCAAATTCTTTTTCCTGTAAAACACGTAAAAGCTTTGCCTGAATTTCTAATGGCAATTCCCCGATCTCATCTAAAAATATTGTACCGCCATCAGCAACTTCAAATTTTCCAATCCTTTTTTCTAAAGCTCCGGTAAAGCTGCCTTTCTCATGTCCAAATAATTCGGATTCAATCAATTGCGCAGGTAGAGCAGCACAATTTACAGTTATGAAAGCATTCTCTTTCCGGTTTGATAAATTATGTATTGCCTTAGCAATTAATTCTTTGCCTGTACCGGTTTCACCCAAAATCAAAACTGTTGCATCGAGAGGAGCAACTTGTTTTACTTTATTTAATGTGTAGTTTATTTGCTGACTGTTTCCAATTATTTCCTGTATGTTGTGAGTTAAATTGATTTCATCCAGCAGATAATTCTTTTCTTGTTCAAGTTTTTTTGTAAGTATTTTTATCTCCTCAAAGGCATAAAGATTAGATAAAATCAAGCCTAAGTATGGTAGTAGATTCATAGCTAGGTCAATTTCATTAACTCCAAAAAAATGCCTCCCTGTTTTGAGTAAATATTAATTCCAGTACTGGTTCAATTTTGATTGCTGAATATGGAAGGCTTCTGCCTAATACAACTGTTAATCCGCCTAAATTTTTATATGAATGATGCAAAACCAGTAAGGAACTAACAGAGTTTTTCTCCTTCAACTGCTTTAAATGTAAAAATTGTTCACACATTTTATCGAACGACTTGCCGGTAACTTCTAAATGATTTTGTTCAACCTTTCCATTAACTTTTGATTTTAATGCCAGCAAGAACAAAGTTATGTTCCGGGTTGACGGCATTATTTTGAACTGATCTTTTTCATCTTTGATGAGCGAAAGAGTGCTGGACAAATTCATTGATGAATATTCAGTATGAAAGGCGATATAATCGCATGGGATTAATTTATTTGTCTCATCGGCTAATTTTTTAAATAAAGATTCTTTTTCCCTGATTGGAAGAAGATCTGCCAATAAACCAAGCTGTATTTCCTTTTCCTTACGCTTAAGTTCGTCATAACTGTTCACCTTTTCATAAACGGAACCTATCAAGCTGGCGAGCCTCAATAAAAAGCCTTCCTCTTTCTCGCCAAGAGCAGTTCCTTCAAGTGCTAATACAAGAAATCCGATAAGTTCACCACCGGTGTTTATTGGTATTAGGGAAAGTGAATTGATATTCATCTCACTAAGTACTTTGCCTAAGGGGGGATGTTTTATATTCTGAGGTTGCATAGCATTGAGTTGCTCTGGACTAAGGAGAGTTATTTCCGGATTTGAAATGGAAATGTTAAATGGAATAGAATTTACAGAAAACATCTGCAGCCATGCCATTGAATCCGTTACCCTTTTATCTTTTTCAATTTTAATGACAATGAATCCGAAATTTTCTTTTGACTTATCGTATAGTGCACCTCCACTGATTTTAATTCCATAAAACTCATGCAGTATTTGAAAGATCGTATATAATAAATTCTCTTTATCCTTTACTGTCGCTACATCATCGTACATAGATATCAGAAAGGATATATCTTCATCATTGGTTTGCATTTTAATCCCTTAATAAAATTAATTGCTCTTATTTAAGGGATGAAAATAAGCTGTTCCTCTTATATAAGCAACTATCTTAACAAAACATTTAAAAACAAAGAAAAATAAAGCTCATTTAAGTTTTTCACTGATGGCATTCATTATGCCTATTTGGTATGGATATTCAATATAGATTTAAAGATGAATCACTTGAAACAAAAACTATTAGCAAGGAAAGAAGAGTCGAGTATGGAACAAGAAATTACCGACAAAGCTGAGAAAGTAAAAGGAGAGCCAAAACAAAAAGGTAGGATAGTTTTAGAGTGGGTCGTGATAATAATCTACTTAGTACTTTTAATTTATTTTGTATTTAAACCATTAATGGAATTTATGTTGATGGTTGAATACAACTTCAAGCTCAGTATTATAAAATATTTCATTAATTGATGGAATGTTAATCAAAACAAAATAAAACTAATTAAACACAACCTTATAACAAACAAAGGAGTAAAAAATGAAAGACATAATTGAAAAAAGCATTAACCTCGGATTAGGTATTGCTGTAACTACAAAGAAAAAAGTAGAAAACCTTGTAGATGATATGATCGCTAAAGGACAACTGGAAAAACAAGAAAGGTCAAAAGCTGTAAAAGAAATAATGGCCAAACTTGAAAAAAGCGAAACTGAGTTTAAGGAAAAAACCAAAGCAGTTGTCAATGAAACAATAAACAATTTTGGATTTGCTACAAAGAAAGAAATTAACAATCTGAAAGCGACAATATCCGATATGCAGAAAAAAAAGAGTGCTAATTGAATTGAAGTGTATAAACCAATTTGATAAAGTATCCCGATAAAGAGATAAGTAGATTATGAAAAAAAATATCCGCAGACGCTTTAATAATTTAAATCGTTACCAGGAAATTCTAAAGGTATTTATCAAATACGGTTTTAACGACATTGTTAGTAAGATCAGCATTGCCAAACGAATTCGAATTAATAAGAATCCGATTTCTACACAAAGCCAAAACATTAATGCTCTCAGTACTCCAGAACGCCTGCGAATGGCGTTCGAAGAACTGGGAGCTACATTTATAAAGTTAGGACAGATGCTCAGTCTTCGATCGGATTTTATTCCTGCAGAACTCGCTGCTGAACTTTCCAAATTACAGGATAGTGTACAAAAGGATGAGATTGAGAAAATCAAATCTGTTTTGACTAAAGAATATGGTAAATCTATAAACGATGTTTTTTTAGAATTTGATGAAACTCCAATTGCGGCAGCTTCCATTGCACAAATTCATAAAGCCAAATTAAAGAATGGCGAAACAGTTGCTGTAAAAATTTTGCATCCGGGTGAAGCAGAAAAAATTGAATCAGACCTTGAAATTTTAAAGAACCTTTCAAGATTGATCGAAACACATATTCCGGAAAGTAAACCTTATCAGCCGGTTGAAATAATAAAAGAATTTGAAAAAACAATTAAGAAGGAATTAAACTTAGTTTTTGAGGGATATAATATTGACACATTCCGAAATTATTTTCAGGATGATCCTACCATCAAAATACCAATCGTTTATTGGGAATATTCTACAGAAGGCATTTTAGTAACAGAATTTATTAATGGAATTAAAATATCGGAACTTCTAAAAAATGAACAAACCTACGCGGATTGAAAACTGATTTGATGGAATTTATAAGTCATTACTACAAAGTTCCATTAAACAGAATAAATCTATCTAAACTTATAGATGAATTCGTTGAATTGCTCCGAACACATCAGATTAAATTGCCAGCGGACCTCAGTGTATTGATCAGAACACTTGCAATAACAGAAGCCGGTGCAAGAGAACTATATCCTCAATTTAATTTAGCTGAAATATTAATCCCTTTTACAAAGAAAGCATATTTAAATAAACTAAATCCGTTTACCAGGTTCCGGTCATTAATCAGAACAGCAGAAGAAAGCTTCGATATATTAAAAAAATTACCGGAAGATCTGCGAAATATTCTTTACAAACTTCGTAACGACAAATTCACAATCACTTTTAAATACGACGGGCTTGAAGAATTTGGAAGAAGAATTGACTCAGCAAGCAACCGTCTTTCATTTGCAATAATTATTGCAGCTCTCATAATCGGCTCATCATTAATTATGTACTTAAGTAAAGGAACTCTTCTGTGGGATTATCCGATGATAGGTATTAGCGGTTTTGTCGTTGCATCTGTTCTAGGTTTATGGCTGCTCATTGGCATCATGCGATCTGGGAAGCTGTGATAAAAACAATTGAATAAAACTCTAAGTCATAAAACAATTAAATAAGATAATGAAATGAACCATGAAATAATTGAAATGGATAACAACACCCGCATGAAAACGGGAGGATTAAAAATCTCCAAAGGTTTGATGAAAATAAACGGGGAATATCTTATAGAAAGAATAATCAGAATCGGACGTACTAACGGGATAACAAATTTATTTTACATAATTAATTCACACGAACCGAAACTTAAGCAATACTTGTCAGCAAATAATTTCGGTCTTAAGTTAAATCTTATTGAATTGGAAAATGTAAGTCCCCTGCAAAGTTTAATTGGATTGACATCCTTTCTTAAAATTGAACCCTTTTTCCTGGTAAATGCAAATTCTGTTTTTCTTGAGAATGAATTCTCAGAGTTTGTAACCTATTCATTACTGCAGGAAGATTCCGACGGAGCTCTTGCTGTAACAAAACACATTAATGATGAAAAACCACTTAGTGTAGCAATGAATGATGAAGATATAATTTTAAAATTCAATGATGCAAAGGACGGTTATAACTGGGTTAATGGTGGTATATACTATTTCTCTCCAAACATATTCGACGAGACGAAACATGCACTACAAGCTGGAATAGTACGGTTAGAAAAATTCTTACAGTTATTGATTATAAAAGGATATATACTAAAAGGATTTTCGTTTTCAAATATTATTAATGTTGAAAAGGTTGCTGATTTTTCTAAAGCAGAAGATTTGATCAGAGGAAATTAATAAAGTCGATACCTCAACTATTTTTTGTTTGAAACATATAGCGAAATTTTTTATAAAAAATTATTGATCTACATCCTTCGCTAACAATTCTTATCAATACTCAAAACAAACATTATTTACAAATAATAAAGGAAGTCTATTATGACAAATCAACATTCATCTAAAGCTCTGAACATTGCACTTTGGGCAGCACAGATATTTTTAGCTCTCGTGTTCTTTATTACCGGTGCAGCGAAATTATTTCTACCCATTGAAAATTTGAATGCTCTTATCCCCTGGACAAAAGATGTCAACTCACTACCAGTAAGGTTAATCGGCTTATCCGAAATTATAGGAAGTCTGGGTTTAATACTTCCCTCACTGCTTCGTATTAAACCACAGCTTACTTCCTTGGCTGCAATCGGTGTTGCCTTCGTTATGCTGCTTGCAACTTTATTTAATATATCAATGGGTGAAACGTCGGTTATAGGAATAAACATTTTGCTTTTCCTGCTTGCAATATTTGTTGCCTGGGGAAGATTTAAGAAATCTCTAATCCCACCAAGGTACCCTGTGCGTAGATATTCTTTAAATCAAAAATAGAATAAGAAAAAGTCTTTTTGCTATGCCTATTATAAACTGCCAGAGAAGCCAAATGAGATTAAAGATAGACGATTATCTCTCATCTCAAATCAAAGTCACTCCTTTTATTCAAGGAATAAGATTAAGCTATTGCTTTAATAAAAGCATAGCAAATTTAAAATCCTCTCAATTTATTCATTAAATAAGGATTTTAATCCCTCTAAAAAGTGGCTCACCAATTGGATTTATAAATTCAAAAGAATTTAAACACGAAAGAAAAAATATAAAGCTACTTGAAAAAAAGGTAGCAATTGTAACAGGATCTGAATGAACCTTATCAATCAAACAAAAACAGGAAGAGAAAATGGATAACAATAATTTCAAATCAGCAAAAGACGTTATTAAACATTGGTATATCGTATTAATAATTGGAGTAATTTTTATTGGATTGGGTATGTGGGTTATTCCAACACCTGAAGCAGCGTTTGTCTCATTATCCATTTTATTTAGTATAACTTTTCTGATTACAGACATTCTTGAAATAATTTCTTCAATCGATTTTCGAAACAAGTTTGATGGATGGGAACAGTCATTGGCTATTGGATTTTTTGATGTCATAATTGGCTTAATGATTCCTATGCAATCGGAGATTTCAATTGTTGTTCTCCAGCTTATGGTAGGATTTGTAATGTTATATCGTTCCGTAATGGGTATTAACTGGTTAATCGGAATGAATGATTACGATATACCAAGCTGGAGCTGGCTGCTTATTATCAGCATTATCAGTGGTGCACTTTCCATTTTAATTTTAGGAAAGCCGGCTTTTGTAGAAATGACTATCTCTTTACTAACAGGACTGGCTTTAATAAGCGTCGGTATCTTCTACATCAGTTTATCATTGGCAATAAAAAAATTAAAAATTAATCAATAAACCTTATCAATCAACAAAAAACAGGAGTAAAAAATGTATAACGAAACTTTCAAATCAATAAAAGATGCAATCAAACATTGGTATCTTCTATTAATACTTGGCATTATTTTCATTGCCACAGGTATCTGGGCTCTTATTACACCTACGGCAACTTACCTCTCATTAGCTATCTTATTCAGTGTAACTTTTTTTGTTACAGGTATCCTTGAAATAATTTTTTCAATTAGTTATAGAAAGCAGTTGGATGGCTGGGGCTGGTCATTGGCATCTGGAATTCTTAATTCCATATTAGGTTTTATACTTATTCTGAATCCGCAGATTTCAATTATTACTTTACCGCTCTTTGTAGGATTCGTAGTTCTATATCGTTCTATGATGGCTATAGCATGGTCAATTGAATTGAAAAAATACAAAGTATCGAACTGGGGCTGGTTGCTTTTCACAGGCATCCTTGGTGCAATATTTTCATTCATACTTTTATGGAATCCTCTCTTTGCCGGTTTAACGGTTGCAGTATTTACAGGAATTGCACTTATAGCTATCGGTATCTTTCATGTTCATTTTTCAATTGAGCTGAAAAAGTTAAATACTATATCCAAAAAATAAAATCATTCAAACCAAAAGTTAGATTATAAAATAAAGGAGAAATTTTAATGAACACACCACAACAGACCGGTAGTAATCAAAACAGAGAGGG
The DNA here is from genome assembly GCA_016709155.1 of Ignavibacteriales bacterium. Classification (NCBI taxonomy): domain Bacteria; kingdom Pseudomonadati; phylum Ignavibacteriota; class Ignavibacteria; order Ignavibacteriales; species Ignavibacteriales bacterium. The sequence continues at coordinate 1,627,581 of JADJEI010000001.1, read as the reverse complement.
GAATCCGGTCGATGGTAACGAACAAAAAGGAAAGGTAAACTATAAAATGTATCTCTGGTTTATAGGTCTCCTCATCCTTAACTATTTTATTGGAAAATATTTTGCTGATAGAATGTCCGATCTGGAAAAAATTCCATACACCGTTTTTAAGCAAGAAGTCTTAGACCACAACGTGAAAGAGATATACAGTAAAGGTTTATCACTTACCGGAAATTTTATAAATCCGGTAACTATACCAAGTGTAGAGACTAATGGTTTTAAAACAGACACTACATCTGTCAAAGTAGTTCACTTCACAACTGAATTGCCTTCGTTTATCGATCCCGGACTTGAAGCACTCTTAATTGAAAATGGAGTGACTATACGTGCCGAACCAATTCAGGAAGCGAATGACCCTATTTTGTCTTTTCTGATGATGTTTGGTCCTACTATACTAATCATAGCTTTTTACTTCTCTATGTACAAAAAAATGCAACGAGGCGGAGGCGCAGGTGGGGGCTTTATGGGAATGTTTGGTAGCAGCAGTCATGTGAAAAAATTTGATAAGGAAAAGAGCCCTGAAGTTACCTTTAATGATGTTGCCGGTATTGATGAAGCTAAGAATGAATTGGAAGAGATAGTTGATTTTTTAAAAAATCCTCAAAAATATACCAGGCTTGGTGGTTCTGCTCCTAAAGGAGTTTTGCTCATTGGTGCACCTGGTACCGGAAAAACATTATTAGCAAAAGCAACTGCAGGTGAAGCGGGTGTCCCATTCTTTTCAATGAGCGCTTCTGAATTTGTTGAAATGATTGTTGGAGTTGGCGCTTCAAGAGTGAGGGATTTGTTCAAACAGGCAAGAGAAAATGCCCCGTCAATTATTTTTATTGATGAGCTTGATGCTATAGGTCGTTCCCGTGGGTCTATATCGATGGGCGGTACAAGTGAACATGAACAAACCTTAAATCAGATACTTACTGAAATGGATGGATTCTCAGGCAGGGAAGGTGTTATAGTTTTAGCTGCAACAAATCAACCAAATGTTTTGGATAAGGCTCTCCTAAGACCGGGACGTTTTGACCGACGTGTTGTAGTAAACCTTCCGGATAAAAATGGACGGGGAGCAATCTTAAAAGTTCATACACGTAAAGTACCTTTGGCTCCGGATGTTAATCTCCAGGAAATTGCATCTACAACTCCGGGATTATCAGGCGCTGATATTCAAAATCTTGTTAATGAAGCAGTACTTTTGGCTGCGAAGAAAGAAAAGGATAATATCTCTCAAAAAGATTTTATGGATTCACTTGAAAAAATTATTCTTGGTCCGGAACGTTCTTTAATAATGACCAAAGAAGACCGTGAACGGATTGCATATCACGAAAGCGGGCATGCAATTCTTGGGTTGGTTGTCCCTGGTGCTGATCCTGTAAACAGAGTTACTATAGTACCTCGCGGACAGGCATTAGGTGTAACTTATCAGCGTCCTGTTAGTGACCGATACAACTACACAGAAGAATATTTGCGGGCGAGGATCATAGGAATGCTCGGTGGACGCACTGCTGAAGAGATTGTTTATGGCAACAAAATCACGGGAGCTGAAAATGACATTGAACAGGCTACTAATTTTGCCCGACAGATGGTAACGCGCTGGGGTATGAGCGATGCTTTAGGTATGGTTCAACTTGTCGAATCTAATAATCCTTATTTAAGTGGTATGGGCGGTTATGGCAGAAGAGAATTCAGCGAAGAGACTGCTAAATTAATTGATCAGGAAGTACATAAAATTATTAATGAGTGCTATAAAGAGGCGAAGGAATTATTAAATGAACATCGTATGCAGCTTGATTCACTTGCTGCAGCTCTGATGGATAGGGAAACACTCGATGAAAAAGAGATTCTTCTGGTAACGGGACTTATGCCTTCACGTGAACTTATAAATGAAAAAATATTAGTATGAAGAGAAACACAATAATAATATATGCCGCAGGAGAAAACTTCTGCGGTTTTTTATTTTAAACCGTTGTTTTCTTTGGTGAGAATGAGGAAATTTAAAGCTAAAAATAATTTCTGTCACGGTACGATCGTGACAGCCTAGCAACGGATCAGCAATATTGAGTGCAATATGAATAATGATAGAAGCCGGGTTTGCCCCGTTGAGCTGGCAAATTCCCTCGACAATAAAATCAGAAGATGGTTACAAAATCCGCAAAAAATACTTTCTCCTTATGTTAAGGAAGGGATGAAGATTCTTGATGTTGGATGTGGTCCCGGATTTTTTTCAGTCGAGTTAGCGAAAATTGTTGGTGCACACGGAAAAGTATACTCTGTAGATTTACAGGAAGGAATGCTGCAAAAACTTCGTAATAAAATTAACGGGACACCTCTTGAACAGATAATACAGTTAATAAAATGTGAGAAGGACAAAATTGTTGTGCCGGAGAAAGTAGATTTTATTCTTGCATTTTATATGGTTCACGAAGTTCCGGATAAAGATAAACTTTTTGCGACACTAAAAAAATTTTTGAATGATGGGGGAGAATTCTTAATTGTAGAACCAAAATTATTTCACGTATCGAAAAAAGAATTTGACTCGACAATAGAAAAGGCAAAGGCAGTCGGATTTAACGCTGTGAAAGGTCCAAAATTGCCTTATAGTTTTTCAGCATTATTAAAGAACGCCTGAGCAGAAAATCAACCCGCCCGCCACACCATATTTATCAACCCTTGTCTCAGACAAAACATTTTACTGTTTCGGTTCGGCTATAACCAATCACCACCCAAAACACTAATTTTCCACCTGTCCTTTATCTTCCTCTTTTTAGAGTTTTTCTCAGAATATTAATTGCCAGATATCAAGACAATTGATATAGGCTGATTTACATCAACAAAATAAGGAGCTACGAAATGTATATTGATATAGCTTTTTACAGCAAACTACTTTTGCTGTTTTCATTATCTGTTATATTATTACCCTCAATTGCTTTTGGGCAGGACATAAAAATCTATGTGAGTGATGCGGGAAACTTTTCAAATCCCCCGTGGCAAATTTTAAAGTTTGATGAAAACAGTGAGAATCCCGAAACTTTTATAGATACGGCTCTTGCCTGGCCGCAGGACATTGTTTTTCTGGAAGAACAGCAAGTAGTGCTAATATCAAACTTAAATACCGGCAGGATAACAAAATATAATTCGTCTACCGGAGAATATATCGGAGACTTTGCCACCGGTATTGGTGGACCAACCAGAATGAAAATCGGTGCCGATAGCTTGCTTTATGTACTGCAGTGGTCGGGTAACGGAAAGGTTTGGCGATACCAACTTGACGGAGCTTTTGTTGATGAGTTCACAGGCGTAGGCATAACACAGAGTATTGGTATCGACTGGGATGATGAAGGTAATTTGTATGTCTCTTCATATGGCGCAGCTTCTGTTAGAAAATTTGATCCGGACGGTAACGATCTTGGACTTTTTGTTAATACAAATCTCGCGGGTCCAACTAATATCTGGTTTGATGACAATGGCGACCTGTTAGTGATTGATTATAATGGAACAGCAGTAAAAAGATTTGATTCGACTGGAGTATTTGTCAGCAACTTCATAACCGGTTTGGGTCAGGCAGAGGGAGTAGATTTTTTCTCCAATGGAAATATACTTATCGGAAACGGTGTAACTCATTCGGTTAAGATGTTCGATAGTAACGGTGTTTACATAGAGGATTTTATTCCAAGCGGTTCAGGTGGTCTGATGAATCCAAATGCGGTGGTTATCAGAGAAATAAATGTGTCCTCAGTTTCCGATGATGGTGATCTTGTTGCCAATAGTTTTATCTTGGAACAGAATTATCCCAATCCATTTAATCCAAGTACCAAAATAAGTTGGCAGTCTCCTGTAAGCGGTTGGCAAACATTAAAAATATTAGATGTTCTTGGCAGAGAGATTGAAACTCTGGTTGATGAATTTAAAAATGCTGGTTTTAATTCTATTTTATATACTGTAAATTCATCCTTGTCTAGTGGAGTTTATTACTATCAACTAAAAGCAGGAAACTTCATTCAAACAAATAAAATGGTTTATTTAAAATGAGAAAAATCATTAATAGCATTTTTTATCTTGCATTATTCTTAACAATTAATCTGGTTGCTCAGCACAAGCTCGATGATTATGGTGCGTTGTTTATTCAAGCAATAAATTCTGCCTCTGAAGCTGAACAAAGAGAAATTATATCAAGAATATTTTCTCAATCTGCTATTAATGAAGTTGGAATTGATAGACTGCTTGGCTTGGTAAAACAATTACACGATAGTTATGCCCCCATAGTATATCATCATTCAGAAACCTTAACCTTTAACAAGCCTGAAGGTATGAGCTATATTATGCATATCTATGCTAAGAAAGATGGCGACGTGATGTGGCAGGATTTTCAAATGCGGCTTGATCCTGAACCGCCTAACAAATTAAAGACAATAGGATTTATTGCTGAGGTTTCTGAACCTATAGCGCTTCCCAATGGCAGTATCGAACAGAAGGAGACTCTAGACTGGCTCAATGGTTATATCCAGACGTTAAATTCAAAATATGATTTGTATGGAAGTATTTTGATTGCAAGAGGGAATAATATTCTTTTTGAAAAATATTTTGGATTTGCAGATAAGGAAAAAACTAGTCCAATAAATTCAAATTCTTTATTTGGAATGGCTTCCGGTGGAAAAATGTTTACAGCATTATGTATCGCTAAATTAGTCGAGGATAAGAAGCTGAATTATAACGATCATATAACAAAATATATTGATGGCTTTTCAGATAAAACAAAAGCGGATAAAATAACAATACACAACTTACTTACTCATACATCAGGAGTAGAACATTATTGGTGGGGACAAAAAAGCGAAGCTTACAGTAATGCAGTTACAATCAATGATCACCTAAAAATGGTTTTAGATGTTGGGTTTAAAAGTGATGCGGGAAAAGAATACGAGTATAATAATTCAAACTATATTCTGCTGGGAGCGATCATCGAAAAAGTTTCCCGAACGGATTACTTTACCTTCGTTAAAGAAAATATTCTTGATAAAGCCGGGATGAGTAACAGCGGTTATTTTAACAATGAAACAAATAATACTGTCTCTCCATTGGTTCGATCAGAAAAAGGTGATAGTTGGATTGAGGTCGAAAGAGTAAAAGGTAAAGGCAGTTCTGCCGGAGGTTCTTATTCCAACGTTAATGATATGTTAAAATTTTCTAACGCGCTAAAAAATAATTTAATTGTTTCAAGGGAAACGTTTAAAAACATGATATCAATTAAAAACAATAATATGGTTGCTACCGAAGATTATGGTTATGGATTTATAATTGGTAAATCGGCTCGGGAGATAAGTTACGGACATGGCGGCACAGCAAAGGGAGTCAATTTTGAGTTCAGATATTTTCCTAATTCTGATATAACATTTGTTATATTCTCTAATCAGGATAATGGTGCTTATGATGATTTAAAGCGGAATACTATTAAACTTATAACCGGAGAAAGATAAAATACATTGTTGTTGGTGGTGATTGTAAACAGGTTATTGAAGACTATCTTTTTTAGCAAGAATAATTAAAATTAATGTTTATGAACAGCATTAAAAAACTCGACGTTGTTAATTGATTTGATAATAAAATTGATTTAGCTTATAATCTCCTTTACCCGCCCAACTTCACCTGTTTCAAGTCTTACTTTTATTCCGTGCGGATGATTGGGAGATTTTGTCAGAATATCTTTAACAATACCTTCTGTAAGTTTGCCTGTATGTTGGTCTTCTTTCAAAACTATTTTTACTTGCATTCCTGTTTTTATATCAGAACGTTTAATCTCACTCATTTAAAATATCCTGTTTGGTTCTATAATAATCTCCACATCATTTTTACAGATTGAAAGTGATAACTTCATAGCTTTTATTAATTTTATGCGTGGTAAAAATAAATAAAATAAAGTCATTACAAGAAAACAACCTTATTATAAATTTTATAAAAGATTTGGTGTAATGAATAATATTGAAAACCTTGGCTTTAATAATTAGTTTGGGGAATCCATCCTTTCGGGAAAAGATAGAGTTGATTTTTCTAAACCCACCGACCTCAAAATTGTAAGAGTTATAAGCATAAATAAAAATAGTTTAGTTGTTTCTAACGGTGAGATATATTTTAATTATATCTTTATAAATGAAACCAATAATATTTTAAAGAATCTAATTGAATCAACTTTCATCAAACCAACAATCATTTAACACAATTAATTAGGAGAAAATAAAATGGAACAAGCAGTTCAAAATACACCAGTATCAATGCCCCGTATCGGCGATAAAGCCCCATCATTCAAAGCAGTAACAACACAAGGAGAAATTAATTTTCCAGCAGATTATTCCGGCAAATGGGTAATCTTATTCAGTCATCCGGCGGATTTTACACCAGTGTGTACCTCTGAGTTTATGACTTTTGCTACTATGGAAAAACAATTTGAAGAGGCTAACTGTAAACTTGTTGGTCTTTCTGTCGATGGACTTTCCAGTCACATTGCCTGGTTAAGAACTATAAAAGAAAAAATCGAATACAAGGGAATGAAAAATGTTGAAGTAAACTTTCCTTTGATTGAAGACATTACAATGAATGTTGCAAAAACTTATGGAATGCTTCAGCCGGGTGAAAGCACAACAAAAGCAGTTCGCGCAGTTTTCTTTATCGATCCCAAAGGGATAATAAGAGCAATAATTTATTATCCGTTAAGCCTGGGAAGAAATTTTGATGAGCTTTACAGAGTTATAATTGCACTTCAAGCTGCAGATGAGTTTGGTATTGCAACTCCCGCTGATTGGAGACCAGGCGATGATGTTATAATTCCTACCGCTGGTTCATGCGGTACGGCAAAAAATCGCATGGAAGGAAAAGAAAAAGACTTAACCTGCCATGATTGGTTTTTCTGTACAAAACCAATCAGCAAAGATGCTGTTATGAAAGCAGTCTTGAAGAAAAAATAAACAAGTATTTTTCAATTAAAACTTAAAGCCGCAGAAAATTTTCTGCGGCTTTTTTATTAAATAACAAACGGTCTATTTAATGAATGTTGATAGTAATTAAAATATTGTAATTATTTATAGTAAGAATATTTGAGATTTTTATGAAAACTTTAATTCTCTTTACATTTACTTGCTCATCTTATTTTTTTTATCCTACACTGCTGTTTGTTTTACAAAAATCATTTTCTAAATTGCATTACAGCAGCATCAACTATAAATATAATTCATCTAAATCTTAAAGGCGCATAATGAAAAGAGTATCATTCTGTATTATCATCCTTTTGGGAACAGTTTATTTGTCGGCACAGGAAAACTATTTATTGTACAATTCCTATCTTGCACACATCTCAGCAGCTAACTCTTCTTTAAGATTGAATGAAAAGATGGAAGCAAAGCGTTGGTTGAATAATGCTCCAGAACAATTTCGCGGCTGGGAGTGGAATTATCTAAGCAAGAGAATAGACGGCAGCATAAAAATAATAGATTTGAAAGATGTTGCCCCCACCAAAATAGCTTACAGCAATAATGGAAAGTTTATTGCTTTCGGAGATACAAAAGGAACGATTCATATTCATAATTCCGAAACTCTGGAAGAAGTAAAATTAATCTCCGGTCATTTAAACTCTGTTTACTCTGTAAAGTTCAATCCCGACGACACTAAACTTATTTCTTGTTCACGCGATACAACAATTCGAATCTGGGATTTTAATTCCGGCAATGAACTATCAAAAATTTTTACAGGCGCACGGGGACTTGCCGATGTTGATATTTCTCCCGATGGCAAAAAAATTATTTTTTGCTCGTGGTATCTAAAAGAAAGCGGAGTGAATAGTTTGATCAGTCTTTATGATATTGAAACTAATGAAAAAATCTGGACAACAGATTATAACACCCACCCATTGGTTGCTGTAAAATTTAGTGCCGATGGAGAACGATTCGCTGTCGGAAGCTGGGAAGCAAATGCGAGTATTTGGGAATTGGGTAATCTTTCTAACCCCAAAATTTTTGACTTTAGCGATGTTAAGGAATACTCTGCGGTTGATAATATCGCTTTCAGCCCGGATGGAAAGTTTATTGCAGTTGCAACAAAAAATACAACTCCCAGAGTTTGGGAAATTGAAACTGGAAAATTAGTTTACGAATTACGCGGACATCAAAAGCCCGTTATTTCTATCGCTTACAGCAAGGATGGAAAGCAACTATATACAAGTGGTAATGACGCAACAATTATAATCTGGAATGCCGAATCAGGGAAAAAAATTAGCAGAATATTTGGACACGAAGATAATGTTTCATCAATTTCAACTTCTCCCGATGGAAAATATTTTATTACCTCATCTGCAGATAAAACAGTTCGGCTATGGAATGCAGAAAACGGCTTAGAGTTTTCAGATCCTAACGGAAGACACAAAGATATAATGTATGCTTTTGATTTAAGTGACGACGGAAAAATTCTTGCAACCGGTGGAACTGATTCTACATTAAGCATTTGGAATGCACAAACAGGAAAGTTGATCGGCAACTACCCCGTGCTTGATGAAATTGTAAATGCAGCAGCATTAAGCCCCGATAATAAATATGTTGCTGTTTGCAATTGGAATCCGGCAGTAAAAATTTATGATACCCAAACGGGAAAACTTTATCGCGAATTACCTGGAATGAATTATGGAAGCGGCAAACTAATTTATTCAAACGATGGCAAATTTGTTTCTGCTATATCACAGAAAAAAGAATTGTATGTGTGGCAAGTTGAGGAAGGAGATATGATAGCTAAACTTCCACTTGAGTCCCGCCCGTTCGCACTTGCTGTAAGTAACAATTCGAAAATTATTGCAACGGGAGAAGACAACGGTAAAATAATATTATGGGACGCAGAGTCATTTGAAAAAATATTAGAAATAAACGCACATAAGGGCGCACCAAACGAAGTAGTCTTTTCAAAAGATGACAAAACATTTTTTAGTGGAGGCGAAGATAAAATTGTAAAAATGTGGGAAGTTAATTCTGGGAAATTATTAAAGGAATTTAAAGGACATTCTCAAAGAGTCTATACATTAGATGTTTCACCTGACGGAAAAAGATTAGCAACGGGCTCGTCAGATCTTACAGCAAGACTTTGGGATGTTGAAACAGGAGAGTCAACATTAATATTATCAGATTTTACAAATCCGCTTTACCAGGTTCGTTTTTATCCTGATGGAAAAGTTTAATTGCCAATTCTATGGGAGTTGAAATTGTTTTGTATAGAACTGAATAAAAAAATACTAACGGTTGAGGCTATATGCAGTAAGGGATTGCGGGCTACTTTCCTGTCCACCTACACCGAAGTTTGAGCGGGGCAGAATGCTTGAATTACCACTGAAACCCTTATTGCATATAGCCTTTGTTGTGCGTTCGTGCTTTATTGTTCTTTGAAAACCAATCGTATTTATGTGTTAATTTTGTCTTATCGTTTTGCATCATATTGTAAAATAATTCCGAATATTTTTTTTGTCCTTCTCTATTTAAATGATATGCATCAGCAAAATAAATAGAATCTCCAATTGAATCAAATTGGTCAAACTGTCCAAAAATTGGAGCGGTTATTCCATAAAACATAAGTTTAGACACAAATTCATTGTGTATAAATTTACAATCATTTTGATATATATATGAATAATCAGAGCGTTTAGGAGGAATAAAAACACCAAATTTAACGTTTTTAGATACACACAAGTTCATTAATTTTTTAAGATAAATAAACTGTAAATCAGACCAGCCATATTTATCAATTTGAAACCAATTATTTACAGGACTATCAAAATTTACAGCGTGTCTATCAAGCGCAACTGAGCCATAATCTATCGGCACTTCAGAAGCTACATTATTCGACTTTTTTTTGTTTGAAAATATGCTTGAAAACATGAATGTTGCTAAACTTTTATACCTTTTTATTAGTGCACTTTTATCATGTTCTTTAGAAAACAATAAAATGTCCCCAAAATTAAAATCTAAATACATATACATATTTCTGTTCATGTAATATCTTTTGGTGTAAATCCAAGGGTCTAACCCGAAATAAATAGCTGAAACCTTTTTTAAATTCATGTTTTTAATAATGAAATAAGTGGCAATAGGGTCTCGCGCATCCATCGCAATATTTACGAATTTGAATTGATTGCTTGAAAGTGTATTTAGCTCTTTACATGATAAGTCATATCTCACGCTTGAACTACCTGCAAGCACCACAATACTGTCCTGTCCTATAGTATTAATCCAACTATATTGGGCTGATTCATTATGAAACACATTATCAAGTGAATTTTCCTTAAACATATGGTGCCCCCAAATATATGTACCTATTTCGAGAGCAACAATTATAAAAAGGGGTATTAATACAAATCCAAGTATTTTTTGCAGAAATTTTTTCATAGTTTTTTCTAAAACTGAAAGTAAATAAATTGTTGTTCTTTTCCGCCAAACCAAAAAATTGCAATAATTATAGCATAGTACATTGAATATCTTATCGGGCGTTTCCATTTAATGCCAAAATGCGAAATTGCATATTGTCCTTCTCTTCCTTTCCATTCAACTAAGACAAAAATTGCAACAAGAATTATTATAGTTATGTCTCTTGCCATACCAGCGAATTTAGGTATTGAGAAAAGAGAAGGCGATAAAATTTCAGAAATGTAGTTTATCGCATGTCCAAGATTATTTGCCCTAAAAAATATCCATGCAAAAACGGTCAATCCAAAAGTAATTAACATAAAAGAAAATTCTTTGATATTTGGAATGAATTTTCCTTGAGCTATTGTTTCAAGATTATTACGGTTTTTGTTGGTCAATAAAAGTGGCAAGAAGTAAATAGCATTTAATGCTCCCCAGACAACAAAAGTCCAATTTGCCCCGTGCCAAAAACCGCTTACAATGAAAATAATAAAAGTGTTTCTTACTTTCATCCAAGTACCACCACGACTACCACCTAATGGAATATAAAGATAGTCTCTAAACCAAGTTGAAAGTGAAATATGCCAACGTCTCCAAAATTCCGCAATATCTCTTGAAAAATATGGAAAGTTGAAGTTCCGCATTAGGTCAAACCCAAAAAGTCTGGAAGTTCCAATCGCAATGTCAGAATAGCCTGAAAAGTCTCCGTAAATTTGAAATGTAAAGAATAATGCACCAAGAACTAAAGTGCTCCCAGAATAATCTGCCGAATTATTGAAAATCAAGTTTGCATATTCTGCACAATTGTCAGCAATAACAATCTTTTTGAACAAACCCCAAAGTATTTGACGCATTCCGTCAACTGCCTTTGAATAATCAAAAGTGCGTTTTTTATAAAATTGAGGAAGTAAACGTGTAGCTCTTTCAATTGGTCCTGCAACTAATTGAGGAAAGAAACTAACAAATGCAGAAAAAGCAATAAAATCCTTTGTTGGTTCAAGCTTCCTTTTGTAAACGTCAATACTATAACTCATTGTTTGAAAGGTGTAAAAGCTAATGCCAACAGGCAAAATAATATTCAAGGTATTTGCTTTAATTTCTGTTCCAAAAAATGAAAAGGCAGTTATAAAGTTGTCAAGGAAAAAGTTATAGTATTTGAAAAATCCAAGATTTACTATAATACTTGTCCAAAGTAATAGTTTTCGTTTTGTCAAATTTTCCTGTTTTAGTAGTCCAACACCAACAAAGTAATCAACAAGAGAACTGAATAGTATTAAAGAAAGAAATCTCCAGTCCCACCAGCCATAAAATAAATAACTCGCTGCTACGATTAAAAAATTCTGCAGTTTCAAGTTTCTGTCTGTCACAAACCAATAGAGTATAAAAACTATTGGCAGGAAAATCGCAAAGTCAATTGAGTTAAAAAGCATAAATTCTGTCTATTCTTTTAATGTTTGTTATTTGCACTATCGTTTCTCTTAGCATGCCCATTAACGGTTTCGGGCTTTGCGTTCGGGCGGGTTTCGGAGCACAAAACTGTCAACCTGCACTGAACTTGAATAGAAGCACAAAGCTCCAAGTTGACACGTCACCCCGCCTGACACAAAACCCGTGTTAGTAGCAGGCATTTTTTATTCAATAATTTTTTTCATTCCGTCCATAAGTGAAGCCCAATTTCCTTCTGAATGTTTGGCTCGTTCTTCGTCATAGTTGCTTTGATGAATAGTTAACTCTGTGTTTTTACCGTCTGCTTTTACTTCATAGCAAACCCATAAATAATTTTCTGGTTTGTCTTCTTTTCCGCTCCAATTACTTAAATATGAATATGCAAGTCGTTGGTTGTGTTTGTACTCAAGCACTTCTCCCTTGTCTTGATATGTTTGTCCTTCCCACTCTCCTTGAAAAATAATTGGTTCACCAACTTTCCAGCCGGTTACCAAGTTTGTCCCGAAAAAGTATTGTTTCACAATTTCAGGTTCTGTCAATGCTTCCCATACTTTTTCAAGAGGTGCGTTGATTGTCGTCTTATATTCAATTTTGTGATGTGTTTCCATTTTTATTGTTTCTTTGTTGTTCGCATTGCTTTTACTTTTTTGATAGTCGGGTCCCTTTGAAACTTCTTATATTGTTCTGTTTCCATTCCGAAGATCGCAACTTTTCCAATACTGTCAGCGTGAACGCCAAAACCATACGTTTTTGTCAATGGTGATGAACGAAAACAAGGTTGTCCTTTTGAGAAAAATTGTTGGCGTGCTTGTTTGTATTCCGCTTTTGTTAAGCCGTTTCTGTGGACAAACACTTGAAAAAATATTTCGTCCGAAGTATATATGTAGGGTTTGTTCGCAATTAATTCATATTGCATCTCGGCAATAGTTTTCTTGTCAGCTTTGAAAGGTGGTTTTGTCCCACAAGAAACTTTTGTGTCTTCGGCAACTTCAATAAAAGTGTCGTAGTAATTTGTTGTGTGTATCTTTTCTGTTTTCATACCGATTTTTTTGTTTATTGTCTTCTTTTATGCTTGCCGCTAACAAAATTCTTTACGCAATATTGCGTATAATCTTCTTTAAAAACTATATTTATTTCGTAATAACTACAAAATATAAGTTATTAGGTTTTAAAATATGAAAAGATTAGAACTAATTGAAAAATATTCAAAACAACTCCCCCCCCCAAATCGGTACGCTAAAAGATAGTTTCCAACGCTTCTCTATGCGCCAATATAGTCTTATCCAGGTCTTCTTTTGTGTGTGCAGTTGAAACAAACAAAGCTTCAAACTGTGCTGGTGCAAGATAGATTCCGCGATTTAGCATTTCGTGAAAATATTTTCCGTACAATGCCGTATCAGAAGTTAAAGCAGATTTAAAATCATTAACAGGTTTTTCTGTGAAGAACATACACATCATAGAGCCAACACGATTCATTGCATAATTTTTTCCAACAGAGTTTAAGTTTTCTTTAAATCCATTTTCCAGATACATACAAGATTTTTCTAACTTAACATAAATTTCAGGATGTTCTTTAATGTAAGTTAGCGCAGCAAATCCTGCACACATTGCAAGTGGATTACCGCTTAATGTTCCTGCCTGGTAAACGGGCCCGCTTGGTGAAAGCATTTCCATAATTTCTCTTTTTCCGCCAAACGCACCAACAGGTAAACCACCGCCAATAATTTTTCCGAATGTTGTTAGATCTGGCTTAACACCTAAAATTTCCTGTGCGCCTCCAGCCGCAACACGAAATCCTGTCATCACTTCATCAAAAATTAAAGCAATACCTTCTTCATTACAGATTCCTCTTAGGTTAACAAGAAATTCTTCATTCGCTTGCACAACACCCATATTACCCGCAATCGGCTCTATAATAATTGCTGCAATTTGTCCGCGATACTTTGTAACCAATTCTTTAACAGAATTAATGTTATTGTAATCCGCAAGCAAAGTATCAGAAGCGTTAGCTTTTGTAACTCCGGGAGAAGTTGGGACGCCAAATGTTAAAGCACCGCTGCCTGCTTTAATCAAAAAATGATCAGCGTGACCGTGATAGCAGCCCTCAAATTTTATAAACTTATCTCTTCCTGTGTAACCACGCGCAACGCGAACAGCACTCATTGTGGCTTCGGTTCCGCTGTTAACCATTCTCACCATTTCAACAGATGGAACAAGATCAGTAATTAACTGAGCCATTTTAACTTCCATTTCGGTTGGTGCGCCAAAGCTTGTTCCGTTTTCAAATGTTCGTATTAGTGCTTCTTTAATAAATGGCGGATTGTGCCCGAATAAATGCGGTCCCCAGCTTCCGATGTAATCTATGTATTCGTTACCATCAACATCATAAAACTTTGAGCCAGCTCCTCTTTCAATAAAAATTGGATCGCCGCCGACAGACTTGAATGCCCGCACGGGTGAGTTTACTCCGCCAGGAATAAATTTTTTTGCTTTTTCAAATAGTTGTTTGCTTTTTGTTGTGTTCATAAAAAATAAGTTTTAGTTAATAAATATTTCTTAGTGAAACTTAGTGTTCTAAGTGTCTATGTGGTGAAAAAAGATCTACCACGAAGACACAAAGAGCACTTAGAACCACTTAGTTAAAAAGTATTTGATAATCTTTTTGTTTGCCTGCTTGCCAAAAATTTTCCGGTACAACTTTCCAGTTGTTAAGAAGTTTTGGTTCTACTGTTTGTTTATTCTTCAATCCACTTCATTACAAAGTAACGAAGATCTTTTTCTGTTGTGTTGAGAACTCTTTTGCTCAATTCTTCGTGTGGAATTTTGCGCCATCTGTTAAGTGTCTTCCGCCGCCATTACCACGATAAGAGTTGATGGCTGCTTTATATTTTTTATTCAGATCAAAATCGTTTCCATTTGAAAATCGAATAATCTTAATTCTTTCACCAACAGGCTTTGTAACATCAACAACATATTCAATGCCCGCAGCGGAATCAAAATTGTAAAAGCGTTCTTCAAGCTCAGGAGATTTTGATCGCTCTGAGTAGACAAGATTTCCCGTTTCATCCAATTTAAACTTTAGCAGATGATCATTTTCATCTTTCATAATGTTCATCCAGTTACCATAGGAAAATTCAAGATAATCTTTTATTTCCTGTCCGCTAAGTTCCATCGTGTATAAAAAGTTTTCGTAGCGATAAAGATCAAACATATCACGTGCAAAAAGTTTACCCGCATCAATCTTTGTGTTAAATGAAAGTGGAGCTGTAAACGAAACATCGGCATCCGTTAGTTCGAGTTGAACCGTATGAATCAAATCAACAAACTTTGATGGACCGAACATTGCATCACGAGAAGAAATCATTTCTGTAAACTCACCAACCGGTTGAGAAATATAATTTCTTATCGCATCAAGATTTTTACTAAAGTGATTTACAAAGCTCATATCAATCGCATAATCTTTCATATCTACAAGCTCACCGGTTATTGATTTCTTATCAAAGATCATACACATCTTATCATATTTTAAAGTGTAGTTTGCAACAGCAACATTTTGTGCGCTGGCGTTTGTTCCGAGTATCAGAACTTCTTTTCCTGAAGGACTTTTAGTTTTAAAATTCCAGCCGGCATGATCATGTCCAACAAAAATCAAATCAAAACCATCAACTTTTTCTGCTACAAGTCGAGAAGCATTTTCATTTTTATAAGTGTTTTCATTTTCGTTGTTATAGGTGTAATCAACACCGGAATGAAATAAGCCAATCATTAAATCAGGCTGCTCGGTTTCTCTGATTTTCTTAACCCACTTTTGTGCAGTTTCAATCATATCATCAAAACGCATTCCGCTCCAGATTTTTTCCGGAAGCCATTGCGGAATTGCAGGAGTTATCAAACCAAGTATTGCAATTTTAACTCCGCCTTTTTCAATAGTTGTGTAAGGCTTAAAGTAAGACTGATTTGTTTCTGTGTTTATTGCATTAGCAGCAAGCCACGGAAAATTTAATTCTTTATTAAACTTATCGTAAACATCGTGTCCCGTTTCAATATCGTGATTGCCAATAGTTGCCGCATCATACTTCATATAATTCATTACATCAGCGTAAAGATTCATTGTATCAGTTTTTTCAAAATTGTAATAATAAACAGCAGGATTACCTTGTATTATATCTCCGTTATCTAAAAGAAAAACGATTTGATTTGTATCTGCCCGCTGCTGATTAACATAAGTTGATACACGGGCAAGCGAAGAATTAATTTCTTTATTGTCTTTTAAACTATAAGGAAAAATTGCACCGTGTACATCAGAGGTTTCTATTATTTTTACGGTTACTGTTTGTGCGTTAAGAGTAAAAACAAAAGTTATTGCACAAATAATAAAAAAATAAAGGTGTGATAATCTTTTTGCATATTCATTTCTTAAAGTTTATTGATACACAAAGATAGTCACACCGACAAATCACTCAAAATCACTTTCTATTTCTGCGGGAGTTAAAATTTCATTTAGCTCATCGGTAAAGAAAAATTTTTCTTCATCAAATGCCGGTTTAAGATCTGTGTACCAAATTGCTTCCTCATCATACTTAGCAAAAAATGGACGCGCTGCCCAATTGGGATTTCTTCCCTGAATCATTCTGAAAACCATAACTTTTTCATCTTTAATATCAGCAACACCAAGTATCTGAACTTTGCCCGGAAGGCAAGACATGCTTGGTCCACGTAACGTTCTGCAAATACCGCTAACGGATTGGTATGTTTCCCTAAATATTTTCCAGGCTTCAATAAGTGGAATAGAAAAATAATGCTGCGCACCGGTATTTCTTGCAACAAACATGTAATATGGAATGCAGCCAAGAGCAACCTGCTTCTTCAGCATATCTGCCCAAGTTTCTGCCGAATCATTTATATGTTTAATAACGGGTGATTGAGTTCTTATTACAGCGCCAGTTCTTAAAATTCTTTTTATTGCTTCAGCTACCGTATCTGTACTAAGTTCAACTGGATGATTAAAGTGAGCCATTAGTGCAAGATGTTTACTTGCTCGTCTAACGTCTTCGAATAGATTAAGCAAATCACCAGCATCCTCATCAGTTAAAAATCTGTATGGCCAATAACCAAGTGCCTTTGTTCCGATTCGAATGTTTCTAAGGTTGGGAATATCGGCTTCTAATAATGGACGTATGTAATTTTCAAGGTGCTTTGTTTTCATTATCAAAGGATCACCACCGGTGAATAAAACATCAGTGACTTCTTTATGTGTCTTAACATACCCAACTAAATGTTCGGCTTCTTTAGAGGCAAATTTTAAATCTTCCATCCCAACAAATTGAGGCCAGCGAAAACAAAAGGTACAATAAGCATGACAGGTTTGTCCCTGACTCGGGAAAAACAGTAATGTTTGAAGATATTTATGCTGCATACCAAAAAGTTTTTCTCCTTCAACCATTGGTACGTTGTGTTCAAGCTGTCCGGCAGGATGCGGATTTAATGTAAGTCTGATTTTATTTGCAGCTTCTTTTATCGCTGCTTTATCAGCACCATTTTTAATAACTGATTTCATTTCCTTATAATGTTTAGGAATCAGCATATCTTTTTGTGGAAAAGTAAGTTTAAACATTGGATCATCGGGAATGTTGTTCCAATCAATAAGATTATCTACAACATAATTGTTGGTTTTGAATGGAAGTACAGAACCAACCGTTTCTATTGCTTCAATTAATTCTGAAGAAATTAATTTTAGCTGGGGGATGTTTCTGAAGTTGTGAAGCATGAATGAATTGTACTTCATACGTCATCTCCTTTCTGATTAGTTACTAACTCGAGAATTTGATGTGTCTTAAGTATCTCTTTATTGCAAAATAAGATTTCTGATCATAAAATCAAGTCTAAACGATTTTTTGCAATAAGCTCGGGGGAAAAAATTGACCATTTAAACTAATCAGATAAACAGAAGGAGGAATTAAAATTTTAGTGCATCCTGCGGGATTCGAACCCGCGACCTGCTGATTAAGAGTCAGATGCTCTACCAACTGAGCTAAGGATGCGGGGCAAAAATAAAGATTTTTATTGCACTTTCAAAAAACAACTGATATTTTATTTGAAAATTGCTTTATCTCTTTCAGTATCAATGATAATAATCTAATTTTCCACTCAATAAAAACGAATCTTATTATTTGCTAAATGAACGATCAAAAAAAATATATTCCGAATATTCAATTCTACCGGCTTTTTTAATTGTTATTGCTGCAAGTTTGTGGGGGGTGGATGGTATTGTACTTCGACCATCCTTATACAGCCTTCCAGTTGTGCTTGTTGTTTTTATCGAAAGTTCAATAGTTGCTGTTTTGTTAACGCCGCTTTTATTTAAAAATATTTTCATACTTAAAAAATTATCGTTTAAAGATTGGCTGGCTTATGCCGGAGTAGCATTACTTGGCGGTGCAGTTGGAACAATGGCGATTACGAAGGCACTTTTTTATGTCAATTTTGTCAATCTATCAATTATAATTCTTTTGCAAAAACTTCAACCTGTTTTCGCAATAAGTTTGGCGGCAATTTTTTTAAAAGAAAAACTTCACAGGGAATTTTTTCTCTGGGCTGCCCTGGCAATCCTTGGTGCTTATTTGATGACTTTTGGATTTACGATACCTGATTTTAATGCAGGAGATAAAACAACAATAGCTGCACTTTTTGCTCTGCTTGCCGCTTTAAGCTTTAGTTCGTCAACTGTACTTAGTAAACGTGCACTTCTTAACGTAAGTTTTGAATTAGGAACCTATCTTCGTTTTGCTATTACTTCAATAATAATGTTCGTAATTATGATTGCTGCAGGAGATGCAAAATCAATTCAAACAATTTCATCTCATCAGGTGATGGTATTTTTTATTATAGCATTTACAACCGGTGGTCCCGCAATTTTTCTGTATTATTATGGATTGAAAAGAATCACTGCTTCAGTTGCTTCTATCTGCGAATTAGCTTTCCCTTTAACTGCAGTGGTGCTCGAGTATTTTGTACACGGAAATATTTTAACTTTAGTTCAGTGGATAGGTGTTGCAATTCTCTTCGCCAGCATTATTAAAGTAAGTAGAATAAAATAACTTATTTAGAAATCGCAGTTCTTCTATGTTCAAACTTATCGTGAATCCACTTGTGCGCGCGATGAATGAAGCCAATGTTTTTCAAATACATAATTATACATTCGCCGGAAACGAATTGAAGGTTATTCGTTTCGCAAAAGTCTTTTACTTCTTTTGAATCCGAACCTGGCTGCAGCCAAACTTTCTTTATACCAAGACTAATGGCATCGTTTAAAAACATTCATCGTTTCATCCGGTGGTACGGTTGTGATAATTGCATCGAGTGCAGCAGGAATCGCTGAAAGTTTGGGGAAAAGATTAGTACTATCTCCTGGAATTGAATTTTTATTTACTGCATAAACATTGCAGCCGGAATTTTTTAATGATTGTACAGCAGTAAATCCAAATCCCTTCTGATTTCTTGAAACACCAACCACTGCGATGTTTCGGCAGTTAAGAATTTCCTCAATTGTTTTACTTGACATGTTCTCCTCTGATTTTTTTATTTTTGCTTTAGAAAATTAACTTTTATTAATAAACTTTTTGTTATCCGAGAAATAAAAAAGGGAAAGCCTAATGAGGGAAAAGAAAAATTGTTTTGGTATTGGGACATTGCTTCTAAGTGCTGCAGCAGGCAGTATGCTCACATTTCTATTCGCAACAAGAGAAGGTAGAATTTTCAGGACTATACTTACAAATGATTTAGATATTTACTTTGAAAATGCTAAGGAAAAAGCAAGCGAACTAATCAAAAGAGCAAAATCCACAGCCGGCGATATTTATAGAAAGACAGAAGAGTTAATAAATATTTCAAAGCAGTTTGCTTCCGGAAAATATAAAGGCACTAAAGAAAGTTTTGAAAAGGAAATCGAAGCAATTCATTCGGCATATTCTGCGGCAATAGAATCATACAAACAATTCGCTGATGAAGAAACAGATTATATTGACAAATATGACTGGCTTGGAGAATATAATCTTCTTCCCAAACACGAAGGAATGAGAAGAAGACCAATATAAAAATTAATTTTAAAATGTTCTGAGTGCCTGTTATGGTTTGCTCCAGGGCGGGGTAACACCATTCATTCTTGCATAAGCAATTGACTGTCCAAGATGTTCATGCATGTGACCGTGCATTCCCATAAAGAATGCTCTTCTCGTCATTTTCATTCCAAAAACTTCCATCTCAAGCTCGAGATCCGAATTGGAAGTATTTTTTATTAGATCTTTTACTTTATCAAAAGATGTGCGAAGAATTTCGGCAATTTCCTTTTTATCCATTGTCTGAGTATCCCAGGCATTCATTTTCTCGAAAGCAATTTCAGGAGGCACTTCGGCTCCGGTACTCATTAAGATCAGGTAATTTGAAAAAGCGATATGAAGATAAACCTCCGAAACAGAGCGAACACCTTCAGCAGGTCTCCATTCCATTTTATCCTGCGGCATAGCATCGAGCAGTTGAAAAATTTTTCCCGATACTGCATCAATATTTCCAATCAAATCGGCTTGAAAACCAGAATGCTCATCGCCTGATAAATTGACTACAGGTCTTGATTGAATCACTGAAGAAAAAACTATTAGAACGAACAAAAGGACAGAAAAGTTTGATCTGTATTTCATAACACACTCCATATAATTGAGAATTAGTTAATTAAGTAATAAACTCTGCGGGAACAACAGGCTTAACTTACTTCATTTGTATGTTTATAGTCAAGAGTTATTTTGACTAAGAGAAAAATATTTTGATTGAAAGATGGAAATGAATAATAAGGTTAAGTTCGATTCAATAGAAAAATCCTTAATTATTTCTCTGGAGATAAAATCGAAGGTTTTCATCAAATGTACATAACATAATTTACTAAGACGTATCAATTGGCTTGAATAAAAATTAATGGAAAGTAATGAATAAAATAGCAGTAGTATTATTTAATCTTGGCGGACCGGATTCTCTTGATGCGGTTCAACCGTTTCTCGAAAATCTGTTTAATGACCCGGACATATTTAAAATTCCATTTCAAAAATCACTTGCAAAATTTATTTCTAAAAAGCGTGTGCCAAAAGTTCAGAAAGAATATAAACTGATCGGGGGAAGCTCACCCATCAATATGTGGACAGAAAACAGCGCTTAATGCTTCAAACGGATTTATTAAAAAATAATTTTGATGCGGAAGTGTTTACAGCAATGCGTTATTGGAAACCATTGACAAAAGAGACGGCAGAAATTATTTTTACCCAAAAATTTATAAAATAGTTTTACTTCCTTTATATCCACACTTCTCGATGTCAACAACGGGTTCGTCCTTTAATGAGTGGAAGAGAGTTTACGGAGGTGAAGCATCTAATTTGATTTATATTAATTCTTACCCGACAAATAAATATTATTTAAGAGCTATAAATCAAAGAATTGATGAATCATTATTAAATTTTCCGGAAGGTGAAAGGGAAAATGTTCAATTAGTTTTTAGTGCGCACGGAACACCCGTTAGTTATGTTAAGAAAGGTGATCCTTACAGCAGACAAATAAAAGAAACAATGGAAGCGGTGATGAAATTAAGAAATCATTCTCACGATTATCATCTCTGTTTCCAAAGCAAAGTGGGCCCGGCAAAGTGGCTTGAGCCATCCACTTCAGATAAAATAAAAGAACTTTCGTTAAAAGGTAAAAAACATTTGCTAGTAATTCCAATCAGCTTTGTTTCTGATCACGTTGAAACTGCTTTCGAACTGAATATTGAATATCGCCATGTTGCTGACGAATGTGGGATCGAAAATTATTTTGTGATGAACGGACTGAATGATTCGGATTTGTTTATTTCAGCTTTAAGCGATTTAGTGAAATTGAGTCTTCAATAATATTTATGAGTAAATTATTTTTATGAAAACATACATCTCCTTACTTCGCGGAATAAACGTCAGCGCGCAAAAGAAAATTTTAATGAGTGAATTAAAATCGCTGTATGAAAATCTCGGATTGCAAAATGTACAGACGTACATTCAAAGCGGTAATGTTGTTTTCAATTCTGGCTCAAATATTCCGCCGGATAAAATTATTGAAAAGATTGAAAAAGCAATTGTAAGAAAATATAATTTCTCTGTTTCTGTTCTTATAAGAACAGTAGAAGAATTAAATATAATCACTGCTGTAAATCCATTTTTAAATGGAAAAAATATCAACGCAGAAAAGCTATATGTAACTTTTCTTTCTGAAGTTCCTGTCAATATGTATTTGGATTCCTTAAAAAAATTGGATTACTCTCCTGATAAATTCATCGTTGTCGGCAAAGAGATTTTTCTTTATTGTGTCAATGGGTATGGAAAAACCAAATTGTCAAATAATTATATTGAGAATAAGTTGAAGTTGAATGCCACAACACGAAATTGGAAAACTGTAAACAAGCTTTTTGAGTTAGCGTCAGAGCAAATTAAAACAGAAATTAGTTGAGTACTATCGGAACTTTATTGTTTTGTTTGAAAACACACTTCGTGCGATTTCACCTCATTTAGTAAATTTGAATTAAGAATATAAATAATAAGTTCAGGTTCAAGTTCAGGTTCAGGCTCAAGAGGAAAATATATGAATAAAAAAATTGTAGTAATTGGTGCAGGTATTTCAGGGCTAACATCCGCATATCTTTTATCAAAAAAAGGATTTGATGTTACGGTTATAGAAAAAAATAATGCTGTTGGCGGATCAATAGAAAGTGTAACTGAGAATGGTTTTCTATTCGATCGCGGACCAAATAGTGCTTTAGAAACTACTCCTGTAATTGGACAAATAATTCGTGAACTTGAACTTGAGCCTGAACTTTTATACGCAAGTAAACTTGCTAACAAAAGATACATCCTTCGTAATAACAAACTTCACTCGCTTCCAATGTCTCCACAAGGATTAATTAAAACAAAATTGTTTTCCGGTAAAGCGAAGCTACGATTAATGGCAGAGCCATTTATCGGAAAATCCAACGATGGCTATTATCAAAGTCTTGCCGAATTTGTGAAGCTAAGATTGGGACAGGAATTTTTAGATTATGCAATCAATCCTTTTGTTGCCGGTGTTTATGCCGGAAGACCGGAAGACTTAAGTGTTAAATCTGCTTTCCCAAAACTTTATGCGCTTGAAGAAAAGTACGGTGGATTAATTGTTGGTACCGTTCGAAGTATCCGTGAAAGAAAAAAACGAGCCGAGGTTGCAAAGCAATCTGCAAAAATGTTATCCTTTAAAAGCGGAATGATTGCTCTGCCAAAAGCGATTGAAAAATATTTTGGCAGCAATATTTTGCTTTCGTGCGAAGTTATTTCTGTCGATAAAAATGAAAATGGATATTCGGTTTCTTATCAGCAAAATGGAGTAACAAACAAAATTGTTTGCGATGCTGTCCTATCTACAATTCCATCTTATACTGCAAGCAGAATTTTTACAAATTATGATAAGGATTTTAAAACTCATGCTGATGCAATTTATTATCCGCCGGTTTTAGTTTACTATTTAGTTTACGATAGAAAAAACATCAAACAAGATTTAGATGGATTTGGATTTTTAATCCCTGCAAAAGAAAATAAATCTTTTCTTGGCGCACTCTGGAGTTCGATTATCTTTTCAGATCGAACAGATGAAACCAAAGCAGCGTTTACTTTATTTGTTGGCGGATCAAGAAACCCTGAGTTTGTTAAAGAAGACAGAACATCATTATTAATAAAAGTAAGAAAAGAGTTTGAATCTTTAATGGGAATATCTACAGATCCTGTTTTTTCATCGGAACGATTTTGGGAAAAAGCAATTCCGCAATACAATTTGGGATATGTTGAACACGAAAGATTTTTTGATGATTTTGAAAAGAGAAATCCTGGATTGTTTATAAGTGGTAATTTCCGTGGCGGAATTTCCGTTGGAGATTGTGTAAAAAACGCCGCTCTTGTCTGCGACAAGATCAATGAACAATTAAAAATGTAGAATTTAGAATGATTTTAAAATGCAGAAACTTCAAATTCTTATAATCCTATTGATAAAAAGTTTTGATTTTGCAGTTAGAATTATCAAATTTTACAAGGTAAAATCAAAAGACAATTACAATTTAAATTCTATATTTAAGCAATTGCTTAGATCCGGAACTTCAATTGGTGCCAATGTCTCAGAAGCTCAAAGTGCCTTTACCAAAAAAGATTTTATTAATAAACTTGGCATATCTTTAAA
Source organism: Ignavibacteriales bacterium (assembly GCA_016709155.1). Taxonomy (NCBI): domain Bacteria; kingdom Pseudomonadati; phylum Ignavibacteriota; class Ignavibacteria; order Ignavibacteriales; species Ignavibacteriales bacterium. Next base: position 1,603,414 of record JADJEI010000001.1, on the reverse strand, counting down.
AGAATCAAGAGAAACCGAATATTGGTTGAAATTATTAAAGGAATCTGATATAATTTCAGAGAAGGAATTTATAAGCCTGTTTAATGATTGTGAAGAATTGTCAAAATTACTTACTGCAATTATTAAATCATCAAAGGAAACTTAATTCTACATTATACATTCTAAATTTTACATTGGAGAAGTTATGAGTTCGTATCCTGTCATTCGTCATCGTCGTTTAAGATACAATCCGCTTGTGCGTGATATGGTTCGCGAAACGGTCTTAACAAAAAACGATTTGATTTATCCGCTGTTTGTTGTACCGGGAACAAAGATTAAAAACCCTGTTAAATCTATGCCTGGGGTTTTTCAATTATCAATTGATGAACTTGTAAAAGAATGCAAAGAAGTTCGTGATCTTGGAATTCCTGCAATAATACTTTTTGGAATACCCGATCACAAAGATGAAGTTGGTTCCGGTGCTTACGATGCAAACGGAATAATTCAGCAAGCTATTCGTGCTATTAAAGCAGAAGTAAATAATCTTCTTATAATTACAGATGTTTGTATGTGTGAATATACTTCGCACGGACACTGCGGACTTTTGAATGGTGAAGATATTTTGAATGACGAAACAATTTCACTTCTTGCCAAAGAAGCAGTATCACATGCTGACGCTGGTGCTGATATGATCGCTCCTTCCGATATGATGGATGGAAGAGTTGCGGCAATAAGAAAAGCGTTGGATTACAAAGGCTTTACTAAAATTCCGATTATGAGTTACGCCGCAAAATATGCTTCCGGTTTTTATGGACCTTTTAGAGATGCCGCCGATTCAACTCCGTCTTTTGGAGATAGAAAATCTCATCAGATGGATATTGGAAACGTTAACGAAGCTTTGCGCGAAGTTGCTGAAGATATTGAAGAAGGCGCAGATATAGTTATGGTAAAACCAGCAGGACCATATCTAGATGTTATTCGTGCAGTTAAAGAAAAATTTGGAATGCCAACCGCTGCTTATCAAGTTAGCGGTGAATATGCTATGATAAAAGCAGCCGGTGCAAATGGCTGGATTGATGAAGAGCGTGTAATGGTTGAAGCTGCATTTGCAATTAAACGTGCTGGCGCAGATATGTTTTTAACTTACTTTGCAAAAGATCTTGCAAGGTGGATTGACAGAAATCAAAAGTAGTAAATAATAATTATTATTCCATGAACTTGAACCTGAACTTGATCCTGAACATTACCGTTTTGGTGTAAAATCAAGATTAAGTTCAGGTTCAAGATCAAGATTAAGTTAGGAGATGTGAAATGAAATACAGAAAAATTGGAAAGACCGAATTAGAAATTTCGGAAATATCACTTGGCTGCTGGACAATGGGCGGTCTAAATTGGGTTAACGGCGATCCAAACGGGTGGGCAGATGTTGATGAGAATGAAATTGCAGAAGCTATTAACTACGCTATCGAAAATGGCGTAAATCATTTTGATAATGCTGACGTTTACGGCAATGGTCGTGCAGAAAGAATGCTTGCACGAATTCTTGGCAAGCGTACAAACAATTTTGTTATCTCCACAAAAATTGGCTGGTTCCCCGGAACTGCCGCACACGCTTACGAGCCGAAACATATTCGTCATCAATGCGAACAGTCCCTCGTTAATCTTAATCGCGATTACATTGATATCTATTATTTTCATCATGGAGATTTTGGTGAGAAAGATAAATATCTTGACGATGCAATTGAAGTAATTTACAAATTAAAGGATGAGGGAAAAATAAGAGTGATTGGTCAATCGGCATATTCAAATGAAGACTTTATGAAACTAATCCCGAAAGTAAACCCCGAAGTCATTCAAAGTTTTGCTAACCCGATTGAAAAGGATTTTATTAATTCAAATTCTCCCACGAGAAAACTAATAGAAGAAAGAAAAATATCTTTTGTTTCATTCAGACCACTCGGTGAAGGCTTGCTGCTCGGTAAATACTCTTCAAAAAATCCTCCGCAATTTGAATTTGGTGATCATCGCAGAGGGTTAAAGCGTTTTTCCAAAGAACATCTTGAGTGGCTTGAACCACGAATCGAAAAAATGAAACTTAAGTTTGGGTCATCTATCAACGAGCTTGGCAGAGCTGTTTTGCAGTATTTGCTTTATTATAATTTTGTTGGAACTGTAATTCCCGGTTTTAGAAATTTGAGTCAGGTTAAATCAAATTTATTTGCAGCCGATAAGCCGTTGACTAAAGAAGAGTTCGGTTTTATCGAAGAAACGTTTTTAAAATAATATTTTTATTCAATTCCCTTTTTTTAATTCTAATAAAATTATTTCTGGAGTTGAATTATAACGAACCGGTGCGAGTGACATTCCAAGTCCGCGGCATACCAGCATTTTAGTTTTACCAAAATCAAATTCGCCGCGTAAATATTTAGTTTCAAATATTGTCGGCGAGAGGTTGAAAAAGGGAAATAGAAAAGTTATTTGCCCGCCGTGTGTGTGTCCTGCAAGAATTAAATCGAAATCGTTTTTGACAGAATTTAAAATCACATTCTTCAAAGGTTGATGAGTAATCATAATTTTAAAATCCGAACCCGTACTTTGCTTAGCCAGGCTGTCTAATGTACGATCAGTTGTTTTATCCATGTAAGTATTAGTAGTGAAGGATAAAAATAATTTAAAATCTTTAAGAGGAATCATTAAAGATTCATTGTCAAGCATTCTAACATTATTTTTTAATAATGCTGCCCTCACCTCATTTCTGCTTCTTTCAAAATCATTCCGATAAGCCCAATTGTCGTGGTCACCAACACAGGAGTAAACGCCATACCCGGATTTTATTTTTCCGAGATATTTCGCACCTGTCGAAATGTAATCGGGAGTTGATGTAATAATATCTCCCCCCACCAAAACAAGATCAGCTTGTAACGAATTAACTTTTATAACAAAATCAGAAAGTCTGGAATCGTTTGTGTACCTATCGGCTTGTGTGTCAGAAATAAAAACTATCCTGAATTTATCGAATTCGGCCGGTAAATTCTTAACCGGCATTTCTACGTTGTTCAGAGAAATATTTCGATAATCATACCAAAAACGAAAGGGAACGTACAACAGAAAAAATAATGCAAGAACAAAAACAGAATATGATTCGATCTTAAATATTTTTTCTTTGACTTTTCTTGTGAAAGGAAAAATCACCAGTCTTATGAAATCAAATGACAGAATAAATAGAGTTACTTGTACCGTAAAAACGATCATCCACCAAAATGGAAATATTATCAAGGAATCAAAAAATATATTCTGCGGAACAATCGGTGAGTTATCTGTAATTGCCGCGTACCCCCAGCTACAAATCAAAAATGCGGAATACATATTAGTTATTATTAAATAAGCAGTCAGAAAATTATTTTTATTCTTAACCCAGAAAAATTCATTAAGAGTGGTGAGAGTTTTATTCATTCTCGTAATAAAATAAAATTCTATTAAACCAAGAATTACAATTAGAGCAATGATCAAAAAATAAAAATTCACATTCTCCCTTTTTTATGACATTAAATCAGCAACATCATTTCTTTTTTTTAGTTATTTTATCAATGTTAAAACAAAGTAAAAACTTTCTATTTAATTATAGTGAAAAAATTAAACTTAATCTCTATTTGTTTTTCATTCGTAATTGTGATCTTTATCCCATCGTGCGAAGCCCCTCGAGACAACCCGTTAGACCCGCTAAATCCAGAAAATAATCTTGCATCAATAGAAGGATGGGTTAAAGCGTTAGGATTTCCGAATTTAGCTGTAAAGAATGCAGAAGTAATTTGGAAAAATAATCTAACAACTGTCCTCACCGATAATAATGGAAATTATTCATTTGTCAATATAGAAAAAGCCGACGGCTGGCTTATCTTCAGAAGCGATTTGTACAGCGACGATTCATTGTTCGTTCAATGGGGAGCAGAAAAGAAAAAATCCCTCGAAACTTTTTTAAATGCAAAACCAATCGCTGACAGCATTCAAATTTATTCAATAGTTCAAAACAGGTTTCAATTCACACAGCTTTATGAATTGTTTGTTGCTGTAAAACTATCGGATGAGGATGGGGCAAACGATATTGATTCGGTCTTTATTGAATCTCAGGTTTTTAACACAAAACAAGTTCTTCAATTCAATTCTGAAACAGGATTTTATGAAAGAAAATTTGACTTATCAGAATTAAATGTGACTTTTATTGATGAAACAATCGGGAAAGGATTTGATTTCGTAGTCGAAGATTTAGATGGCAGATATTTTAAAGTGGGATCATCTAATGTTAAAAGAATAATCAGGGAGGAGGTTAAATTATTATCGCCCTTAAACAATGAAATTGTCAATCAGCCGGTATTTTTGAACTGGGAAAGATTTTTCCCGGGTTTTGATTTTAATTATAAAGTCGAAGTCTTTACAAATCAAAGTCCTGCGGAATTAGTATGGCAGAAAGAAAATATTTCTTCGAGCGAAATCTCTGTATTGACTGATTCATCACTCACAAGCGGTGATTATTTTTGGGTCATTTGGGCAATAGATGAGTTCTTGAACCGCAGCAGATCTAAGCCGGCAACTTTCAGAATAGAATAGAGATTTATAATGAGCAAATTATTTAAACATGACTTTCGCGAAATAAAAAAACTTTCACCCGAACAGTTCGAGTCGCTTTTTAAAATTAGCTCTCTGCTCAACAGCTCGAACTATCAGGATTCTCTTCTGGAAAATGTAATAGACTTTATCATCAATGTTATCAATGCTGAGCGAGGTGTATTTGTAAAGTATGACGGAGATAGTAATAATTTTATAATTCTTGCAGCGCGGAATATTAACAAAGAATCAATATCCGACATTACAGAATTTTCGTCCGGGGTTATTCAGCAAGTTATAAAAAAACGAAAAGCAATTTTGTATCACGATGTTCAGTCAGATCCGAAACTTTCACAATTTGAGAGTGTACAGCTGCGAAAGATAAAATCTGTAATTGGAGTTCCTGTATTCCGGGAAAATAAAATTTGGGGAGTGATCTTTGCAGACAGTCAAACTGATCGAAAAGAATTCAACGAAGAAAATCTTACATTTCTAAATTTTATATCCAACCTCGTTTCTCTCTCTTTAGATAGAATAAACAGAGTTGAAAAACTTGAAGAAGAAAATTTAGTCCTGACAAATCAAGTTGAAACGACAGTACAAATTCCTGATATCATTGGCGAGAGTAAACCGATGAGAGAGCTTTCAGTAATGTTGAATAAAGTTGCAAAGAGTGAAGCGACTGTTTTAATTTTTGGTGAATCGGGAACCGGCAAGGATATCACTGCACAGGCTATCCATAAATTAAGCAATAGAAAAGACAAACCCTTCCTTGCACAATTTTGCGGTTCGATTCCGGACAACCTTTTAGAGAGCGAATTGTTTGGTTATAAAAAAGGCGCTTTCACTGGAGCTGATGCAGATAAAAAGGATTGCTCGAAGTTGCAGGCGGGGGTACTTTTTTTCTTGATGAAATTGCAGATGTGTCTCTTCCGGTGCAGGCAAAACTTTTACGTGTAATTGAGAACAAAGAAATAATCCGGCTTGGCGATACAGAAGTAAGAAAAGTTGATGTTAGACTTATTGCCGCAAGCAATCGCGATTTGCATTCCCTGGTATCGCAAGGAAAATTTCGTGAAGATCTTTTTTACAGGTTGAATGTGTTCCCAATCCGAATTCCCCCTCTGCGCGAAAGATTGAGTGACATTCCTCTGCTTACAAAATTTTATCTAAAAAAATTATCCAGAAAAGATTTTAATATTGATCGCAAAGCAATGAAGAAGCTTGAAGCATATACCTGGCCCGGAAACGTAAGACAATTAATAAATGTTCTGCATCGCGCTGTAATCATTTGTGAAACAGATAATATAACCGATGAACATTTGATTTTCGAAGACAATGATAATTTAGCCGAATTGAATGGAACACTTCGCGATATCGAATTATTTTTATTGAAAAAACGCCTCGAGAAATTTGACGGCAATAAAACTCTTGCGGCTCAATCGCTCGGCGTTTCAGTTAGATGGATTCAATTGAAACTTCTGGAAATGAATAAGTAATTTTATGGATGACCCGAACAGCGTAATTCATTTTGGAAAATTCAAGATAATTGACTGTCTGAAAAAGGACGAGCACAGTGCGGTTTACCTTGCCGATCATGTTTTTCTTAATAAAAGAATAATTCTTAAAACACTCAATACAAGTACATCAAAAGATTCTGAGAAAATTGAACGCTTTAAACGAGAGGGTAGAATTCTTGCACAGCTTGATCATCCAAACATTATTCGTGTGCTCGATTTCGGAACTTCGGAAGAGTATTTTTATATATCATTTGAATATTTCGAAAGTAAAAATCTTCGAAAGCTGTTCGGTGAAAAGAAATTTACGGACAGTGAAAAGGAATTTTTGATCACGCAAATTCTAAAAGCATCAAACTACGCACATAAAAATAATATTATCCACCGCGATTTGAAGCCTGAAAATATTCTCGTTGATGATTCTTTTAAACTAAAAATCAGCGACTTTGGTTTGGCATTCACGTCTGATGAGAATTTTATTACGGATCAGTATTCAATTGTCGGCACTCCATGCTACATGTCACCCGAACAAATCCGCGGAGAAAGACTAACAAATAAAAGCGATCTTTTTTCCGCCGGAATAATATTTTATGAATTGCTTATTGGCAGAAATCCTTTTTTAGGGAAAGATGTTAACGAATCATTAAATAATATTTTGAATTATGATGAAGATTCACTTGTTCCTGAAATAAAAATACTTAACGATAAATATCAAAAACTTCTTATTGATCTTCTGAAAAAAAATTGTGATGCAAGAAGCAACAGCGCAGAAAAAGCACTTCTCATTCTCGGCTTCGACAAGGCAGAAACCGAAACGAAAACTGTCTTCATAAAGAAAAAAAAATCCATTCTGAAATTCGTGTTTGCATTCGCATCAATTGTTCTGATTGCTGCTTTGATATATTTCTTCAAGAATCAATTCTCTTCAGAACAAAAAACAATTACTTCTGGAAATACTGATTCATTACCTTCTCTTCCGTCGTCAATAGAAATCAAAGATTCATCAAGAATTAGTTTTGATGATGGTTATAAAATAATTGAAACACCAATTAATGAAACAAGCTCGCAAGTGAATACAGAAAATGTTGATAGTGATTTGAAAGAGGATTACAGACTTGAAAATAAAAACGAAGAAGCAATTAGTACATTATGGATTGAATGTATTCCATGGGCTGAAATTACTATTGATAAAAAATTAATTGAAATAACTCCTTTAAAAAATCCGATCAAATTAACCACTGGTGTTCACGAAATAATTTTTCGCCATCCGAATTACCCTGAGATACACAGAACTATTCACATTGAAAATGATGAAATAAAAAGGATAAACATAAATTTAAATGATTATTTAGCTTATATTTTTTGCGAAGTTTATCCCTGGGGAGAAATATTTATTGACGGTAAATTCATTGGACAAACACCGCTGAATTCTCCCATTAAAATTATTCCGGGCAAAATTATTTTAAGTATTAAAAACCCTGATTTCAAGGAGTATTCGAAAGAGCTAAATGTCAAAAGTGGCGATAGTTTGATTATTCAGCATAAATTCCATTGAGTATGAAAGAAAAACTGATCATTTTTTCTGGTGCGAAAGTTGTAAATGCCTCATCAATAAAGAAACACAAGAGGAATCTGCACTGAAAATATTTATCGTTATGCTGCTTTTAATTTCTAAAACATTATTGGCGCAAGTTGATTGGCAGGTTGTTGGTGAAATGCCCCATACCGATAGCTGGCGGACAAGCATATCCAAACAATGGTAATGTTTATATCATGGGGGGGTGGTCTGATTCGACCCAGGGTTACGTGAACTGGATACAAAAGTATTCTACGTTTTTATATATCTGGAAATTAAATACATATATGCAGGAAGCCCGATTTGGTTTCGCTTCAGATTTTGTTGGAGACACAGTTTATTATTTTGGGGGTGTATTTAATCCTGCTTCAAGTGATTCATCAATTGAATACTGGAGTGTTCCAATCGGGTCGAATTATTTAGCCGAGAATATTAATTTTCAGAGAATATTTTCTTCGGGAATAATTTCTAATGGAAAATTTTATGTCATCGGCGGCAATCCTTTAAGCGGACCTAATTTTGGGCAACTGCCTTATTTAGTGGAGTATGATCTTGCAACCGGTGCGGTGAGTTTTCAAGAGAATAATCTTTATTCATTTGATGTTTTACCCGAGCAGCAAATGTGTGCAGCAATCGGTGAAGACATTTATATTTTTGGCGGAGTCTTCAATGGAGTTTCTCAAAAGATTTTAAAATTTAGTACAATCAATCATACTTTTGAAGAGTTGCCGATTGATCTGCCTGTTCCTCGTGCCGGCGGCTCGGCAGTTCGAATCGGAGATTCAAATCAGGTCTACATTATCGGTGGTTATAACGAGGGCACCTATCCTCTTTCAAGCGTAGATATATTTAGTGTTACCCCTACCGGTTACACAATCGAATCTGGTCCGAAGCTAAACATTGGCAGAGCATTGAATATGGCTGCTTATGTGGACAATGCAATCTATGTTTTCGGTGGTTACAATGCAGCAGCAAAAGTTGTGAGCGAATTTGAAAAACTTGATTTTTCGTTGACAGGCGTAGAAAATAACTTCGATAAAACCCCCACTAGCTTTGAGCTTTCTCAGAACTATCCAAACCCCTTTAATCCTTCAACGAAAATCAAGTATGTCATCCCAACCTTTGAGACGTTGCGGGCACCATCACTACAAGTAACATTGAAAGTTTATGATATTTTAGGAAAGGAAGTCGTAACTTTAGTAAATGAATTCAAGCCTGAAGGCAGTTATGAAATTGAGTTTAATGTGGAGACATTGCGATCAACACCGTTACCAAGCGGGGTATATTTTTATCAATTGCAGGTCAGTGATCCCGAAACAATTTCTGGTCAAGGTTTTATTGAAACTAAGAAAATGATTTATTTAAAATGAAGTTGAACAAAATTATTTTTCTCTTAATGCTTCTGATCGCAACGTTAATCGTAAAGGCTCAGGATGAAGGACTTAACAATTTAAAATCTCGTTTCCAATCATTTAACTATGGCGGGGTTATTTCGTTATCAGATACTTTGCTTAAAAATAAAAAGGAATTCACTCCCGAAAAACTTGTTCAAATTTATTTATTAAGAGGAATTTCATTTTACTCAATGGCTAAAGAAGATTCAGCCCGAAGCAATTTTATCGAAATACTGAATATCAATCCTGAATATTCTCCCAACCCATCTGAAATATCACCGAAGATTATTAACCTTTTTGAAAAGCTCAGGATTGATTTCATAAAAATCAAGGGCAGTACTAACAATAAGAATGAAGCACTCGATTCAATTACAACATTTCTTTCAAATCCCGGTTTATTAAAAATGGAGAAAGATATTTTTGCCCAATCGGTTATCCGTTCTGCCCTGCTGCCCGGGTTTGGTCATCTTTATCTTAAAGAGAATTTTAGAGGCTGGTTTCTTACTTCAATTTCTGCCGCAAGCATTGGTTCAATGATTTATTTTATTTTCGATTCTAATACAAAGCAAAATTCTTATTTGAATGAGATTGATTTGGAATTAATTCAAAATAAATATGACAGGTACAATTCCGCTTATAAAATTAGAAATGCATTTATCATCTCATCGGTTGTTCTCTGGCTTTACGCACAAATTGACCTGTTTTTTTTCTCTGATGATCTCTTTGCTGAAAAATTAAATGCAGAAATAACTTCAGATCTCTTCAATAATTCTCCTTCAAATATTTCGCTTAACTTCAAATTCAATTTTTAGCCGGTGCGAAAAATATTCGCAGCACGCGAAAATATTTCGTAGTAGTTTTCAATAGTCAGTTCGGTTCTCTCTGTTTAAAGGGAAGAAGGAGCCGAATCTTAATAATTTCTCCGTCTAAATGTTTTTCAAAGCTCATTTAGTTTTGAATAGAAGCAGAAATAAACGGTGAAGGGTTATTCTTTTTTAAAACACTCGTTAAAACCTCTCTTAATTCCGGAACGCGCCCAATTGATTTTTATGGTACGTATGTTGGCGTGATAAAACGACCGGCATAGGGCAATATGTTTGGTCAAACTTCTGCGGGGAACTCTGCAAGCCGGGATAGGGCCGAGAACCGGAATCTGCTTAATGAGTTTCTCCGCAGTAAGTTGTTCGAAAGAGAAGTATTTTTGTAACAAAGAATAAAGAGGAGATAAAATGAAATCATTATTAATGTTTTTTTTACTTGCGACTTTTTTTTCTTTCTCAACTTATGTTGATGCCCAGTGGATAAGACAAACAAACGGCTTACCGGAAGATTGGGGTATAGGTTGGGCGATTGATGCATCAGATAGTAACAATGCTTTGATCTCAACCAATACCGGACTTTTCAAAACAACTGATGGGGGGGATAGCTGGACTAAAGTTGATCTGCCTGATACAATCATCGAAACAGTAGTAGATGTTTCTATTTCTGATGAGTCCAACTTTTGGATAGCAACCGACCTTGGAAAAATAATTGCAACTACTAATGCAGGCGATAATTGGTCAATCCAATTTGATGACGAATCACTGACACAATTCATGAATTACATCGAAATGTTTGATGAGTCAAACGGGGTTGCGATGGGAGATGCACCTTTTACATTTGCGAATAAACCGGCAGTATTTTTAATTACATCAGACGGCGGCTCCACCTGGGTAAAATCAAATGATACAACGTTTATTGATGTTTGGTCAGGTGACACTTGGCGGCGGCTCGATTTCACGGATCCGATGCATGGTTACTTTTATGAGTCGGGAATTAACCCGGAGAAATTATTTAAAACAAGCGATGGATGTGCAAGCTGGATCGAAGCCAATTACAGTGGTTCCTGCTCAGTGCTTAAATGTTTTAATGAGGAAATAATTTTATTGCAATCAATGGCTTGCAATCCACAATGTGTCGGTACAATTCACAAAACAACTGATGGTGGAGGTACATGGACAGAGTCACATTCGGGAGATGGCTGGGGAAACGATTTTGAATTCATGCCCGGTGATGCTTCGAAAGTATTTTTTACTGATTATGATAATCTTTTTTTCAGCAGTGATACGGGAAATACATGGATCAGTATATTTGTTGATACAACCGAACTGAAACTAAGAGACATTGTTTTTACAGATTCAAATCACGGTTGGATTTTGGGTGACAATGGAAAATTGTTCAAAACAAATTCAGGGGGAGTTATTACAGGATTAAACGAATCAGAAAATTTGCCAATTGAGTTTTCACTTTCTCAAAACTACCCCAACCCATTTAACCCTACAACCAGCATTCAGTATCAAGTATCCAGTAGCTCTCGAGTAACATTAAAGGTCTATGATATACTTGGGAATGAAGCGGCAAATCTTGTAAACGCACAAAAGCCAGCAGGCAAATACAAAGTGAAGTTTGACGCAACAAACCTTGCCAGTGGAGTTTACTTATACAGAATGCAGGTTAACCCAGTAAGCGGTGCAGGCGGCTTTACTGAAACGAAAAAAATGGTCGTGTTGAAATGAAATTTTTTGCCGAACTTTTAAGGTGAAAGCAATGAAAAGACCCATAATTATTTTAGTCATCAGTTTAGTCCTATTGACTTCAAAATTAATTTTCCCGCAGCAGATAAAGTTATTCTACCCGGAAGATGGAAGTTTTTTGGAATACAATCGAACTGCCTATACTAACCATTTAATTACTTGGTCCGGACCTCCAAGAGATTCCATCAAAATTTATTATTCAATTGACAATGAAATTTCATGGCAATTGGCAGGAATTAATCATTACTTCGTAAGTGACACATCAGTTTTTTGGGATCTACCCGATACAACAAATGTTAAATGCAAAATTAAAGTTGTGGAAACTTCAGACACAATAAATTTTGATCAGAACCAAATTCCATTTACTCTTTATTCTACTGATCTCAACTACATCGCAATAAATGAAATACTAATGTGGATAAACAATAATGGAATCGGTTCGCAAGATCCCCTATCCGGCGGATCCGGATTAATTTGGCCTGGCGGAGTAAATGGAACACTAACAGCAACTTACTTAGACGGTTTGTGGTGGGCTTGTCTTGTCGGTGGTGAAAAGAGAGCGAACGGTAGTTATTTTACCAGAAGCGGAATAAGACCGGGAGTTATTAATAATGATGGTCAACCATCTGATCCAACCGATAGTAGTTATAAAATATGGAAAATTAGAAAAGATTGGGAATCACTACCCCCTGGTGAAGAAAGAGATGAGTATGAATTCGACTACAACAATTGGCCTGCAGAAATCGGAGCTCCGTGGGAAGATATAAACGGAGATGGGATTTTTACCCGCGGTGTTGATTTACCAAAATTTATTGGGGAAGAAACATTATGGTACGTTTCAAACGATATTGATACGGTAAAAAGTTTAAGTGTTTTCGGCAGCCTTCCCATTGGCTTAGAATTTCAGGTGACAACCTGGGGACATAAATCAGATATATTAAAGGATGTAGTATTCAAAAAGTACAAAATTATTAATAAAGGAAATCAGATTGCAGAGAATATGATTCTTGGATTCTGGTCTGATGATGATTTAGGTTTTGCTGGTGACGATTATCCTGGTTGTGACTCGCTGTTAAATATGGGATATATTTTCAATGGCGATAATGATGATGAGTCGTATTACGGTACACCTCCCCCCGCAATTGGACGGATGATTATACAGCCTCCAATTGTTTCTGCATCGCAAACTGACAGTGCCAGGTACGGTTATGGCTGGCGGCAAGGCTATAAAAATTTAAGAATGAGCGCTTACAGCCCCGGATTTAAAAATATGGGTGGACTGCCTCAAGATGTTCAGGTAGGAACTTATGAAGGAACAATTGAAGTTGATAATTTGCTTCACGGATTAGGCAACTTTGGTGATAGTTTAATTAATCCTTATTCAGGTCTTGGATCAATCTTTCCTCTCAATGGAGATCCGGAATCTGGAACAGGCTGGTATTGCGGAGAAGGCTGGCCCGATGGTCCGTCTCCTGGTGACAGAAGATCGCTTATTCCATCGGGGCCATTTACGTTAGCTCCCGGTGATACCAATGAATTTGTTTTTGCTGTATTCCTTCAAAAAGGAACAGATAACTTAAACAGTATCACAAAAATAAAACAATACGCGGCATTTTTGCAGACTTGGTACAACACCACCCTTGTTACGGAAGTTAATGAAGTCAAGAATATTATTCCATCAGAGTTTTCATTATCACAAAACTATCCCAACCCCTTTAACCCAACAACCAGCATTCAATATCAAGTATCCAGTAGCTCTCAAGTAACATTGAAAGTATATGACATACTAGGGAATGAAGTAGCAAATCTTGTAAACTCAGAAAAGCCAGCAGGCAAATACAAAGTAGAGTTTGACGCAACAAACCTTGCCAGTGGAGTTTACTTTTACAGAATACAGGTTAACCCTGTAAGCGGGGCAGGCGGCTTTACTGAAACAAAAAAAATGGTTGTACTGAAATGAATAAGTTGATTCAATCAAGAATTTTATTATTTGTCAAAATTTTAGTTGCTATTGTTGCAATAATTCCGTTGAGAGCGCAGAGCATAACTTTTGAAAGACTATTCCCAAATCTTGACGAACCAAATGCAGTTGGTCTCAAGTTGTTAGAGCTTAATGATGGAAATTATTTAATTGCTGGATCGCGGTCGAATGATCCTTTATATTATAATTTTTATGATGACTGGTCTAATCTTATATTACTAAAGACAGATATGTATGGTTACAATATTTGGCAAAAGGAAATTCAAACCGTTCAATCGCAATTCAGGCCATCAAATCAGGTTCTTCTCACAGATCAGAATGAAATTCTAGTGCTGTCAATTAAAAATGTTCAAAACGTTAACACACTAAATATTTCTAAATTCGATTTTGATGGAAACGAAATAATTGAAATAAACCTGCTGGCTGATTCAACCCTGAGGGGATGTGCAATAAAATCATTAGGGAACGATGGTTATTTAATCACAGCCTGTAATGATGATAACCAAAATAATATAAGAATTATCAGCCTGGATAAATCATTTAACAATCTCTGGGAAAAAAATATTAATTTTTTCTATCCTTCACTGTATCATGGAAGTTTATCAATTACTAAATGGGGAAATGATGGTTATGCAATTGGATTTAAGAGCAGAATTATTAAAATCAGTTCTGTTGGAGATAGTCTCTTTTCTATTTCAAATGCTCACAGTTTTATTACAGATACTAAGGACGGAGATATTCTTGTTTCCGGTTCTGAACTTACAAAACTTAATCCTAATGGAATTGATGTATGGTCTTATGATTTTGAAAAAGAACTTGGCCCAGTGATTCAATCTGAAGATGGCAATTATATAGTAATAATTCACAACACAAAATATAATAATCCATATTCGATTCAGAAGATGAATGATGTCGGGAATATAATCTGGACAAAAAATATTTTGGGACGAGGCTTTAGTATTTTAGAAACAATTGACTACTCTTTGTTATTGACAGGCAAATGGTACTATTATTATGATGCACTTTGGATGCTCAAAACAGATTCTTCAGGAGAACACACTGCTATAAATATACTTTCACCCGTGGGTGGAGAAGAATTACTTACCTTTAACTTTTATGAAATTAGATGGTACAGCAGTAATGTTGAAAAAGTAAATATATACTATTCGACCAACGAAGGAATTGACTGGAATATAATTGTTTCAAATGTAAATGCAGATACCGGGGTTTATAATTGGACTGTTCCATTGTTGTTTACTGATAGTATAAAAATAAAAATTGAAGATTCTAACAATCCGGATATATTTAATTTAACAGAATATCCAATCTATATATCCGTGTATCAACCAACAGATTACCTCTCCGTAAATGAAATATTTATGTGGATCGGAAACGACGGTATGGGTTCGCACGATCCAAGAACCGATGCCAGCGGGTTCTTTTGGCCTGGCGGCGATTCTGCTACTATCGCCGCAATTTTTAATGATGGTTTGGTCTGGGGTGGAAAAGTTAATGGAGAAATTAAGGTCAACGGCAATACATATCGAGCCGGGCTTCAACCGGGGAAAATACTTGAAGATGGTACTGCGGATAATCCACTTTCAACTCAAAGCAAAATATTTAAGATTAGAAAAGACTGGCAATCACTCACCGAAGGAATTCTAAAAGAGAGACTTGAATACGATTACAACCACTGGCCTATTGAAGCGGGAGCCCCGTGGGATGATGTAAATGAAGATGGTGTTTATACCCCCGGCTTTGATAAACCAAAATTCATTGGTGATGAAACTCTATTCTACGTTGCAAATGATCTTGATACCGCGACATCAAGATTTGCTTATGGCTCAGATCCAATTGGTTTAGAATTCCAAACAACCGTATTTGGTTTTAACAGAGAAGACTTGAAAGATGTTGTATTCAAGAAATACAGAGTGATAAACAAAAGTAACAGCGATATTGAAGATATGTATTTTACTTACTGGACCGATGATGATATGGGTAATGCGGGGGATGATTATGAAGGATTTGACTCAGCATACAATATGGGCTATAGTTTTAATGGGGATAACAATGATGAAGGTTATTATGGAACACCTCCTCCAGCAGTTGGGCATATGATTGTTCAGGGTCCAATCATTCAAGCTACAATTGAAGATAGTGCTTTGTTTAATAATGGTTGGGAAATAGGATTCAGAAATCTTAAAATGACTTCTTCCGGAATGATTATGAAATGGGATGGATATTATTGGCCTGGGGATCCAGATTTAGGAGTTTATGAAGGGACACTTCAGTTTTATAATATGATGCAGGGACTTAGTATGGATGGAAGTCAATTAATTAATCCAATCACCGGCGAGCCAACACTCTGGCCATTATCTGGTGACCCCGTTTCTGGCATTGGCTGGTATGAAGGAGAGGGCTGGCCCGGTGGAGATTCCCCTGGAGATCACAGATATCATGTACCTTCAGGTCCTTTCAATCTAGCCGCCGGTGATACACAAGAAATTGTTATTGCCATTCCTATTGCAAGAGGAACGGATAACATAAACAGCATAACAAAACTAAGAGAGCTTGCAGCTCACGTGCAGGAGTTTTATAACACAGAGCTTGTTGAAATATTGAACACCAAAGAAACAATTGCCCCAACAGGTTATACTTTATTCCAAAACTACCCCAACCCGTTTAATCCAAAAACCACAATTGAATATGAAGTGCCCGAAAAGGCGAATGTGACAATAAAAATATATGACATACTCGGAAGAGAAGTAAAAACTCTTGTAAATAACGAAGAGAAAATAAGGTGGAAATACAAAGTAGAGTTTGATGCAACAAACATTGCCAGCGGAGTTTACTTTTACAGAATGCAGGTTAACCCTGTAAGCGGGGCAGGCGGCTTTACTGAAACAAAAAAAATGGTGATGTTGAAATGAAAATCAGAAAGTTATTTTTATGAAGGCAAAAATTATATTCCTTCGTTTCCTATTCACAATGATTATCTCAATAACCGTTAATTCGCAGACTATTACGTTTGAAAGAAGCTATCCAAGTTTTGGCGAACCACTTTTTGTTGGATTAAAAACATTTGAGCTCCCCGATGGTAGTTTTATAGTCGCAGGAAGTAGAAACCAGACTATTTATTTTGGTGGCGGTTATTATCCAGAGTGGACAAACATAGTTTTAATGAAGATAAATAATTTGGGTTACACTATTTGGCGTAAAGAAATCAGTACAGCCAAATCACTATTCAGACCAACAAATCAAACGCTTATTACTGCTCAAAATGAAATTCTACTGCTCACAATCCAAAGCGTTGATAGTATAAATACTTTGAATATCAAAAAGTTTGATTTTGCCGGTAACGAAAAATTAAGTGCTAATCTTATCAGCGATTCAACTATTGGCGGGTGTGCTGTTAAGGAAGTTGGAGATGGAGGATACTTGATTACTTATGGAGATATATTCTCAGATAATCCAATCAGTATTTTAAAAATTGATGAGCAACTCAATATTACATGGAATAAAAAGATAATGACTAATTCACCATCATTCATTTATGGAAGTTTTAGTATCCTTAAGTTTGGTTCAACCAGCTATGCGGTTGGTTTCAAATCAACCATTTTGAAAATAGACCTAAGTGGAGATAGTCTTTCTACTTTTTATAAAAAACACAACTTTGTTTCAGAATCTTCAGACGGCAATATTATTATTACCGGTGATAAAATGTTTAGCAAACTCGATTCACTGGGCAACGTCCTTTGGATTCGTGACTTCGCAAAAGATCCCGGACCCGTTATTCAGTCTTCAGATGGTAACTATATATTATTCGTTAATAATTCAGACTACAACAATCCATATTCAATTCAAAAAATGGATGAAGCAGGAAATGTAAATTGGAAAATAGATGTGCAAGGATTAGCGTTTGATATTTCAGAGTCTATAGATAACTCTTTAATCATATCCGGTAAGATTTATCAGTATTATTATTATAATAATTTGGTAGAATATTGTTGGGTTTTGAAAACTAATTCATTGGGAAATTCCAATTCGATAAATCTTATAACACCAATAGGTTATGAGAACATACTAACTTTCAATAATTATACTATCGGCTGGCATAGCAACGGAACTGAGAGGGTAAATCTTTTATATTCAACTGATGATGGAAACACCTGGAAATTTTTTGCAGAAAATATTAATGCCACTACCAGTGAATACATCTGGTCTGTTCCTTTACTTTTTACTGACAGCATAAAAATAAAAATTTCAGATTCAGACAATCCAAATATTTTTAATTACTCGGAATATCCGATTTACGTTTCCATCTATCAGTCCACAGATTACATATCCACAAATGAAATATTTATGTGGATTGGAAACAACGGTATGGGTTCGCACGATCCAAGAACCGATGCCAGCGGGTTCTTTTGGCCTGGCGGAGATTCAGCAACTATTCCTGCAATCTTTGCAGATGGATTAGTTTGGGGTGGAAAAGTTAATGGAGAGATCAGAGTCAATGGAGATACTTACAGATACGGATTACAGCCAGGCAGGATTTTAGAGGATGGCAAAGCGGATAATCCACTTGCAACACAAAGCAAAATATTTAAGATTAGAAAAGATTGGCAATCACTCCCCGAAGGAATATTAAAAGTAAGACTTGAATACGATTACAACCACTGGCCCATAGAAGCAGGAGCCCCGTGGGATGATGTAAATGAAGATGGTGTTTATACTCCTGGTTTTGATAAACCAAAATTCATTGGTGATGAAACTCTATTCTACGTTGCAAATGATCTTGATACTGCTACATCAAGATTTACTTATGGATCAGATCCAATTGGTTTAGAATTCCAAACAACCGTATTTGGTTTTAACAGAGAAGACTTGAAAGACGTTGTATTCAAGAAATACAGAGTGATAAACAAAAGTAACAGCGATATTGAAGATATGTATTTTACTTACTGGGCAGATGTTGATATGGGCAATCCCAATGATGATCTTTCGGCCTTTGACTCAACTTATAATATGGGTTATGTTTATAATGGTTATAATGATGATGAATATTATGGAACAGCACCTCCCGCAGTAGGACATCAGATCGTTCAAGGCCCGATAATTTCTACATTAGAAAATGATAGCGCACGATTTGAATATGGTTGGAAAATTGGTTTTAATAATCTAAAAATGAGTTCTTCTGGATTGATTATGAAAACATCAATCTCATGGCCGAATGATCCAAACCTTGGTGATTATGAGGGAACAATTCAATTCTATAATATGATGCAAGGTCTTCAGCAGGACGGATCCCCGATAATAAATCCATACACAGGAGAATCAACAATTTGGCCATTATCGGGAGATCCTGTGAATGGTACCGGCTGGTACCTGATGCCTGGTTGGCCCAGAGGTTGGGATCAAAGGTATCACGTCCCAACTGGTCCATTCAATTTAGCGGTTGGTGATACTCAGGAAATTGTTATTGCTATTCCTATTGCAAGAGGAACAGACAATATAAACAGCATAACAAAACTTAGAGAACTTGCAACTCACGTGCAGGAGTTTTATAACACAGAGCTTGTTGAAATTCTTAACACCAAAGAAACAATTGCCCCAACAGGTTATACTTTATTCCAAAACTACCCCAACCCGTTTAATCCAAAAACCACAATTGAATATGAAGTGCCCGAAAAGTCAAATGTGACAATAAAAATATATGACATACTCGGAAGAGAAGTAAAAACTCTCGTAGATAATGAAGAGAAAATAAGATGGAAATACAAAGTAGAGTTTGACGCTACAAACATTGCCAGCGGAGTTTACTTTTACCGAATGCAGGTTAACCCTGTAAGCGGGGCAGGCAGCTTTACTGAAACTAAAAAAATGGTGGTGTTGAAATGAAAATCAGAAGGTGATTTCTATGAAGAAAAGAATTATACTGCTTTGTTTTCTATTGACTATTATAATTTCAATAGCCGCTAATACGCAGACAATTACCTTTGAAAGAAGCTATCCGAACTTTGGGATTAATGAACTTATAGGATTAAAAACATTAGAACTTCCGGGTGGCGGTTATTTGTATGCTGCAAGTCAACTCAGCTATATATATGTAAATGGATCCAATATCCGGCAATGGACAAATGTAATTCTAATCAAAACAGATCAAAATGGATATACTCTGTGGCGAAAAGAGATAGAAACTCTTCCAACAGAATATAGAAAAACTAATCAGATACTGATTACCGAACAAAATGAAATTCTTTTAATCACTGTTCAAAGTGCGGATAGTTTAAATGCTCTGAACTTAAAGAAATTCGATCTTAGTGGTAATGAAACATTTAACTCAAATCTAATTATTGATTCATCAATTGTTGGTTGTGCAATCACAAAGACTGAGTCCGATGGTTATTTAGTCGCATATATAGGAAATGGAATCAGCCCTCCTGTCAATATTATTAAAACAGATTTTCAATTGAACATTATATGGCAGAAAAAAATATACGCAGCAACACCAACTATGACCGTGGGTGACTTTTTTCTAAAAAAGTGGGGGGCTGATGGTATTGCCGTCGGATATAGGAACCAGATACTAAAAATAAATTCGCAAGGAGATAGTATCTTAGTCGCAAATCGAATACACAAGTTTACTTCAGAACTCAATGATGGATCTTTACTTTTATCAGGGACTAAATCAGTCATAAAACTTGATTCAATGAATAATGTTATTTGGACACGAAATTTTTTAAGAGATCCTGGACCTGTAATACAAACTTCTGATGGAAATTATTTAATAAATATTAATTCATATCCGGATTCATTAATTAAAATCGATGAGACAGGAAATGTATTATGGAAAAAGCCTGTATATGGAGAGGTTTATCATATAATTGAAAATTCTGATAATTCAATTTTAAGTTCAGGAATTTTGTATGCATATTTTAATATTGTTGATTATGGTTATAAATATATTAGAAACCCATGGCTGCTTAAAACCGATTCATTTGGAAATTATAACTCAATAAATCTTATAACTCCTATTGGTGGTGAAAATATTTTAACTTTTAATGGTTTAATAATTGGCTGGCATAGCAATGGAGTTGAAAGAATAAATCTCTTCTATTCAATTGATGATAGAAATAATTGGAATTTGATTGCAGAAAATATTGATGCTGATTCAGGTCAGTATAAATGGTCAGTTCCATTATTATATACTGACAGTATTAAAATAAAAATTGAAGATACTAATAACCCGAATATATTTAATTATTCTGAATATCCTATTTATGTTTCAATATATCAGCCAACAGATCATATTTCAACTAATGAAATATTTATGTGGATTGGAAACGACGGTATGGGTTCGCACGATCCAAGAACCGATGCCAGCGGGTTCTTTTGGCCTGGCGGCGATTCTGCTACTATCGCCGCAATTTTTAATGATGGCTTAGTTTGGGGAGGAAAAGTAAATGGTGAAATTAGAGTGAATGGAAATACATATCGAGCTGGGCTTCAACCGGGGAAAATACTTGAAGATGGTACTGCGGATAATCCACTTTCAGCTCAAAGCAAAATATTTAAGATTAGAAAAGACTGGCAATCACTCACCGAAGGAATTCTAAAAGAGAGACTTGAATACGATTACAACCACTGGCCTATTGAAGCGGGAGCCCCGTGGGATGATGTAAATGAAGATGGTGTTTATCCCCCGGCTTTGATAAACCCAAATTCATTGGTGATGAAACTTTATTCTATGTTGCAAATGATCTTGATACTGCGACATCAAGATTTGCTTATGGCTCAGACCCAATTGGTTTAGAATTCCAAACAACCGTATTTGGTTTTAATAGAGAAGATCTTAAAGATGTAGTTTTCAAAAAGTATAAAGTTATTAATAAAGGTAAAACAGTTATTACCGATATGTATTTTACTTACTGGACCGATGATGATATGGGTAATGCGGGGGATGATTATGAAGGGTTTGACTCGACATACAATATGGGCTATAGTTTTAATGGGGATGACAATGATGAAGGTTATTATGGAACACCTCCTCCAGCGGTTGGGCATATGATTGTTCAGGGTCCAATCATTCCCTCTTTATATGGAGATAGCGCAAGATATGATAAAGGTTGGAAGAGAGGATATAGAAATTTAAAAATGGCTTCTTCCGGAATGAACTTAAAGGGTCAGATCTTTTATCCCACCGATCCTGATCTTGGAGTTTATGAAGGGACAGTTCAGTTTTATAATATGATGCAGGGACTTAATATGGATGGAAGCTCAATAATTAATCCAATCACCGGCGAGCCAACACTCTGGCCATTATCTGGTGACCCCGTTTCTGGCATTGGCTGGTATGAAGGAGAGGGCTGGCCCGGTGGAGATTCCCCTGGAGATCACAGATTTCATGTACCTTCAGGTCCTTTCAATCTAGCCGCCGGGGATACTCAGGAAATAGTTATCGCCATTCCTATTGCAAGAGGAATTGATAATATTAACAGCATAACAAAACTTAGAGAGCTTACTGCACACGTGCAGGAGTTTTATAACACAGAGCTTGTTGATATTCTTAACACCAAAGAAACAATTGCTCCATCAGGTTATACTTTATTTCAAAACTACCCCAACCCCTTTAATACCAAGACTACAATTGAGTATGAGGTACCCGAAAAGGCGAATGTGACAATAAAGATATATGACATACTCGGAAGAGAAGTAAAAACTCTCGTAGAAAACGAAGAGAAAGTAAGGTGGAAATACAAAGTAGAGTTTGATGCAACAAACATTGCCAGCGGAGTTTACTTTTACAGAATGCAGGTTAACCCTGTAAGCGGGGCAGGCGGCTTTACTCAAACTAAAAAAATGGTGGTACTAAAGTGAAAATGCATATTTAAAAATATTAAAATCAAGCGGGGATAAAAATTAGATGAGATCGTCCTTTTACAATATAATGATAAACCATAAACATTTTTTAAGTTTAAATCAATACATAGGAGTAATTATGAAAACAAAAATAAGCAACCTGATTATTTTTTTAATTCTGTTGAATGCTTTGATTCAAGCTCAAAGCCTTCAAAAAGCTGGCGATCAAATTTTTACTAATGATAATTATAATTTTATCTCAGTAAATGAAGTTTATCAATGGCAGGGAAATAATGGTAGTAGTTCTCATGATCCACTGTCGGATGGGAGTGGTTTCTATTGGCCCGGAGGTGAAGCCGCAACAAATTCAGCAATATTTGCTGATGGATTAATCTGGGGCGGAAAGATCAATGGACAGATATACTTCAATGGTTCCACTTATCGGTATGGATTACAAGCAGGGAAAATTCTTGATGATGGTTCACCCGACGACCCAAGTTTGTTGAAGTATAGGATATATAAAATTTTAAAAGGATGGGAAAACCTTCCGCCCGGTGAAAGACGGGATGAATACGAAAGGGACTATAACGAGTGGCCGGTTGAAGATGGCGCCCCTTGGATTGATGTGAATGGAGACGGAGTTTTCACTTTTGGTGTAGACGAACCCGAATTCGTGGGAACAGAAAATTTGTGGTATGTTTCTAACGATCTGGATTCTGCTAGAACAACCTTTACTTATGGAAGTCAACCGATCGGTTTGGAAGTACAAGCTGCCACTTATTCTTTTTCCGAAACGAACTTTTTAAAAGATGCTGTGTTTAGAAAATATCTTTTAGTAAACGAAAGTAATAATAATATAGATAGCCTGTTCATTGGTTACTGGAGTGACGACGATTTAGGATTTGCCGGAGATGACTTTTCTGGCTGCGACAGTATTTTGAATCTTGGTTATACCTATAATAGCGACAATTTTGATGAGAACTATTATGGCGAAAATCCACCTGCAATAGGACATCTGTTGTTGCAAGGGCCAATTGTAGAAGCGGGGCAAAATGATAGTGCATATTTTAAATGTCATTGGCGCAAAGGTTTTAGAAATCTTCCCATGACATCATTTGCGTTTTATATAGGCAGCAGTGCAGTGTATAGGGACCCGGATCTGGGCAGCTATTCGGGTTCTATTGAATTTTATAATTATTTAAATGGGAAACTATGGGATGGTAGTTCGTTTATTGATCCTCATACTCAGCAAGCAGTAAAATATCCTTTAGCAGGAAATCCTGGACTAGGGGAGGGTTGGTACGAAGGAGACGGCTGGCAAGATGGACCCGCACCCGGGGATAGAAGAATACTAATCTCATCAGGTCCATTTACTATGGCTCCTGGCGACACTCAAGAAATTGCTATCTGTATTTTTGCAGCAATGGGAAGTAATAATCTTAATAGCATTAGTGTGTTAAAAAATAATGCTGAACTGATAAGCGGGTTTTATATTCCCGGTTTAATTAATTCAGTAGAAAACACAGGATCAGATTTTCCCACCTATTATGCTTTATCTCAAAACTATCCTAACCCCTTTAATCCTATAACTACGATCAAGTATGCGTTATCTGAAAATGGATTTGTAACCTTAAATGTTTATAATCCACTTGGGGAATTAGTAGCAGAGCTTGTAGATAAAATGCAAACAATAGGTCAATATGAGGTGGGGTTTAATTCAGATAAGCTGACCAGTGGTGTTTATATTTATACTTTAAAAGTCAATGACTTTGTGCTAAGTAAGAAAATGGTAGTACTTAAATAGTATCATATAACTCAAGTTATGCAAAGGTAAACTTTATGTCATTATGTCTGTTGGATAATGAATTGTTTCAGGATCTTCTTTCTTAAAATTTTTAGATGCTGAAATGAATTCAGCATGACAATTACGTAATGCGAATTAATGATAAAGATGACATCCTAAAAGGAGATGTCATCTTTATCAAATTATAGTACTACTTTTTACTTACAACAATATCACCACCTGAAGTTTCGGCGTGAAGAAGATTTCCACCAGAATTCAAATCGCCTTCAAGTTTTGAGGAAGATTTTTTGCCTACGTTGTTAGTTGTAAGCTCGCAGGAAATATCCCCGCCCGAAGTATACAATTTTGCAGCAGCACTAAAATCAGCAGGGAGTTTTATCATTATATCTCCGCCTGACGTACTTAAATCAATTCCATCATTTGCGCCTGAATAATCAAGCACAATATCACCACCTGAAGTTTCGGCTTTTACTTTTGAATTCATTCCGCTCAAATGGATATCTCCGCCTGAAGTTTCCGCAGAGACATCTCCCTCAAAATTATTAGCAATCACATCACCGCCGGAAGTGGAAAGCATCATCAAACCTTTGCTGTTTTCGGTTGATATATCACCGCCCGAAGTTGATACGTCTAATTTTCCGTGCGAGTTTTTTACTATTATATCCCCTCCTGAAGTGCTTAAATATTGATCTCCGGAAACATCCGCAAATTTAATATCACCCCCGCTGGTAGAAACTTTAGTATTGAAAGACGCAGGAACTTTGATTTCAAATCTTAATTTTACTCCGCTTCCAAACCAGTTGAATAATGATCCGGTCTTTTTAGCTTTTACTTTTACTAAGTCCGATGTTCCATTAAACTCAAATTCAATTTTGTCCTCGGCTTTTTCATTACCGAGTACTTTAATATAAACTTCCGATTTGTCCCACGAAGTTATCATTACATCACCAACCGAAGCATCAAGCTCAATTTTTTTACCGGGTGATATTTGAAATGTTTTTTCGTGCAGAACCTTTAGGTCGTCCGATAAGTTATTCTTGTCTGATGAATAAGCACAAGACAAAGGTATAACCATTGCGAGTAGAAAAGTTAAATAGCTGAAAAAGTTTTTTTGTGTTGACATATTTTGCTCCTTTTTTATGTTTAGACTTAAGAAAAAGAATTTGGTTACTGCATTTATAAATAACTGAGAAATCAATCTTCAAATGCTTTGTTTGTTTCCTGTTGAAAAAGATTATTACAATTTCACAGGTGAAAAAACTAAAAGCTAAAGTCTAATCCAACCTCATTCTTATATGCGGAAATAATTTTTGTTGAGCGGCAATATGAAACAGTGAAATGACAAGCAAATAAAGCATAAATATTTTTTATCATCAATTTTGGAGTAGCAAGGATTGATTTTGTTCTGGTTATTATCATAAAAAAATCTATTTTGGAAGTAACAAAAATCAAATCACTTTTGTCTAAACGGCAGGATAAATAAATGTTCAAGAAAATTGAAAAAGAAAAAGTACAGATGACCTGTCCACTTTGCCGTGCGAAAATAAATGAGGTGTGGGTTTGTAAGTTGGATTCGGTTATCGGAGTAAGATATGCATACTTCTGCAGCGGCTGCCAAAAAATGCTGAGTATAAGTAAGGAGAGGGAAATTTATAGTCTGCCTCACGAACTGAAAAAATTTAATCTGAATAAAAATATTCTCAGTTAATTGTATCTAACAGTATAAATTATTCCAGGAGAATAATACCCCCGCCCAGACAAACCATGTCATCATAAAAAACTGCAAATTGTCCAGGCGCTATTCCGCGATCACCTTTATCCAACTGAACTAAGGCACTATCATCATTGATGAATTTTAAATTGCAATTATAATACTGGGCGCCGTGCCTAATCTTTATTTTTAGATTTTCTTTTGAAGGCTGTTCTCCAGCGATCCAATTGAACTTTCCGACTAAAAATTTATCTCTGCTTAATTCTTGCGTATTCTGTCTTGAAATAAAGACGATATTATTCTCGATATCTTTTTTCACAACATACCAGGGACCGCCGGATAACCCCAACCCCGAGCGCTGCCCAATGGTATAAAAATAATATCCTTTATGTCTGCCAAGCTTTTTTTGAGTTTCAATTTCAATTATATCCCCGGATAATTCTCCGAGATGATGTTTAATAAACTCATCAAATTTTATCTGACCCAAAAAGCAAATGCCCTGGCTGTCTTTGCGATCCATGTTTGCAAGTTCATATTTATGAGCAAGGTCTCTTACTTGCTGTTTATTAAAATCACCCAACGGAAAATATGCTCTGCTTAATTGCTGCTGTGTGAGATATGCGAGAAAATATGTTTGATCTTTGACAGGATCAGGAGTAGTTTTTAAAATATATTTTGATCTATCACATATAACTTTTGCATAATGCCCGCTTGCAACTTTTTTAAAAGCAGAATCAATCTTATCATAAAACTGCCCGAACTTAATCAGGCTGTTACAGAACATATCAGGGTTGGGGGTTCTTCCTTCTTTAATTTCATCTATTGTGTATGAAACTACCGAGTCCCAATACTCTGTTTGAAGAGGGAGCACTTCGAGAGGTACCCCAGCCTTCTCACAGACAGCACGAGCAAACTTTAAGTCTTCTTCCCAGGGGCAGTCGCCAAGAAAAGAAAATTCATCCTGCAGCCAAATTTTTTAAATAAAAAGCAGTAAGATTATGATTTTGTTCTTTCAACAAATTCAATGCAACAGAGCTGTCAACTCCGCCGGAAAGTAAAACTGCAATTTTCATTTTTTAATTCCGATTCTATTTATCACTTCATCGTAAACAGGTTTTGGAACTTTGCTAAGTAGAATTGTTTCGAGAGCTTTTCCGCCATTTATTTTATGATAAAAACCAATTGTGAAATTATTTTTTCCATCCCTAATAACCATCATCCCGCGATGCTTACCGCTGAATATTCCGCCTTGAAGCAACGAAATATCTTCGTAACAAATCTCAGCAATCTTTTTAGAAAAAATAAATTTATCGCAGTACAATTTCTCGTCATCGGCTTTTATTCTGAACGGCATAATTTTGTACATGCGCAAGTAAGTCTTATTCAAATAATAAATAATAAAAAGATTTATGAGTGTTGGCAGAACAAAATACAGCTCCCTATCAATGTTCAAGACGAGATAAACAAGATAGGCTGATAATATAAAAGTAAGTGGAATATTTCCGTAACGAAATAATAACTTGTAAAATAAAGGATAGTAATATGTCTTCATCTTTAATTTTAATTCAAAAATAATCTGATGAAAATTTAACAATTTTTTGACTCGCATTCCTGAAATTTCTGTTTCAATATTTTTCCAATAAACTAAATAATGCTGCCTTAAAAAAACAAAACAAAGCAGTAACAGTGGACAGGACAAGCAATACGTCAGTCATCAAATGTCAATTGTCAAATGGAATGGAACATTGCTGGTTTCGCTCCTGGTTTTGGTACAACAACCGTACTAAAAATACGATCTTGCTGCGCTGGGGTGTGGTAATATTTCTCTAAAAGGGAACGAGTTGTTCCCCTTGTTATTTTTAATTTTTTCTCAAATATAATTTCAATAAATTTAATTAATGAATTTATTAATTGCCCCAAGGCTATCTGCTATTTTGCTTGCATTGCTTGTAACCTTTCTTTGGTCAACATCGTTTGTGATTATTAAGTGGGGCTTGACTGAAATTCCGCCCATTACATTTGCAGGACTTCGATACTTCATTGCGTTTATTTGTCTGCTTCCGTTTGCATTCACAAATAAAAATATTAAAGTCATTAAATCATTAGCGAAAAAAGATTGGATAAATCTTTCACTTCTTGGATTGATGTTTTATCCGCTTACGCAAGGTGCGCAGTTTATCGGCTTATCACTCATCCCGGCAGTTACTGTTAGTCTGTTACTTAATTTTACCCCCATCGTTGTTGCTTTTATGGCGATCGTTTTGATTTCAGAGTATCCAACAAACCTTCAGTGGTTTGGTACCTTTCTTTTTCTGACTGGTATAATTATTTACTTTGTTCCAATAAATTTTTTGGAAAATGAGCAAGCGGGATTGTTTGTAATGTTAATCGGGGTTTTCGCAAATGCCGGGTCTGCTGTTCTTGGAAGAAAAGTAAACAGATCCGGCAAATTTAGTCCGTTTATTGTTACGCTTGTAAGCATGGGTGTGGGATCTTTTGTATTAATCATTACTGGTATATTTGTTCAAGGGATTAATCAAATCAGTAAGGAAAATTTATTTTATCTTTTATGGCTTGCAATTGTAAACACGGCTCTTGCATTTGTATTATGGAATAAAACTCTGCAAATGTTGAGCGCAATGGAATCAAGTATTATTAATGGAACTATGTTAGTTCAGATAGCATTACTTGCATGGATTTTTCTGGGAGAGGAAATATCAATGCAAGAAGGATTGGGAATGTTTGCAGCGGCTTGCGGTGCGGTGCTCGTTCAGCTAAAAAGGAAATAAACTTATCATTTGAACTTTCGTTTAGTAAAAAAAATTATTCCTTAATCGTGTCAATCTTTTTAGATATTTTTACAATCACTTATTATTAAAACTTCTTTTTATGAAGGCATTTATGAAATTATTAATATTTTTTGTGTGCTTGACTATGGCAGCAATTGGACAAACAAAACCTGAAGACGTGAAAACTTTTCAACTTAAAAACGGAATGAAGATAATAGTTCTCGAAGATCATTCAATCCCGAATGCAAATATGTATTTATTCTGGCGTGTCGGTTCACGAAATGAATATCCCGGCATTACGGGGCTTTCACACTTCTTCGAACATATGATGTTTAACGGTGCTAAAAAATACGGACCAAAAGAATTCGACAGAACTATGGAAGCTGCCGGCGGTTCGAACAATGCGTACACAACAGAGAATGTAACTGTTTACACTGATTGGTTTCCAAGTTCATCTCTCGAATTAATGTTTGAACTTGAAGCCGATAGAATTGCCGATTTAAATTTCGATGACAAAATGATCGAAAGTGAACGCGGAGTTATACTTTCTGAAAGGAGTACCGGGCTTGAGAACAGTAATTGGGAATATCTCAATCAGGAACTGCTTGGTGTTTCGATGGTAGCCCATCCTTATCATTGGCCTGTTATTGGGTATGAATCGGACATAAAGGGGTGGCAGAAAAAAGATCTTCAAAATTATTTTAAAACTTATTATGCACCAAACAATGGAAGCGTAGTGATAGTAGGTGATGTCAATTTTGATGAAGTGAAAAAACTGGCCGAAAAATATTTTGAACCAATCCCTGCACAGGATGCGCCGCGAAAAATTCATACAGTTGAACCTAATCAACTCGGCGAGAAAAGAATTTTTGTTAAGAAAGATGTTTTTACTCCCAACGTTATGTTTGCTTATCATGTTCCTGCTACCGGCTCTGAAGATTTTTACGCTCTCGAACTTCTCAATTCAATTTTAACAAGCGGCAATTCTTCACGGCTTTATAGTTCAATCATTGATAAACAGCAGCTTGCAACTGATGTAGAAACTTATTTCCCGCAGGCGTTTGATCCCTTTCTCTTTTTCATTTATGCAGTTGCAAATGATGGAGTGAGCGCTCTTCAACTTGAGAATGCGATTGAAGATGAATTAAGCAAAATTATTTCAGAAGGCGTGTCTGAGAATGAACTTCAAAAAGTAAAAAATCAAAAGCATTCTGAATTTTATCACTCGCTCGAAACCATAAATGGCAAAGCTAACACACTCGGCACTTATGAAATGTTTTTTGGTGATTATAAAAAAATGTTCAATGCACCGAAAGATTTTAAGAAAGTCACGACGGAAGATATTAAACGAGTTGCTGCAAAATATTTTGTAAAAACAAACAAAACAATTGGGATAATGCAGGGAGAGGAGAATTAAAAATGAAAAAGCATAATTTATTATTCACCAAAGTATTTATTATTACCATTTTATTATCAACGATGTTCAACACAATGGCACAAATGGAATCAAAAAAGTTTTCGCTACCCCCTTATGAAAAAGTAACCCTTTCCAACGGACTGACTGTTTATTTAATGGAACGCCATGAAGTTCCATTAATTTATATTACAGCAGTCTTTCCCGCAGGTGCAGTTAATGACGGAGAAAAAAACGGGTTAGCTTCCTTCACTTCAGATGCGTTGTTATACGGGACAAAGAGCTTCACTAAAAATCAGATAGAAGAAACTTTTGATTTTTTTGGTGCTAATATTAACACAAATGCGGGAACCGAAACATCAACCCTATCAACTTCATTCATAAAAGATGATGCTGATAAAATTTTACCAATATTGAAAGAAATAATTGTTGATCCGGTTTTCCCCAAAGAAGAAATAAATAAACGTCAGCAGCGCTGGCTTGTTGAACTTGAACAGGCAAAAGAGAGTCCGCGGAGTGTGATTCGTTCTTACTTCAACAAATTTATTTTTGCCAATAGCGTTTACGGCAATCCTGTTAACGGGACATCAACAGGAATTACAGCTATCACTCCAATTGATATTCAGAATTTTTATAAATCAAATTATCAGCCTTCGCTTTCGGCAATCGCAATTGTCGGAGATTTTTCTACTTCTGAAATGAAAGAAAAAATTTCGTCATTATTCGGAAACTGGAAATCGGTTGAGTTTGACGGAGTAAAAATATTTGAAACTCCTGAATTAAAATTTGAAAAGAGCCGTGTATTACTTGTAAACAAAAGCGATTCTTATGAAACCACTTTTCTGATTGGTGGGGCGGGGGTTACAAGAAATAATTCCGATTTTGTCGGGCTTCAAGTAATTAACACAATACTCGGCGGAAGATTTACTTCCTGGTTGAATGATGAACTGCGTGTAAATTCGGGATTGACTTACGGTGCGCGAAGTTCATTTGTTCCTTATAAATATTCCGGGACTTTTCTAATCAGCACTTTCACAAAAACTTCAACAACTATTCAGGCAATTGATCTTGCACTTGAAACTTACAATCGCCTTTGGGCAAAAGGCATTGATGATAAAACTCTTTCATCTGCAAAAAATTATATTAAAGGACAGTTTCCCCCAGACTATGAAACTTCCGGCGACCTTGCAAACTTATTGACTGAAATGTTCCACTTCGGATTGGATGATTCTTTTATAAATGATTTTGAAAAAAATGTTGACGCTTTTACTATTGAAAAATCAAAAGAAATAATCAATAAATATTTTCCAAAAGATAAACTTCAGTTTGTACTAATCGGCAAAGCAGATGAGTTGCGCAGTGAAGTAAAAAAATACGGCGAAGTGTTAGAGAAAGAAATTACTGCAGAAGGATTTTAGGTTTTTTCTGCTGAAGCAATGATTAAAATTCTTTAAAACTGAAAAGTTTACTTCAGCAGAATTTTCATATTTATAATTTAAAAATCAGCAGCTTAGTTTGAAATTTTCATGATGGTATTGTAAAAATATGCAGTAGCACTCTAAAGCTTCATAGCGGCATTGTTAAAATCTGCAATAGGGCTTTGAAGCTTCATGGCGGCATTGCGAAAATCTGCAATAGGGCATTGAAGCTTCATGGCGGTATTGCGAAAATCTGCAATAGGGCTTTGAAGCTTCATGGTGGCATTGTCAAAATCTGCAATAGGGTTCTGAAGCTTCAAGGTAATATTGTAAAAGTCTGCAAGCTAATTTGGCATAGTTAAGGCTAAATGGGCAGTGTGGTTTCGTCACTTGGGAAATAATGTTAAGATCAAAATTTTATAGAGAGAACTATTGCTGAAGTTTTAGATATTCTTTGCTTCGCGGATAATTCTATTTCGATAAGAGACTTTCGTGCGATCTTTAAATTTCTATATCAATTCCTACCGGACAATGGTCTGAGCCCATTACATCTTCGAGGATGAAAGCATTTTTTACATTCTGTTTAAAATTATATGATACAAAAAAGTAATCTATTCTCCAGCCGACATTTCTTTCGCGGGCACGCGTTACCATATCCCACCAGGAATATTGTTCCGGTTCGCTGCTGAACATTCTGAAAGTATCGTGATAACCATTCGAGAAAAATTTATCCATCCACTCCCTTTCGATTGGAAGGAAGCCTGAAGTTTTTTCGTTTTCTTTTGGCCGGGCAAGATCAATTTCTTTATGAGCTGTGTTTACATCCCCGCAGATAACAAGTTTCTTTCCTTTTTTTACAAGTTTATTTGAGTAATCGAGAAAGGCATCATAAAAATCCATTTTGTACTGCAACCGCTCAGCGCTTGCTTTACCGTTTGGATAGTAAATATTAATCAACATAAAATTTTTATACTCGGCGAGAATAATTCTGCCTTCATCATCAAACTTCGGTATTCCAAAACCATGTTCAACGTTAATTGGCTCCTCCTTCGTGTAGATAGCAACTCCGCTGTACCCCTTCTTAACTATCGAAGAAGAGAAATATGATTTATATCCATTAATATTTAAAAGTTCTTCGGATAATTGTTCGGGATGAGCTTTGGTTTCTTGAACACAAAGCATATCGGGATTTTCTTTTAACAACCATTCGATAAATCCTTTTTTCTGAACAGCCCTGATCCCGTTAACATTCCACGAAAGTAATTTTAATTTTGTCATAAAAATTTCTCTATAAAATTTTAATAATTAATTCACCGATAAAATAACCAACTGCTGCAACACCGAAGCCAACAACAAACATATCAAAGCCGCTTCGGAAAATCCCACGCCCTGTGAAAAAACTTCTTGCTGCACCAACTCCAAAATGTGCGAGCATTGAGATAATAAAAGAACTTATTATCGCTATTGAACCCTCCAGGAAAAAAAAAGGAAAGACAGGAATGAGAGCACCCACGGCAGTCGAAAGTCCGGTAACCCATCCTTCTTTAAATGGAGTAAATGGTTTGTTAATAATGCCGAGTTCTTCGCGCACTTTATCTTCGAGAACTTGTTCGGGATTTTTCATAGCTTCTACGGCACGTGCATGTGCTTCTTCGGAGTTCATTCCTTTTGATTCATAAATAAGTGCAAGTTCTTCAGTTTCTAATTCGGGCATGTGTTTAATTTCTTCAGCTTCCATTTTACGCTCATAATCAAAAACTTCTTTTTCACTTACCGCAGCCAAGTAACCTGACGAACCCATCGAAAGTGCATCTGCAGTTAAGCCGGCTATGCCGGAAATAAGAATAAGATGCGGTGCGGCACTAGCTCCGATTATGCCGGCAATCAAACCAAAGTTTGCAGTTAAACCATCATTAAAACCGTAAACAATATTTCGCAGTAAACCGCCCGAGTTAGAACTGTGCCAGGGTTCGGATTTGATCCCATCCGAACGCATAAGCCTATCTGCGTGTTCGGCTGAATCGCGTGCAAGGCGTAGTGCTATATTTTTTGTTATCCCGGCGGGACTTGAATTATATAAAGCAAGGTATGTTTTTACTTCCGCGGCTTCTTCTTTTAAAAGCATGTTTGTTAATAAACCCGGGCCAAATTTTTCAGAAAACCATGCCAGTAGTTTTGCTTTCGTAGATACAGATTCATAATTAGTTTTAATATTTTCCTTCTGAAGAAGGTCGCTCCACGCTTTGGCATGTTTGTCTTCGATTTCAGCAAGCTGTTTGTATATCTTAATTTTCTTTTCATCAGAAATTAAGCCGGCAAGTTTTCTGTACAAAAATGCTGCATCAACTTCATCGCGAAGGTGATGAAGCCAAAGAGATTTAGTTTTTTTGTCAATCATAGTTTGTGTAAAATTTGAACTTTCAAAATAGTAATCGCCAAACCTGCGTTACAAAAAATGTAATTGTAAAACCCATTGCAATCGGAAGTAGCGTAGAGATGACAGTCCATTTTATACTTTTAGTTTCTTTGTAAATGGTAAAGATGGTAGTTGAACAAGGATTATGTAGTAAACTGAAAATCATTAAATTAATTCCCGTTAATAAAGTCCATCCTCCAGCATGTAAAATTGATGCGGTATCTGTAACAGAATCGAGTTCAAACATTACTCCGCTATCACCGCCAATTCCTGAAATTGCAAGGTTTGCAACCGTTAACATTAAAACTGTTGGAATCACAATTTCATTTGCGGGAATTGCAATTATGTATGCAAGTAAAATTATTCCGTTTAACCCGAAGATAAATGCTACCGGATTTGACCAACTTATAAAATGATTTGCTACTGAAACTCCATCAATCATAATATTTGCAACTAACCAGATTACCATTCCGGCAGGAATAGCAAATACAATTGCACGCCACAAAACAAAAATTGTTCTATCAATTATAGAGCTATAAAGTGTATGCAGAATTCTTGGTGGTCTATAAGGCGGTAACTCTAAACTAAATGCTGATGCTTCGCCCTTTAATAAACTTTTTGATAATCCCCACGAAACAATTAAACTAAATCCAATTCCTAAAATTGCAATAAACACAACTGCTCCTGCTGATGCGATTCCTGCAAGATACGCTGGGGCAGCACCGCCAATAAAAATTGTCGCGATAAGAATTTGTGTGGGCCATCTTCCGTTGCATAAAGAAAAATTATTTGTAATGATTGCAATTAATCTTTCGCGCGGGGAATCAATAACTCTTGTTGCAACAACACCCGCAGCATTGCAGCCAAATCCCATTGTCATTGTTAATGCTTGTTTTCCGTGCGCACCAACTTTTTTATAAAGGGGGTCCATATTAAAAGCCACTCGCGGAAGGTAACCAAAATCTTCAAGCAAGGTATAGACAGGAAAAAATATTGCCATTGGCGGAAGCATTACACTTACAACCCACGCCATTGCAAGATAAGCGCCGTCAATCAATACCCCGCTTAACCACCATGGCATAAACGAAGCAGTAATAGTTTTTAAAATTGGATGCATCGTATCTACGAGTAAGTTTGCAATTAAACCTGAAGGAACATTTGCACCCTCTATTGTTATCCAGAAGACAACTGCAAGTATCAAAAACATAATTGGAAAACCGAGATACTTGCTTGTAAGTATTTTATCCAAAGTTCTATCTAGACTAAACGCGGGTTTCTTATCGGGAAAGCTTACAACTTTACTTGCAATGGAGGTGGCATTTTCATAAATGGATTCCATTAGAGTGTCGTGGAGATTTTCTCCCACATCCCAGCGCAACTTATTTGCCGTGGCTAAGATTGATTCTCGTTTTATGTTATCGTTATTCATATAATTCTTTTTTATTCATTTGTTCTTTGCGTCTTAACGATAAAGAAAAAATTTTGCCACAAAGGCACGAAGACACAAAGGTCTATAACACTAATCTTTTTATTCCGTCTTTAATAAGTACAACATTAAAGTTTATTAAGTAACCAAGTCGCTTTTTTGTAAGTTTTAAATGACTGTGTACTTGAGCTGTCCATACTGGATTTACTTGTTCAATTGCTTTTGTTTCTACAATTACCAAATCTTGCACTAATAAATCTAATCTTAGCCCTTCATCAAACTGAATCCCATCATACACAATCGGAATATCTACTTGCCTTTTTACATTTAAACCTGTTTTTTGGATCTCATGTGTTAACGCAATTTCATAAATTTTTTCTAGTAAGCCAGGTCCCAATTCTTTATGAACTTTAAATGCTGCATTAACAATAATTTTTCCAATTCGTTCTTCTTCATCTGATAAAGGAATCATATTTTCATCCCTTCGTGTCTTTGTGCCTTTGTGGCTATTATTTTCTTACTAATTTTCAGAATTAGATACTTCAATAGATTCTTCTTTTTTTAGATTTCCTAAATCACCGCTGCGAATAGCATCAATAATACTTTGATCGCCTTCAAGTAATCTTAATGCCACCCATCGCAGATTTGGTAAGCCGGGAAATTCTAATTCTATTTCTTCACTTAATGTTTCTATGGCAAAGTTTAATTCACTTTGATTGGTTTTTAACCTGTACGGCTTACAAACATATTTCCCTGCTGTGACATCATTAACAGCATTAAGCAGTTCATTCATCCCTTCACCCCGCCTTGCGGATGTTGGAATAACAGGAATTCCCAATTCTTTTGCTAAGGTTCTATCATCAATTTCAATCCCATTTCTACGTGCCTCATCCATAAGATTAAGACATAATACCGCACGATCAGTGATTTCTAAAATTTGCAATACGAGATTTAGATTTCTTTCGATCCGAGTTGCATCAACAACTATTACCGTAACATCCGGCTGCCCGAATAAAATAAAATCACGTGCAACTTCTTCATCTGTACTTGTAGAAAGAAGTGAGTACGTTCCCGGTAAATCAACAAGCTTAAATTTTTTTTCACCATATTCAAAGCCACCTTCAGCACGTGTAACAGTTTTCCCGGGCCAGTTGCCTGTATGCTGTCTTAACCCAGTTAGATAATTAAATACAGTACTTTTACCGGTGTTTGGATTACCCGCAAGAGCAACAACAAAATCAAAACTGCTCATATCGATACCAAGCTTTTTAAGGTTGCCCATATTGTGGATGGGACAATTTGCACAATTATTTAAATCAACACCAGCCATTTTTATTTTTCTTCTTCATTTAATAAATAAATTTTATCTGTCTGCTGTTTCCGCAAGGCTACAGTTGTTCCGCGAACGTTGTATGCCACAGGATCACCAGAAAAACTTTCGAGTTCTGCTTCTATTTTTGTTCCCGGCACAATTCCTAAATCCATTAATCTTCTTCGCTGCTGACCGCGAAGTGCTTTTGCTATTCCTAGGATAGTTCCTTCCTCTCCTATTTTTAGTGATGAAAGAGTTTTAAATTTTCCTTCAATTTGTTTTTCAAACTTTAATATCCCAACTGTGATATTTTTAGCGATCAGAGGAGAGAGGATACATTCTTCACCGTTTGCAACAAACTTTATACGCTTATCCGAATGTTCGATCATTCGAATCTGCATTCCAGGAAACAATCCTTCGGCAAGTATCTGACTGTAAATTGAGTGTGGTTCGTCCTCAATGTGAATTATATTTCCAAACTCACCGACTTTCATTTCAGTCAAAGGCTTTCCTTTTTTTTCGGGAATATCACCAGAAGCCGATGGAATAGGATCGCCGTGCGGATCGAATACGGGATTACCAATTCGCGCTGCAAGTTGATTAGCTTGCTCAGTTGTTAGGGTGTGTTCTAATTCTTCTGCCTTCAGATGCCACTCGTCTTCTTTTACACTTGTTTCATCAGCAAGATATTTTTCCCACAAACGATGGACGCGGACAATACGAAGTGCGTATGATCTGCCGTCAGAAGTTAATTCAAGCTCATCTTTTTTGGCGGAAACAAGTCCCATTGACTCGAGTCTTGAGATTATATCTGCAGCATCATCTGCCGAAATAGAAAGATTGCCTGCAATACTATTTAGCGTGCAATTAGTTCGGTTGTACTCGCAGTTGTAGAGATATTTTAAAGCATCTTCAATTAAAATTTTTTTGTTTGCGTATTTAGACTTTTTCCAAACCGCTATAATACCTTTGTTGGGGTAGAACAGTATCACAAAAATTAATGTTACCAGAATTCCAATAATTAAAAGCACCAAGGGTTCATTCATTCATTACCTATTTTATTTTTTCAACAAAAATGTTTGAAGCAATTTTGTTACTAAGATTTATTTCTTTGCTCTCTATTTTAATCAATACCGAACCGTCGTATTCGAGTTTGTCTTTAACAACGATTTTTTTGCCAAGGGTAATTCCAATTTTTGTCACATACGATAATAAATTTTTTACGTCGTCATTAACACGGATCACATTTGCCGAATCATTTTCTTTTAATTCCGTTATAGCAATAACAGATTTTGATTTTTTTATCTTACCATTCTTATCTGGAATCGGATAGCCATGCGGATCAACTTCGGGAAATTTTAAAAATTCTTCTAAAAGATTTATCAAATCATCTGAAGAAGAGTGCTCAAGTTTTTCAGCTTCATCGTGAACTTTATCCCAGGGCATTCCTAAAGTCTGATGAAGAAACACTTCCCAAATCCTGTGACGGCGAAGCATGTTTTTAGCATAAGATTCGCCTTGGGATGTTAGTTTTATACTTTTATATTTTTGGTAATCTACAAAACCATCACGTGATAGTTTACGCAGCATATCAGTTACCGCAGCATTTGAAATCTCAAGTTTTGATGCAAGCAAATTCGGTTTTATTTCTCCTGCATCATTGAGATTCCGATAAATTGCCGTTAAGTAATCTTCTTGTGAAATATTATCCATTTAAGTTATTCTAATTATATTTTTAAGGACGCTTAAAAATATACTTTAGTATAATTGGAAGCAAGGATAAAAATTGGCAGTTGTAATAGGAATTCCCGGCAGCATGTCAAAGGAGGTGACATAAAATTATTTTGCTGCTTACGCTGTGTCTGTTTTGTGTTTCTCCGAATGATAATTCAGCTCCAAGTTCCACAGAAAAACACAGACTAATTTTAGGATTCAATTCCTTTTCTTGACAAAACCCCCTCCTGGTAATAATGTTTGATCTCCTTCATTTCAGTGACAAGATCAGCTTTTTCTAATAGTTTGTCGGGACAATATCTGCCGGTTAAAATCAGTTCAACATTATCGGGTTTCATTTTCATAAAAGTAAGAATTTCTTCATCGCTGAATAAACCAAAATAGATTGACACACAAACTTCATCAAGAATTATAACATCATATTTTTTACTGATCATTTTTGCCCTTGCTTTAGCTAATCCAAGTTTAGCTTTGTCCAATTCAATTTTGCCCGGCATTTGTTTTTTATAAACAAAATCATCGCCGCCGAATTGCTCGACAGTTATCCATTCACTAAAGTACTTTAAACTGTTTAGTTCGCTATAGGGAAATTCTTTCATGAACTGTGCGATATAAGTTTTCAGACCATTTCCTGCGGCACGAACAGCAAGTCCAATTGCGGCAGTAGATTTGCCCTTTCCATTCCCGGTGTAAATTTGAATAAATCCTTTTTCAAGCGGCATAATTATTATAATTTTTTTTATACCAATTATCATAAAAATCTTAATGATAACAAAAAATATCTCTATATTTAAGCAACAATAAATTACATAGAGGGTTATTTATGTCAGTATTTCAATTATTGCTATTAATTATAATAGCAGGTATTACAGGTTCGATTGCTAAGTTATTAACAGGTTTCAGCAGAGGCGGGTGTATTATATCAGTGCTTGTAGGATTCATTGGAGCTGCACTGGGTAATTGGATTGCCTCAGTATTTGAACTGCCGGAGTTTTTTACCTTAGATTTAGCTGGAAGAAATTTTCAGTTTATCTGGGCAATAATCGGAGCCGTTATTTTCACTACTGTCTTGAGTGTGTTGACGGGTAAGAAAGGTTAATGGCTTTTTATTCTCTGCATTGTTAAAGTTTTATTATTAATAATTAAACCTTAATAGTATATTTTTTCAGTACATATTAATCAGCAACGAATTTAGGCAGGAGTAAAATAATTATCTGATTTTAGTTCGTCTAAAATTAGCGGCAGAATTTTCCCGGATTCACCAATAAATGTATAGTTAACAATTGAACTTATTTCTGTTGGTTCAATATTAATTTCAATTAAATAGGCTCCGGTTCTTTGTGCTGTAAATACTAAACCGGCGGCAGGATAAACTGCGGCGGAGGTTCCAACAACGAAAAATACATCGCCGCTCGAAGCGGCTTTTTCAGCACCATCAAACTGATCTTGAGGAAGCATTTCACCGAACCAAACAACATCGGGTCTGATCATCCCGCCGCATTCGCAATGAGGAATTCCTGCTGAGAAATCAAGCTCTTCCGTAAAAGGTTTCTTGCAAACCGAACAGTAATTTCGTTCGATGTTTCCGTGAAGTTCAAAAATATTTTTACTTCCCGCTCTTCGATGAAGGTTATCAATGTTCTGTGTAATTACAGTAACTTTTGAAAAATATTTTTGCAATTCTGCTATTGCAAGATGTCCTGCATTTGGTTTCGTGTTATGAATAATTTGTTTGCGGTGATTGTACCATTCCCACACAAGGTCGGGGTTTTTCAGAAAAGCATCAAAACTTGCAAGCTCTTCAGGTCTTAGTTTATTCCAGATTCCATCTTTACCGCGGAAAGTCGGAATACCACTTTCGGCTGATATTCCGGCTCCCGTAAAAAAAATTACTGATTGAGCCTCCTTAAGAATATTAATTACTTCCTTAGAAATTTCAATATTCAACTTATAATTCTTTTAGCAGTTGTTTAGCTTCGCTTAAAAACTTATCATCGTCCTCATCTTTCTTTGGACTGTTGATAAGTTTATTCAAAACCTCTTTAGCTTTGTCATCCTGACCATCTTCAATATAAGCCTTGCCGAGATCGAGATAAAACATTCTGAAGTTTGGATAAAGCTCGGTAGATTTTTTTAATTCCTTAATTCCAATTTCAAGGTCAGCCCAACCAAGTCCAAG
Source organism: Ignavibacteriales bacterium (assembly GCA_016709155.1). Taxonomy (NCBI): domain Bacteria; kingdom Pseudomonadati; phylum Ignavibacteriota; class Ignavibacteria; order Ignavibacteriales; species Ignavibacteriales bacterium. Next base: position 1,562,730 of record JADJEI010000001.1, on the reverse strand, counting down.
CACAGCTCGGGCGGGTGCCCATTTTTCGCTGACTTTTGCGTGGGTTCTACCAAGCACATAATGAGCGAGTGACTGAACATAATTACCGCCATTGCCAAGTTTAATAGCTTTTTCACAATCTTCTTTTACCTGGGTAACAATTCCACCCACTGAAAAAACTCCTTTGAATAAGGCAATTCGTCCATTGGCAACTGCTCTTCGGATATAAGTAATAGACTGATCGGGCGCAAGCTTCACCGAACTTTCTGCATAACTCAATGATTTTTGATAGAACGCAAGCTGAGCATCTTTTTGCTCGTCAGTTTTTTCAGGCATATGTTCGCCAATATCAATATAGGCGCGGCTGATCCTCCATTTAACTTCCCATTGATCAGGAAACATTTTATCCGCTTTCAAATATGTATCCAGTGCTTTCTGATTATTAAATTCCTCGGTAAACTTATCCCCATCCCTTAAAAGTTCATCCAATGATTGAGCATTTAATAAATTGTTTGATAAGATTAGACAAACAATTATAAAAAAAAGAAACAGAGATTTAGAATAGTTAAGCATTACGATCCTTTCATTTAGTCGAAAAGAGTTTTGTTTTGATCTACCTCTTGTGAGGAAGAAATCCCGTGATTATAAAGTTCTGTCGAAATAAGACTAAGATATTTTGTCCAGCCTGTGGGAGTTTTGATTTCACTTAAAGCATTTTTATAAGCATTCACTTTTGCACTTAATTCATCTGCTTGATAAAGGGCGATTGCCTCAAGAGTTTTTGGTACAACGGGGGTGGCAAATTCCAACTTTCCTTGATGACTTAATACAAGATGAATTAGACAATCTTTCAAATCTTTTGGAAAGTCTTTTATTCCATCTGCTGTTTTATCAATCAGCATTGCAGAGATAACAATGTGCCCGAGTAATCTTCCTTTTGTTGTATAATCGAAACCCGATTCGAATGACAATTCTTCTGTCTTTCCGAAATCGTGCAGCATCGCACCGGTGATAAGAAGATCACGATTGAGTTCAGAGTGAATCTCGCACATCAAATCGCATATACGAATTATTTCCAGCGTATGTTCAAGAAGTCCGTGAATATAACTGTGATGCCACGATTTACCTGCCGGTGCGTAAGAAAATTTTTTAAATCTTTCTTCATTGAAAATAGATTGAAGAAGCGCTTTCAAATATTTGTTTTCGATTTTATTTATTCTTGCATCGAACTCATTTTTCATCTCATCAAAATTTCTTTTTGATAGCGGAAGAAAATCTACAGCGGAAATTCCGGCATCTGCACGGGCTGGCAATATTGAATTAACTTTAAGCTGGGGTGTCCCCTGATAATCATCAATAGTTCCTTTGATCTTTACAACAGATCCTGCGCTAATTATAGAAGAAACAGAATCAACATTATCCCAGATATTTGCACTTATGTAACCACTCGCATCTGAAAGTTCAAGATACAAATATTCTTTATTTGCTTTGGTCAGCCTTGTTTCAATTTTCTTTACTAAAAGAAAATGATTTACAGCCTCGCCCTTATTCAGCGTTTTAAGTTCAGTTTGGTTCAGCATTTTTTAAATAATATCTACTTGATAATTCTTCTTCCAATAGAATAATAAGTAAACCCAAGATCTTTCATTTTATCGAGATCATAAAGATTTCTTCCATCAAAGATTAATGGATTTTTTAGTTTTGATTTAATTATTTCAAAATCCGGAGTCCTAAATTCATTCCACTCAGTGACAATCAGTAAAGCATCAGCTTTGTCAAGTGTTTCGTAAGAAGTTTTAGCATAGGTGATTGCATCACCGATAACAGCCTGTGTCGTGGTTTTTGCCTCAGGATCATAAGCCGAAATTGTTGCCCCAGCCTTTTTAAGCATTTGAATAAGTTGTATTGAAGGCGCTTCGCGCACGTCATCAGTGTTTGGCTTAAATGCTAATCCCCACAGAGCAAAATGTTTTCCTTTTAGCGAGCCAAAATGATTAGCAATTTTATTATAAAATAATTTTATTTGGTTAGCATTTACTTCAACAACTGATTTGAGAATTTTAAAGTCATAATTATTTTCATTTGCAGTATTTACCAATGCGATAACGTCTTTTGGAAAACATGAACCGCCGTAACCAACGCCGGGGAAAAGAAATCTCTTCCCGATTCTTGAATCAGAACCCATTCCGATACGAACCTTTTCCACTTCGGCTCCGGTAAGTTCACATAGATTAGCTATTTCGTTCATAAAAGAAATTTTGGCTGCAAGAAATGAATTAGCAGCATACTTAGTCATCTCAGCCGACTTCTCGTCCATAAAATAAATTGGGTTGCCGCTTCTTACAAATGGTTCGTAAAGCAGATCTATTAACTCTCTTGTTTTTTCATTACATGTTCCAATAACAACTCTTTCCGGCTTCATAAAATCTTCAACAGCCATACCCTCCCGCAAAAATTCCGGGTTACTTGCAACATCAAATTCAAAATCCGGGGCGTGTTTTTTAACAAGTGATCTAACTTTTTCACTTGTACCAACCGGGACAGTACTTTTATCAACAAGCACTTTAAATCCAATGTTTGGTTCAGCTTTGAAAAATTTTCCGAGATCTTCGGCAACACCGAGTACATATTTAAGATCTGCAGCTCCATCCCCTCCCTGAGGAGTAGGCAGGCATAAAAAGATAATAGAAGAATGCCTGACTGCATCGTGCAGGTCACTCGTAAAACTTAATCTGCCATTTTTAATATTTCTTTCAAATAAAATATCAAGCCCCGGTTCGTAAATCGGAACCTTGCCGGATTTCATCATCTTTATTTTTTTTAGATCAATATCTACACACGCTACATTATTGCCTGTTTCTGCAAAACAAGTGCCTGTGACTAAACCAACATATCCGGTGCCAATAACCGCAATATTCAAAATTACCTCCGATTATTTATTGATTAAATGAGTTCAAATTCTATTATTTTTTTAAGAACTTCTGAAAGATAAAGATTTATTTGTCAAAATTTTCAGAAGTGCTTTGAACAATTTTATGTGCAGCGGGAGAGCAATCCCTTAGTAATCAATTTGCGGAAAGTTCATTGATGAGAGTTTCATTTAATTTATTTATTAATTCAGTATAATTGAATAAATCTTTTATAACACAAATTATACCGGCAGTTTTATAATGGGCAATCAATTCATCCGAAATTAATTCTGCCAGAACAATAATGGGGATCGCGAAATTTCTTTCATTTTTTCTTATCTCCTGAATTAATTGCAGCCCATTCATAAGTGGAAGATCATGATTAATAATTATTAAACGGGGAATCTTTTCCTTAATCAAATCAAGTCCCAAATAACCATTATCAGCACAGATTAAAGAGTAAGTTGGAAAGTTTGATGATATGATTTCTCTCATATTATCCAGCGAAGATAAATCATCATTAATGATGAGAATAGTTTCTTTCGATCTTGGCATTGTTACGTGAAATTCACTGCCTTTATTCTGTTCTGAGAAATACCATATCTGACCACCAAGTTTTTCAATAATTTCTTTAACGAGAGTTAAGCCCAGCCCGGTTCCTTTTTCACCCTTAGTTCCTTCTACTGAAAATAATCTATCAATCTTAAAAAGTTTAAGCTTGTGTATATCAGAAATCCCCACACCGTCATCTTTTACCGAAAGCTCAGCAAACTTTTCATCATAAACCCCGGCGTTTACTTCCACGGTTTGATTTTCGTGCGAATATTTTATTGCATTGCTTAACAAGCCAAGCACTGCCTGAACCAATAATCTTTCGTCGGCATCAACGTATAGGTTGCTTTCAACATTTACCTTAATGTCAATGTTCTTTCTAACAGCATTTCCTGTTAAAAAAGAAACACAATTGAAAACAACACTCTGCAATTGAATTCGTTGTATATCGGGTTTCGTTTTGTTCATTTGCAAACGTGACCATTCCAGCATATAATTTATGAGTTGAAGCTGGTTTTGCGATGACTGATTTATGTAACTAAGATATTCGTTTTTATCAGCTTCGCTAAGATGAGTTTCGTTAAGCAGTATTTCGGAAAAGCCAAGAATGCTTGTAAACGGTGCGCGAAGGTCGTGCGATAAAATTGATATAAATCCATCTTTAGCATGAATGCTTGCACGGAGTTCATTGATGTAAGAACTCATTTTATCAAGCTGTTCAACATATTCAGTAACATTTCTCGAGCAGCAGTAGCAGCTTATTATTTTGCCATTCTTATCTCTTGCTGCTTTTACGGTTTCACTCAGCCACAATATTCTTTTATCTTTTGTCCGAATTTTATATTGAATGACTAAATCATTTGAAGAATCAGAGTTAAAAAACTTGTTGAACTCACTTTTTACTGCGGAATAATATTCTTGCATTACAATTAAATTATTTTTAAAGTGAGGAGTTCTTAGTTCATCAGGAGCATAACCAGTGATAAAAAGAAAATTATCTGAATAGAAAATTTTCTCACCTTCAGAATCAAATTTGATAAGCCAATTAAATTGATCGGAGGGGTTATTTAACAGCGATTTTAATTCTTCAGAAGTTATGTGGTTATTATTCAATATTGTATGCGGTTCCATACTAAAACCGAATTTAGTATTTGCTGTAAAATAGAAAATTTTAATTTGTTGAATTATTTACAGTGAAATATAAGAAATTCAAAAGTAAAATTATTGAGCTCAATCAAATCTATATTGAATCTTTCTTCATAAGTTGAATTAAAAAATAAAATTATCATGACAAAATACTTTATCATAATAGTACTCATTTTTCTCCACCAAAATTTTCTAGATGCACAGACTGAAACTTCCAGCATTTACGGTCGAATTCTCGACCGCATTACTCAACAGCCTGTAATCGGAGCCAATGTAATAATTCTCGAAACAAATTTCGGTGCTGCCGCCGATATTTATGGCAATTATAGAATTGAAAATATTCCTCCGGGCACTTACCAACTGCGGGCTTCATCGGTTGGTTTTTCGTCTATTACAAAAACCAGCGTGATTTTGATGAGCGCAAAACCGGTGCAGGTTGATTTTCAACTTCAAGAGCAAGTGATTGAAATAGGCGGAGTAATTATTACCAGCGATTACTTCAATAACGATCCATACGAAGTAAACAGTATCCGAAAATTTAATTACGAAGAGATCAGAAGAAGCCCCGGCGGCTTCGAAGATGTGATTCGTGCTTTATCAATCCTACCGGGTGTTGCGCAAGCTGATGCCGGAAGAAATGATTTGATAGTTCGCGGCGGCGCTCCATCCGAAAATCTTTATATTATTGACGGACTCGAAATTCCAAACATAAATCATTTTGGTACGCAGGGGGCAACTGGCGGACCTTTAAGTTATATCAATCTTGATTTTGTAAAAGAAACTTCATTCTCAACGGGGGGATTCTCTTCGCTTTACGGTGACAAACTTTCTTCCGTGCTTAGCATTGATTTACGAAACGGACGCAACGACAGATTCGGCGGCAAAGCTACTATCTCTGCCTCTCAATTTGGTTTGAATCTCGAAGGTCCTATTTCCGAAAACTCTGATTTTATTTTTTCGGTCAGGAGAAGTTATCTCGATTTTATTTTTAAAGCCGCGGGTTTTGGTTTTGTACCGGAGTATTATGATCTCTTATCAAAATATAATTTTAAAATAGATGGAAAGAACTCAATTTCATTTTTGTTTGTCGGCGCTTATGACAATGTAAAATATTTTAACGATACCGAGGATCAACGTTATGATAACAGCCGAATACTTGGCAGCGATCAAAAACAATATTTTACAAATCTTAAGTACAGAAATATTTTTTATAACGGGTTTATTGACATCAATTATGGAAGGAGTTATACAAGTTTCGATACATCTCAGCGTGATTCGTTACTAAATCCTATTTTTAAAAACATTGCCGAAGAAGAAGAAAACTCACTAAAGTCCGATCTAACAATAAAATTTTCAAAACAGTTTGAAATTAATGCGGGGATGGGGTTTAAAGTTATCAGGGTTAAAAATGATATACTGTTCCCGGCTTTCATTACAACTTTTGGGGACACTCTGCCCGTTAATCAATCTTTAACGGACAATCACTTTAATAAATTCAGCAGTTATTTTAATCTTCATTCAGTTTTCTCTGAAAGACTAACTACTAACGTTGGTGCAAGAATAGATTATTTTAATCCATTAGCGAAAGCAACAGTTCTCACACCAAGATTTTCTCTTTCATATCAAATAACAGAATTGACAAGCATAAATTTTAGTGCCGGCACATACAGTCAGGCGCCTTCTTATGTATGGTTTGCGTATTCACCTAACAAACGAAAATTAAACTACATAAAAAATAATCAGTTTGTTATTGGAACTGAACATCGCATTTCTGAAGACACTCAAGTTAAAATTGAAGGATTCTATAAAGAGTATAAAGATTATTCCGCAAGTGAGCTGAGAGAATATCTTGTACTCGCAAATACCGGGGCGGGTTATTCAGGCTCCGATGATAATTTCTCAGCATTCGGTTTAGAGCCATTAGTTAGTTCGGGAACAGGAACAGCAAGGGGAGTGGAATTTTCTGCTCAGAAAAAACTTTCCGATACGCCATTCTATGGGGTGTTGAGCTTAACATACAGCAAGGCTGATTTTATTCCGCTTGACGGAATAAGCAGAACAGGCAGTTACGACCAAACGTGGATATTTAATTTCAGCGGGGGTTATAATTTTAATGATGAATGGGAAGCGAGTATTAAGTTCAGATACTCAACAGGAAAACCATACACCCCCTACAATACAGATGGAACACAAAGTATAAATAACTTTAATTCACTTCGGCTTCCCGATAATCACAGTCTCGATTTACGTGTTGACCGAAGATGGAATTTTATCGGTTGGACTTTAATCACTTACATAGATATTCAAAATATTTATAACAGAAAGAACATCAGCGGCATTCGGTGGGATTTCCGTGAAATGAAAGTTGATGATTCCGCCTCCATTGGAATCTTACCCTCGATTGGAATCAGTGCAGAGTTTTAGCGGAGAATGATTTTTACTACACCGAAGTGGTTTATTGATAGACAGGATATGGCATTAATCAAAACTGCGTTACTCCAAATTAATTATCTTGAAGAGACTTCTGAGATATTCATATTATCATTCCCGTGCAAACGGAAATCCATTGGTTTTATATTAGGTCCCCGCTTTTGTGAAAAGGAGCAAATACCAAAAGAGAATACTTGTTCTGTAGGGAAAAAATTGGATGAAATACGAGAAAAAACCTCCGAAGGAAATACCATCGGAGGTTTCAATTTACATACGAAAAGTCTATTTCAATCTTGCGTTTAAAACCAATGTTGGTCCTGTTAATGCTTTTGATACAGGACAGCCTGTTTTTGTTTTTTCGGCGTGTGATAAAAATGTTGCGGAGTCAATGCCTTCAACATCGCCAACCGTATCAAGTTCAACTTTTGTAATTGTAAAACCGGATTCTAATTTTTCTAAATATACTTTCGCTTCGGTTTTAATTGAATTGACTTTAAATCCGGCACCGGAAATAGAATTAGCAAGTGCCATTGAAAAACACGCTGAATGAGCGGCTCCAATTAATTCTTCGGGATTAGTTTCTGTGCCTGTTTCAAATCTTGAAACAAAATTATAAGCAGTGTTTTCCAACAAACCGCTTTCAGTGTTGATAGCGCCCTTGCCTGTTTTCAGGTCGCCCTTCCATTCTGCATTAGCTTTTCTAATTGACATAATTATTCTCCTTATTAATAAATTGATAGAAATGATAAATAGATTAAATTCTAAAATCAATTTAAGAAAATCCTTTTTAGCGGGGAATATTATTTCTTTATTAATTCTGAATTAGCACTTAAAATTTAAGTCCTGATAAGCATAGAATGATTAATTTTGAATAGAAAAAATGAGATTAAAAAAAATTACTGACAGGGTGAACTAATGAAAATCAAAATCCAAATTATTTCAATTTTAATTCAATTAATTTTTATACAAATAACTCCTGCACAAGAAAATTCAAAACCAAAGCTTGTGGTTGGAATTGTGGTTGATCAAATGAGGTATGAATATCTATCACGCTTCAATCAATTTTATGGTAACGATGGATTTAAAAGACTAATGCATGAAGGATCAAATTTTACTTTTGCCCATTATAATTATGATTTCACAAGCACCGGTCCGGGACACGCTTCAATTTATACCGGAACTGTTCCATTTTATCACGGCGTAATCGCAAATGATTTTTATGATAAACAGAAAAAGAAAATAGCCAACTGTGTTGAAGATAATAATTACAACAATGTGGGCAGCGATGATAAGGGAGGAGGGAAGTCGCCTAAGTATTTATTGTCTACAACTATAACTGATCAGTTAAAGTTATTCACAAATGGAAGATCAAAAGTAATTTCTGTTTCATTGAAAGATCGCGGAGCCATTTTACCCGGCGGGCATTTGGCTGATGGTGTTTATTGGTATGACGAGAAGACAGGCGATTTTATTACTTCATCCTATTATATGTCCTCGCTGCCGCAGTGGGTAGAAGATTTTAACAAAAGAAAATTAGTTGAAAAATATTTATCTGAAAATTGGAATTTATTGCTTCCCCCTAAAAATTATTTAATCAATCCGCCGGATAACTCCGAATATGAAAAAGACCGATTTAAAGAAAATAAAACTTCATTCCCGCATTCGTTTAATAACTTAAATGGCGAAGAACTTTATCAGGAATTTCAAAATACACCATCCGGGGATCAGATTCTTATTGATTTGATTAAAGCTGCTTTACAAAATGAAAAACTTGGACTTGGAAAAGAAACTGATTTTCTTGCAATCAGCTTTTCTGCAACTGATCATATAGGGCACGAGTATGGCACATACTCTTACGAAATGATGGATGCTTTTATCAGACTTGACCAACAAATTATGGAATTGTTAAATACTCTTGATCAGCAAGTGGGTATGGGAAATTATCTTCTATTCTTAACTACCGATCATGCGGCTCTTGAAACCCCCGCCTACCTTCGGGATATTAGAATTCCAACCGGAGAAATTAATTATAAGCACACTTTGGATTCTCTAAAATCTTTTTCATTGAGGGAATGGGGAGATGAAAAATTAATCGCAAGTTTTTCAAATAAGCAAATATTTTTTGACAGAGACCTGATCAAAAAACAAAATCTTGATATTCATGAAATAGAAAGAGTATTTGTAGATTATTTACGAGATACTTTCCCGCAAATTCAATCTATCTTTTCAAGGGATGATTTAGAAAAAATGAATGCCTCACGTCAGTCAAACAATTTTTTACTGAATGGATTTAATCCTACAAAATCAGGTGATGTGATTTTTAATTTACTGCCCGGTTACCTAATAAACTTTCAGGAAAAAGGCACACAGCATGGAAGTCAGTATGCTTATGACACGCATGTGCCAATGATATTTTACGGCTGGCATGTTCCCGCTCAGACGAATAACGAATCTGTTTTTATAGTTGATATTGCAGCTACTATCTGTAATTTATTAAACATAACTGAGCCAAGTGCCTGCATTGGAATTCCAATTATCCGGTAAATTTTTAGATTTTTATTTCGATAATTACTCTGGATAGTATTCAGTCTTTATTCTAAGAAAAAACTTTTTTTTTCTCTGGATTTTTGAGTAATAATTTTTTATTGTACAATCAAGATTTTTAACATTAGTTCAAAAACAATTTTATGAGCCTTTTATGAAAAAAATCAAGACAGGATTTTTTATAGCATCGGTTTTATTGATGCTTGCGCTGCCATTAAACTTTGAAGTTTATTCACAGGGCAGATCTTCTTCTACAAAACCTACTTCATCGGGGCACGAATATTATTATGAAAATTATGACAAGCACAGTACTTCAAACTTAGATGCAGCCGATAATGCGAACAATCATTACATTAATAAAAATGATTACAGTGAGTATCACCGAAATCGTAATGACACTTACTCTGATAGACGAAACGAAGTAACAAACCGAAACGACAACTATCGTAAAAATTATGGCGATAATTATTTTGAAATTGATAAGTCGGGAAAAACTCTGTGGGATGGAAAACATTGGAGTTACACTGATTTTCCATTAAAGGTTTATGTCCCCAAAAGCAATTCAAAATATTTCAAGTCGAAATTCAGTAAGTACATTTCTTATGCTCTAAAAGTTTGGGAAAAATCCGACAGCAGAATATCATTTCAGGAAGTTAGTTCGAAAAAGAATGCTGATATCGTGATTACATTCGTCGAAAACCTTATGAAAAAGTATGAGGAAAATTATTTAGGACTAACTGATTATGAAATGGGAAGGCAAAAAGAAATTGAAGAATCAACCATTGAAATAAGTTTACTTAAGTTCAATAATGAAATTGTTTCAGATGGCGAAGTGAAAGCTACCATTGTTCACGAGCTTGGTCATTCTTTAGGGCTGGGGCATAGTAATGACGAAAATGATATTATGTACCCGTACATAAATCCGGATTCCTCTCCCGAAATGAATTATGCTGATTTATCTTCGGCGGATAAAAACTCGATTAAATCGTTGATGGATTTTGTTGGAAATGTTGAATATTCATACGGACGATAGGTTATTTTAATAGTGAAATAATCGCATCGTTTAGGTATTCCACAGGAATTAATTTTGCAGAAAAATTATTCTGAAGAGATTTGTGATTTGAAAGAGGCAAAATAATTTTTGAAAATCCAAGTTTTTGTGCTTCCTGAATTCTTTTTTCAATATTACCAACACTTCGCACTTCTCCCCCCAAGCCAATTTCACCGATAAGAATTGTTTGATTATCAACAACTTTATCGAACAAACTTGAAGCTATGCTAACACAAACAGCAAGATCAATCGCCGGTTCCGCAACTCTGATCCCACCTGCAATATTTACGAACACATTATTTGCAGATGCTCTTACCCCTGCCCGTTTCTCAAGAACGGCAAGCAATATCGCTAATCTTTTCTGATCGAATCCATTCGAAACACGCTGCGGATAGCCGTAATTGGACGGAGTGACAAGTGCCTGCACTTCAAGCAGGATGGGGCGGGTGCCTTCAATACTTGAAGTAACAACCGAGCCGGGAATTTGTTTTCCTCTCTCACTTAAGAAAAGCGCACTTGGGTTTGATACTTCGCGCAATCCCTCTTCTATCATTTCAAATACACCAATTTCATTTGTACTGCCAAACCTGTTTTTCTGCGCACGTAAAATCCTGAAAGAATGATTTGATTCACCTTCAAACTGAAGAACTGTATCTACAATGTGTTCAAGAATTTTGGGCCCGGCAATCATTCCATCTTTTGTTACATGCCCGATGATGATAACGGAGTAATGATTTTTCTTTGCCTCCTCCATAAGCATTGCAGTACATTCACGAATCTGAGTTATCGTACCGGCAGAATTTTCTAATTCATTTCTATAAGTAGTTTGAATTGAATCAATCACAACGACGGCTGGTGCAATTTCTTTGATGGCTCCAAGTATATTTGACAGCTCTGTTTCTGCCTGCACATAAAAATTATCCGAATTTATTTTTAATCTTGCCGAGCGCAACTTGATTTGCTTTTCAGATTCTTCTCCGGTTACGTATAAAACTTTTTGCCGAATTTTAGCGGCTGCCTGCATGGCGAGAGTTGATTTTCCAATTCCGGGATCGCCACCAAGAAGAATAATACTGCCCGGCATTATACCCCCGCCAAGTACCCTGTCAAACTCAGAAATATTAGTTAAAATTCTTTCATCTTCATTTGCAGAAATATCAGAAATATTATTGACCACATATTTTGATTTAGAAATGTTCGGTTTGCGCAATCCAGATTCTATTATCTCTTCGGTGAAGCTGTTCCATTTATCACATTCGGGACATTTGCCAATCCACCGCAGAGATTCATAACCGCAGTTTGAACAAATATATTTTATTTTTGTCTTTGACATAATTTTAGCTAAAATCTTTTTTAAATGTTTTTATGATATTCTTTACTTTCATCTTTTACAAATTGTACAAGTGCTTTTAAATTTTCAGGGTCAACATCGGGAAGAATACCATGACCAAGATTAAAAACGTGACCACTCCCTTTTCCAAATGAATTTAAAACTTTTCGCGCTTCTTCTCTAATAAAATTATGATTTGCGTAAAGCACGGTTGGATCCAGATTTCCTTGCAGTGCAACTAAGTGCCCCACTTTTTGCCTAGCTGCGCCCAAATCCATTGTCCAATCGAGTCCAAGTACATTTGCACCGCTTGCGGCTATTTTATCTAAATTATGATGGACACCTTTTGCAAAGAATATCACCGGCTCATCATTTCTTTTCAATTGAGAAATTATTTTAGTTACATAACGCAGTGAAAATTCCAGATAATCACTTTGTGAAAGTACCCCTCCCCAGGTATCAAAAATTTGAACTGCGTTACAGCCGGATTCAATTTTTGCTGAAAGGTAGTCTGCTATTATGTCAGCAAGCATTTCCAAAATTGAATGCGCTAGTTTTGGATTATTGTAAATTAGTTTTTTCACTTCAACAAAATTCTTTGAGCCTTTTCCTTCAACCATGTAAGTAAGTAATGTCCACGGTGAACCGCTGAATCCAATTAATGGTACGCGGTTGTTCAATTCTTTTTTGCTTAGTTCAACAGCATCGAGCACATATTTTAATTTATCTGCAGGATCAAAACGTTTTAATTTTTTGAAGTCATCGTTATTTCTAATCGGGTGATGAAAGACGGGACCCCTGCCTTCATGCATTTCAAGATGCATTCCCATAGCTTCGGGAATAATGAGTATGTCTGAAAAAATAATTGCTGCATCAACACCAATAATATCAACCGGCTGCAAAGTAACTTGGGCTGCAAGTTCGGGAGTTTTACACATTGTTAAAAAATCTGCTTTGGCTCGAATAGCACGGTACTCCGGTAAGTACCGCCCTGCCTGACGCATAACCCAGATTGGCGTTCGTTCGATTGGCTGCATTTTACAAGCGCGTAAGAATAAATCATTTATAATATTTGACAAAAGTTTTCCTTTTTAATTTATGAAAAATAATTTGCGACAGCAGTCATTAATCCATCCATCGAATGAACTTGCGGCATGATCGACACCTTAACACTTCTTTCCTCAATCGCTTTTTTTGTTGTTGGACCGATTGCAGCAACAATTTTCCCCGAAAAATAATTTCCAGGATCTTCAATATTCAGAAGAATTAAAAAATTTTCGAATGTTGATGGACTTGTAAAAATAAAAATGTCAACAGCAGTTTTTATTAATAACGAACGTACTTCCTCAAATTCCAAATCAGTTGGTGCGATCGTTCTGTAAATATCAACCGCAGTAATTTCAGTTCCTAATAATTTAAGTTGAGTAATTATCTCTTTTCTACCGATAGAAGATCGAGGGTACAAAACTTTTCTGCCGGCTAAAACAGTTTTATATTTATTTATAATACCTTCAGAAGAGAAATCATCCGGGATAAAATTAACATTTATTCCAAGCTGTTCACAAGCAGTTTTAGTTTTATTGCCTACACAAATTACCTGTGCGTATTTGAAATCTTTTTTCTTTTTAATTTCTAAAATTCTTGAGTAAAATATTTTTACAGCATTTGCCGAGGTAAAAATGATAAAGTCAAAATTTTTTATTGAGTTAATTACGTGGTCAACCTCTGTCCATTCCGAAGGAGGTAAAATTTTTATTGTCGGAAAGGAAATGACTTGAGCACCGAGCTGTGTTAATCTTTCTGATAATTCAAATGATTGATCAAGTGCGCGGCAGATGACCACCTTTTTATTTTTCAGCGGCAGCATATCAAGTAAATACAATTACTGCATGTAGTGATCTCAATTAATTTTCCAATCATTTCGTGCCAGCACTTCACCGGAATTTGGATCAATAATGAGTTCACGCCCATTGCCTTTGTAGCCATCGTCATATTTTAATTCATAAAAAGTAGCAAGTACATGCCAGGTGTAACGATTATATTTTACATCCCAAACAAAGCCGACTTTCCAATCCTTTACCCCATCCTCAAGTTTATCTTCTGCTGCAATTTCTCTGGCTCTATCTTCATCAATGTTAAACTGGCAAGATTCGGGCGAAAGTAAATATTCGGGGATACCTATTATTTCCCGTTTCGCATTAATATTTCCGAGTGTATCAATTGAAAAGTGAATCAGGTTGTCAACGAATGGCTTATCAGGAATAAAAAAACGATAAACCATTTCATAATATGGCGAGACAAATTTTGTTTGGTAAAAATCCGGTGAAATATAATTCTTGAAAAAATCTTCTCCCGTTTTTGCAGTAATGAAAGCATTTGCTTTTTGTAATATTTCTAATGGGACAACTGCTTCCTCCTGTTGTCCGCATTTGCTGCAAGAGCAAGAGATTAGAACTATGGATAACAAAATAGATAAAAGTAAAAATGAAAATATTCTGAGATAACTTTTATAATTTTTCATAATTAATTCCTTACTGTTAAATAAACTTCGTCTAATATTTTTTTAGCACCAGCCTTCAATAAATCTCTTGCAAGCGATTGACCCAATTTTTCAGGATTAAATTTGCTTCCGCGAATTTTCTTTCTAAAAGTCAATGAACCATCCAGCGAGCCAACGAGTGCGTCAAGATATAAGCCGCTCGATTTTACTTCGGCAAAAGCTCCAATAGGAACCTGGCAGCCGCCCTCAAGAGTTTTTAGAAGTGCACGTTCGGCAGCTACTGCGATGTAAGTGTTTTCGTCATGAAGGGGTAGTAATATCTCATTTATTCTAAAGTTATCTTTGCGTGTTTCTAATCCTAAAGCACCTTGTCCAACAGCGGGAAGAATATCTTTTGTACTGATTATTGAAGAAATATATCTGCTTAATTTTAGTCTTTCAACACCTGCCCGGGCAAGTATAATTGCGTCCCAATCCGAATCTATAAATTTCTGAATTCTGGAAGGAACATTCCCTCTAAGTTCAACAATTCGAATATCCGGACGAATGTGTAAAAGTTGGCATCGGCGCCGCAATGATCCTGTTGCTACAATGGCACCCTCCTTCAAATTATGAATTGTAATGCCTTTCTTTCGTGCGACTAAAACATCTTCAACCGGATGTCGTTTTGTAACACAGGTTAGTTGAAGTTTGTCCGGTAAGATCGTCTGAAGATCTTTCAGACTATGAACAGCTAAGTCAATATTGCCATTCTGCAGTTCAACTTCAAGTTCTTTTGTGAAAAGAGATTTATCACCAATTTTGGAAAGAGCGACGTTGAGGATTTTATCGCCCTTTGTTTTGATTATTTTAATTTCAACATCAACGAAGCGATTATTTTTCTCCAAAGACGATTTAATAAATTTTGCCTGCCATAAAGCAAGTTCACTTCCTCTTGAGCCTATGATTATTTTCTTCTTCACTTATTTTCTTCTTTATCTATTTTATTTGTTGTATGATCAATTCCAAATAATTCGCGGATCAAATTAATTTTTTCCACAACTTGATTTGAATTTTGTTCTTCACCCGCAGCTTTGCGAAGTGCAATTGTGGGGTGATGCAGTAATTTATTAATTATTCTTTTGGTGATTATTTCAAATTTTTCTTTATCGGCTTCAGAAAATTTATTTATATTTTTTTCTACTTCTTCTGCCCTTACAGCTTCAAAATAATCATGAAGGTCTTTTATAGTCGGTGCCGCTTGAAGCGAGTTGAACCAATTAAAAAAGTTCTCTGTTTCTTCTTCAATTATTTTTTGAACTTTTGGGATCTCATTTTTACGCTTAGCAAGATTTTGATCAACAATAATATTTAACGAATCAATATCATGATAAAATACATAATCAATTTTTTTGCAATCGGGATCAATATCTCTTGGGATAGCGACATCTGCAATTACAAGCGAAGCATAATTTCTTTTTTTCATAGCGGCATTAATATCGCTTCTTGTCAGGATAAAGTTGTCAGAACTCGTTGCACTGATGATGATATCACAAAGGTGCAGATGCTGCTTAAAGTCTTCGAACCTAATTGGTTTGCCGCGTAATTCATCGGCTAATTTTTCGGCTTTTTCAAATGTCCTGTTTGTAATTAACAGCTTGCCTATATTTCTGTCCACAAGATGTCGCGCTGCCAGTTCGCCTGTTTCGCTGGCACCAATAACAATTGCAGTTTTTTTAGAAAGTGATGAAAATATTTTTTCGATAAGCTGAACTGCGGCGAAACTAATAGTTACAGCACCTTCGCTGATAGCTGTTTCGGTGATTGCTCGTTTACCAACGCGTAAGGCAGAATCAAAAAGTTTTTTCATTAATGTTCCGGTAAACTTTTGTTCTTCGGCAATTTGAAAAGAATCTTTCACTTGTTTGAAAATCTGATTATCACCGATTAGAAGCGAATCTATTCCGCAAGCCACACTAAATAAATGTTTAACAGAATCACGGGCAAAGAAATTCTGAAAATTTTCTGCCCCGGATATTTTATCACTTTTAAATTCGACTAAAAGTTTTTGAATATCAGTGTGGGAAAAATTATTTTCTGATGGAACTCCGTATATTTCTGTACGGTTACAGGTAGAAATAATTAGTCCTTCCCCAAGTAAACCTTCTTTATATTTCGAAATAAGATAACTCACTTCATCCTTGCTGAGATGAAGAGATTCTCTCAGTTCAACTGGTGCTGTCCGATGATTTATTGAAACAGAAAATAGATTCATTGAGGTTAATAAAATGAATGAAAACTTTTTGCTAAAAAATTAGAAAGCGAAGTAGACAAAATTGCAATAATAAATCCGACGATAGATAATAAGATTAATTTTCTCCCCCGAAGTTTTCCCCACAACTTACTGAGGATACCAATTCCGTAAAGAAGCCAGACTATTAAAGTGCCAACAAGTTTTGGATCTGTATAAGAAAAATCAGGAAAAGCAGTCGGCAGCCAAATGATACCAATTGTAATTGCGATTGTAAGCAGGCAGAATCCGATTACTGCTGAGTAGAAACTTAATTTTTCAAGAATTTCGAGCGATGGCAAACGATTAAAAACCAAACCAAATCTATTATACTTTAAATCTTTGTAAAGAGTTAGATATAAAAATCCATAAACTGCCGAAATAGTAATTCCGGAGTATCCAATCAAAGCACTAAGTACATGAGAGCCAAGCAGATTATTACGAAGCACTTCTTTAACTATGAGTAAATCCTGAATAAAAATAGTTGAAATTATTTGGAAGATAATTGAAATGATGATAATAAATGGGCCGGTTCCTCTTATATCAGTTACTAATTCTAAAATGAAATATGAAAAACTAATAGCGAAAGCAAGCACAGTAAATATTTCGAATACATTAGTGATTGGAGGGTGGTTAAATTCAATTGTACGCATTAACAAGAACGCTGCATGCAAAAGTAAAGTAAGAAACAGAAACAGCCGTTTTGAATTTGTAAAATGTTTTGTCCCTTTCATAAAATCATATGTATAAATCGAAAAAGTTAGTAAATAACTGAATGGAAGAATACTATTTATTATATCTATGACAGTTTTCATTTTATTAATTGTTTTTTAGTGATCACTTAATTAAGTGCTAAAATAAAATCAAGCTGTTGGCGGGGGTAATTCTTTACCGCAATATCTGCAAACGACAGCTTTAGCTTTAATAGTTTCGGCACAAAACGGGCAGACTTTGGTTGCCTCATCAGGTGAGTAAGAATCCGAGCGAAGTTTTAGCTGATAAATTTTATATTCTTCCTGTGCGGTGGTAATTGCGTCCTTTAATTTATTTGGGTACATAAGAAAAGAATAGTTTGTCATCCCCAACTCAGCAGCTGTCTGAATTTGAACGTTTCCATATTTCATAAGTCTTCCTAAAAAACTTTGTTGATAGGAAGTGTTATTTATTTTTTCCAGTGGACTCTCTTTTGCTTTTATCGAAAATACCCCTTCCTCATCAATCACTCTCAAATTAGTAACAACCCAAACATCGTAAAGTCTTTCGAAATATTTATAAACAAAAAAGCCAACAGCAAACAGTACTAATAAAAGAAAAATAATATTTTTAGTCTCTGCTGAGAAATAAAAGTATAAACTAAAACCGGAAATAAGCAGCGCAATTAATGCTGCAGGAACCAGTACGAGCCAATGTTTGTAAGTTTTGAAAATTATTTTTTCATTGGTTTTAAGCAGGGTTCTCATAATTATTCTCTTCCGAAATATTTTTAATAGCAAAAAATAGCTGATTGCAATGTAAATTCATACTGAATGTCGTTGGATTATCGCAGTGAATCGAATTGTAGAAAAAACTGCTATACGTTCACACATTTTCTATATGCATGAGTAGTTGGTGAATTCCAAAATATTGAGCGTAAAAATTTGTAATCATATAGTTCACTTACGCAAAAGTAATAATTATGTCATTCCGGGGCCTTGCCATCGGCACGACAACAGAGTATCATGAATTATTAAATAAAAAAGGCAGCTCCGCATAAAAATGCAAAACTGCCTTTTCGTCTCACGTTTATCGTCTAACGCTTGTCCCTATGGGATTTTACATTGACGTCTGTAATTATTTCTGCAGCAGCATCTTCTTCACTTCTTTGAGATTCTGCGAGCCATCAGAAGAGACAGCTTCGATTGAATAGAAATACATTCCAGAGGCAAGATTGCCTGCATCGAAAGTAGTTTGATACTCACCAGCAGTTTGAGTTTGATTAACAAGCTCGCTTACTGTTTCACCAAGCATATTGAATACTCTGAGTCTCACACTTCCCTCAAAAGGAATGGAGTAAGAAATAACTGTGCTTGGGTTGAAAGGGTTGGGATAATTTTGGGAGAGGGAGAATTCTTTAACACTTCCGAAGTTAATTTTATTAACTCCATAGTATGAATAAGATACAACGCCTGTAAAAGCAGAAAAGATAGGCTGTAAATCTTTTGCTCTCATTTTATATTCTACAAATCCTTCTCTGTGTTGACCGGTGATTTCAAAACCATTGTCAACATAAGATGAAGTACTAGCGCTAACATTATCAGTTAATAGCTGCCAGGTACCGGCAGGTTCGCCTAATGGAGATACTTTACGATGAATTTCATAAACCACATCTGGTCCATTTATTAAACTCCAGGTTAGTTTAGGATGATTATTATATGTTGTGCCTGTAAAGTTTGTTGGTGTAAGGGGGGCTTGGTCATCGTAAATATAGCGCAATTTATATTGATTGTGTCCTGGTAAATTATCTAACCATATTACGTGCACATCATTTCCAGAAGAAGAGATATTTAATACTTCAAAGATTGGTGAAAGATCTGGATTCGTAAATACTAGATCGATATCTGAAGTCCCACTACCATTACCTTTCGCTCTATTTAGACCATACTCTGCTACACCATCAAGTAGCTGACCCTCTGAAAAAAAGACTGTGTGAGATACATTGTTCGCAGTGGTTGTTGAAAAAGTTTTATAAGTTTGATTATATGGTTCAGCAAAGCTATCATCAATGTGTAAATTATCAGTCTTACGTCGAATGGTGTATTGGAAGAAATGATCGGTTGATCCGATAGCATAATAAAAAAAGATATATGAATTATCAACCATAAAACCAGTTGGGGAGGAATAATCGGAAGTTGTAAATGCAGTTTGTGGGCTGCTGGTTACCCAACTATTATTTGCAACATTAAACTCTCTCCATCGCCCCTCGTTAGAATTAGCTTTATCATATAAAAAATAAACCCTATCAACGCTCCCTAAATACCAGGCAATAATGCGAGGGAAATAACCAATTTCGCTGTTTGAAACGGATTTCTCGGATGACCAATATGTTCCATTCCAATTTCGGTATTTAATTAAACCCGAGACTTCATAAACAACGTGTAGTTTACCGTTTGACATTACAGATTCAATTTGTGATGAATTGCTATTCGAAGGGTTTGGCGAGATATAGTCCCACGAACTGCCACCATTTGTGCTAACTTTAGCTGTTAGAGTTGTTGCCTCATAATTTCTGTAAACAATATATAAATTAGAAGCATCACCTGAAATACTTGGCGAAACAACTGGCGTACTTTCAAGGTAGCTCTCAATTTGGGCAGAATCAGTTGCGATGCCATTTGCATTCATTCTGAAATATTTCAACTCTGTTTTTCGTTTTATAATGACGTGGTTTCCATAACCATTCGTGAAAATATCAACATCAGGCTGAGTAAATTCTGTACCGGTAAAAACATTTGTTTCTTTAATGGTTGTCCAGTTAGGTGCTTGGGAAAAAATCGCAGATGATAAAAGTATTACTATTAAAATTGCTATTTGTTTTACAGAATAGTTGATCGCCTTTTGCGAATTTATTTTTGCTAACATTTAAAACTCCATTTTTATTTTAATAAAATTGTTTTGATTGATTTTATCGAATTCTTTGTTTGTAGAACAATTAGATAAACACCACTTGGTAGTGGACCACCATTTTTGTTAATTGCTTCCCAGCTTATTGTGTAGCTGTTGGGAGTAAGATCTTTTTCTAACAGCGTTGTTATTTCTTTCCCTAAGGTATTGAAGATTTTTATTTGAACTTTTGATGTCTCATTTAGTTGAAAACTTATAGTACTTGTTGCATTAAACGGATTTGGATAACTGCTGATAAATGTATCTTGAAAAATTTGAGAATTCTCATTTTCCACCCCGGTGGTATTCGATTTACGGAGAATATAACTAAAAGCATATACGATCGGTTCAACATATTTACGAAATGGCAGGAGCAAATCCTTCATTCCGTCCCCGTCCAGATCAGCAATGGCAACTGGATAAAATTCAGCACCTATTTGTGTAGCCTCGCCTAATTTGGCATATAACAATTTGTAAATATGTTCTCCGCTTGAACCGACAAACTTTAGAATAAAGATATTATTACCGCTGGAAATTATCAGTTCTTCCTTTCCATCATCATCAATATCCGCTGCCTGAATATAATTTGTCCCGAGAGAAACCGAATATCTCAATTCTATTCTTGCTATAGGATGATAACTATTATCAGAGTCTGATTCATAACATTGATAAGTAGTAATTCCATCAAGAAGATTTTGACCACCAATCCAGAATTCTGGTTTACCATTTCCGTCAATATCATTTGTTACTGTTTGCATATACGCATCTAAGGAAGGAAATAAGAATTGACTAACAAGTGAATATTGGTTCTCATTATTATTTTCTATTATGTATATATTACCATTTCCTGTACTTGAAACTAATTCAGTTTTCCCGTCTTGATCAAAATCGCCTATTGCAAAACCCGATGGGCATTCACCTTCAGTTACTTGCTCGAATACCGTAACAAAATTATTTATGCTATCCCTGAATTCACCTAAAATAATTCTTGGGATACCACCATCATTGGCACTAGTAAATGCACAATCAGTTATTTTATTTATATCAAAATCTCCAAATGTCATATCATTTATTTGGAATTGGTTATTATAGTAAAAGATGAAATCGAAATTTGTCGGCAATTGCCCAAACGAATCGCCTTTATAAACCGTTCCACTGTTTGTTATTCGGGATCTTAAATATATCTCCTTTCCCACAGGGTTATGAATATCACCTAAAGCATGTACAAAAATAGTTGTGGAATCATATGTAAAAATATTCTGATATATTCCAGTTTCATTAGATTCAAATACCTTTACTGGGCCACCATATGGTTGTGACCCAAGTGTGGAGTAATTGCTATACCCATATAGCTCGGGCAAATTATTTTTGTTTAAATCATCAATAAGTACTGGAAAAAATTCTGTGTTTGCTACCTCAACCTCTTGCCAAAACTTAAACATACCAGCAAATTTTGTTGTGTCTATTTCCCAAACATTTATTATAGTTGTGTCTATACCGTTGTCTATCTCATTTAACTTTTCGCTCTGATTAAAGTTAAATACTCTTTGAGAACCGTCTCTGTAAGTGAGTTTATAAATATTTGGAGAAGTTTCTTCAACCTTTCCGCGGCGTTCAACAAACTTTTTCAGTTCAGCTTCTTTGTTAAAAGTGTTTTGCTGTGCAAGACACAGACCATTTATAATAAAAATCAGGACAATAAATATTTTGCTTTTCATTTTTTACCTTAAAAAATTCTTAGGGAAAGAAAACACTGTTAGATTAACGTCACATTTCGACACGCTCAATGTGACAGTTGGATTTCTCAAGCTACGTAAATCCGGTGGGGAAATGTACAATGCAGAATTTAGAATGTAGAATGGTTTGGAATGGTATGTAAACTGCAGGCAGTTCATACAAACAAAAGTCTAATGTGAAAAAGAATAATTCAATTCCAATCCGCAATTGCAGAGAGAGAGAGCTAAATATCGTGCCAAGAAATTATTCATTTTCTTTTCCTCGGTGAAAACTTAAACAAAATCAAAGTGAATGTAAAGTTATTTTTTTAAGGTGAGTTGTTGAATTGCCTGTCGCTATGTGATCAAATCTCCCTTCAAAAAAACTTTGGGGTTTTTCTAATCCTCGAAGGTTTCAATTGGTTCGATTCAACAAAAATTTGTAATTGTTTTCAATTTAATATTGATCACATTGTTATTCTCAATTTCAAGAAATATCGAAGTTTCAATTCTATTATTTGATAAAAATATTTAATAATAATTGTTTTAATCAATGATTTCAGCATGTTTTTATTGGTATAGTTTTGGCTAAGTATGGGAACTTAATTCTTGTGGAAATTTTAACAATTCTAATGGAAATAAAATGGAAAGAAAAAAAGTAACAATAGACGGTAATGAAGCTGCAGCTCATGTTGCATATAATACAAATGAAGTAATAGCAATTTATCCCATCACCCCTTCTTCAAATATGGGCGAATGGTGTGATTCGTGGATGGCTGTGGGAAGAAAAAATATCTGGGAAACGATTCCGACTGTAAAAGAACTCCAAAGTGAAGGGGGGGCTTCAGGCAGTGTTCATGGCGCACTTCAGACCGGAGCGTTGACGACAACTTTCACCGCTTCGCAGGGATTACTTTTGATGATTCCCAACATGTTCAAAATAGCAGGCGAACTTACTTCTACAGTATTTCATGTTTCTGCAAGATCAATTGCAGCACAAGCGCTTTCGATCTTTGGTGATCATAGTGATGTTATGGCTACTCGTTCAACTGGATTTGCAATGTTGTGTTCGAACAGTGTTCAGGAAGTAATGGACTTTGCACTGATCGCTCAAGCATCAACACTCGAAGCACGCGTTCCATTCTTACATTTCTTTGACGGATTCAGAACATCACACGAAGTGATGAAAATTGAAGAACTTTCCAAAGAAGATATGAAAGGAATGATTGACGATGATCTTGTTAGAGAACATCGCCTTAGAGGTTTGTCACCAGACAGACCTTTCATGCGCGGTGCTGCACAAAACCCCGACGTTTATTTTCAAGGAAGAGAAACTGTCAATCCATTCTACAATTCCTGTCCCGATATTGTTCAGAAACAAATGGACAAGTTTGCAAAATTAGTTGGAAGACAATATCATCTGTTTGATTACATAGGTGCTGCAGATGCTGAAAGAATTATCGTGATGATGGGTTCGGGTGCAGAAGCCGCAGAGGAAACAGTAAACAATCTTGCTGCAAAAGGTGAAAAGGTAGGGTTAGTTAAAGTAAGATTGTACAGACCATTTTCTTTAAGTCATTTTATTAAAGCATTGCCAAAAACCACAAAGTCAATTGCTGTGCTCGATCGTACAAAGGAACCCGGAGCCGGAGGTGAACCACTTTATCTGGACATAGTAAATGCGATTTCAGAAACTCACATTAATGGCGATCTTCAATTTGCTTATCCCAAAATAGTTGGCGGACGCTATGGCTTATCTTCAAAAGAATTTACACCAGCAATGCTTAAAACTGTTTTTGATAATCTAAGTCTTAATAAACCAAAACACCATTTTACAGTTGGAATCATTGAAGACGTAACGAATACCAGCCTTGATTTTGATCCCGCCTTTTCGGTAGAATCTGAAGAAACATTTCGCGGACAATTTTATGGGCTTGGTGCAGATGGAACGGTTGGTGCAAATAAAAATTCGATAAAAATTATTGGCGAAGGAACAGATTACTTTGCCCAGGGTTATTTTGTTTATGATTCGAAAAAATCAGGCTCGATGACTATCTCCCATCTTAGATTTGGTCCTAAAAATATTCAATCAACCTATCTTATTAATAAAGCTAACTTTATTGCCTGTCATCAGCAGGAATTTTTGGAAAAAACCGATATGCTTCGACAAGCAGCACCTAATGCAACTTTCCTCTTGAACACAAAGGTTCCGAAAGAAGAAGTTTGGGATTCACTTCCTGAAAAAGTTCAAAGAGATTTAATTGAAAAGAAGATGAAGCTTTTCATTATTGACGCTTACACAGTTGCCAACCAAACAGGGATGGGTGTTCGCATCAATACAATTATGCAGACTTGCTTCTTTGCAATTTCAAATATTTTCCCGAAAGAGCAAGCGATACAATTAATTAAAAACTCGATTAAAAAAACTTACGGAGCGAAAGGCAATAAAATTGTTCAAATGAATTTTGCTGCTGTTGATCAAACGCTCGATAATTTATTTGAAGTAACAGTCCCAAATAAAATTACAAGCAGGAGACAATTGCAGCCTGCAGTTTCTGCGAATGCTCCAGCTTTTGTTCACGTAGTTACTGCAAAAATGATTGCAGGCGAAGGAGATCTTTTGCCCGTAAGTAAAATGCCGGTAGATGGAACCTACCCCCTTGCAACCTCACAATGGGAAAAAAGGAATATAGCTCTCGAAGTTCCTGTCTGGGATCCCGAAACTTGTATTCAATGCAACAAATGTGTTATGGTTTGTCCTCACGCTACAATAAGGGCAAAAGTTTACGAAGAAAAATATCTGGAAAATGCTCCTTCGGATTTTAAATCAACAAAATTTAAATCAAAGGATTACGGTGACGGTATGATTTACAGCCTTCAAGTAGCTGTCGAGGATTGTACCGGATGCGGAATCTGTGTTGATGTTTGTCCTGCGAAGAATAAAAAAGAGACGAAGTATAAAGCAATTAATATGAATGAGCAGTTCCCTCTGCGCGAACAAGAAAGAGCTAACTGGGATTTCTTTCTTAACATTCCTGATCTCGATAGAAAAAAAGTGAACGTTGGAAAAATAAAAGATTCGCAATTCCTTCGTCCGCTTTTTGAATTCAGCGGTGCTTGCTCGGGCTGCGGTGAGACTCCCTATGTAAAATTAGTCAGTCAGCTTTTTGGCGACCGCGCAGTGATTGCAAACGCAACCGGCTGTTCATCAATCTATGGGGGAAATCTTCCTACCACCCCCTGGGCTGTTGATGCAAATGGAAGAGGACCTGCCTGGTCAAACTCGTTGTTTGAGGATAATGCAGAGTTTGGTTACGGTTTTAGAATAGCAATTGATAAACATAGCGAGCGCGCTAAAGAATTGTTAGTAAAATTTGCTTCCGAGATTGGACAGACACTCGTTGATGAAATTATTAGTGCAAAACAAAATGACGAATCCGATATTTACGATCAGCGTGAACGAGTTAAAGTATTGAATAATAAATTGAACGAATTGGTTAAATCAACCTCTAATGGAAAATCAAACGATTTAAAAAATCTTTTAAGTCTTTCTGATTACCTCGTAAAAAAATCCGTTTGGATTATGGGAGGTGATGGATGGGCTTATGATATTGGTTACGGTGGATTGGATCACGTACTTGCTTCAGGCGCAAACGTAAATATACTTGTGCTTGACACTGAAGTATATTCTAACACAGGCGGGCAATGTTCGAAATCTACTCCTCGAGGGGCAGTAGCAAAATTTGCTGCATCCGGAAAACCGCAAGCTAAAAAAGATCTGGGTCTGATGGCAATGGCTTATGGAAATGTTTACGTAGCAAAAGTTGCAATGGGCTCAAATGATCAGCACACATTAAGAGCATTTCTTGAAGCAGAAGCATATGAAGGTCCATCATTAATTATTGCGTACAGCCATTGTATTGCTCACGGAATAAATATGGGTACCGCAATGCAGAATCAAAAAGCAGCGGTTGATTCCGGTTACTGGCAGCTTTACAGGTATCATCCGGATTGGGAAGCCGAAGGAAAAAATCCATTTAAACTTGATTCTAAAGGATTGAAAATTCCTTTGAAAGATTATGCTTATCTCGAGACTCGATACAAAATGTTGACCAAATCTCATCCTGTTGAAGCTGAAAAATTGATTGCAGAAGCTCAGGATGATGTAGTTCAAAAATGGAAACATTACGAACAGCTTGCTTCTTTGGGCGCAGAAGAAAAGACAAATCAAAAATAATCTATATGAAAATAAATTTTAATATCAGGATAATTATATGAGCATTACAACTGAATATCTCGGACTAAAACTTAAATCACCTATTGTTCCTTCTGCAGGACCACTTTCTCATGAAATTGAAAACATCAAGCAAATGGAAGATGCCGGCGCGGGTGCTGTAGTTTTGTATTCGCTCTTCGAAGAGCAAATTGAACACGATGCTCTCGAACTTCATCATCACACAAGCGTTCACTCTGAAAGTTTTGCCGAAGCAACAAGCTACTTACCCGAACCATTTGATTACAAACTTGGTCCGGAAGAATATCTTGATCACATACGAAAAGCAAAACAGGCAGTTGATATTCCAATCATAGCAAGTCTTAATGGTAAATCAGAAGGCGGGTGGATAGATTATGCAAAAAAAATTGAACAAGCCGGTGCCGATGCACTTGAGTTAAATATTTACAGACTTGCCACCGACATGATTACACCATCATTTGATATTGAAAAGTCGTACATCGATATAGTTAAGTCAGTTAAAATGAATATTAATATTCCTGTTGCTGTCAAAATGCATCCATTCTTTACCTCAGTTAGTAATATGGCTGACCATCTTGATAAAAATGGAGCTGACGGTTTGGTATTATTCAATAGGTTTTATCAGCCCGATATTGATCTTGAAAAACTTGAAGTAGTTCCAAATGTTTTATTAACAACGCCGATGGAAATGAGATTACCACTTCGCTGGACTGCAATTCTTTACGGCAGAGTTGACGCTGATCTTGCGGCAACAAGCGGGGTTTACACCGAAGAAGATGTGATCAAAATGACAATGGCGGGGGCAAAAGTTACACAAATGCTTTCTGCTTTATTAAAATTTGGAATTGGGCACATTGCAGATGTAATCAGTAAACTGCAGTACTGGATGGAAGCAAATGAATATGAATCTCTCGATCAAATGCGCGGCAGCATGAGTTATAAGAGTGTTTCTGATCCTGCAAAACTTGAGAGATCAAATTATATGAGAGCATTAAATACTTATAAATAGACTTCAAAATAAGCCGTTGTAGTTTCGAGCATTTTTTCTTAGATCCGATTCTACTACCCACACTCAATTAAGCAATTTTCCGGGTCGCACGCCCGGAACTGCAGCGGCTCCCTCTTTAGGATACTCACTTGTTATAAAGATCACTTTTACTTAGGGTTTTTGTATTTAATTTGAAATAAAAAATTAGGCAAATACATGGCTGTTTTCTTTTCGATATTTTTTATTCTCTACTCACTTATAAATTATTACATCTTTATCCGGGGCTGGCAGGCAATTTCAGCCATAACCTTCCTTAAACCATTTTATATTTTTACATTTTTATTATTTGCTTTTGGATATCTTGCGGCGAAATTTCTCCATTCTTTTCTTCACCCCCTTTTGTATGATTTATTTTTGTGGATTGGTTCGTTCTGGTTTGCTTTCATTCTTTATTTAACACTATTTATTTTATTTATTGATTTAGCACGTGTTGCGAATTATTATTTAGGAATTTTTCCAACCTTTATCAACAGCAACTATGAGCTATCAAAGCAAATTGCTGCTGCGGTAGTTTTGTTTTTGTCAAGCACAATAATTTTGATTGGGTTTATTAATTCAACAAACTTTAAGGTTAAAAATCTTTATCTAAATGTTGATGGAAAAAATGCAAATCTTAATCAGTTAAATATTGTGATGCTTTCAGATATTCATCTTTCCCCTTTGAATGGCGAGTCTTTCTTAAAACAGATTGTCGAAAAAGTAAATAAACTTAATGCGGATATTATATTAATAGCCGGTGATGTTGTTGACGACAAACCCCACATCTTAACTCAAAGAGGAGTTGGGAAATCACTGAATCGGTTCAAATCTAAGTATGGGGTATATGCTTCCACAGGAAATCATGAGTATATAAACGGTGGAGAAGAATCGGTAAAATATTTAACTGCAAACGGAATAAAGGTAATGCGTGATTCTTCGGAAGTTGTCAACAACAGTTTCATTCTGGTAGGAAGAGAAGATGTTAGTAAACAAAATTTTACACAAAAACGCCGTAAATCATTATCTGAAATTTTGAATAGTTCAACGGAAAACTTACCTGTAATATTACTTGACCACACCCCATACAAATTAAAAGAAGCACAAGACAATCGGATCGCTCTTCAATTATCGGGACACACGCACAATGGGCAAATGTTTCCTATCAATTTAATAACCAATTTAATTTATGAATTAAGCTGGGGGTACATGAAAAAAGGCAGCACTCATTATTATGTATCGTCTGGTGTTGGTTCCTGGGGTCCGCGGGTTAAACTTGCAAGTGATGCTGAGATCGTTAATATTAAGTTGAATTTTACGAATTAGAACTGCATTAATAAATCAGAAATTATTTTCAGCAAACCACCTATCATTTCTTTAATCCGCAGAAAGAATATTTCAGCACTTTCATAATTAATCAAACTACTTTTAGGCAGTAGTTTATTGAATCTTGATTGTTCAAAAGATTCTTTTTCTTTTCACAAAGTTAGATTTATATTTTGAAAGCATTAATAGCAAATTCGGATTTAGTAAATAATTATCAGGATGAAATTCTGAAATCTGAGAAATCAATTCATTCGCGGAAAAAGATTAGTTGTAAAAGAGCATATTGGCTAAGTCAATTTTTTGGCTGGAGTTTTTTTGCTTTCATCAACATTATTGTTACAGCTTTTCTTGGCGAGTTAAACTGGCAGCGAACTATTATTGCGCTTTACATGATTCAGCTTGGAATAAGTTTCACTCATATTTACCGGGCACAGATAAAAAAAAGTAATTGGCTCGATTTACCACTCAGAAAAATTCTACCGAGAACAATTCTTGCAAGTTTTATTATAGGCGCTTTAATTTATGGGTTCATTCTTGCTGTCGCACTTTCAACAAACACATATTCTTCGGACGAGATAAAACCAATCTCCCCCTTTATTGGTGTCTTTAATATGAGCAGTGTAGTTTTTGTTTGGTCGCTGATTTATTTGTCGCTTCACTATTTTGAAAATTATAAAAAAGTAGAGATAGAATCATTGATATGGGAAGCGGCAGTAAAAGATTTTGAACTAAAAACTCTTAAGTCGCAGCTCAATCCACATTTTATGTTTAATGCATTGAACAGCATAAGGGCACTTATTGAAGAAGACCCTTCAAACGCAAAAGATGCGGTAACGCGGCTTTCTAATATTTTAAGATACTCATTAAAAATAGAGCGTACAGAAACCGTACCGCTTGATGACGAAATGCAAACCGTGAAGGATTATCTCGCACTTGAAAAGATCAGATTTGAGGAAAGACTACATTACAAATTGGAAGTTGATCAGGCGGTTAAAAATATTGAAATCCCTCCGATGATGATTCAAACACTTGTTGAAAATGCGATCAAGCATGGAATTTCGAAACAGCCTGGTGGGGGCAGCGTAACTGTTACTGCTTCTAAGGCAGAAAATAAAGTTATTATTAGAATAAATAATACCGGGCATTTTGACGAAGAGTTATTTCGCAGTTCAAAAGGCTTTGGAATTAGTAATACGAAACAAAGATTAAATCTTCTATATGGAGAAGATGCTTATTTAAATATTTTAGCATTAAATAAAAATGAAGTACTAAGTGAATTAGTTATTCCAACCGGAGGTAAAAAATGAAAGCTTTAATAATAGATGACGAACGCCTTGCACGCACTGAATTGAAAAGACTTCTTGAACCATTCAAAGAAATAAATGTTGTCGGAGAAGCTGTTAATGCTGACGATGCGTTAAATAAAATCACCGAATTAAATCCGGATATTATTTTCCTTGATATTCAAATGCCCGGCAAAACAGGATTTCAACTACTTGAGGAACTTGACAGTGTCCCGATCGTGGTGTTCACAACTGCTTATGACGAGTACGCTTTGAAAGCATTCGATTTCAATGCAATGGATTACCTTTTAAAACCAATTGAACCAAAGCGTCTTGAGGATACGGTTAAAAAAATTCTGGAAAAGCAAAAAAAACAAATTGTCTCTCAATTGGAAGCCCCTGCCCTTACCGAAAACGATCAGATATTTGTAAAGGATGGGGATAAATGCTGGTTTGTAAAACTTTCTACCATCCGGTTGTTTGAATCCGAAGGAAATTATGTGCGTCTTTTTTTCGATGAACATAAACCGTTGATTTTGAGAACGCTTAATTATCTTGATGAAAGATTAGACAACAAAGCGTTTTTTCGGGCAAATCGAAAACACATTATTAATTTAAAATGGGTAGAAAATATAGAACCCTGGCTTAACGGCGGTTTGCTTGTAAAGCTAAAAGGCGGGCATAAAATTGAAGTCTCGCGCAGGCAGGCAATTAAATTTAAAGATATGCTCAGTCTTTAATTTTTCGGGCTTCGAATAGAAAATCGTAAACCAGCAGCAGAAAAAACGGCACATATTCTATTGCAAGCACAAATCCATATTCGCGCCATTCATTGCCAAGCGGAGAAAAGTTCGTAAGGTTTATTGTAAATAACAAACTCATCACAGAAAAAAAGTTTACAAATGGATTTAGAACTGCAAGCCAGCCAAGATACCATGAAAAAAGTGTGGTTGATAGAATTGCCCAGCATAGAAAAATATAAAACCCCGCCTTTGAAAAATCTTTATATGTGGATGAGATGTAAACAACTAATGAGATAAAGATAATCCCGCAAATCATTCGTGCAGTTTCACTGTTGCTGAACAGCACCTTAAATGAATTGTAAATTGATCCGTTAAATTCCCAGTTGGATAAATAAGTCGAAAATGCTGTAAATGTTGAAAAACTTTCATCAGCAAATGGCAGGTAAAAGATTATTGAAACAAAACTAAAGATGAAAATAAATAGGACTGATTTATTGATCCCGGCTTTTCTAAAAATCAAAGGCAATAAAAATATTCCGATCAGTTTTGATAAAAATGAGAGTGCAAGAAAAACGGATGCGCCCGCAAATTTTTCCCTTTCAATAAAATAAACTGCGATAATCAGAAACATTATTCCAACCGGATCAAGATGAACATTCACAAAATATTCCATAATCGGCAATGGAAGCCAGGCATAAAGTATTATTCTGTTTAAATTTATTTTTTTCAAGTGAAGAAGTTTTAATAAAAATATTAAAGTGAAAAATTCACAAATAAAATAAATTAACTTTAGCCCGAGAAGATTATCTTCTGTTAAAATGTATGCCGTCGCAAAGACTAATTGAGAAAAAGGCGGATAAATTGCCGGAATATTTTTATAAGTGACTTTAGTGTAATTAGAATCCTGAAGTGAACTGAGTACATTTGAGTTCGGGGGAGTGGTAAATGGATTAAAGCCGTTCACAACAACTTTACCTTCCCAAACATATCTGTAAACATCATCCGATGTAGAAGGGGTGGATGGAAAAAGAGTTAATCTGAACAGCAATCCAGTTACAATAATAAAGAGCGGTAGTTTTAATTTGAACTGCTCATCTGAATTTATAGAAATAATTTTCGAAAATAACTTTAGAATTTCACTGTCGGTTTTTTCGTTAAATGGAACTCTTTTGATTATGAGCCAGGAAAAGAAAAATATTAAAAAAGCTTCAAAGTAAACGAACATGTAAAGTGGAATACTTTCTTTACCCTCCGAATTAAAAGCAAGGATCAAATAAAATATTTCAGTTAGAATTGCAGCGAGGATTAAAAATATAAATATTTTTTTTTCTGTAATGTTATAGCGGAAACTAAAAACAGACATCAGAATAATAGTTTAATTAAATAATTCCCATGATAGACCAAAACGAATATTCCTGTTTGGCATAGGATAATATGGCGTAATAAAGTAGTCGTTGTCGAATAAATTTTCCCAAGTGAAATAAACAGTTGCTACCTTTTGAATTTGACCAGCAAGCGTAAAATCAAGTTTGTAAGAGGGATCAACAACCAAATTAAAAAACTGATGGTCAGTGATTATTTGCTTCCCGGTATAGTTAAAAACAAATCCTGTTTTTATGTCCAGGTTAGAATCAAATGCCGATCCTATAAAATAGACCCCACCTCGAAAAGTTGCATCAGGTACATCAAGAACATTTGCCCCTGTATTCGGGTCGGAATTGTGATAAAAGCTTGTCAAAGTTTCAAGAGAAAAACTCCAGAGATTAATATTTGCATTAAGTGAAGCACCGATAAAATCATTACTATTATAACCGGTGTAATCTATCATCGGATAAATGGTTTGGGTGTACCTATTATTCATGTTGAAAAATTTTAATTTTGCGCTGACAATTTTATACTCGGCTTCAACACCAATTTCTTCGATGATCATTTGTTTCCACTCAGTAAAATATTGATCGAATGACGAAATGCCCAGATAAATTTTAATTTCATCAATAATTCTTAATGCCACATCTGCTCCATAACCGAAAAGATTTTTATTATAAGTCAAAGGATAATTTGCATCGGAGCTTTGGTTTTTTATTCTTGAAAAGAAGGAAGGAACAATAGTGCTATCAAATAAATAAAATGAACCGATTGCAGAAAATGAAATTGAATTAATATTCAGTGTATCTTCATTGAAATAGGGCGGAACGACATTTATGTCGCGTAAAATTTGTTTCTCATAATTTCCAAATAAAATCAATTTCCAAAAACCGTATTTCAAAGTTTGTGAGGTGCTTATGCCGATTACTTTATTCTTGTTTGTTAATTTATTTTCATAAGTGCTCAGCGGTTCATAATCTTCATCGAGCGTAAATTTATAGTAGAGCTGGATATCAGAACGTCCCCACCCTTCAAAATCAGCAAGGGTGCGTAATGCGAAATGATGCTGGGTAGATTTTAGAAATCGCGTGGGGTATTTTACCGGCGCAAGTACATTATCGTACAATATGTTGTTTATATCTGTCGAGTAAGTAGCTATGCTGTCTACATCAACCCCACCATTAAACCCGGCTACTGATTTAATATGATAGTAGCTTCCAATTAAGTTAATTGAGTTGGATAGAAAATATTTAACTTTTACACCTGCACGCCAAAGGCTAAAATCAGAATTAACATATCTGTTATCCACTTTTTTGTTTGAAACATCTGCAGAAATGTTAATTCTTTTAAAAGCATTTATACTGAATTTACCATCTACAAAAGCTTCGCCAAACGGTCCTTCGTAATACTTAATTCTAGTGAAAGGTTGTTTTGAATAAATATCTTTTTCAATAAAGTTGATCGCAACAGGATTAAGTTCTG
This sequence comes from Ignavibacteriales bacterium, assembly GCA_016709155.1. Classification (NCBI taxonomy): domain Bacteria; kingdom Pseudomonadati; phylum Ignavibacteriota; class Ignavibacteria; order Ignavibacteriales; species Ignavibacteriales bacterium. Next base: position 1,529,188 of record JADJEI010000001.1, on the reverse strand, counting down.
CTCCGTATAAAAATCCCCTGGGTAGATTTATTACTTCGATTGAATCAACTGATTCTGTTTGAATATGATTCAGATCAGTTCGCAGATTAAATCTGTTATTAAAGTAAATTCCATCGTTCATATAAGTTGCAGCAGAGGAAGGTACACCACACAAATATATTTAATTCGGCAGCCCGATAAACACGAGATCTTTAATAAAAGTAAAAGGAAATATTCTCAAGAAATCACCGGCATACCGGTAATCATTGAATGTGATATCTTTATTATTAATGAAAAATGAATTTTCCGAAAAACATTTTAAATTAAGCACAATAAGTGAATCAGGTTTTAATCTTACCAATGAAGAGGAGTCAGTCAAAGAAGAGTCGCTGACAAAAGTAGTATCATTAGGCAAACTTTTAAAAATGGAAAGCGAATCCTGCTGTGCATAAATACTGCTGATGGTAAAGATGAAAACGAGAAAAGAAAAATTTTTCATTAAATGAAAGTACCGTTAAATTTATTTAATAGTGTTGTGAAAATACTTAAATGAGATTTAAGCCGCAAAGTAGTATTTGTTTTACTACTATAAACAGGCTTCAACATAAATATGCCGGTAAAAATTTATTCGAATAATTCTATTAAAACATTTTCTTTGAGACAAATTATCTTTATTTTAACCATTGAAATAATTATTCATTAATTAAGGAGAGGCACTATTTATGGCTTACAAATCAATGACCAAATCCCAGATAATAGATCATCTAGCTAAAAAAACCGGAACAACAAAAAAGTTATCTGGTGTTTTTCTTGATGAAATAGTAGGCTTAGCTTATAGAGAAGCTAAGAAAGCATTCGTGATTCCCGGCTTAGGCAAATTACTTGTAGTTCAAAGGAAAAAAAGAATGGGCAGAAACCCAGCCACCGGCGAGACAATGGTTATACCAGCAAAGAAGGCATTGAAATTCAGAATTGCTAAACAAGCTAAAGACGCTGTTCTGAAATAATTCAACTGCAGGCTTTTATTAAAAAGGGATTGACTTAATTATCAATCCCTTTTTTCTTTTTAAATATTGTTGATGATATGGATTATTTCATGGCAATTATTATGAAATTACTTCACCAAAATCATCTTCTTTGTCTCAACAAAACCACCGACCCGTAACTGGTAATAATACACGCCGCTTGAGAGGCTGATAGCCTGTCCTACGTTGAACTCAACTTCGTAAGTACCGGGCTGCTGTGTTTCGTTTGCGAGTGTTGCGATTTCATTTCCAAGTACATCGTAAACTTTCAATGTTACATAAACGTCACCCTTCGACAAGCTCAGGGTGACAGTGGGGATTGTATATTTTATTTTTGTTGAAGGGTTAAATGGATTCGGATAGTTCTGCTCCAATGTAAATTCTGTTGGTGAAGAGATTTCAACTTCAACTGTGTTTGAGTATTCGAAGCTTCCATCAAAGTCTATTTGTTTTAATCTGTATTGATATTTTCCTGCAGGAAGATTTTCATCAATGAAAGAATAATTCTTTGGTTCAGTGGTAGTTCCAAATCCGGGAACGAAAACAACAACACTCCATTCCAGATTGCTGACAGAAGACTGCGGACTGCCGACTTGTTTTCTTTCAATCTCAAACCCGCTGTTATTTGTCTCTGTTGCTGTTTGCCAGTTAAGCGAAGCGGAGTTTTGCGTTGCAGTTGCGGTGAAGGATGTTAGTTCTACCGGAACAATTGCAAAGGTCATCAATCGTATATCATCAATATACCATCCATCTCCGGTAACAGATTGATCGGATTGGAAATAGAATCTGAGCTTAACACTTTGACCAATAAATTCAGTTAGATCTATATTTTCTACGACCCAGGTTAGCTGCGAACCATCGTACAAAGGTTCATCAGGCGGTTGAAAAGTCCCTGTCCCGGGATTTGAGTAAAGTCCTTCGAGAGCAGTCCAGTTTGTTCCACCATTAGTAGAAACCTGAATTTGTCCATAGTCCCAATCATTTTCAATATCCCATTGAGTGTAAAACTCTAGTGAAGCGCCCAAAATATTTGAAAGGTTTATTTCATTTAAATAAGTAAAAGTCGCCGTTGTATTACTCTGATAATTGCCCGAAGGAGATTCAGTAAAGGAGTAAGGAGCGGAAACAAATTTCTGAGTTGTAATATTCCACCCGCCTGTTGACTGCCAATTATTTGTATTATTAGCCGAATCAACCAGAGCAAAAGTAACCGGGGCAACGTAGAATTGGAATGCATGCGGCGGTGGAGTATTTCCCGGTGGATTAAACCCGCCTCCACCAGTGGGAAGGGTTACCACAACTGACGAATTATCATCCTGTGCTGCCAAATAATACTGCACAATTGTTCCAAGCTGCTGAGCAGGGATAATAAAACTATACTCTGTATTACTCATTAAAGGAGTTCCGGCTATCTCAATAAAATCAGAAAAACCTCCCCCTGTGCTTGTGCGGTAGTAAAGTCGCGGACCCGAAATTCCACTTCCAATATTTAAACCTGTAACTATGTTTGCTGTTAATTCCATATCCTGCGAATAATCAATTGAAGCAAAAGGCGTGTGAATAATTTGCATATTCAGGTTAAGCGCAAATGAGGCAAGTGTAGCAAAAGCAAGTTTTGCAGACTTTAAATAGTATGCTTCATTAAAATGAATGATAAGATCATTGACACTATGATAGTAAGCATTAAAGTCTGCATCATCTTCGATCAATAAAATTGCTCCATAGCCGGCATTCCAGAATGATGCGTGATCGCTATATTCTTCGCCGGGATTATATTCAACAAGGTTGAAGTTAATCCCGTATTGAATATTTGCTTCAATCATTTTATCATAAAGTTCAAGCGAAGTTCCAACATTTCGCGTGTGAATATTAGCGACCATATCGTTATCAGAATCATAAGCTATCATGTCCATATTTATCACACCGATGATTGAATCTCCGGACGAAGCAGCTTGATTGGCATAATAATTACTTCCTACCAGCCCTTGTTCTTCTTCATCCCATAATGCATAAACAATGGTAAAAGGAAATGTGTACTGCGAAAAAATTCTTGCTGCTTCCAATACGGCTGAAGTCCCACTTGCGTTGTCGTCTGCTCCGGGGGCTGTTGAGCCTGAAGGCATGTCATCATAGTGTGCACAGATAATATATTTTTGATTGGGTAATTCTGACCCCACCTGAACGCCTAAAACGTTTTTACCGGTTGAACTGAAAGATTGAATAGAAGTTGTTAATCCGTAATACTGAAGTTTTTGTTTAATATAAGTTTCGGCGAGAGCGTTGCCGGGCTGATATTTATTACGGGAAACTATTGTTTGTAATGTCCCATTGATAATTGTTGGAACATTGCCGGATAATTCCTTTACAAAATACATCAGCGAATCCTGATTGGCTGAATCAACTATTTGCTGAACGATGGGTGACTGAGAATGAAGATTGAATTGAAGTGCTATCACGGAGAAAACCAGGAGTTGAAAAATTATTTTCATACTATCCCCTAAAGATTATGATTGTAAATGATTTATTACTAACTAAGCAACTTTGAAATTGAGTTACAATAGAATATTTACTATCAAAAATCATACGACTGCGAGCAGTCGAGGTCGGATAGGTTTAATGATTTAATTCGAGTTATTTCTTGACATTAGTAATAATCAAATCTCAACCCGGATAATTTTTCAATCCTCTTTTCTCACTTATAAAAATATTTACTAAACTATTGCTATGAATGAACAATAACCCTTAGAAATACTTCGATAAGATTAACGAGTTCATTTTCAACAGAGATGCCTCTATCACGTCCGTACCAAAGATGAAGGGCTTTTCTTCTTTCATCTTTATCAATACCATCGGAAATCATTTTGTCGAACAGTAATTTTGCCTGCTGCGGGCGAGGTCCCCACTGAAAAAGTTCATCTCCATTTTCGTTAAAGGAAACTAATTTTGGAATACTTTTTTTGCCTCCTCCTTCCAAATACAAATTCATAATTTCCGGATGTTCATCTCTAAAAAGAATTTTTAGTTCAATATAATTCGAAAGATTTGTTAGTGCCGAAATTATTGGTAGGTTTTGTGCAGAATCACCGCACCAGGTTTCGGATATGATCATCCATATTTGCTTTGAATTGATTTGTTGAAATTTTTGAATGCTCTTCTCCGAAGGATGAAAATGTTTATCAAGCCGATTAGTTCTTTGCAAATTCAGTTTTCTGTTTTGAATTTGATTTTTTTCTTCCTCTGTCGCCAATTCATCATTATAATTTTGAACTTGCCGCATTAAAATACTTTTATAATCCGCATACGATATGCCGGTTTCACTAATTGTTTTTAATAGATTGGTACTACTCATATAATTTTTTTCTTCGTGTTATTTCAAAAATAATTTCGAACAGTTTTTCTTTGTCTTTTTTTATTGATTATTAATACTAATTTTGTAACAGTAAATTTAAATAAACTAAGTCCATGACAACAGAGATTAAATTATTTTCAATAGCAGAGGCTAATCGCACACTTCCTTTAGTCAAAAACATTGTTCGCGATATTCTTGACAACGCTGCAGAAATGAGGTTGATTGCAGAAGAACTTGCTGGTAATCTTGACGAGGATTCACGAATTAAAAAACTTGCTTCTGAAATTGACGGCTTTATGCTTGAGCTGGAAGAAATTGGCTGTTACTTTAAGGATCCCAATTTTAAAATAGGCTTAGTTGATTTTCCTTCAATGATAAACGGAGAGGATGTTTTACTCTGCTGGCGAAGTGACGAAGATGAAATTAAATACTATCACGATCTTGAATCCGGGTACTCCTCAAGAAAGCTTATTCCTCCCGAATATTTCGCCTGATCACACTACATTTTAAAATCAGCAGACACTTCAGTTGATTCGCCTGTCGAATTATCTTTTACATGAAAAGTAGCTTTGTAATTTCCGGAGGTGTAGGTAGAATCAAGAACAAACTGAACCTCTAATGGTATATCAATAAATTCTTCATCCTTAGAAAAATCCTGCTTGTCTTCATAAACATTTTTAACAACTTCACCGGAGGGTTTTGTTAGATCAACCGAATACGAAATAGCAGCAACAAAATATTCGCCGTCTTCTTTTGAGCCATCCCTTTCACCCGTGTGCTTGCATTTACTTCCCAACTGCCGCCCAAATCATAAGCAAAAGCTTCGGCACTAAATGCTTCAAACTTTGTTTCTTCTTTTCCGCAGGAAATAAATAACACTGCCGTTGTAAATACTATTATAATGTTTTTCATAATATTCCTTTTTTTACTTTTAAAAATATTTTTCTGTTATTCTCTAAAAATTAAACGGTAAAAATTATTTTTTACCGCCTGGAATTACAAGTAATCTTATCCATTCTTCTTTTGAAAATCACTCATAAAAGCCACAAGCGCCTCTACTCCTTTAATTGGAAACGCATTATAAATTGATGCACGCAATCCGCCAACAGAACGATGACCTTTCAATCCAATGAACCCGGCTTTTGTTGCTTCATCAATTAGTTTCTTTTCTAAATCTGGAGTAGCAAGATTAAATGTAACATTCATTAAAGAGCGCGAATCTTTTGCTGCGTGCCCTTTATAAAATCCATCACTGTTATCAATTGCATCATAAAGAAGTTTCGCTTTTGCTTTGTTGATTTCATACATCTTATCAAGTCCACCTATGATTTAAAAGATATTTTGTAACAAGTTTGATGATATAAATTCCAAAAGTATTTGGCGTATTATACATCGAATTATTTTCTGCCTGGATTTTATAATTAAGCATTGTGTGCAGAGAATCCTGACTTCGTTCAAGCATATCTTTTCTGATAATAACAAGTACAACTCCCGATGGTCCAATATTTTTCTGAGCACCGGCATAAATCATAGCGTATTTGCTCACATCAATTTTTTTGTGAAGAATATCTGATGAAGCATCACAAACAAGCGGAACGTTTCCAACTTCAGGTTCGCTCATCCACTCAGTTCCGTAAATTGTATTGTTGGATGTAAAGTGAACATAAGAAGCATCAGGATCAAGTTTCAATTCGCTTTGTTTTGGAATGCGTTTAAAATATTTTTTATCTCCTTCACCTTCTTCAGTGGATGCGGCAACATTAACAGTTCCAACGCGCTTTGCTTCTTTAATTGCTTTCTTGGACCAGCTTCCTGTTGAGATATAATCTGCTTTATTTTTAGGAGGCATTAAGTTTAAAGGCACCATTGAAAACTGGAGACTTGCGCCGCCCTGTAAAAATAAAATTTCATAATTATCAGGAACATTTAACAATTGTTTGATTCCACTTTTAGCATCGGCAAGAATTGCATCAAAAGTTTTTGAGCGGTGAGAAATTTCCAGGATAGACATTCCAACTCTCGGAAGAGTAAATAATTCTTTTTGTGCTTCAAGCAAAACTTCTTCCGGTAAAACTGCCGGACCAGCATTTAGGTTATAGATTCTTTTTTCCATGATATTTTTTCCTTTAAGTTTATTTTCTTTGTGATTTTCTCTGTGGCTCCGTGTCTCTGTGGTAAATCTTTTTTCTTCACCACAGAGGCACAGAGGCACGGAGATTTAAATTAAATGTGTTAACAATCCATCTCTTAACTTAGGTTCAAACCAGGTTGATTTTGGCGGCATAACTTCACCAGCGTCTGAAATATTCATCAAGTCATCAAGTCCAGCCGGATAAAATGAAAATGCAACTGCAGCTTTACCAGAATCAACAATTTTTTCCAATTCTTTTGTTCCGCGTATTCCGCCAATAAAATCTATTCTTGTATTTGTGCGCGAATCATCAATTCCAAGTACAGGATTTAATAAAAAGTTTTGAAGAATACTTACATCAAGTTTTTCTCCAACCGATTTTTCTAAAGACAAACTTGCAAAGACGGAATCTCTTGGTTTAAGTTCAAACCATTCTTTATCAATATACATACAAAAAGTATTTTTGATTTTGGGTTCTTTATCTGTAGTTGGAGTAATAGTAAACTTATCAGCAACAGAGTCCATAAAATCTGCTTTGCTTAATCCATTCAAATCAAACACAACACGATTGTATGGACGAATCTTTAACTGATCTGCCGGGAAAAGCACAGCAATAAAATAATTATACTCTTCACTTCCGGTATGATTTTGGTTTGCTTTCATCTTTTCTTCTCTTGCACGACTTGCACTTTTTGCACGATGATGTCCATCAGCAATATACAGTTTATTAATCTTGGCAAACTCGTTTTCAATCGTTAAAATATTTTCATCCGGCATAATCCAAACTGTGTGCTGAATTCCATCCGGTGCAGTAAAATCATATTCGGGCTTTATGCTTTTCATTGTTTTATCAACAAGCTCGTTAACAGTTTTAACTCCGCGATAAGTTAAAAACACAACACCTGTTTGTGCTTCTGTTGTAATGATGTGATTTGTACGATCATCTTCTTTTACCTTGCGGGTTTTTTCGTGTTTAAGAATAACATCATTATCATAATCATCAACAGAAAAGGTTGCACAAATTCCTGTTTGTGATCTTCCATCCATAATTAATCTGTACAGATAAAGATGTGGTTTTTCATCAACATTTAATGGAGCTTGTTCAATTATCTTATTAAGATTTTCTTTTGCTTTTAAATAAACTTCTTTTGAGTAAACATCTTTTACATCAGGCAAATCAATTTCTGATCGTGTGATGTGCAGATAACTAAGTGGATTACCTTTGGCAAATTGTTTCGCTTCCTCACGATTAACTACATCATAAGGAACGCTTGCAAATTGCTGGGATTTTTCTTTTGTAGGTCTAAGTGCTTTAAAGGGTCTGATAACAGCCATAAAAATATTTTCCCTTGATTAAATAATATTGAAAATTGCTTATTCAAAAATCTTAAAAATTCTATCAATAAACCAATTAAAAGAATTGAGATTTAGAGTGATAAACATTAGAAATAGAAGTATTACGCTGTGAGTTTTAAATTCTGAAAGTATTTTTTTATCGAATAAGTGTGATGTGTCAGGCAAGTTTTCCGGTAGATCGTACATTGTCATCACCTTTTTTTGTTAGTGATTCATCTGTGAGATTATTAAATATTTTTAAGGTTGATTCGGACTCGATTTTCCAATCGTTTATAAAGTCTTCAAGTTTATAATACATACATTGATCTCCATTTTTAAGTCACACTTCGACAAGCTCAGTGTGACAAAAGTTTTTTGATCAACTATCATCCCGAGCGAAGTCGAAGGATGACAATAAGACTAATTTAAATTAGATAATATCTCTTTTAATTTAATAATATTTTCTTTCCAATCTTTTGTTTCGCTCTCTCCTTTTCAACAACTTCCGGAGCAGCATTGGCAACAAATTTTTCATTGGAAAGTTTCTTTTCAATTCCTGCAAGTGAACCTTCAAGTCTGGTTATTTCTTTTTGGATTTTTTGTCTCTCAACATCAAGATCAATCAATCCTTCAAGTGGAATAAATATTTCAACACCTCTTAAAACTGCAGAAGCACTTGCTTTTGGTTTTTGAATATTCGCATCAACTTTTAGCTCTTCAACTTTTGCAAGTTTTTTAATGTATTCAATTTGATAATCTTTAACTGAAGAAGATTTGATCATCGCATTAACTTTTTTAGAAGGTGCAATGTTCATCTCACCGCGAATATTTCTTATTGCAGTAATAATATCTTTTACAAAATCCATTTCTTCATCAGCAGAATCTTTAATCATCTTTTCATCCACGGCAGGATAATTAGAAGTAGAAATACTTTCTCCATCTTTTCTTTCACCCATCAATTGCCAAAGCTCTTCTGTAATAAAAGGCATAAACGGATGAAGCATTTTAAGTGCATCTTCAAAGATTGAAATTGCACGTGTTAGAACTGCAGATTTAACCTCAACATCATCAGCATAAAGTCGGTTCTTTATCATCTCAACGTACCAATCACAGAAGTCATTCCAGATAAAACTATAAATAAGTTTTATTGCGTTATTAACTTCAAACTCATCCATAGCTTTATTAAGCTGAAGAATAGTTTTGTTTAAACGAGAGTATATCCATTCATCCGCAAAGTCAATGTGTGCATTTTTCAGATCTTTGTTAAGAGAAATATTTTCGGCATTCATCAATAAAAATCTTCCGGCATTCCAAATCTTATTTGCAAAGTTTCTGCCAAGCTCGCATTTCTCTGTGCTAAACATTACATCCTGTCCAAGCGGCGCAAGATAGATTACAGTAAAACGCAGAGCATCGGCACCATAATCTCTAATTACATCTAGCGGATCTGGTGAATTGCCGAGAGATTTACTCATTTTTCTTCCTTGAGAATCACGAATGATACTTGTAAAGTAAACATCGCTGAAAGGAATATTTTTTGAAAATGCATACCAGCCATAATCATTCGCGCAACCCAAAAGAAAATTATATCAGGTCCGGTTACAAGCGTGTTAGTCGGATAATAATATTTTCTTTCATCTTCGGTTTTAAATATTGCGTGCGCCCACAACCAGCTTGATGCCCATGTATCTAAAACATCTTCATCCTGTTTAAGGTTTGTTGAACCGCAGTGTGGACATTTTTCCGGTGGAGTGAGAGAGACAATAGGCTGTTTACATTCTAACTTACAATGATCATCACCAACACAATACCAAACAGGAATTCGATGCCCCCACCAAAGTTGGCGGGAAATACACCAATCGCGAATTCCTTCCATCCAGTGGAAATAAGTTTTTTCCCAATGCTTTGGATAGAATCTAACTTTGCCCTGTTGTAGAACATCAACAGCGGGCTTTGCAAGGTCATCCATTTTCATAAACCACTGTTCACTTAAGTATGGTTCAATCGGAACATTACCGCGTTCAGAATATCCAACTTTGTTTTGATAATCTTCAATCATATGAAGGAAGCCAAGTTCATCCATTCTTGCAACAATTTTTTTTCTAACTTCGTAACGATCGAGGTTTTGAAATTCTTCGGGAACATTGTTGTTTGTTGTTGCATTATCATTAAAGATATTTATCATTTCCAGTTTGTGGCGCTGCCCCATATCGTAATCATTAACATCGTGAGCGGGAGTAACTTTAACTGCACCGGTTCCAAATTCCATATCAACATAAAAATCAGCGAAGATTGGAATTTCTCTATCAGCAATTGGCAGCAAAATCTTTTTGCCGATAAGATGTTTGTATCGTTTATCATTTGGGTTAACGGCAACACCTGTATCACCAAGCATTGTTTCGGGTCGTGTTGTTGCAACAGTAACAAATTCTTCAGAATCCATGACAGGATATTTGAAATACCAGAGTTTTCCGTTAACCGTTTTAAATATTACTTCTTCATCTGAAATTGCAGATTTATTTGCGGGATCCCAGTTAACCATTCTGTAACCGCGATAAATTTTTCCCTCATTGTAGAGTTCAACAAACGCTTTTATAACTTCGTGATAATATTCATCATCCATTGTAAAACGTTCGCGCCGCCAATCGCAGCTAACACCGAGTTTTTTTAACTGCTGAATAATTATTCCGCCGTACTCTTTTTTCCAATCCTGGCAGTGTTCTAAAAATGCTTCACGCCCAATTTGATATTTATCAATCTGTTTATCAGCTAAAAACTTTGTTACCTTTGTTTCCGTAGCGATGGATGCGTGATCAGTGCCCGGAACCCAGCAAGCATTATAACCTTGCATACGTTTTGAGCGGATAAAAATATCCTGAAGTGAATTATTAAGAATGTGTCCCATCGTTAACATACCGGTTATGTTTGGTGGGGGGATAGCTATTGTATATGGCTTTTTTGTTTCGTCTATATCAGAATTAAAAATACCGTGATCATTCCAGTACTTATACCATTTATCTTCTACCCGAGAAGGATCATAAGCTTTTGGTATCTCGGAAAACTTTTTGCAGACATCTGTATCTCTGTTAGTGAAATTTTGAGTTGTAAATATAAGGAAAATTGAGGAGTAGGGAAGATAGGCAATAGCACGCAGATGTCGCAGGTTGGGCAGATTAAAGCTGATTAAGACAGAATGAATTTAAAGATAAATTAGCTGAACTGAGAAGTCCATGGTTTTAATGAATAATTTAGCGGCAAAGAACACACCCCTTTGTCCCCTCTCAAGAGGGGAATTAAAAAAGTCTAAAACATGGTTAAAAAAATTGCACGAAAATCAGAAATGCGAGTATGGCTGCACTAATTATCAATAGGTAATATCTATAATCTTTTGATGGTTTTTGCATTTGTGTTGTTGAAGAATTAGGCTGCCTAAAAGTTGGGAAACTATTTTAATGTGCTTTGGAGGCTCAACAATTTTAATAGTCTTTTAAACAGCCTAAGATTAATTATTTCATCAAGGTTATTTTTTTTGTGGATATAAAAGCACCTGCTTCCATTCGCACAAAATAAATTCCGCTTGTAAGATCTACAGCATTAAAAATTATTTCGTGTGAACCCGGTTCATATAATTTATCTGCAAGACTTGCCACTTCTTCGCCAAGTGCATTGAAAACTTTTATCTTTACAATAGATGCTTCCGGCAGTGAAAACCTAATTGTTGTGCTTGGATTAAATGGGTTTGGATAATTTTGTGCTAAATCAAATGTTAATGGAACATCAATTGCCACCTCTAGAATATCGCTGTATTCTGTTTGCCCGTCATTATCAATTTGTTTTAATCTATATTCATAATTGCCTGAAAGTAATTCCGCATCAACGAAGGAGTATTCTTTTGGTGAATTGGAATTTCCGTAACCATTTTCAAATCCAATTTTAATCCATTGATTATCACTATCGGATTTTCTTTTTTGAATTTCGAATCCATAATTGTTTACTTCAGTTTGTGTAATCCATTTTAGTGTTACTTTATTCTTTTCAACAGCAGCAGTAAATGATGAAAGCTCAACCGGAAGGGGGGAGTTTATATCAGTCTCCCATAAGCCGCGTCCGAATGTGCTGGCTCTCAACTTATCGGTTCCGCTTGAATTATAAAAAATTTCTAATTCCGTTACTACAACATTTGGTAAGCCGCTGCTATAGGAAGCCCAATCAGATGAACCGTCTTTCACATATACTCCGACATCAGTTCCAACAAATAAAACATTTCTATCAGTTAAATCTTTGTAATAAGTAATGCACATAACCGGAAGATTAGGAAGCCCGGTGGAAATGCTTGTCCACGTTGAGCCGCCATCAGTGGATTCAAAAACTTTTGAGCCGGCAGTAAATCCTCCACTCGTAATCCATAAAGTGTTCTGATCAGTATTTTTCACCGCGATGTATGTTATAGAATTTCCTGAGAGTACAGGTAAAGTTACAGTTGTCCAGTTTGTTGCACCACCATCAGTTGTCTTCCACATATTTGTTTGATCTGCTGTGTACAGAACATTAGAGTTTGATGGTGCAATTGCAAGCGAACGTAACTTTGTTGTTGCACTTAACTGTTGAGATGCACTCGTCCAGCTATCACCTCTATCTGTAGTTTTCCAAATTTTATCATAACCGGCAAAAAGTGTTGCACTGTTATTTGGATCAATTATGTAAGGAGTGACCCAAGCTCCTGTTGGCTGACCACCGGGTATATTTGCTGTTATATAGCCAGAAGCGAATGTCGAACCATTTGTACTTCGTCTTATTTGTCCCTGCACATAAGTTGCATACATATAGTTTGCGTCAGAGAAATCTATGATACACTCCATTCCATCTCCACCCGTTACATCAGACCAGGTACCTGAATTAAATAATTTTGAACCATTATCCTGTAAACCTGTAATTGTCTTTGTACTGATGGTTTGCGAAACCCCTAATCTATATATCTGGCTGATTACCATTCCATTAGTCCGATCTGTCCAGCTTGAGCCACCATCGGTTGTCTTGTAAATACCACCATCGTTCCCTTCAAAAAGTGTAGTAGAATTCTGAAACGCTAAAGTATGTTTATCTGCATGAACAACGGGCGCGCCGATTGTATTATAATCATAAGGCGGTGGTCCAGAACTACTTGTCCAGTTGTTGAGTGCGGTAAAGTTAACTCCCCCATCGGTTGATTTCCAGGTGATGATGCCGCCTATATATACTGTGTTAGCGTTTAAAGGATCAACTGCAATACACCAATCGTAACTGCCTTGTCCGGTAGCCGGCCCGCGTCCATCAGTATAATATCCAAGCATACCAGCAGGTGAACCTGAATTAACTACGGAAAAATTTGCCCCGCTGTCTGTTGATTTATAAACACCATATACACCACCACCACTGTTTGCAGCAAGCAAATAAACAACTGTAGGATCAGCAGGTGAAACTGCAATTTCACCACGCCTGCCATCTATTGCTACTGTAATAAACGGCCAACTTTCGCCACTGTCTGTTGACCTACTAAAATTTGTTTGAGAATATCCGATGCTTGAAGCATATATTATACTTGGATCCTCAGGCTTAAATTCCAAGTTACACCTTACACTCGTAGTCTTACGTATCCAATTCGTTCCCCCGTCTGTAGTTTTGTATATTCCATCTGTTGTTGCGGCAAATAAAATTGAATTATTTGTAGGATGGATTACCAGCGAATAAATAATTTTTTTTTGACTCGTTGTGTACGAAAGCCCTGTTGTATTCCACGTTGCTCCGCCATCAGTAGATTTTAAAACACCAATACTTGCATTGTCTGCAGCTTGTCCGCCACTTAAGCCCGACATACTACCCCCATCCCTGTCGCCGGTTGCAATGTATATTGTATTTGAAGTTGCGTAATCACTTGGAATAACTATTGCGCTTACACCGAGAACAGATTGATTGTCGTTTAAATTTGTCCACGAAGTTCCACCATCAGTAGTTTTCCATATACCGCCGGAAGGGCTGCCGACCCAAAAAGTGTTAGCATCTGTAGGATGAAAAGCTATACAGTTTATCCTCCCAATACCATAATATCCTCCAGCGGAAGAATTTGTACCGAGATTTACCCAGCTTTCGTTAAAAGTATTTTCTTTATTTAAAGTTGGGTGGGAGTTTTTATACTTTACATATTCATCAATAGAATTTGTTTGGGGGAACTCTCCGGTAGTCTGGTTTACTCTTTGTTCCCAATAGTATTCCCATCGTTTGTAAAGTTTCCAATTTGGAACTTTTTTTTCAACTCCATTTTCTAAAACAAATCCATTTTTAACGCCAAGCGAATCCCAATATTTATTCATTGTGTTTTGAATCTGGAAAAACGCGGCGTTGCCATCCAGATCATATTGATTGATATTTGCATCAGGTTTTATTTGAGCGAATATGGAATTTGTGAACAGAACAACCCAAACCATTAGTATAGTTTTTAGTTTTGAAGTGCCAAAATAAAATTTTTTCTGGCGCACTTTTATTCTCCCTTATTTATTAATTGATTTTGATTTATCAAAAATAACAAAACTATAAAATATTATAAGGAAGATGACACCATTGAATTAGATGTCATCTTCAGAAAAAATTTATAGATCAATCATTAAAAAATTTTTACAATGATTTTATATTGAGCAATAACATTACTTTAGCATCAACATCTTGCGAACTTGAGTGAATACCAACCCTGTCGGTGAAGCAGCTTCAAGTTTGTAAATATACATTCCACTATTCAATTCTTTGGCGTCAAAGTTCATTTTATAGATACCGGCTTCTTTAAATTCATTTACGAGTGTTCTTACCTCCTGCCCAAGTATGTTATAAACTACTAAGTTTACACTCGATGCTTGAGGAATTGTGAACTCAATTGTTGTAGATGGATTAAATGGGTTTGGATAATTCTGATCAAGTGAATATTCCATCGGCTGATTTATAACAACTTCAACTTCATTGGAATATTCAAACTGACCGTTATAATCAATTTGCTTTAAACGATAAGAGTAAGACCCCGAATTAAGAGAGTTATCCGTAAACGAGTAATTTCTTTTTTCAGTTGTTGTGCCCGAACCGGTGACAAATCCAATTTTTTGCCAATTGCTATTTGCTGATTTTCTTTCAATGTCAAAACCGGAGTTGTTTGTTTCAGTTGCCGTACTCCAATCCAGAGAGACAGAATTATTAATTACTTTAGTCGAAAAAGAAGTTAGTTCAACAGGGATTACACAATTTGCATTTATACTAAAGCCGGTTATTGTTTCAAACTGGACATAAGTCCCAATCTCTGTGGAAGTGCCATTATTGACATCAATCAACCTGAAAGACCCGCCTTCATTAAATCCTGCTATCCAGTATCCAGCCCAGTAAAGAGTACTATCAACAGGATTAAAGTCCATATCCTGGCTTCCAAAACTCACGTCGGGCAGTCCCAAATCAGTACCGATTTGAGTTGCCGCAGCAGTCGTAAGATTTAATGAGTAAAATACAGCAGCAGTTGAAAATCCAGCAAACTCGATATTGACAACGTAAGCGTTCCCGAAGCAGTCAATAGCGAATGCCGCAGGAAAATTTGCATTTTGAATATTTCCGACGACGGTTAATTCCCCGTTACTAAGATTCAATGTGTATAACACGGAAGCATCGGCAAAATCATTACCGCTTATCACATACCACACATCATTCACTGTGTTGTGAGCAAGTGCTCTAATCTGTGATTGTCCGGCAGCCAGTGGTCCAACCTCGGCAATACTGTCTGCTGTGAGTGATACAAAATCCAGATGGTATAAATAAAAACCGGTAAGACTAAAATTAGCCATAATGGTATATTGACTGTTTATGCCATCGTTATCTCCGGAAACAGGATATTTATCATTTCCTTGTGGAAGAAAATTCAATGATGTAAATGCGCCTGAGTTTAAATCAATAGTGCCGTATCTAAAAAATGCGCCATCAAAAGCATACGCTGTTGGTTGTGCTTCGATGTTGAAGTTGATAACAATAATTATCAGCGCCGTGAAAAAGATAGTTAGTTTTTTATACATGAGATTCTCCTTTGTAATTAAGTCATTAAATGTTAGTTGATTTATTTCATTAAATTTATTTTTATTGTTTGGGAAAAACTTCCCGCCGTTAGTTTAAGTATGTACAAACCGCTTGCATAGTTCTCTGCATTAAATATTAGTGTGTGCGAACCCGCATTCAACTGTCCGCTGAATAATATTTCAACTTCCTCTCCGAGCGAATTGAACACTCTTACTTTTACAAATTCTTCTTTGGAAATACTAAAGTTTATTTTTGTTTCCGGATTGAAAGGATTGGGATAATTTTGATTAAGGATATACTTCTGCGGTACTATCTCAACTTCAACTTCGTGTGAATATTCGAAAGAACCATCAAAGTCAACTTGTTTCAATCGGTATTTGTTTATTCCAGCCAAAGGATTTTGATCTATAAAATTATAATCGTTCTTATTAGCAGTCGTTCCATTTCCATTTATAAATCCAATAGGTATCCAGGTTGAATTTTGATTTACTCTTTGAATTTCAAAACCGGAATTATTTAATTCAGTTGCAGTGCTCCAGCTTAGATTTACCACTTGATTGTCAGTTGTTGCAGTAAACGAACTTAATTCAACGGGAACAGAGTTTGCAAACTTCAGCACATAAGCAATTGGTCCTCCGGAGGCTGGATAAGCCGTACCGGTAATCGTTAAGCCATCGGCAGAAATAGAATTTGCAAATGAACTTAGCCAGTCGGCTGCTTCAGTTACACCCAAACTATCTATAAGATAATCTTGAAGTAGTAGTATATCATCCCATTCGGGTCTTTTAATAAATGCTTGATAATTAAAACCGCCAACGTCAACATATCCAACAATAATATCATTATCAGAAATATCCTTAGCATAAGAGCCGGAGTTTAAATAAGAAGTATTAAACCAATTCATTCCTTGTCCCTCTGTCCATACAAATAATGCTCCTGTTGAACCACCGACAATTTTAGTTCCATCCGAATTTAATCCAAAGCATTGCCCATCCGGATAAGAAGAATCATAACCGCCCATAAAGTGAGGGGTGGGGTCCCAGTAAAATGCTCGTCTGCCAGGACCATTGAGTAAGCCATCCCAACCGACGATTTTTAATCCATTCGAAACATTGGCTACATCAAGTGCGTTACTGCTAAGCCCTCCTGTTCGTCCGAGCATGTGAAGTCCGGCACTATCCCAATAACAAGCTTCTGTTTTGTATATCGGAAGCCATTGCATCCCAACTATTATAGAGCCATCAGCGCTGATTCCATAGCCATAATTATAAGACGTTTCATCAAGCACCGGATAGCCGGGATAACCATCAAGCGGCATCCACTTGAGACTGTCGTAATAACCGGCTCTGAGAGTTGGGTTACCATTCGGAGCTATTAAGTTCGAATCAATGAAAGACCCTGCAACTCTTCCATTATTGGAAACTCCAAAAGCTTCAGAATAAGTGTTTCCAAGGCTGACTCTGCCTGCCGCCTCTGACCAAATAAAACCTGCAGCGGGATAATTCGACCCAACAACATAAGTTCCATTATTCGAAACTTTGGCGCCTCCGCCAAAACCTAAATTAAAAAACCTTACATCGCTTTGGGCTAAAAGTTGTAATGAACATAAAGAAAATATAAAAAGCACTAAGAAGCTTTTTAAGTTTTTGATCTTAATTAAATCATTCATTCGTTTTGTATTTGTTTATTTGATTACAAAAAAATTATTTCATTAAATTCATTTTTATTGTTTGGGAAAAGTTTCCTGCCGTTAGTTTAAGTATGTACAAACCGCTTGCATAGTTCTCTGCATTAAATATTAGTGTGTGCGAACCTGCATTCAACTGTCCGCTGAATAATACTTCAACTTCTTCTCCAAGTGAATTGAACACATTTACTTTTACAAATTCTTCTTTGGAAATACTAAAATTTATATTTGTCTCCGGATTGAAAGGATTGGGATAATTTTGATTAAGGATATACTTCTGCGGTACTATCTCTACTTCAACTTCGTGTGAATACTCGAAGGAGCCATCGAAGTCAACTTGTTTCAATCGGTATTTGTTTACTCCAGCCAAAGGATTCTGATCTATAAAATTATAATCGTTCTTATTAGTTGTTGTTCCATTTCCATTTATAAAGCCTATCGGTATCCAAATTGAATTTTGATTTACTCTTTGAATTTCAAAACCGGAGTTATTTAATTCAGTTGCAGTGCTCCAGTTTAGATTTACCACTTGATTGTCAGTTGTTGCAGCAAACGAAGTTAATTCAACAGGAACCTGCTGATCTATTTTTAACAATAATGCTTTGGGTTCACCGGCGGGCGAGTATGCAGAGATGCCGATTGTTTTTCCATCTGCTGAAATTGCCTGACCAAAAGCGAAATACCAATCGGTGTAGCCTGTAATTCCAAGGCTATCAGAGATATAAGTTGAAAGATATACAATATCTGACCAACCGGACTTTTTGATAAATGCCTGATAATTAAACCCCCCCGGGTCAACAAAGCCCACGATAGTTCCATTATCAGAAATTCCCAAAGCATCACCGGACCAATAATCAGAGGAATCTGCAACAACTTGCTGCATACCGGTTGCAGCAGTCCAAATAAATGGCCAGACTGAACCACCAACAATGACACTGCCATCAGAATTTATCCCCGTGATTCTCCGACTAAATAGGCAGGGTCGAACCCCCCATAAAATGTGGAGCGGGATCCCAATAATAAGCTGACCTATCAGGTACGCCGCCCGGTCCGGCATTCCATCCGGCGATAATTGATCCATCAAATGATAAAACATTTGCGCGGCTATTTCCACCATTAGTTTGTCCTAAACCAACAATGGTATCGTTTTCCCAATAAACAGCTTCGACTGTCCAGTTTTCATGCCATTGCATTCCGGCTATTCTGGAGCCGTCTCCCGAAATACCGTAAGCATGTGTAAAGCTTGTTTCATCTAATGGGACCAAACCGGGAAGCACGACTAAAGCATTCCAGTTACCATTTTCCCAGTAACCTGCTCTAAGAGTTGGGTTACCGCCCGGGGCAGGCAATGATGGATCGTAAAATCTGCCGGCAACTTTTCCATTATTTGAAACGCCGTAAGCTTCTGAAAATTCCATTGAACCCAGCTCAATTCTACCTGTGGATTCACTCCAGAGAAACGCCGGAGATGGATAGCTCATTCCGCAGACAAATTGACCGTTATTAGAAATGCCGCTGATACCGCCGGTGCCAAGATCAATTATTTCATTGGTTAACTGAGCAAAAGTGATTGAATACAACACGATAAATAAAACCGAAACTGTTTTGGAGATATTTCTCATTGGATTAGTCCTTAGATTAATTTAACAACCCAAAATTAACTTGAGGTATTAACTAATAATTAGGAATATTGAGCAAAGAATTGAGAGTTTTGAGCAGACTTCGAATTTAGAGGTTGAGACTTCTGGTATAATCACAAGAAATACAAAAGGAAGGGACTATTATTTAGAAGCTTTATAAGTAATTTTTACCCGTATAAAGAAATTCCTTCCCTGCCATCACTTTGCTGGAGCTCACTATCACATTGACGGAGCTCACTATCGGTTTTCTCGAGCTCACTATCACATGAATCTTGCGAAAACAATTTGATGGTTTAGATAAATAATCTGGGATTAAGTAAAATAATATCGTCAGACTGCATAAGTAAAATGATGGAAATGGAAAGCAATTAGGTGGATTAAAAAAAAAGATAGATTTGGCGAAAAAAATATTTAGAACGTACTAAAAAAAAAGTGACGCCGGCAAAAACGATGTTATTTAGAAGCACAGTTAAAAGAATTATCGGGGGCTTCAGATGGCATTGGCAGAATTCATTTTATTCATTCACTTTACGCAGGGGAGTATAAAACCTCCGAGGTTTTGTAAATAGTATCTTTCTGAGGCTGTTTTTTAGAGCTAAATAGAAAATATTTTCATAAACCTATTCATCGAAACCTCGGAGGTTTGCTGTTTTGCGTAACATGAGTTATTCAGAAGTCTTTTTTAGATTCTTAAGATATTCTGATGGCGAAACACTGAATTTTTCCTTGAAACTGTTTGTAAAACTTGAAACATCGGCAAAGCCTATTCGATATGCAATCTCAGTGATATTACCGGCATTTTTTTCAAGAAGTTTTGCGGCGTAGTCAAGTTTAGCTGATCGGAATAATTTTCCTGCCGATTGGTTAATCAACGCATTTAATTTTCTATTTAGCTGCGAAACACTAATCGCCATTTCGTCAGCTAATTTTTGTACGCTGAATTGATTGTCTTCAAGATGATTTTTTATCAGTCCAAAAACCTTATCTAAAAATTCTTTATCAATTGGACTGGCTTTTACATCTTCTGATTTTATAACAGAAATTTCTTTATACTTTTCTCTGAGCAGTTGTCTGATACGAATGAGATTGCCGACGCGGATTTCAAGCTCGCGCGGGCTAAATGGTTTTGCAAGAAATTCATCAGCGCCAATTTGCAGACCATCAATCTTGTTTTGCTCGCCGGCTTTTGCAGTTAAAATAATTATTGGGATGTGGCTTGTTCGCTGATCATTTTTTAAGTTTGTGCAAAGTTCTAACCCATCTACTTTTGGCATCATTACATCTGTGATAATTAAATCAGGGATTGTTTCGATTGCTTTTTTTATTCCATCTTCGCCATTCACGGCTTCTTCAATTTTATAATGATGCTCCAGATTTTCTTTAATATAATTTCGAACGTCAAAATTATCCTCTACAATTAGAATCAACGGTTTGTCTTCATCCTGTTGTAAATTTTCCGAAGTTTTGATTTCGTCATTTTCAGAAATAATCATTTCAGTTTCTTCCAGCGGCAGTCGTATCGAAAAAGTTGTGCCCGAGTTTAATTTGCTTTCCACCGATATTGAGCCGCCATGCATTTCTACGAGTTCTTTTACTATCGCAAGTCCGAGTCCGCTTCCTTCAAATTGTTTTGTTGATGAGCTGTCAGCCTGAAAAAATCTATCAAATATATTTGGAAGTTTATTTTCCTCAATACCAATACCTGTATCACTAACCAAGATGACAGCATTTTCAGTAAACCCGGATTTTTCTCTCTCAACCATTAAACTAATTTTTCCGTTGGGGGGAGTGAACTTAAAAGCATTTGAAAGTAAGTTATCAATTACCTCTTCTATTTTTTCCTTATCAACATTTAAAAAAAGGCTTTCAATTTTAGAATAGAATTCGAGCGAAATTTTATTTTGTTCTGCCAGCGAATCAAATGAAGCGACACGATTTTTCAATAGCGAAACTATATCTGTCATTTCAATTTCGAGTTTTAATTTTCCCGATTCGAGTTTGGATAGATCCAACACTTGATTTATTAAACGATTAAGTCTGTTAGAATTATTGAAAGCTATATTAAGTTTTTTCTTTACTGCTTCATCCTTTACTATTCCTATTACATTTTCTAATTGTCCTTTAATTAATGTTAGCGGGGTTCTGAATTCGTGAGAGATATTTGCAAAAAAGTTAGATTTAATTTGATCCAGCTCCTGCAGTTGATTAGCTTGTTTTTCGAGCGTGACTTTCTGTTCGCTTATCTCCGCCGTTCTTTCGGTTATAAGTTTTTCAAGGATGATATTTTTATTATTTAAATATTTGACCCTGTATCTAATGATATAATTGATCAGAATTAAAAGGAAAATAATTCCTAAAATATTAGCCCACCAGGAACGATACCAGGGAGGTAGTACAACAAATCGAAAAGATGCTTCATCACCGATCATTCCAAGCGCGTTTCTGCTTCTTACCTTAAAATTATATTCTCCTGCGGAAAGGTTTGTGTATTCCTTTTTTGATTCATCAGACCACTCGCTCCAATTCTGATCGAATCCTTCGAGCAAATATTGAAAATCATTTCCTTGTTCATTAATAAAACTTGCGGCAGCAAATTCAAAGATTAGTGAGTTATTTGAAAAAGATATTTCATTTTGTATATCCGTTCCGGATTCATAACCACTGAATAAAACTTTGTTTCCTGTAACAGAAACTTTCCTGATCAATGATTTAAACGATGTACTTTTGCCATATAGTAATTTTTTATCAAAGTTATTTTTAAAAAGAATATTTCCCCCGCCTATCCAGAGCGTTTTGGGAAAATTATTTTCAACGTAAAATGCAAGCGAAACAAAACCGGATGGAATGTCATCTTCAAATAGTTCCGGAAATTTATGAGCTAATATTTTTTGTCTGCCATTGACGAAACTGATTTCAATCAGAACTATTTTCCCTTCGATCTTTGCAGCGCACCACAGCACTTCGTTTCTGTCCGGATAAATATAAATAATTGAATGGCTTGTGTCAGAAAATATTTTTGAAAATAATTCTGCCGGAGCAACCTTACGGGTTTTTTCATTTAACTGAAAAATATTCCTCTCTGAATAGAAATAAACTTTCCCGAGATATTTAAACATTTTTAATCTTTTACCATTCAACGATTCGCTAAGATCGAGAATCACTTTATATCCATTAAGATTTGAAACTTCACCCGGGGGTTGCACCTTAAACACGGATCCGGAAATATCATTCAACCAGAGATTTCCCTTTGAATCTTCCAGAATATTTTCGATTCCATTCTCGATACCACCAACCTTTCCAATACTTTTAACACCATGTTCTGTATTTTCAAACACAGCAAGCCCGTTATGAAGTCCTGCAAAAATAATGTTAGAATGAAATGAAGATTGAATAGCACAATAAGAATATCTTAAGAGGTTATCCACCACGTGAATTTTTTTAGATTGCAATTCTATCAAACCATCGTTGGTAATTGCAAGGTAGGAATTCTTTAACGGTAAAATATCCCACGACTGCACAGAAATGCCCTCAACTTTTTGGAAGTGTTGAGTATCGGAATTATTTTCTTCGAGAGAATACAAGCCTGAATTAGTTGCCAATATCAGCTTGTTATCAATTTTATTAATTGAGTGGATTGATCCTTCAAATCCCGATTTTTCGGAAACAAAATTTACTGAGGTAGGGTAAAGTATTTTTGAAATTCCATTATCAAGTGCAGCCCAAAGATTTCCTTCATCGTCATAGAATAGATCCCAGACCGTATTGTCATTCAACCCTGACTTTTTATCAATGATCTTTTTTAGTTTGCCATTTTGATCAATCACCACAATGCCGCCAAGCTGAGTTCCCAAAGCATAAGTTCCATCACCAAGGAGTGAGCCTTGAAAATAAAGGCGATTTTCAATAATGTATTTATCAGCATCGTTCTCAAATTTTTCAAATTTATTACCATCAAATAAATACATTCCATATCTCAACGAACCAACAAGAATTTTTTGATTATGGGATTGGTAGTTTGAAGCTGGGGATGGATAAGGCAGCAAGATGCAAATCAAATCCTGTGCAAATTGTTCACCGCCCGGAAGCATTACCAGCTTTCCGTTAATCATTTCCTGCAGTCCCACATTTCTTTCGTGAACAAATAATCTGTTATCAAGTGAAATGATGGGGTTAATCCGTGTCTTGGTGCTCCAGATTTTTATTGACGGGTTTTTAGTTATCCTTTTCAGAAAAGAGCCCTTAATATTTTTGTCCTCTTCAAATAACATTAAGGTTGAAAAAGTTTGTAGATAAAGCCCATCTTTATTTATGATTATTCTGAAAAGATCGCCGATATTTAATTTTTGCTTAGAGATAAATTTATTTAATGAGATATACTTCAACGCTCCGGATGAGTCAGGCTTGAGATAACCAAATTCATTTATCCCCCCCACATAGATTTTCCCATCTTCATCAATTGCAAAACATCTTGCCACATCATTTGGTATTGATATTATTCTCCACGAAACGCCGTCATATTCAAGTATTCCCTCGCCATTCCCGAAGTAAAGCACACCCCGATGATCCTGTATCACTGCCCAGTTTTGAACATTCGCCGAATAATTTTTTGGGAGGTAGTTTGTGATAAGCGGAGAATCAGTTTGGTTAAACGAATTGGTTTTCTGTGCTGTTGAGAATTGAGAGAACAGAACTAAAAAGAAAAATATAAGAGAAGTTGTTTTCAATATCTTACTATGGACAAGCTATGACTTAATTGTTGTCTTATTCTAAAATAGGTTGCTAAAATATAGTATAATATTCATTTAAAAATGATAATTGATTTTCACTCATAGTATTTTTCTTTACTAATTAAAAAGTTTGATGTATGAGAAGTTTTTCTTACTGAAATTGGAGTTCCTATAGTTTAGTCTTCAAATCTAAGAGATGCCGTTCCTTTAACTGTTTCATAGTTCACCAGAACTTATCCCGGTTGTATCTGAACCATTCGAGTGTTTCACAATAAATTTTTTTAGATCAACTCCTAATTCTTCACCTGAAATATTCTAATTTTATTTATCACATCCTCAATTAAGATTACTTTATCACGACCATCTTCTTAGTTTCAATAAAACTGCCTGACCGTAGTTGGTAGTAGTACACTCCGCTGGACAGGCTGATAGCCTGTCCCACATTAAATTCTACTTCGTAAATGCCGGGCTGCTGCTGTTCGTTTACAAGTGTCGTGATTTCATTTCCCAAAACGTCAAATACTTTTAACGAAACCAATATGTCGCCCTTCGACAAGCTCAGGGTGACAAAGGGGATGGTATATTTTATTTTGGTCGTTGGGTTAAATGGGTTTGGATAATTCTGTGCAAGAGAAAATTCTGTTGTTGAAGTTATTTCAACTTCTACTTGATTTGAATATTCAAAAGTTCCATCGAAGTCAATTTGTTTTAATCTGTATTGATATTTACCAGAAGAGAGATTTTCATCGGTAAAAGAATAACTCTTAGGTTCTGCAGTAGTCCCAAATCCGGGAATAAAAGCAACTACCTTCCAATCCATTTGACTTTTGACGTTTGACATTTGACTCCTCTGCATTTCGAACCCACTGTTATTTGTCTCCGTTGCTGTTTGCCAGTTTAGCGAAACGGTGTTTTGCTCTGCTGTGGCTGTGAAGGAGGTTAGTTCAACAGGGATTCTACCATCAAAAGAAATTTTTGAAGCGAAAATATCTAAATTATCAATTCCATTTCGAGCATCGTACCATGAAATAATTGCACCACCATTAGTATCTGAAATAAGTACTGGTAAATACTGGCTTCCAGGAGCCTTACAAATAACTACACCATTGGACTGCCACAGAATATTTCCGGAGGAATCTATTTTTTGAGCATAGACGTCTGCAGCTGAAGTTATGTAATTTCTATCATCATACCAGCAAATAATTGCACTGCCATTTTCTGATTCTGAAATATACGGGAACCATTGATCATCATTTGCAACGCAAATTGGAATTCCATTAATTATCCAAGGAAAATTCCCGTCAAGATCAACACGAGCAGCATAGATATCATAAAAATTGTTTGAACGAAAGTCCCACCAAACAATAATAGCTCCATGGTTACCATCGCTCACCATTAAAGGAAACTCCTGATCGTCGGCAGCAGCACAAACCCTTTCTCCATTTATTATCCACAGGAAATTTCCTACGGAATCGATTCTTTGTGCATAAATATCGAGATTGTTATTTCTTTCATCATCCCAACTTATTATGGCACCTTGATCGTTATCACTTATTATATTTGGATCATACTGACTATTAACAGCCGTACAAATTGGTATTCCGTTTACTGACCATTGAGCCAAACCATCCGATAGTATATGCTGAGCATAAATATCATAAGAACTGTTACTCCTAAAATCCGTCCAAGCGATAAAAATACCGCTATGACCATCTCTTGAAATTGTTGCACTTTGTTGTTCCTGCACTTCTGAGCAAATTGGAATTCCATCTTTACCCCATTCTACAATTCCATCCGAATTTATCCTTTGGGCATAAATATCATAATTGAAAACTCCATTCCTTTCATCTCTCCATGTGATGATGACCCCACCCGAATCATCGCTTACCATTTTGGGAAATCTCTGATCATTTTCAGCTTCACAAACTGGGGTGCCATTTGCACTCCATAATGGAGTACCACTCGAATTTATTCTTTGAGCATATATGTCCCTGTTCGAATTTCGTTCATCTTCCCAAACAATGATCGCCCCTCCCATTCCATCACTAATACCTATGGGGTAAAGTTGATCACCATCGGCTGTGCAGATCATCTCACCATCAACAATCCATTCAATATAACCATCGGAGCTAATACGTTGAGCATATATATCCATTTCATTATTTCTTCTATCCGCCGAATATTATTGCTCCTCCATTTCCGTCTGAGACTATATTAGGGAATACCTGCTCTAGGTTGGCGACGCAAATTGGATTATTTATAGTAGAATCGCTTATCCACTGAGCCATTAATGGAGATATTGAAAAATTAAATACCAGCAAGGCTATCTTTATTTTGTCATTCATTTTTATTTTAATCCATTTCTGAATACAAAGGATTTTTTCTTAATTATAAAATGTACCTGAAATATATTACTAAAAGAAATGGAGAAAGTCAATCACACGAATGAGTGAAAACAAAAAGATGATACCCCGATAAGTGGAGTATCATCTTTTAGAAATGAAATTAAGCGAGCAAAATTATTTAAACGGTTTCTTTCATATCATCTTTAGGAGGTTCGAATTTTGGCTGCGTTGGTTTTCTCTTTATAATGAGGAGAACTATCACCAGCACAACGAGTGCACCAATTATTAAATACAACCAATTAAATCCCTCAGGTTCAACTTTTTCTTTCCATTCGGAAAGCTTCGTCTCAATGGTATCCTTTTGTGCATCAGTCATCATTTTGTTATCAACCAGATATGACACCCATTGCGGTTTTATAGTGCCGAACCAAACGCTGTCTGCAAATGCGGTATAAGTTCTTTTTACCTGCACTTCATCGCGCACGCCAACATTTTTAATTTCATCATTTATAAATGCAGTAACCGAGTTTGTAAATTCATTGCCCGAAGAAAAGCTTCGCAGGTTCAAATTATAAATTGAAAATTCTTCTCTTATAGAATTCCACACTTCATCTCTTAATGCATCGTGCCAGGAGTTAAATGCCGCATCAATTTCTTTCAGGTCGTTTGCATCGCCCTTCTTCTCGGCATAGATATCAACCATTTTTGGTCCAACACTTTTCCAGACACGGGAGAATTCCTGCTGCTCCCTTTTTATTTCTGCAACATCATCAGGTTTAAGTGTTGTCACATCAAGGAAACGGAGGTTATCACGGATTGATCTTTTAATATTGTAAAGCACGCTGTTGGATTCGGAGCCGTTAAATATTTGATCTTTCTGATCGGCAGATAGTTCGCCGCTAATCATCGAGGAGGGAAGCAAGCTGTCAATCAAACTGATGATTAATTCATCACGCTTTTTCAATGAGGCTTTTAGTTCTGCAATTGTTTTTTCAAGCTGAGCAATTTTATTTTTATTTACTTTGCTTTCTGATTCGAGCACAGCAAGTTGATTGATCAGCTCGGTGTTGCGTTTGTTAAGTACATCCACCTGTTCTCTCAATCCGTAAACTTCTGTCTGAAGCACATCAATTTGAATAAAATCTTTACTGCGGATTGAGAAAGCTGTTTCTAATTTCTCAATTGACTTATCAAAATTATCGGGGTAAAGACTTTTATCAAGCAATTCTTTATTTGCCCTGAAGTTAGTTCTGAGTGCGTCAATCTTTGGCGAAACTGCATTCAGTTCATCAAGTGTTACAACGTTGCGGATGGATTGCTCAATCTGCTTAATATTCGATTTAAAATTTTCTACAATTTCATAATCGGATTGAGCAAATGAATTGGCAAAAAGGAAAAGAGAGATTACTGTTGAAAATAAAAATAATTTTTTCATTTCTGCTCCTCACTTTCTATTCCTTCAGAAGTTAATTTAGTTTTGTTCGATCCATCCATCAATTCGATGTAAGAATTTCTCTGATTGAAGGCGGGGTTTTGAATTCCTGTTTCAGAGATTAAAATTTTTGATTTCATGTTCATTGCACTTTCATCAACAGAAAAGACGTAAACATTTTTGAAATTTTTTGACGTGATGAAATAATAACCCTGAGTGTTTCTTATCATCCGTAATTCTTTGCCGACATAAGCGAGTGAATCACCCGATTCGTCAAAGAATAACTGTTTTGTATTGAAGGATAATGAATATCTTTCATCCATTGCAATACCATCGTCCCCGATTGAAATCACAGACTCAACGGGGTAATTGAAATCTGCAGGTTGAAGCACCAATGTTGAGCATGCTGCTGAAAAAATAAAAACAGCAGCGGTAAAAGTTTTAATAGTTTCATTTATTCTCCTAATTGTTTCATGTCAAACTTAATAAAAATATTTTTATTCTCATTCAGAAAATAGGGCAAGAATATTTCACTTATCAATCTTTGTTTACAAGAAAAACTCCGGCAGTTATAACCAGTCCGCTTAACAGCATAAGCAAAGTAATTTCTTCTTTAAGAAAAAGCCAGGCTGAAATTACAGTAACAAATGGCTCGAAGTAAAGAAAAGCACCTACCTTTGCAGATTCCATATCGCGAAGTGCGTATGCCCAAATTACATAAGCCGCTCCCGAACACAGTAAACCGAGAAATAAAATTGAAATCCATCCAATAGTAGAAAGATGAACAACAGAGTTGAATGTTTTTGAATTGAAATTGAATGGAATAATAATTACCGCCATCATTATGAACAAGTAAAGAATTGTCATCATCGGAGAGTAATTGAGCGAAACTTTTTTATTGATCATTGAATAAATTCCCCAGGTGAATGAACTGGAGAGAACAAGCAAGTCACCTTTGTTTTTTATCAAATCAATATTTGTAATGTCACCTTTGCCAACAAGTAAAAGCAAACCAAGCATTGCGATAACAATTCCTGTTATTTTAACGGCGGTTAATTTTTCTTTGAAAAAAATTAAACCGAGCAGTGCCATAAAAATCGGAGCTGTGCCAATAATCCAGCCGGTGTTGGCTGCGGTTGTAAATTTCAAACCGGTAATTTGAATCCACAAATGAAAGACTGCAATCAATGCAAGAAGTAAAATCCAGAGATGACTTTTCAGGTTGATTGTGAAATCTTTTTTAGTGTAAAGAGCAATCAAACTTAATAAGATAATAGCAAGGATTAATCTCATCGAAATAATTGCTTCGGGAGTTAATTCATCAAGCAGATATTTTGTAGCGATAAACGATGCGCCCCAAAATATTATTGCCGGAAGGGGCAGCCAGTATTTGTAAGGCGGCGATATCATTTTCTATTTTGAATTTTCCGTCTTTTGGGCGGATGAATAATTTTTCAAATCGTAGTGGATTACATTTTCAGGCATATCCATTTTCACAACTTCAACATTTGCTTGAGAATAAAACTGAGTTGCAAGTGTGTCATGAAAATCAGAGAAGACGACTACGCGAATAATTCCTGCTGCAATCAAAGCTTTTGCACAAGTAGTACACGACATATTTGTGATATAAGCCGTAGCACCGGTAATGTTTACCCCATGCTTTGTTGCCTGCACAAGTGCATTTATCTCAGCGTGATTAGTTCGTACACAATGATTATCAACAATCAGACAGCCGTCTTCATCGCAGTGCGGCTGACCCGGAAGTGAACCGTTATAACCGGTTGCAAGCACGAAACGCTCTTTTACAAGTACGCAGCCGCAGTGCATACGCGGACAAGTTGCGCGCTCGGAGGCAAGCATTGCAAGTTTTAAAAAGTACTCGTCCCAGGTTGGTCTTTTGTTTATATCCGGCATTACTTAAAAATTCCTTTCAATGTAAATAATGAAAATATTTTTTATCTATTTATCCATTCTTTTTTTAAGATACTGTAATAAATCGTGTCCCTCCTCCTTCCATCGTGCATCAGTGTATGGCTGCGAAGGACAGCTTCTTCAACTACCCCAAGTTTTAAAAGCGCATTCCGTGCGGCAATATTTAAAACATCGGTTTTAAATTCAACTCTCTCAAGTTTTAGATTTACAAAAGCAAAATCAATCAGGAGTTTTTTGCAGTGCTGATTTAGACCTGTTCCCCAAAATTCTTTTCCGAGCCAGGTCCATCCAATTTCTATTCGTTTATCTATAGAAGAATAATTTCCAAAACTCGTACTGCCGGCAATTTTATTTTTTACTTTATCAATAATAGTAAATGGAAAACGCAATTGCTTTTCTTTTGATGAGATCGCTTCTGAAATAAATTGATCTAGTTCAACTTCATCATAAATTCTGTTAACTGAATATCTCCAGATGTCTTTATCAAAAGCAATTTTTGTAAAGCCATTTTTATCTTCAATTGATAGCGGCTTTAATAAAACAAAATCGCTTTCGAGAATTATATTTTGTTCAAACAACATTCTGATGTTAAAATGAAATTTTCAAATTGGCAGCCCGTTGTGATAGATCAATTTCCATTTACCATTTTCAAGCTTATGAATTCGTGTGAAGCGAAAAGGAATTGAAACCGGCTGTCCTTCTTTATCCTTTAAAGCAAGGGTGGAGGTGCAGGAAAGAACTGCCACATCATCAAAAAGTTTTACTATTATGCCGTTGTAATTTTCGGAAGCAGTGCGGTAAAACTCCGGCGCATTTTTCATCTCTGAAACGATATCCTGTTTTGTTTTAAAACCTTCTTCGACCCCTGTAAATATTGCTTCATCATCAACAAGTGAACTCCACGCCGATTCATCTTTTATCTGAAAAGCTTTGAACTCCATCCGCATTAAATTAACGAGTTGAGTTTGAACCTCGTTTATTTGTTCATCAGTTTGCGGTACAATGGTGACCGGGATCAGCAGCATAAAAAAATTATTAACCTTTTCATTTTAACCTCTAAAATATTTTAATCGAATAACTTTTTGACTTCACTAACCAAAATTTTGCATTACTAATAATCTGCTTATCAAATTTACAATCTCAGTTTATTTCATTTCGCGATAATGCTATGAACTAATTACAAATAATAAAATTAAAAATTCATCTTTAATATATTCTAACGAATGACAGGCAAATATAATAATTTGACTGCCTACTTAAAGAATCTAAAATAAAGAGAGACGGTTTGTTGGCTAAGTTTTACTTTTCATTATGAGTTTCTTTTCGGTATATCATTTTCCGAAACTTTTCACTTCGAATTAAATCGGGGGTAGCAAGGTTGACACTATATGTACAGCAGGGGAGACAGGAGTACACCAAATTTTTATTTTCAGGCACGCTTTTATTGTTTAATTCGATCTGCTTTTTAACACTGTACCTGCCTGACTTCATTCAAAAAATAAGATTTTGAGCACTCTACACGACCCTGGAAGACGACTACGCTAAACCGGTAGATGTCGCCGCGTTGATGGTAGATGCCTGCGCACGTTTGGTGGATGTCTCCCTAAGCTTCGTAGTTATCGCCGCCGATTGCAGGCATATCGCCGAAGAATTGGAAGACGAGTACGCCGGGTTTTTACATATCTACCGGCGATTGGTAGATATGTACGCACGGACGGAAGACGTCTCCCGGGAAGCCGTAGAGAGTTATGAAACGAAGGTAAACTCCAACCAAATTAGCGGTAGATGATTATAGGGCTAAATTTTTGAAAACGAGGCTGCAAACTTGAATACGGAACGATGTTTTTGTGCACGGGGCAGCGAATAAAGGAATATTGATAGCACCAAATATCATTTTTTTTGAAGTGATAAAAATTGATGTAAAACTATAAAAAAACCTCTGATGGCATTGCCATCGGAGGTTTAAAATTTATGAGAAATTACTTCAGAAGCATCAGTTTTTTAGAAGCAGTAAAGTCATTTGATTTTATTGTGTAGATATAAACTCCGCTTGCAAGCTTGTTTGCGTTGAAGTTTATTTCGTACCATAAAAATGTTTTATACATAAATACCTCCTGAAAGTTTGTTTTTTGAACTTATTATTTAAGTGAACCTTTTTCATCTTTTTCCGATATAAATGACAGCATTATTATTTCTAGCACCTACAGCACAGATAATATTATTTGAAAGAGAAACTTTGGAGAAAAAATCTTCTGATGTTGTCACAGTGTATTGATAGCTCTTCCACTCTACTCCATTGTTATGCATTAATAGACCAAAAGTTCCTGCTAAAAAAATATCATTGTAATTAATTCCCCTTATAGTTGTTTTATAAAAAAGGGTATGGTATAATCCCTAATCCATCCATTGCCTAATTGCTTGGTCGTGTAATATCCGTCACCTACAGCCATATAAAATCTGTTACTTTTAAACCAGAGTGAATTCATAGAAAGGGGTAATCCTTCTGATGAAATTTCTATTGAACTGCTATTATTGATTAAAAATAATTTCGTACCATTTGTTGAAACATGGTCAGAAGCTAAAAGGATTATTTCATACTCCCCTGTTTGTTGATTAACATCCCCCCATATATCATAAATATTCAAATCCGTTCCGCTTTCTATCTTTTGCCAGCCGCCGCTCGGTCCGGAGTAATGCGCTATGTTGCCTGTATTGCCTACAACGTACAAATCTTCACTCGATGTGCCCCAGATTTTGTTAACCCAACTTTGAAAAACTTCATCCGAAAGTTCATATTCAATGTAATCGCTTCCATCCCAATGAATCAACTGATCTTGCCCAATCCAGATATCATTAGCATCGAAAGCAAAAATTGATTTCATAGTCGCAAGAAAAGATTGTCCTTGACTATTTGTGAAATAAATTCTTTCTTGCTTCCATTCAGTTCCGTTCCATTTTATAAGATTGTAAAGTTTCGAATCTGGGTTTCCAAGAGAGTCATTCATATAAATCTCGCCTACTGCCCAGATGTTATTCTCGTCTATTATGGCTACATCGTAAAGTACACTGCTGCTGTGCTCGCCAAAAGTCCAACTCTGCCAGGAAAAGTTGTGGCTTGTAGTATCAAGTGTTTGGGCTGTTACGGTTTCGCTTTTTATTGTTGTGTCTGCGGTTAGTATTGCTTTGTAGTTGTAAGGTTTGTTTGGTAAGAGGCTGTCTATGTAAAGTGTTGTATCACTACAGCACAGATTGATAGTCTGTGCTACGGTGTCTTTTAATAATATTATTTCAGAAGGGAAGGTTATGCTGTCGGCTTTAATGCTTAACCAAACTTCTGTGCAAGAAAATTAAACGGCAGGAAAAATAGCCGCAACCAAAATTGCACTCCATAATTTCAAGATAACGAATTATTTACAAGCAACAATTATGTCAGTCACCCCCCCCGAAAATTTTGCTAAAAACAAAGGAAAAATAATTTTACAAAATTTAGTCGCTAGTAAAGTAATTAAGTGAGAGGAAATAATCACAGAAGTGTAAAAAAATATTACAGGTAAAAAATCAGTGCTGAATTTATTGTGGCAATAAAAAAGGCAGCCCTGCATAAAAATGCAAAGCTGCCTTTTCGTTTAACTTTTTTCGTCTTTCGTTTAACGCCTGTCCCTTTGGGATTTCACATTTGACGTCTGACTTTACTTCATAAACATCAGTTTTTTAGAAGAGACAAATTTCCCTGCTTCTATTCTATAAATATAGGTGCCGGAAGCAAGCTGCGAAGCATCAAATTGTATTTCGTAATAGCCGGACTGTTTTTGTTCATTTACTAAAGTAGTTATTTCATTTCCGAGAATGTCGAAAACCTTTAGTTTTACTGAAACAAATTGCCCTACCCCTGTTTCAGGAATGGAATATTTAATTGTAGTAACGGGGTTAAAAGGATTGGGATAGTTTTGATAAAGTGCATAATCCTTCGGAGCAGTTATTTCAGTTTCAACTTCCCTGCTGTAGGTTGCTTTACCGTCGAAATCAATTTGCTTTAGCCGGTAATTATAAGTACCCACCTTCAAATTTTTATCGGAGAATGAATAGGAAGCCGGCTCGGTTGTTGTTCCCTTTCCTTTGATGAAAGAAACCCCTTCCCAATTACTTCCCCCTTTCAATTTTCTTTCGGAGTAATCACCAAGCGGAAAATCTTCGGTAACAAACAGAAGTTCAACTGCCACGTTTCCACCGTTATAAATAGTACCTGAAGTTACTCCAGTTGTAAGCCAATCAGGATCGGCTGAGATTAAAACAGCAAGTGAATTGTGAACGTAAGTTGCATTGTTTGCTACTTGCAGCCCGTCTGTTCCGGATTCATTTTCAATTCCAATTGTTGCAGAGTTTAATGTGCCGGAAAGATTATTGTAGTAGTAATAAATCTTCCCATTCTGTTTTATAACCAATTGGAAAGTGAAAGAGCCTGTTGTCGGGTAATGCTGCCAGTTAGTGTATTGAACACTAAACTGATCTGCATCAGCTTTGTAATGAACAGTGCCTTGATTGCTTCCATCGAGATCATCCCAGAAGGGACAGATAATTTTATTAGGCAGGTTAGTCGAAGGGATGGGGTCATTATCATAATATAAATCTGAAATTGAGCCGAAGGAAACGAATCCATTTGTATGAACATAAATTTGATTATACGCAACGCCATAAAATTCAAAACTGAATGGCAGTGTGATTGGACCTGCATAACCATCATCAAGGCTTCCGCCCCAGTTTGTTATTTGTGTCCCGGTTGATGAAATATCATTCCAAAGATATTCCGGACCGTTTGGATCATCAGAATCAATCCACTTGTAGCCAAAGTTATCAGGACCACCGCTGCCATCAATGCTTACACCGTCATAAGTCTGAGGTTTATCTTTCGATCCGTGATTTTCTAAATTATTTTTTTGAATACTGAATGGAATAACTCTCATCTGCAAAACATTCCCGGGAAATGAATTATTCTCAAGCGATATATTGAAATCAAGAGTTGACGGATTTAATGAACTATTTGAAATGAAAACCGTATCCACATCTGAAGACAACGGAAGCACATCTTTGTGAATAGAATCCGGGGTCACAGAAATTTCAGGAACATCAAGAGTATTTGTGTTTGGTGAGTTTGAAACATCAGACCAATTATACCAAAAATCTCTCGAACGAATCGCAAAATAATATTGAGTATTAAAATCCAGCCCGCTAATTGTTAGATTTTCGGGAGTGCCGGCAGGTGCAGGATTTCCTGCGAAAGGATAGGGGGTGGCTGAATTAAAAGTATTTGTATCGGTAATTGCTGAATTTGAATAACGCACATCATAAACTTTCACTCCGCCGAAAGAAGTATCGGAAGGTGCAGTCCAGCTAAGAGTAACATTATTTGAAGTAACATCAATAACTTCAAGATCAGTAATTGTGGTAGGGGGAATAGAATCAGGATCACCGATAGTTGGATCCCATCCATCCAGTACTAATGCACCTGTGTTATCCGGATCAAGCCAATCTTTCAATCGTGTTGAAGGCGTTGTTCCTCTATCCCATGACATCGAGAATTTTCCATATTGATCCGACTTATCGGAAGCAGTGCATGAGGAAGGTCCGCCATGAAGCTGCCCAACAATTCTATGATTCTGATCATAAATTGGTGAACCGGAAGACCCGGGTTCTGTAACGCCTAACGAACCATCGGGCTGCCAGCGAACTCTCCAGTGAGAATTTGGCGGTGTACCGCTCCAGGTATCGTGTTCAAAAGGTTGAAGAGAAAGAGAAATCTTTTTAATATCGCCGGAAGGATGGTGTATTCCGGCGCCGGAAGTTGCGGGTTCATCAATCGCGCTCCAGCCGGCATAATGAACATAGTAAGTGTCAGGCACTGCTTCATTCAGAAGAAGCAAACCAAAATCCGAATCCGAATTACTTGCTTTAAGCGTTGTGCCTTGAACCGTGTAGTTTAATGGTCCATCAATGTTATTGCAGTTCGGACTTTCGTAGTTGAACATGATTATCCAGTCGTCGCTTCCGCCAAGACAGTGATTTGCAGTAAGAAAATAAGGCATTAGATCAGTTCTGACATTATTAACCAAACTGCCGGAACATAACCTGAAACCCCCGCCTGTTAAAATTATAGCAGCAGCTCTTTTTTCATTTTGCCAAAGATCACCTTCGGGGCAATTCACATTTATATTACATGAACCGGATTCACCAAAATCATCACTTTCCTTTAAATGATTAAAAATATCTTTGTAACCGTGAACTACTCTTGAAATACTTATAATACCCGGTGATTCAACAACGGCAGGTTCAAGATATTCGAGAGTAACTTCATCACCGCGGGTTAAGCCGGTGGCAAATTTGCCATTCTCTTTATTATTGAGTTTTGTAAATCCACCAATAATTTCTTTTCTATCTTTATTATAAAGATAAAGTACAGCGCCTTCAGGAAGCCAGAAATCATCATACATTAAATTCAGTGTTGATGCACCGGTTGAAATTATTTTCAATCGCCATAGTTTTGAACCGTCAGGCAAAATTTCCCACGAACCTGAATTCTGTAAATTAAGACTAACATCAATTGGTGTACCGAACCTAAATGGAATACCTTTATCTTTTTCGAGTTCATCTTCGGCTAATAGTGCTTGCACATCAACGGCAGGCATAAGCAAAGTTTCAATTGCGCCATTGATAAAGTGACTAAAGCTGTATGGTTCTCCTCCGGTTCCAACCTGCGATAGTATGGAGGTGGTAAGAATCAAAATAAAAGACAAGACTAAAGACAGTAACTGCTTTTTCATGATTTATCCCTTTTGTTAATAATTTGATCGAACAAAAACAATTGATTAAAAATTAAATTCCTTTTGTTTCACCTTTTATCATTTGCCAAATAGTTAATAAAATAATCTGAACATCGAGCCAGAATGACCAGTTTTCAATGTACCACAAATCATTTTCTATTCTTTTTATTGTTCGTTTTTTATTTTCTTCAAAATCAGGCACATCGCCGCGAAGCCCGTTTATCTGTGCCCATCCTGTTATCCCGGGTTTCACCCAGCTTCTTATTTTTAACTCATTAACCATGTCTTTATAAATTTCATTGAAGGGAATTGAATGCGGACGTGGACCAACCACTGACATTTCACCTTTTAAAACATTTATAAATTGCGGCAGCTCATCAATGTTTGAACGACGCATAAATTTACCAACTCTCGTTAAACGCAGATCATTTTCAACAACAGGAATAAACTCATCTTCTTTGGATACATGCATCGTTCGGTATTTTATGCAGTTGAATAATTTATTCTGAACTCCGAATCTTTTTTGAAAGAAAAAACCGGTCCGCGGCTATAGAATAAATTTAAGATTGCAATTAGCGGCGTTAACCAGGAAAGAATAAATACAATTGAAATGCTTGAAATAATTATGTCGGCTGTGCGTTTTAGAAATCTCCAGTGAAATTCTGATAATGGTTCTTCTCTAACTGCAATGAGCGGAATATTTCCGAACATACTTATTTGAAATTTTTTGGAAACAAACTTGAAATAATCGGGAATGATATAGATTCTTGCTGCGTGTTTATTGCAGGCTGCAATAATTGATTCAAGCTTTGTATAGGCAGCCAGCGGAAGCGCCACAACTACCAATTCTACATTGGTCGTGGATAAAATTTTTTCAAGATCATTCAAATTGCCGAGAGTATTTAATTCACCCCCCTGCTTTCCGCTGTCATCCAAAAAGCCGATTACTTTGTAACCAAGATCGGTTCTCTCCGTTATTTTTTTTGAAAAATTTACACCAACCTTTTCTGCCCCAAGTATTAATAGATTTTTTAGGTGCTTCTCTCTGCTGCGCTTGAAGACTAATAAATATTTGAGTGAAACTATACGAAGGCTTATCGCTGCAGCCGTTAGTGCTGTAAAAATCAAAATGAAATTTCGAGTGAATAAATCTTCTTTTGTTACAAATATGAAAAACACCGAAGCAGCAGATAAAACCAAAGATATTTTAAAGATGCTGATAATCTGAAATGAATAATATCGGGTCGCGAATTCATCATAAAAATTAATTACATTTGAAAAAAAGTACCACAAAAAATTCAGCACAGCAAGCAGAATGAACATGTGCGTTCGTGCAATTAGTATTTCAAACGATTGAGCAATTACAGCAGCAGCAATAAATGATAAGTTGATGATTGCCAGATCAAGAAAAAGTCTGAGATAATAATATGATTTTCTATTAGCTAACATTATTTACTGCGAAATTCATTAAACTGATTGTATTTCTTTTCAACAAAATTTAAAATATTTTGTTCGAAGATTTTTCTGTCAAATTGCTTTGCATATTGATTAAGTTTTGCAGGATCGAATGAATCAATCTTACTTTCAAATCTTTTTACAGCAGAAATAATTGAAGCAGAAATTTGTTCATCGAATAAAATTCCTGTTTGTCCATCAATTACAGTTTCACCAGTGCCGCCTTTACTAAGGGCAATTACAGGAGTTCCGCAGGACATCGCTTCTATTACAGAAATTCCAAAATCTTCTTCAGCGGCGAAGACAAATGCTTTAGCTTTCTGTAAATATTTTTTCAACTCCGCTGTTTTTTGATAACCAACTAACTCAACATTCTTTCCTGATTTCGTTTTGATTTTTTGTTCTTCGGGACCATCGCCGATGATTATTAATTTTTTATCCGGCATTTGACTAAATGCTTCTGCTATTAAATCAACTCTTTTATAAGGAACAAATCTGGCAGCAGTTAAATAATATTCATCTTTATTTTTTTCAACCGGAAATAACTCCGTATCAACCGGCGGATAAATTACATCAGCATCTCTGCGGTATAATTTATTTATTCTTCGGGCGATGTATTTTGAATTTGCGATAAAATAATCCGGGCGAAGTGATGAAGCGATATCCCAATTTCTTATGTAGTGAAGAATTGATTTTACAATAATGCTTTTCAAACCGTGCGAAAGTCCGGCTTCATTCAAATATTGATGAGTTAAATCCCACGCATAACGAATTGGAGTGTGACAGTAACAAATGTGAAGCTGATTCGAATTTGTAAGTACCCCCTTTGCAACAGCGTGAGAACTTGAAATGATTAAATCAAATTCGTTTAAATCAAATTGTTCAACAGCAATCGGAAATAAAGGGAGATAATTGCGGTGTTTCTTTTTCGCGAATGGAAGTTTTTGAATAAATGAAGTAACAGCCTGTTTATCATTTAGAATAATTTTTCTTTCTTCATCATTCAAAAAATCTACCAAAGAATAAACCGGTGCATCTTTCCAGAGATTTACGAAAGATTGAACACACCTTTCCGATCCTCCGTAATTAACGAGCCACTCGTGGATGATTGCTGTTTTCAAAATCTAAGTCCTGCTAATATTTTCATAAAGATTTTTTGTTTTATCAAGCATAATTTTCAAGGAATATTTTTCAACTACAAGGTTTCTTGCGTTTACTGAAAACTTTCGCCAAAGATTTACATCATCTGAAAGTTTGGTTAAAAAATTAGCTGCCATTTGCGGCTGTGTTAAATTAAATAAAAACCCGTTAACTTGATTTATCACCAGATCTCGATTACCCGGAACATCAGTGGCAATACAGGGAAGTCCTTGCGCCATTGCCTCCAGCATTCCAAGCGGCAGCCCCTCCCATTTTGAAGTTGAAAAATAACAAAATGATTTTTTCAATATTTCTTCCGGGTTCGATAGATTTCCAGTGAACTCTACATAAGAGGCGAATTGTTTTTCTTTTAATTTATTTTTGATAGAAATTTCCTCAGGTCCGCTGCCAATTAATACGAATTTAAATTTGCTAAGTGATTTTGTTTTATGTAAGTGCTCCAATATGTCAATCAGTAGGGAGGAGTTTTTTGCATAGTCAAATCTTGTAATGGAGGTTATTAAAAACGGTTCGGTATAAAAGACATTTTCGTTGATGGAAAGTTCCGGAATTACAACACCATTTTCGATGATGTGTAATTTATTTTTATCAGCAAATTTATTTTTTAGAACAGACTCGTATTCGCTTTGAGAGACAGAAACAAAAGCATTTGTGCTACGACTTAATAATCTTTCAATCAATTTATACGCAGCTTTGGAAACAGCATTATACTGATTTAAATGAACGCCGTGAAAAGTATGGATGCATTTTACATTTGTAATTGCTGCTAAAATTCTGCTGTAAATACCGGCACCTTTACCATGCGAATGTATTATTTGAATATTATTTGTTAAAATAAAATATCTAATTCTGATTAAATCTTTAAATGTAAATTTTCGATGTGGAATTCGGAGTACTTTTTTCTCGGAAACAATCTTTTGATATTTATTAAAGTAAGGTTCTTCAAAGGGACAGGCAATAAAGAAATCAAAATCATTTTGTAATCCGGAAAGAAGCCGGAAGACATGTTCGGGTCCCCCCCCGTAATCAGCACGCGCAGTTATTAAAAGTATTTTAATGTTAGATGATTTCATCAATTTATTAATGCCTTAATAAATTTATAAAACTGTATATCAAGTAAAGTTTTAGATTAATCAAATTTCTGATAAATGAGAAAGCAAATCCTTTATTTCTGATTTTTTTATATTCTGGCAAATTAAGATTTCTTTTTTTTGAAAGATAGATTAGTCTATTTTTATGTGTTTCCCAATCCGCTGAAAATTGATTGGAGTGAATTCTGTACTTAACTAATACCGCCGGAAAGAAAATAAAATCATTTTTTTCTGAAAGCCTGATCCATAAGTCGTAATCTTCAACCTGCAGAAGCGGGTCTTCATCAAATCCATTTGCCATAAGCAAATTTTCTTTACGAACAATAACAGATGATAGTGGAATAGTATTTCCGATTGTTAATAAATCATGTTTATTTTTTGCGGCTCTAAATGGAAGTGGTAACAATTCATACTCATTCGAGAATGGATTTACATCACCGAATGTAATGCTCATAGAATAAATGAAAGCCGATGAAGGTGAGGCAAGAATTTTTTTTAGTTGCAGTTCAATTTTTCTTTTATGCCACAAATCATCGCTGTCGAGAAAAGCGATAAACTCACCGTTAGCCTTTTGTACGCCGTAATTTCTCGGAACCGAAGGACGACCTGACGCAGGGATAGAAAAATATTTTACCCGATTATCTTTTAACGAAATTTGTTTTACTATTTCTAATGTTCGATCTGTTGAACCATCATCAACAATGATTAGCTCGATATTTCTATACGTCTGGCAAAGAGCTGAATTGATAGTTTCTGCAATATATTTTTCAGAGTTGAATGCTGGAATAATAACTGAGACTAATGGAAAATTATTTTTCAAATTCATTAAAGTTTTGTCAATTCAAAAATAGCACAGCCAAAGTTACAGTTGAAGTTGCTGCTGATATTTTCTTTCTCCAATTCGATATTTTGATGAAGCACATCAGCATCATCTATATAAGCAAATGAATTTATTTTATACTTGGGCTCAATCAATTTAAGTAGATATGAAAGCGAAAAAACTCGATGCGCATCAAACTCGATTCTTTGTCTGCCGATTGGAGTCGAAAAGTAGAATTTTCCCCCCTGCTTAAGAATCTTATGAATGTTGTTAAAACCTTTTATATGACCATTTATATCAACAGGATCACCGTATCTTCCGAGACCAAAATGTTCAAGCACATGTAAACAGGAAAGAGAGTCGCAATAATCAATTATATTAAAATTATTGCTCATCAAATCTGCTTGGGTAAACGAAATATTGGGGAAATGATAATTTAATTTTCTAATATCGAAAATTTCAATCTTCCTAAAGGAGGCAACATAGCAACAAATCCATCAATGCGCGAGCCAATATCAACGTGTTTTAACGGGTTATTCAGAAATATTTTTCTGGCTGCATAAATGTCTTGCAGAAAATAATGCTTTTGAAAATCGCCGGCATTTGCAAACCTATCATCTAAACAAGGAAACAACCGAGTAATTGAAAAATCATTTTTATCATTTTTTATCGAGTGATTAAATGAATTGAAATTTTTTATGTACGAAGGAATGCCTCTGAATGAGTTATAAAATTTTCTTGGATAAAATCCAAATGTTTGCAGGTACAAATGAATTTTTGAAATAAACTTCATGCGCCAATCACTGTATTGATTAAATTCTTCAAATATTTTTGAGCGCTGTGGTCATTTTGGCTTCTCTCATAACCTTTAAGAGCAATTTTATTTCTTATTGATTCATTATTCAAAAAAAAATTTATATGGTCGGCGATACTCGAAATATCCTCATAGACAGCAATTTCTTTATCTATTTCATAAACGAGATTTAAAGCGGGAGCAAAAAAACTTAATTGAAATCCGCCGCACGCATTTATTTCAAAATGTCTCCCCTTTACCATCTCTTTATATTTCTTAGTTTTTATGGCTCTAATAAGTTCACGCGGTTTGGATAGAGAGTAGAGTAAAAATCTGTAATCCTTAGAAAAATTATTTGATAAATTAAGGTTTATTTTGGATTGGTTAAAAATCATCACCATTTCCTCCTGTGTAATCCACCCTCCTTTGTTATTCCAATCTCTTCCGAAAACATTTACATTGATCTTATTTTTTTTAAGAATATTTATCAACCAACTGCGGTATCCATTTTGACCGCCAACAAAGGAGACATCATATTTTTTTTCAACATCAAATTTTTTATAAATATTTTCATTATATCCGAATGGGCAGTGAATAACGTTTTCAATCCCTTCGGAATAGTAATTCATCAGCGAATAGTAATCCGAAGTTGTAAAGTAGTTAAAATGTTTTATCCATCGCCGCACGAAATCCTGTCGCCATGGATCGTCAAAAAAATAAGCAACAGTTTCTGTGAAGCTGCGAATTTCGTCAAGCACCGAGTCATCAAATTCATCTCTGAAAAGGCAAAAGATTGATAAATCAGGCTTTTCTATTTTAATTAATTCTTTCAACCTTTTGTTCATCGCGGCTTTTCCATTTCGATTAAACTCGACAAAGAAATCAAACAAGATAACGTTATTTTCTCCCGCAACATCGCAAAGTGGAAGATGAACATTATAATATTCATACGAGTATCCGCGCTGTTCAACTCCATAATCATATTTCATCATTACTGTAAGTATTTTCATTTGATCATTGAAGATGATGTTCGGAAATAATTTTTTTATTGATAAAACTTATATGAAGCAGATATAATAAACCAGTGATCAAGATTGTGTAAGCAATTCCGTTTATCCCGAATGCATTTATAAAAATGAAATTAAAAACAATTGACAAAATGCCAATCATAATTTTGGGCAGTAAATATTTTTGCGGAAGA
The DNA here is from genome assembly GCA_016709155.1 of Ignavibacteriales bacterium. Lineage (NCBI taxonomy): Bacteria > Pseudomonadati > Ignavibacteriota > Ignavibacteria > Ignavibacteriales > Ignavibacteriales bacterium. The sequence goes on along the minus strand of JADJEI010000001.1, from coordinate 1,486,197 downwards.
TTGAGAGCCATCCCAAGGTACGCTTGAGCCTGCCCGGTTAAATACAGTCCTGTCCCCAAACATAAAAATGGAAGCAACTGCCAATAGCCGGAATAGCTTTTACTGCTTATCAATTCAATAAATGTTTTGCCAATAAAAAAAGTAATTGCAGCAGAAAAAATAGATAGAATAAAAACGACAAGGGTTATTAAACTGATATATCTGAAACCTGTTTTAATTTTTGTCTTGTCTGTTAAATCAGAATACTGTTGAAAAATTATGGGGGTGGCGAACTCAGCAACCATATTGTTTGGTATTGCAACTAATGCATTAACGAGCGACATCATTATTGCATAAATTCCGACATCGGAAACAGACAGCAAGCCGTTGATAATCCATCGTTCGCCGTTTGATTGAAGCCAGCCGCTGATTCCCCAAATTAGAAATGGAATAATGTAAGCGGCAGTGGTTCTTCTCATTTCATTTTTCCCATTTGTCAAATTTTCTGATGAAGATTTTTTTTCATCCGGTAAAAATTTTCTAAATAAAATCATCTTCAAAATCCCGAAGACAATGGAAGTAAATAATAAAAGTGAAATAACTTCAACAAGTAATAATCTTTTCTGATTAAGAAGAACGAACAGAAGAATGACCTGTAAGATCTTCTCGAGTGTTTGAATTATTGCATTTTCTTTTCGCTTCCTCAACAAATTTAAAAGTGAATTAAAAGTCTCACTTATCTTCGAGATGATTACAAAAGCACTTGCAGTAAGTACAAATAAAAACGAAAAAGGAATCGAGATAAAATCTTTTAAAAACCCGACAGCAATTGCAATTACGATAAAAACAAAAAATGATATTAAAAGGATGTTGATCAGGAGAGAAGCGTAAACGTTCGCCAATCCTTTATTGGAATAAACATAATAAAACCTGATAAATCCCTGCTGAAGCGGGCCATAAAAAATTAATCCGAGTAAAGCAGCGAAAGTAATAATCAAAGCATAATTGCCGTAGCTTTCAGTACCCATCCGCGAAAGGATTTTAATTATTGCAAATCCAAGAATCACATTAAGTGTTTGTCCGGCAATAACCCACAGGATTTCCGAAACAGGTAAATCATTTCTTTTTTGTTTGAAGAGAAAAATAATATCGTTGAATAAAAACATTTTTTAGTGAAGTTGAGAGAAACGGTTTAGTTATTTCTTAAAGCTTCGAGCGCTCTTCCATATTTCCCTTCGGCGCTTGATGAAAGAGCATCTTTTAATAAAATTACATGCGGCTCATCGGAGATTTCTTCCTTTTTAAGTAAATCTAATTTTTCATTCATTGATTTTCCTTGAACGAAAAAAATATTAAAGGCTTTTTTTAATGCTGAGATTTCAACCGTGGTAAAATGTTTCCTTTTCAATCCTTCTACATTTATCGCCCTTTCGCGTGCAGGGTTTCCCTCTACCGTAACGAAGGGAGGGACATCTCTGTTTATTCGACTCATAAAACCCACAAAACAATTTTGCCCGATAGTTACAAATTGATGAATGCCCACCAAGCCGCCGATATAAGCAAAATCATTTATTACAATATGACCGGCAAGCTGAGTTGAATTGGCAATTATAATATTATTACCAAGTATGCAATCGTGAGCAATGTGTGTATAAGCCATGATAAGATTATTATTCCCGATGATAGTTTTTCCATCATTTGCAATTGTACCTTGATGAATTGTTACGCATTCACGAATTGAATTGTTGTTGCCGATAATTACCTGCGATGCTTCGCCTTTGTATTTCAAATCCTGACTGATGTTCCCGACAACTGCGCCTGGATGAACCGTATTGCCCTCCCCCATAGAAATTGGTCCATATAAAATTGCGTGATCTTTAATAACACTTCGGTCACCAATTATCACGCTGCCTTTAATTACAACAAATGCTCCAACTTGAACATCTTTTCCAAGTTGAACTTCTTTATCAATAATAGCTGTAGGATGAATAATCATTTTGCTTCCGTGTTAATAATAGTCGTTAAAAAATTATTTATAAAAAGCATAATAACTGCTCTTTCATTCAAAATATTTTCTTATTTTTTTTATGTCTTTTGTTAAACCAAGCACAATCATTAATTTTATTCGAGCTTTTTGACCATTCAAATATTCTGAAAATATAACTCCGAGATTGTGCAGATGTTTACCGGCGCCGGGATAACTATAAATGTCATCAGTTTCTCCCGCCGGGCACCGGGAAGTTAGTACGACCGGGATTCCTTTTCCAACCGCATATTTAATCCCTTCAAAAGCAGGGGGAGGCACATTGCCAACACCCAGCGCTTCAACTACAATTCCATCAACTCCGCTGTCGGCTGAATACTTGAAAAACTTTTCATCCATTCCGGCATAGACTGTGAGAAGATCAACGTTAGTATCAATTTTTCTTGTAACAATTTTTTCGAGATGACGCGGCAGCCGGTTTAAAATTACTCTTCCATTCTGAACGAAACCGAGTGTACCAAAGTCCAAACTTTTAAAAGATTCGACCGAATCGGAAAAAATTTTTGTTACTTCACTTGCTGAATTTATTTCGCCATTAAGGCAAACGAGCACGCCGAGATTTTTAGAATTATCATTTAAACAAATATGAATTGCATCAATTAGGTTTTGAGGACCATCCCAATCAGGTTCCGAACTGTTTTTCATTGAGCCGATCATCACGATTGGTATATCAGTTCTAACTGTAAGATCAAGAAAGTAAGCAGTCTCTTCAAGTGTGTCTGTTCCGTGAGTAACGATGACCCCATCAAAATTATTTGCTGCAAGTTGAGCAGATATTTTCTGAGATAAATCAAGCATTAGTTGGGGGGTAACGTGCGGACCAGGATATTTACCAAAGTCAAAGCAATGAATTTCAGCAAGTGATTTTGCAGATGGAATCATGTTCATCAACTCTTCGCCGGAAAATCGGGGGATAGCTCCGCCGGTTTCTTTATCAATCATCATCGAAAAAGTTCCGCCGGTAAAAACAATAAGTATTTTCTTCATTAAGCCGAGTAGTGTATTATTGAAATAAAATCCGATGAGCAAAGTTATAAAATGATTTATAAATTCAGCGCTTATTTTTTACCCGCATATTTTATTTCACTTCTATAATTTTTTAAAACCTCTTTCGTACATTATTACTGATTGATTTTTTAAAACAAAATTCATCTTTGTTGTAATAAAAATTTTTTAGGGAGCAACGATATTATTGTTGCTGTATTTAATTCGTTATCTTGAAATTATGGAGTGCAATTTTCGTTGCGGCTAATTCCCGCATTTAATTTTCACTCCTGTTTTTCTTAATTGTGTTTTTTGATGGAGGTACTTTTATGGTTCGCTTGTTCGGTTATTTTTGTTTTGCTTTGTTTCTGCTCATTACATCACTCTCCTGCGACAGCAGTGAACCCCCTCCTGTTGTTCCGCCGCCTGACTTACGCAAAATCACTCTTTCTGTTGAAGATGTTTCCTGCACTGAAGTTTGGTTGAGCATTAAAACCGACAGCATAACCTTTCCCTCTGAAATAATATTATTAAAAGACACTGTAGCACAGGCTATCAGTCTGTGCTGTAGTGACACAGTGCTTTACATAGACAGTTTGTTACCAAACAAACCTCACAACTTTAAAGCAAGACTAACCAGACACGACAATAAAAAGCGAAACCGTAACAGCCCAAACACTTGACACCACAAGCCACAACTTTACCTGGCAGAGTTGGGAGTTTGGCGAGCACAGCAGCAGTGTACTTTACGATGTAGCTATAATAGACGAGAACAACATCTGGGCAGTTGGCGAGATTTATATGAATGACTCGCTTGGCAACCCCGACCCTCACGCTTATAATGCTGCTCACTGGGATGGAAGTCAGTGGGAATTAAAAAGAATAATGTTTTATACAATTTGTGGACAGCAAAACTTATCATCGTACCCAGCCAGATCAATTCAGATTTTTAATGAAAATGATATTTGGATTGGAGTAGATGGCGATCAAATTACTAGAATAGAAAATGGAGTACAAACTACAACTATTTGTTTACCATGGTCCTTCACTATCAACAAAATCTGGGGCACATCGAGTGAGGATTTGTATGTAGTAGGTAACGGGGGTAACATTGCGCACTACTCCGGCGTAAGCGGCGGCTGGCAGAAGATAGAAAGCGGAACGGAATTGAATATAAATGACATTTGGGGTGACTACAACGATAAGACAGGGGAGTGGGAGATACTGGCTGTGGCGGCTAATATTTTTCAAGGTTTTGATAAAGAAGTATTAAAAATTACAAATGACAATGTTGAAATATTAAATAAGAATGGTATAGAAGAACCATTATTTGGTATTTGGTTTATACCAAACAGGAAATATTACTTGGTAGGTTCGGGTACTTATGAAAAATTCAAGTTACACCAAAATATATGGAAAGGAGATCCACTTGATATTACAAGTTACTTTGAAAATAAAATTAAGGGACAAGATGTTAATGATGTTTTCATTGCTGGTGCATTTGGTGAGTTTTTACATTTCAATGGCATATCGTGGAAAAGTTATATGAACCAAATAGGTTTAACAAACGGAGCATATTTATCTGTTGATGCAAGAAACAAATTAGTTGCCACAACAGGATATGAGGGAATACAAGCAAAAATAATAATCGGTCAAAAATATTAAGAAAAGGAGTATAAAATGGATAGATCGCCACCAATAAAATAAAACCAGCATAACACTGATCCTGCTATGCCGGGTAATTAGACAACTATCACGTTTAGCATCACTAAAGATTTAGTGTTTGCTCATTTTGTCCATTTAAAAATACTAAAAAGGGGATATTAAAATGAAAAAGTTAAAATTGTTATTCACGCTACTCTTTATATTTCATTTCAAACCACACTAAAAATTCAGATAAAAACATTCGACTTGAAGTTTAGAATTGCTTAAGTTAATTTTGAAAAAAAATAGGAGTTGAATAATAATGTTAATAGTACAAGATGTTGACCTAACGCCAAACCCACAGGCATTAAAATTTATATTGAGTGAGAAATTACTTCTCCACGAAAAAAGACAATACTCCACTGCCGAATCGGCAGCCGAAGATCCATTTGCAAAGGGTATTTTTCAGATTACTGGTGTAGAGTCAGTTTTTTATATGGATAAGTTTGTCACCATCGAAAAAAATAAGGATGTAAGCTGGGGGCAAATTCAGAAACCGTTTATTAATTTTTTAAAATCTTTCGATAAAAACCTTATCCCGGCTGAAAAAGAAATTACTGTTGATGCAAATTCCGACGCTCTTTTAAAACAAATTAATCAGATCTTAGATCAGCGGGTTCGCCCTGCACTTGCAGGTGATGGCGGCGGGCTTGAAGTTCTTGGCATCGAGGGGTTTACAGTTAGGATCAGATATCAAGGCGCTTGTGGAAGCTGCCCGAGTTCGATAAGCGGCACTCTTAGCGCAATTGAAGGATTGCTGAAGCGAGATGTTGATCCGGCAATTGAAGTTGTCCCCGGATAAAAATTTAATTAAATCAGGCAATAGTTTTTCCGTTATTGTTAAATGAATAATCCCGAAAATATTTTCATCTCATCGGCAGTAATCAGTAAAATCAGGTTTGATATTATCAGCTCGCCGATTGGTTTGCGAAAAATTATTATCAATAATAAACAGCTAATTTCAAATTATAAAAATGCCACAAAACTCAGGAACGATGATCCATACACTTTTGATATCTTCATTCAATTAGAAGAATACTTTGAAAGTAAAAGGAAAAAATTTGAAATCTCTATTGATATTCAAGGTACTGAATTTCAGTTAAAAGTCTGGAATGAGATTTTAAAAATTCAATGGGGTGAAACAAAAAGTTACGAGCAAATTGCAGAAAAAGCCGGTGGTAAAAATACGATTCGTGCAGTCGGGCGAACAGTGGGTTTAAATCCATTGCCGATAGTTATCCCATGTCATAGGGTGATTGGCAAGAATGGAAAATTGACAGGTTATTCAGGAGGATTGGAAGTGAAAGAAAAGCTACTCCGGTTGGAGGGTTCAATTAGTCTTGAATTGTTCGAGCAGGAATGAAGTTCCATTATAAAAAGAAAAAGCGGTTAATCACCGCTTCTTCAAATCACTTTATTTCAGAAACTTTCGAAACATCATCAAGACGAACAAAACGTTCGTGAAATTTGAATGTCCCTTTTTCGGTTTTAACAGTCTTAATCACTTTAACGTTAACTCCATCCTGTTTCTTTTTTGATTTTGCTTTATCAGCAAATGATTGTTGTTTTGCCATTATTTAATTCCTTTTTTTGTGTTCAAATATAGGCAATGATTTTTTAAATAAAAACAGCACTTTAATACTTAATGGATTAATTTAAAGTTGAATCATTGTACGCGATGAAGTATCTAACGCAATATTATTCTTTTTTAGAAATAGTTAATCATTAAAAAACTTTTGGATATTAGCGATAATCTGATTAGTTTTTGATCAAATTTTAAGGTTTAAATATGTTTTTACTTGCAGCAATCATAATTCTTTCATATCTCGTCGGTTCTATTCCCACTAGCATAATAGTCAGCAAAGCTGTTAAAGGAATTGATATACGTGAGCACGGCAGCGGCAATGCCGGAGGAACAAACGTAATGAGAGTTTTGGGATGGAAGCATGGAGTCTTTGTTATATTTCTTGATGTCCTGAAAGGCGTTATTGCCGTAATCGTTATAGCAAGGCTTCATTATGGCAACATTCCATTTGAAAATGCGACCCCTTTTGATGATTTTACATTGGTTCAAATTATAGCCGGCATCGCTGCCGTTATCGGACATGTTTGGACTGTGTTTGCAGGTTTCAAGGGGGGTAAAGGAATTGCAACTGCATTAGGTATGCTGTTGATGATAGTTACAGTAGATATGTTAATTGCTGTTGGTGTGTTTATAGTTGTTGTGTTTATTTCCAAATATGTTTCGCTTGGCTCTATTTTGGGGGCTGTTGCCGTTCCGCTTGCATTAATAATCCGCGAAAATATTTTCAATGTTGATATTCAAGGTTATAATACTCTATTGCCATTTGTGGTTTTTGTATCTCTATTTGTGATTTTTAATCATCGAAAAAATATTGTTCGCATATTAAACGGAAGCGAAAACAAACTTAGCTTCTCCAAAAAAAGTTAAATCTAAATACTAATGAAAATCTCTATCCTTGGTGCTGGAGGCTGGGGAACTACACTGGCAATACTTCTGCATAATAATGGGCATGAAGTTACTCTGTGGGAATATAAAAGCAACTACGCTAAACTCCTTAGTAAAAATAGAACTAACGAAATTTACCTGCCCGGTATTCAAATTCCAACAGAATTAATAATTACGCATAACCTTAACGAAGCGGTAAATAAGAAACATGTACTTGTACTTGCCGTTCCCTCTCAATTTTTGAGAAGTGTTATTCATCAAATTGATTTTAGTGAAATTAAAAATACAATTTTGCTGAGTGTTGCAAAAGGAATTGAGAACAACTCGCTTATGACAATGTCTCAAATGCTTAAAGATGAAATTGCTGAATTGGATGAGAACCAAATTGCGGTGCTTTCCGGTCCCAGCCATGCTGAAGAAGTCAGCCGGAAAATTCCCACTGCCGTTGTTGCTGCATCAAAAAATCATGAAACATCCAAACTAATCCAGGTCGCTTTTATGACTCCGTACTTCCGGGTTTATTCTTCAACGGATATTTTAGGTGTTGAACTTGGCGGCTCATTCAAAAATGTAATTGCAATCGGAGCTGGAATAATTGATGGAGCGAAATATGGAGATAATACAAAAGCAGCTATAATGACTCGCGGGGTTGCAGAAATTTCCCGATTGGGTCTTGCGATGGGAGCACTTCCTGAAACTTTTGCAGGCTTATCAGGAATGGGTGATTTAATAGTTACCTGTATGAGCAGACACAGCCGAAATCGTTTCGTTGGAGAGCAAATTGGTGCCGGCAAAAAATTAAAAGATATTTTAAAGAATATGGAAATGATTGCCGAAGGTGTTCAAACAAGTAAGTCGGCTTCTCAATTAGCTAATAAATTTAATGTGGAAACACCAATTACAACCGAAGTTTATAGGATTTTGTTTGAAGATAAAGACCCGATAAAAGCTACACTTGATTTAATGACACGTGATATGAAGATGGAGTGATAGTATAATCTTCTGTTTTCAGTAGGTGTAAACAGTTTTTCTCCAAAAGTTAGTTTTAAAATAAAAATAGCCTGAATAAACAGGCCAATTTTTAAAATGAAAGTTTTTTTAATTAACTGCTACTACCGGATTGTTCAAACCTTTTATTTTTATCTCTTCAACTTTGATTTTGATAACTCCGGGGTTCATCATTTCTAAAGATTCTGCTGCAGCTTTTGATAGATCGAGATCTCTGCCATGAATGTAAGGTCCTCTATCGTTAATTCTTACTACTACTGATTTTCCATTTTTTAAGTTTGTTAATCTTAATAAAGTGCCAAATTTTAAGTTTTTATGTGCGGCAGTAAATGCCGTCTGATCATAAATTTCACCGTTTGCAGTAGATTTTCCGTGAAATTTAGGTCCATACCAGGATGCTTTCATTTCACCTTTAGGGATAAAATCTACCATTGTAGTGTTGACTAAATTTGTTTCTTCATCCGCGGTTATAGAATCTTGACTATATTCTTCTTCAATCTTAATATTATTGTCACTTTTGACAATCGTAAATCCAACAAACGCAATCAATAGTGCGGATAGGAACAACTTTAATAATTTATTCAATAAATACCTCAGATTATTTAATTCTTTTTTTTACAACTCAAAAATAGGCTTAACAGCTTAAGGCATCAACGGTCAATATGCAATCTTAGGTACAAATAGGAATCCATAAATATCTGACTTTTTAAGTATTATAGTCAAACCGGATTCATTTGGCAGTAAACTTATTTCAGCAACATAAGCTTAGTTGATTTTATTTTCCCATTAAATATCAGTGTACAAAGATATGTGCCTGATGCCAGATTTTTTGGGGCAAAATTTATCTGATGATTTCCGGAAGTTAATAAGCCATTTACCAAATCTTCCACTACCTCTCCAAGAGTATCCATTATTTGAATTCTAACATTTCCTTCAAATTTCAAATAGAAATTGATGGTAGTAACGTTGTTAAATGGATTTGGATAGTTCTGCAGAAGTTCAAAATCTTCGTCAATTACATTTGCTCCATTGCCATGAATTTTATTGCTTATTAAACAAAGCGGGTCGCCAATGACAACATTTTGAAATCTAAGCAAAGGTAAAGACATATAAGCAGCATCAATAAAATAATGCCCTTCGAGATATCGGACAAAAAAGATTGATTCATCCAAAATATTATGGGCTGAAGGTTCATAAACATTGCCAACGGCAACAGTTCCTCCATCCCGAATAAAATCTGCGATTAAATTTTGACGTGCAACGTGTCCGAGTAACTGCCCATTTCCTCCACCGAAATCACATCCATTATCCTGGTAATAAAAACTATTGGCGTTAAAACTTTCATAAGTCGAAAAGGCAGCACCATTTTCCCATAAAAAGTTTGCGCCACCCAAATATCCAATAGACGAGTCCCACCCCATGAAGGGATTTACAGAAGCATGACTGCCATTACCGCAATAGCCAATTGCCGTTTGATTCGAACCTATGGAAGCAATATTTACATTAGAATTATCAAAAACCAAATTTGAGGCGTATCCAAGATTTGTGAGATTATTATTTGCTTCTATCATTCGATCATAACTAATAGAAGGGTCACGATCTAAAATAATTTTTCCTGTCAGGCTAAGATCGCCGCTCAGTCCCCGGTCAATCATTGCTTTTACATCTTCAATTGTATATGCATCCAAACGACTTGAGAGGTACGAAATTTTTGCAGTCATTGTATCAGGGCAAAATTTTTTGTAATCAAATTCGAAACTATTAAACACAGCATTTTCTTTATAATAAAGATTTTCGACCAAGCCGCCACAGTAATCGTCAAGGTCATAGAATAGCAAACAAAGAAATGATTCGATTGAACCTCCGCCTGGTTGAACGGTTTGACATTTGTCAGGACTTGATTTTATTTTTAGAGGCATCCCTTTTGTTGTCACTAAATATTTTATTTTATCTTTTATTCCCCTGCTTTCAATTTGATATCGAACGACATCACGTATATACTGATCGTAGTAATCTTTATCAATTACCTCATCGGTGACACAGCTAATACCAAGCAAATACAAGGATGGGATGTTTCTTTTGGAAGCGTAATAATTTGCAATTTCATTACTCATTTGGGAGTTGATATTATAAATAACAGCTATAGAAGTTGTATCCTGTGAGAACAAATTTATCCAGAAGGTCAATAACAAAATCGAGACAATTTTTAATGGATTAATCAATTTCATTTTGAACCATATCAGAATTTTTAATTTGAAATACTAGTTCAACTCATATGTGATGAGACGATTGTGGGAGTAAATTTAGTTACTGCACTAATAAAGTTCAATATCATAATTAGTTGAAAAGAAATTTCGAAATGTGCCACAAATAAGGTAAAGGTTGTCGCATAAGTGTTGGCATTGCCATCCAGTGGCTGACGTATTGAATATGAAACAATTTGTCAGCCAAGGCATGGTGTGTTAATAAAAAACTTTAAAACGTCTCTTTAATGTTCAAAACATTGTCTGAGGAATTTACTTCTTCCAATCTTCAAGCATTTTTTTCATAGCTTCAAAATCAAAAGGAGGGTCGGGCATTTTGCTTCCCATTTCGATTGCTTTTTCCATTGTAGCGATGGCTTCGCTCTTCTTATCCATCTTTGCAAGATATTGTGCAAGCAATCTTGTGCTGAAATAATTTTCATTAATCATTGTTGAAGCTTGAATCCATTTATATCCTTCATCAAGATTGATATTATTTTGCAGGCAGTAGCTTGCCGCGGCCATAAGCTCACCTGACTTAAAAGAATTTCTTGCTTTATCAAGAGTCAGTTGCTGAGTTTCAACTTCAATATTAAATGATACTTTTAGTTTTTCCCAGTTAAGATTTACTTTAGTAGAAGTTTCAGTCATTTCCGAGAAAGTGAAAGTCATTCTTTCTGTAAACGGATTTGGTTCAGGGGTAACTTTTATACGTAATGCATCTTTTGTTTCTTCATAACCGGAACCGCCATCAACTTTAGTATCCTTGCTGAAAATTATTTCCCATTCATTTTGATTGGGGATGGTGTGAATTCCATAAGTACCGGCAGGGAGTTCATTCCCATTAATTTTTACTGCATCATCAAAAGTGATAGAGGTTACTTCATTAGCGCCGGTTCGCCAAACTTTTCCAAATGGAACCAACTCGCCCCAAATTGTACGACCTTTTACAGCGGGACAGCTATAATCAATCGTGATTTTTGTTACTCCAACATACTGGCTTACCGTTGCATCGGGGCTTGGGCGGGGTGTGCGGAAATCCTGCGCAAAAATACCGATTGCAAAAACTATCACAAATAAAAACAAAACGGACTTTTTCATATTTATCCTTTCGATAAAATTATATTTAAATTGAACAAAGGGATTTGATTATTATTTTAATGCAAGATAAAACTGAATTTATTCTGAACAAAATTGAAAACTGAAGATTTAAAAGAACTTGAGCGAAATCTAAAAAAGGCTCAGCCATATTCGAAATGGGATTCTGTAAAGAAGTGGATCCCCTCGATAATTATAATCCCAATTGCACTCTACTGGATTTTGAACCGCGGCAATTATGGACTAATTGATAACGCTGATCTTGTAATTCACGAAGCAGGGCATGTTTTCTTTATGTTATTCGGAAAGTATATTTACACGCTTGGCGGAACTTTGATGCAGATAATTATTCCTTCAATTATTGCTTTATATTTTTTTAGAAATTTTTATAGAACAGGAGTGCAGTTTTCGTTGCTTTGGCTTGGACAAAATTTTATTAATATTTCTGTCTATGCTGCCGATGCACAAGAGCAAAAACTTCCACTTCTAGGCGGCAATAAAGTTTATCACGATTGGAACTATCTTCTAAGTGAAATAGGAATTTTAAAATACGATGCTGAGGTTGGTTATTTCTTTTTAGGAATTGCAATTCTGATTTTTATCGTTGCAATTATTCTGCCTCTTATTACTCAAAATTAAATATTATCTTTTGCCGTTTAAATTTTATGAATCAAGTCAATCCATGAACAAATTTTTTTTAATAGCCATTATATTATTTTTTAACCTGAACCTATTGGCGCAACAAGATACGTTAATCTCCTACTTCCCCAATGGTAAAATTGAATCAAAGGTTTGTTATAAAAATAAAGTCCGCAATGGTGCAGCCTGGATTTATTATGATAATGGGAATTTGAAACAAGAGTTGAACTACATAAACGGCAAAGTCAGTGGACTTATAAAAAATTATACTGCCGCAGGAATTCTTTACGAAATGTTTGTAGTGGAAGCGGGCAAGCGCGAAGGACCCACTTCGTATTTTGACTCACTTGGTGTTTATCAAAAAGACGTAATGTATGTCGAAGGAAGGATGGTGCAGGAACCGCTATTCCCGGAAAAAGAAAATATTAAATTGGAGGAATTGGCTTCCAGTGAAAATATTGAAACAAGAAAGGTGGTAAAGAAAAATTCATCAGTTGAAGAGCTTGTGCCGCTTGAAGTGAACGACGAACTTGAAGATGATCCCGCCTATTATTTAACTGCAGAGATAATGCCCGAACCGGTTGGAGGAATGAAGAAACTGCAGAATAAAGTTCTCTATCCTGATGATGCACGTGAAAACGAAATTGAAGGTGTGGTTAAAATAAAAGCATTCATTAATAAAAACGGCGATGTTACATCTGCCGACGTTGTTGAAGGGCTTGGGTTTGGCTGTGATGATGCAGCGCGAACAATCGTTTACTACGCAAAATTTAAACCTGGTTTACAGCGCGGGCGACCAATAAATGTTCAGATGATCATTCCAATTGAATTTAAATTAAAGGATGATTAATCCACTAAATTAAATCTGAATGCTTGAAGAATTTTTTTCAAATGTTTCGGTGCTTTTTTTATAGAATAATTATTAAACTCACGGCGGTAAGGATATTCTTTCCGCATTAAATCAAAATAAGAGGGGCGAAGTTTTGCATCAAGCTCATTTAGGTGTCGCATCTTTTTATCATCACGGCGAATTTGATAAACTTTCGAAAAAATAAAATCCAGGGTTTCTTCATCTGATTTATTTTCTTCTGCTTCAATAAGTGAATCTTCGGGTATTGCAAGAGTCGGCTTCCAGGTTGGGGCTTCCCCAAGAAAATCGCAAAAATTTTTGTATATCAAATAGGTACCATTCACCTTGCCTTCGAGCGAATAACCGGCAATGTGCGGGGTTGCCATTAATGTTTGATTGAGAAGATTAATATCAACTTCGGGTTCGTGTTCCCAAACATCGAGCACAACATTTAATTTCTTTTTTTCTATAAAAGATAACAGGGCGGTATTATCAATCACGGGTCCGCGCGAGGCGTTGATTAAAATAATTCCATCTTTCATTGATTTGATTTTTTTCTGATCAAGCAGGTGAATCGTTTTATCTTTGTCATCCAAAAGAAGCGGAACATGAAATGTAACAATATCAGCCTGCAAAGCCTCTTCTAATGGGGCATAATCTTTATTGCTTGTTTTTCTTTGCAGTGGCGGATCATTCATAATAATTTCCAGTCCCGCCGCCCTTGCCAATTTTACAACTCTGCTTCCGATATTGCCAACGCCAATAACACCTATGCCTTTATGCTTCAATGAAATATTTTTATCAACTAAAATTCTGAACAGCGCAGTAAAAAGATACTCGGCTACTGCATCGGAGTTACATCCGGCAGCATCAGTAAATTTTATATTTTTTTTATTGAGGTAATTTATATCAACATGGTCAGTCCCAATGGTAGCCGTGCCAACAAATTTAATGTTAGTATTTTCGAGTAAAGATTTATCCACCCGGGTGATTGATCGAACAATTAAAACATCAGCCTTGAGTAGAGTGGCATTGTTTATTTTTCTTCCTTGCATCAATTCAACCTTTCCAAACTGTGTGAAAGCTGCTTCGGCAAAAGATATATTTTCATCGCAAATAATTTTCATAATCGAAAGACTGTCTCCATTTTTAATAGGAAGTTAGTGAAAAATTTTTAGATAAAGCAGAAGATCAATTGTTTTTTCAGCGATCAAAATCTATTTTGTAACGCACTTAAATTAAATTTTGAGCATGTAAATAAGTAGTAACCAAATCATTCACTTAAAATAGGAGAAGGTGCAAATGCTCAGTCAATTACTCCAACCTGAAATCCTATCGTTAATAGAAAACCGGCAATTTGGCACCCTCAAGGAAGTACTGAGTGAGTGGACACCGGCAGATATAGCTGAATTATTTTACCAGGTTTCCGAGAAAGATCAGGTATTAGTTTTTAGGCTGCTGCCAAAAGATATAGCTGCTGATACATTCGAATATCTCGATTTCGACTTTCAGGAAAATCTTCTTAAAGCAATGGGCAAAGAAGAAGTGGCTTCAATTCTAAATGAAATGGACCCTGATGATCGAACAGCTTTGTTTGAAGAATTGCCGGCATCCGCTGCCAAGCATTTGATTCAATTGCTATCTCACGAAGAAAGAAAAATCGCCGTTGCCTTACTCGGTTATCCTGATAATAGCGTCGGTCGTTTAATGACGCCCGATTACATTGCTATTAAACCGGAAATGACAATTCAACAAACTTTGGATTACATTCGTGAACATGGAAATAATAAAGAGACGCTTAATATAGTTTATGTAATTGATGATAAAGGGAAATTAATTGATGACGTTAAGATCAAAGAATTTCTTCTTGCGCCGCTTCATAACACTGTGGCTGATTTAATGGATGAAAATTTTGTCGAACTTCATGTGAACGATGATCAGGAATCTGCAGTAGAAGTTTTTAAGAAATATGACAGGGTGGCGTTGCCCGTTGTTGACAGTGCTGGAATGTTAATTGGTATAGTTACATTTGATGATGTATTCGATGTTGCCGAAGAAGAGGCGACAGAAGATATTCAAAAGTTAGCAGCTATTCAGGCGTTGGATGAAGCATATTCAACAATTTCACTTCCAACTATGCTAAGAAAAAGAGGAAGCTGGCTTGCAGTTTTATTCATCGGTGAAATGTTCACTGCTTCTGCGATGGCGTTTTTTGAAGATGAAATTAGCCGCGCATTGGTTTTGACATTGTTTATTCCATTGATCATTTCCAGCGGCGGTAACTCAGGCTCACAGGCAGCAACATTAGTTATCAGAGCTTTGTCACTCGGTGAAATTACTTTGACAGATTGGTTTATGGTTTTTAAAAGAGAATTGATAACCGGATTAGCCCTTGGAAGCGCATTAGCATTAATAGGATTTTTAAGGATTACGGTATGGGGCATTTCATCTGATGCTTACGGCGAACACTGGGCTTTAATCGGGGCAACCGTAAGTATTTCCTTAGTGGGAGTGGTTCTGTGGGGAACGTTGTCAGGTTCAATGCTTCCATTTATTTTGAAAAGATTAAAACTTGATCCGGCTACTTCTTCGGCACCATTAGTAGCAACATTAGTTGATGTAATCGGGGTTGTGATTTATTTCACCGTTGCTCTGTTCGTTTTAAGAGGAACTTTATTATAAAAATCTTATAAATAAATTTGAAGTTAATGGTTCTGAATCTCAAATCACTTAAAGGGAATTTTAATATATTTCAGATATGAAAGGAATAGTTTTAGCCGGCGGGGCAGGCTCCCGTCTTTATCCCATCACAAAAGTTTACAGCAAACAATTAGCGCTTATTTATGATAAGCCGCTTATTTATTATCCCGTATCAATATTAATGCTTGGCGGAATAAAAGACATTCTTATTATATCAAATAAAGAGACTATCCCGATGTACAAACATTTGTTTGGAGATGGATCGCATCTTGGTATAAATATTTCCTATGCTTTGCAGGATGCACCAAACGGAATTGCCGAAGCCTTTATTATTGGCGAAAAATTTATTGGCAGTGATTGCGTTACGCTTATTTTGGGTGACAATATTTTCTACGGCTATCTTGATTTTTTTTACAAAGCACTTGAGCTAAAAAATGGCGCAGTAATTTTTGGCTACAAAGTAACTGATCCTGAAAGATATGGTATAGTCGAATTTGACAAAGAAGGCAAAGCAATTTCAATCGAAGAAAAACCTAAAATCCCAAAATCAAATTATGCTGTTCCCGCTTTATACATTTTTGATAATGAAGTTATAAATATTTCAAAAAATCTTAAGCCTTCAGCCAGGGGGGAGATTGAAATAACGGATGTTAATAAAACCTATATGTTAAAAGAAAAACTTAAGGTGGAAAAGATTGGACGCGGAGTCGCGTGGCTTGATACAGGTACTCCCGAAGCGTTACTTGCTGCTTCAAATTTCTTTGGCGTAATTGAAGACAGGCAGGGGTTGAAAGTCGCTTGCCTCGAAGAGATCGCATTCAACAAATCTTTTATAACATTTTCTGAGTTTGGAAAACTTGTGTCAGCAATGCCGAATTCTTTGTACAGGAATTATCTCGAAAAAATATTGAAAGAAAATATAGAACCGCATGGAAATTCTTAAAACTGTTATAGACGGAGTTCTGATTATCAAACCAAAAGTATTTGAAGACAGCCGCGGCTATTTTTTTGAATCGTTTAACTTGAAAAAATATCAGGAAGCAGGATTAAATTTTAATTTTGTTCAGGATAATATTTCAAAGTCACAAAAAGGAACTGTAAGAGGGCTGCATTATCAAATTGGTGATAAAGTGCAAGGAAAACTTTGTTTTGTATTGTTTGGAATTGTGCTTGATGTAGCAGTAGATATAAGATTCAATTCACCCACCTTTGGGAAATATCATTCAGAAGAACTTTCCGCTGAAAATCACAAACAACTTTGGATTCCGCCGGGATTCGCTCACGGATTTTCAGTGCTTTCTGATTTTGCAATTTTTGCTTACAAATGCACTGACTATTACAGCAAAGAACACGAGCGAGCAATTCTTTTTTCCGATCCCGAATTGAATATTGATTGGAAAGTTGAATTACCAATTGTATCCGAGAAGGACAAGTTTGCAATTCCATTCAACAAAATGGAAAAAGATTTTATCTAACGATTTGGCGGCTGAACTATCGTCGTAATTATTTTTCCTTTCGTTTCTATTTAATTTTATCATAATATTTTTAACGGAGAATTAATGAAAGTTCCATTATTAGATTTACACCCGCAATATCAATCTCTTAAAAAAGAATTAGACGAAGCAGTGCTTCGTGTTTCTGAATCACAATATTTTATTCTTGGTCCAGAAGTTGAGAAACTTGAAAAATCGTTAAGTGAATTTCTCGGCTGCAAATATACCTATGGAGTTTCTTCCGGCACAGATGCTCTATTGTTAGCGCTGATGGCAATTGGTATTAAGCCTGATGATGAAGTTATTGTCCCAACTTATTCTTTTTTTGCAACAGCAGGAGTTGTTTCAAGATTAAATGCCACCCCCGTTTTTGTTGATATTGATCCGGTTACTTTCAATATTAATGTTGATCAAATTGAATCTAAAATTACATCCAAAACCAAAGCTATTATTCCTGTTCATCTTTATGGTCAAAGCTGCGAGATGGATAAAATAATGGAGATTGCCGGCAAACACAATTTGCGTGTTATTGAGGATGGGGCACAAGCAATCAGCACGCAGTACAAGGATGGCAGATGTGTCGGCACAATCGGCGACATCGGCTGTTTTTCTTTCTTCCCGAGTAAAAATCTTGGCGGTTACGGCGACGGTGGATTAGTAGCAACCAACGATGATGGACTTGCTTATAAATTAAAAATTATGCGAGTACATGGCGGCGAACAAAAATATTATCACAAAGTGATTGGTGGAAACTTCAGAATAGATGCTTTACAAGCCGCCGTACTGAATGTAAAATTACCTCATTTAAATTCGTGGTCTGCCAAACGAAGAGAAAATGCCGAAACCTATAATAGTATGTTTATTCAATCAGGTTTGTCCGAAGGGGTGGGTAGAACTTCATTTGATGAAAAAAATAAAGTGCTTTTGCCTGCTGCTGTTTGTAAAAATATAAACGGCTTAACTAATTATCATATTTATAATCAGTACATAATCAGGATGAAAAACAGAGACGAAGTGAAAAAATATCTTGCGGATAATGAAGTATCATCCGAAATTTATTACCCCGTTTCTTTCCATCAACAGGAATGCTTCTCAAATCTCAATTATAAAAAGGGAGATTTTCCATTTGCTGAAAATGCAACTGAAACTTCATTAGCAATTCCGATTTATCCTGACGTTTCCAAAGAACAAATCGCTTTTGTGGTGGAAAAGATTAAAGAGTCGGTCAATTAAAAATATCGGCAGTACTTTTTTATATTTATTTTCAAATTGCAGCACGTTTATAATTTAGCTAAAAAATCATCAGGAAATTTAAATGAAAAAAATAATTGTTCTTTTCTTTATAGTGACTTGTTTGCAAATGCAGGCACAGGTAGTTTATGAACCTCTGCATCGGGATGTCTATAATTTCCTTTCGCGTTTAAGTCAGAAAGGAACAATCACTTTCAATGATGAAATTAAACCTCTTTCTCGAAAATATATTTCAGAGAAACTTAGTGAAGTTTCTGAAAAACTTTCTGAATTAACATCGCTTGAAAAAGAAGAGCTTGAATTTTTTAAGCAGGATTTCTTTTATGAATTGAATTTGAAAACCGATACTACAAAGCACTTCTCTTATTTAGGCAAAGATGATGCTGGACGAATGAGATTGTTTTCTTACAAAGATGATTTGTTTACTTTTAATCTGAGTCCAATTTTGGGTTACTCTTACGGAAAAAATGATGGACTGCGCAATAATCATTTTTGGAACGGTGTGTATTTTTACGGGTACGTTTCTGATGCTATTGGTTTTAGTTTTGATTTTAGGGATAATTCAGAAAATGGGAAAGGAGTTGATTTCAGCAAAAGTTTTACCCCGGTTACAGGCATCAGTTCAAGGGGGCATGGAACTAATATTCAATACAGTGAAGGCAAAACTACAATTGCAACTGGTTGGAGTTGGGGAAGTTTTGCAGTTGGGAAAGATTTTTTAGAATGGGGATACGGTGAAAGCGGCAAGCTTGTACTTTCTCAAAAAGCCCCATCCTTTCCATTTATTAGATTAGATGTGCAGCCTGTAAGCTGGTTAAGATTTAATTACATTCATGCCTGGCTTGCTTCGGACATAGTAGATTCTAATAGTTTCTATCCTGTTTATAATGATGGACAAAGATTTTTGTTTAGAGATAAATTTCTTGCTTCTCATACCTTAACAATAACACCTTTGAAAGGCTTGGACATTTCGCTTGGTGAATCTATTATATATAGTGATAAGCTTGAGCCGGTTTATTTTTTCCCATTAGCATTCTTCAGAGTTGTTGATCACTATCTCAGCAGACAAAACAACTCCGCCGGTTCAAACTCGCAATTCTTTTTTGGCGTCAGCTCAAAAAATCATTTGAAGAATACGCATGTATATTCAACACTTTTTATTGACGAGATAACACTCTCCGGACTATTTAATTCGGAGGATCAACGCAATCAAATGGGTTTAACAATCGGCGGTTCAATTACGGATCTTCCAATTAATAATTTAACGTTCACGACGGAGTTCACTAAAATATTCCCTTTTGTTTACAGCCATTTTATTCCTACTCAAACATACCAAAGCGGTTCGTACCCACTTGGTCATTGGATGGGGGCAAATGCAGATTTGTTTTATGCTTCACTTAATTATAGAATTCTTCGCGGGCTTCAGGTAAAGGTATGGGGGCAGTATATTCGAAAGGGTGAGGCAGGAACTTTAATTCAGCAATACTCGCAACCGCAGCCGCCTTTTCTTTTTGGTTTAAGAAATAACTTTTCTTACTTTGGTTTTTCAGCAAGCTATGAATTTATTCACGAACTTTTTGCAAAATTAGATTTCCAGCAAACTAAAAACGAGGCGCAGCAATCTGATTTGAGTTTCATTAATAAAAGCACGAACCAATTTAGCTTTGCGGTTTATTACGGATTATAATAATGACTTTTGATAATTCATATAAAACGAAGAAAATTTATATCGCCGGACATCGCGGAATGGTTGGTTCTGCAGTGATGCGTAATCTGACTCAAAACAAGTACGAGAATATTTTAGTGAAAACTTCTGCTGAACTTGATTTGAAAAAACAGAATGAGGTTCAAAAATTTTTTCAAAATGAAAATCCACAAGTTGTAATTATCGCTGCTGCAAAGGTTGGTGGGATTCATGCAAACAATACTTTTCGTGCTGAGTTTTTGTACGATAATCTGATCATAGAAGCAAATCTTATTCATTCTGCTTATCAAAATAAAGTAGAGAAATTAATTTTTCTTGGAAGTTCTTGCATTTATCCAAAACTTGCGCCCCAGCCTTTGAAGGAAGAATCGCTGCTTTCAGGTTATCTTGAAATTACAAATGAACCTTATGCAATTGCAAAAATTGCGGGGATAAAACTCTGCGAAAGTTATTACAAGCAGTACGGCTGTAATTTTTTCTCAGCAATGCCGACAAATCTTTACGGACCTAATGATAATTTTGATCTTCAAACATCGCATGTGCTGCCGGCGTTAATCAGAAAATTTCACGAAGCAAAATCAAATGCAAGTAAAACAGTTATGATGTGGGGATCGGGAAAACCAAAGAGAGAATTTCTTTACGTTGAAGATCTTGCAGAGGCGATTACTTTTCTTTTAGAAAATATCAATGCAAAAGATTTATACGAAAATGAAATCTCACAAATAAATGTTGGTACCGGTGAAGACTTAACTATTTCAGATCTTGCTGATTTAATTGCAGAAGTTGTTGGCTTTAATGGTAAAATAGTTCATGATTCATCAAAGCCCGATGGAACACCGCGTAAACTTATGGATGTTTCAAGAATAAATAAACTTGGATGGAAAGCCAAAACAAAATTAAAAGATGGGATCACTCAGACGTACAAATGGTATTTAAAAAATATCATTAAGTAACTTTAATATTTAATTATACAGGGAAAAAATGAAGAAAGCACTAATTACAGGAATTACAGGGCAGGATGGGAGTTATCTAACAGAACAACTAATTCAAAAAGGTTATCAGGTTCATGGAATAATCAGAAGAAGCAGTTCATTTAACACAGCGAGAATTGATCATCTTTATTCCGATCCCGAAATCCTCAATAAAAAATTATTTCTGCATTACGGCGATCTTGTTGATACAAGTAATATGAATCGCTTGCTGGAAAAAATTGAGCCGGATGAAATTTATAATCTTGCTGCACAAAGTCACGTTAAAGTTTCATTTGAAGTTCCGGATTATACTGCACAGGTTGACGGACTTGGCACACTCAGATTTCTTGATGCAATTCGTGAAGTTGGTTTAAGACAGGTGAAGTTTTATCAGGCATCTACAAGTGAATTATTTGGTAAGGTGCAGGAGATCCCGCAGACTGAAAAAACTCCTTTCTATCCGCGCTCGCCTTATGGAGTAGCAAAGCTTTATGCTTACTGGATTATTGTTAATTACCGTGAAGCGTATAACATTTTTGCCTGCAACGGTATTTTGTTTAATCACGAGTCGCCAAGGAGAGGGGAAACTTTTGTTACGAGAAAAATTACGCGTGCAGTTTCAAGAATTGTGGCAGGTTTGCAGGAGAATCTTTCGGTGGGAAATCTGCATTCAAAAAGAGATTGGGGATATGCACCTGAATATTGCGAAGGTATGTGGAAAATTTTGCAGCACAATACTGCTGAAGATTTTGTGCTTGCTACAAATGAAACACACAGCGTTCGAGAGTTTTGTGAGGTAACTTTTAATGAATTGGGAATTGAAATTGAATGGCGGGGGAAGGGTGAAAATGAAATCGGCGTAATTAAAAAAATAAATCTTGATAAAGCTGCTCAACTGATCAGTGACTCCAAAAACAAAAATAATTTTAAATATAAAATCACCGATAAATTAAAGGAAGGTGATACCGTCATTACCGTTAATCCAAGATATTACAGACCAACAGAAGTTGATTTGCTGATAGGTAATCCCGCAAAAGCTCAGGAACTTTTAGGCTGGAAGACTCAAATAGGATTTAAAGAGTTAGTTAAGTTGATGACTAAAGCGGATTTTGAAAAAGTTTTGATGAGAGGATTTTAAGAATCTGTGTCAACATTCAGCCATTTATTTTATCTCGTACAAATAATTTGGCAGTTTGATTTCGATACCTGTATAAGCACCCGTAAGGTCAGTCCACTGATCACCGACAGTTCCGAGAATTTCATAACCACGTTGAGTTAGCTCAGTCCGTTTTTTGCTTTTAAATTCTTGTGATTTTATATTTTGCTCGTCCTCTCTTTGAGTAATCAAGGTATCGAATTTTGTATAGCCGGCTTGAATAAGATTTTTATAAGTGACATCATATTCGGAGGAATTTCTTCCGGTAAGAAAAATAATTTTAACTCCTTTATTCAGGAAGTAAAAATATAAATCCTGAGTTTGTTTAATTGCCGGAGCTTTTAGTTCTTCATTCCATTTTTTGTTTAGTTCATAAACGTAACCAAAATCCATTTGTTTGGCTAAGCCGTAATTATTAAGCGCAGTTTCATCAACATCAAAAATTACAGCGGAGTTTTTCTTAATCTCAACTTTACTAAACATTTCTTTTGCATCTTCAATTACATCATACATTTCTTCATCGAACTTTCCTGATTCATAATAATCTTTAACGATATCTTTTGCGGTTCTAAGATTTACAAGTTGGTTAGATGAACAACTAAAGAGAGTAAGTGCAAGTGTGAGAGTAAGAACAAATAATTTCATAAAATTCCTATTAACAATTAAACAATAAAAATTAAATTAAAGATTATCGGTGCCAAATGTATCCCCCTGCCTAATATCACCGGTAGTAAATCCTTTATAGAACCAGCGTTTTCTTTGTTCCGAAGTACCGTGAGTGAAAGATTCGGGAACAACATAGCCCTGTGACTGCTTTTGAATTCTGTCATCGCCAACAGCACTTGCGGCATTTATTGCTTCGTCTAAGTCACCTTCCTCAAGAAGCCTTTTCGATTTGTCAGTGTAATGTGCCCAAACTCCTGCATAAAAATCTGCTTGAAGTTCTAATCTGACTGAGTATTTGTTGTACTCTTCTTCACTTAATCGTGAGCGAAGTTGATTCATTTTATCCATTGTTCCTAAAAGGTTTTGAATATGATGTCCGACTTCGTGAGCAATCACGTAAGCCATTGCAAAATCTCCGGGTGCTTTAAATCTTTTTTGGAGTTCGTCAAAGAAACTTAAATCAATATACAGTTTCTCATCACCGGGACAATAAAAAGGTCCGGTTGATGCACCTGCCGTACCGCAGGCAGATTGCACACTTCCCGTGAATAAAACTAATTTTGGCTCACGATAGTTTTCACCAAGGTCAGAAAATATTTTATGCCATGTATCTTCAGTTTCTGCAAGCACTACGGAAACAAACTGTGCGAGTTCTTTTTCTTCTGCTGTTTCAGAATAATTAGAATTGGATGTTTGTTGATCTGTTTGAATATTTTGCAGCAGCGAAGTTGGATCGCCGCCTAAAAGCATAACGATCAGAATGATTACAATTCCACCGATACCCCCGCCTATAATGCCTTTCGATGAAAGCCCTCGTTTGTCTTCAATGTTTGAGCTTCCTCTTCTTCCTTGCCAGCGCATAAAATGACCTTTAAATGAATTTATAAATTAATTAAAGTTGACTATCCGTAAATTAACACTTTAGAAAATAATTTGGCAATGAAGCAAATCAACCACATTGAGGCAAATTGGCAATAAAATAATTCAATAGAATGTTTTGCTCTTCCGAAAAATCGCGATCACTCTCAGTGAATGATTTAAATAGCTATTTCTTCTCTTTAAAAAAGAATAACAACGGTCTTTCCAATCTTGCTGCCCACTCTTTTTCATTGTGTTCGGCTCCGGGGACATATTGGTAATCAATATCAGTCCCGACGACATAACCCTTTTGGGTCAACAAACAGAACATTTTCTGCCCTCTGATTAACCCATCCTCACCATGATCAATATAAAATTTAACATGCTTTTTAGGACCGTTGTATAATTCAACTTGCTTAATACTTCTATCGTTATTAAAATAAAATGAACTTGAAAGGCAGCCAGCCATTGAAAAAACTTCCGGATGGTGCCACGCAGCATAAAATGAAATTAATCCCCCCATAGATGAGCCCATTATAGCAGTATCTTCTTTCCCTGTCTTCGTTTTATATTCGAAATCTATAAAAGGCTTTAACTCATCAATAATAAAACTTAAATATTTCTGTCCCTTATCACTCCAGCTGTACTCCTCTAATCTATCAGTGGTGTTATAGATTCCCACAACAATTATTTCTTTTATCTTTTTCTGTCGGATAAGTTTAGTTACTGTTTCATCAATGCGCCAGTCCTTTCCGGCATAAGAAGTCTTAGGGTCAATTATATTTTGACCATCGTGCATGTAAAGAACCGGATAGGTCTTATCAGGATGTTTTTGAGGGTTGTAACCATTTGGCAGCCAGACAACAATGTCTCTTTTGTTGTTCAATAATTTTGAATTAAACTGGCGATAGTATTCTACTTTGCCAATGATTTCATCTCTTTCTTGCCCCGGTTTCCGCTTATTTTTTTTATTCTCCTCTGACATTGAATTAAAATATTTTTAATTTGAAATTTTTTTAAATTGAAACATAAAATAATAAGTAAGTGATAATTAACGCAGGGATATTCTTTAAAGTATTTCTTGTTAAATAGAGATCTCTGATGGCACTGCCACAATCGTTATTCTTATGCAAACAGGCATAGCAGCACCCCACGCATTCCTTAACCTATTTCGAGACTTACTAATTATAGTCTAAAATTGTTAAATATTTTTAGGATAAATTTATTTTAAAGTAAGAAAGTGTGAAGAAAAAGTGCGAATAAATTAAAAAAGTTTTTGTTTTTTGAATAGTTTTGTACTAAGTTTTAGTGCGGTGAAAGCACCGAGTTTTTTTTTCACTATTTTTTCAGAGGTCAGTTCGTGAGTACTAAATTGTTTATAGGGAGTCTTCCCTGGGCAGTTAACGACAAAGCTTTGAGGGAAATGTTTGAATCTCATGGCGCAGTCGTTACTGCAAAAGTTGTTACCGATCGTCAGACCGGTAAATCGAGAGGATTTGGATTTGTTGAAATGGAAAATGAATCCGAAGCAAGTGCAGCTATCACAGCATTGAATGGTACGGAAGTAAATGGACGTAACATTATTGTAAGTGAAGCAAAGCCAAAGGAAAAATGATTCGAAGGTTTTCTTGCCAATTCTTAAGCGCTCTTTTTGAGCGCTTTTTTTTATTAAAAAATAAACGAATTAATTCCGACTCTAAAATTATTTTCTCCCCTGTAATTTAATTTCCACGCAAATTCGATTTTTAATGGAATCAATGGATGCGCGATTCCGAATCCTGCTTCATAAAAGGGATGAGGGAAAGAATCAATATTGTTCGGAACAATTGAGCTGGTATTTTCTCCGGTTTCTACAATTGCCATATTAATAAATGTGTTTAATTGAAGTTGCATCTTGCTTAGAAAAGGTAAATCTAAAGTTTTGAAAATTTCATCATACCAGTTTTGTTCAATATTTATTGTTAAAACTCTTTCGCCAACAACTTGATTCAGATTCAAAGTCCTGAACGTAAATTCCCGGGAAGTTAAATCAATATTTCCCGGTAGTGAAAATAATTTTTGATATGGCAGAGTGCCATCGTTATACATCCCATAAATTAAAAATCTTAAAGAAGAATTTCTGAAGTTTTGCAAAGCGCCGCTCAACTTCAATTCGTAAGTGGTAAAATCAAAATCCGATCTCAAAAAATCATTAGATGAATAAGTAACATCACCGGAAAGCAGTACAAAAGATTTTCCAAAGGAAACTCTATTCCTGAAGTAACCATCTTCGATGTAATCTCTGAAATCAATTGTAAAGCCGCTTGAAACGGAATTTATTGTAACTTCGTTTATAGGAAGATTAGCTTTGTAAGTTTTCTTATCATAAAATAAAGAAACATTAGTTTTATTTTCAGCAATTAAATCTTTTGAGTGATTAAATCCCAGACGAAGTTTTAGCACTGGAAAAACTTCTCCCTCTAAGTTAATACCGCCTCCTTGTGAGTAGTAGTAATCTCTGAATTCGTATTTAGAAATCAGCGAAAGCAGCGTACTCGTTAGTTCGTTATAATTTTCACTATTATCAAAAAGGATTTTTAATTTGTTAAAAAGATTCAGATTCATACTGATAGTTCTGTAATCTCCGAGTAGAACTTTCGAATTAAAATTCCATTTGAATTTTTTGTCGGAAAACCCGTACCCTGTATTGAGTGATAAACTTATTCGTCGGTTATTCAGTTCATACAACCATACACCATAATCAAAAGAATGTCCTTCAATCCTGTTGAAGTGGTACATACCTAACGGCGCACTTGTCGAGGCATTTTCAGAAAGATTCATTTTCGTAGAGAAAATAGAAAAATCGTCCCAAATATTTGTAGGAATATTTTTTAAGCTGTCAATTCTCTCATAAGCTAATTGCTCTTCAGTTGTATTCGGGATCGTTTGTGTGGCGAACCAATATGTTGAATCTTTTTCATCGGCTTCCGGAAGAACCGTAATTATTGCTTTGTTAAAAATATCATTACTAATGCTGCTATTGATTTTATAATTATATAGAATAGTGTTCATTTCAAAACCAAACTTTGCAAGTCCCATAAAATTTACTTTAATAAATAATCTATAATCAACGGGCATATAAACTGATTCATCGAACAAAGCAAACTGCTGGAATATATTATTCGTATCTAAAATTCCTCCGGTATTTGCAGCCCGATTTAACTGCACATCAACTTTAATTAAATCGAAAGTACTGTCGGTAATAAAAATACTTCCCTCGAAACCAGGATCATCTTTATCATCGGGTGACATGTAAAGTTGAAATACTCTTCTGTCATCAATGGCCAAAGTTTTTTGTATGTAGAAATAATAATAGTCGAGTGTGTTCTCTGCTAAAGGTCCTGGCAAATCCTTGCCGAAAAAATTCACATCATCATCATAAAAATTTAGGATGAATCTTCCGCCGGTAAGAATATTTATTGATGCAGGAAAATTTGAACTTTGTTTTCTTGCAAGAATAATTTCTTTGAAGCCATCAGGTTTTTTGAAATATCCTTTGCTTTGATTTTCAAGAATACCTGTGATTTTCAATTCGCTCGAATCTGCCCCGATGCCAATCCCCACGCTGTTATTGCCTGCCGATATTTCCTTCTGTGATCTCACAAGTCCTTTTGTGTAAGACTCGAATTCGTAATCAGTAATTTTCAATTCTCGTTCATGCTTTTTCAGAATTGCTTTTCTTATTATTTCGAGGGCGGGGTTTTCGCCTGGCAGGATTACTATTTCGGGTAAATCCACTTTGGATTGAAAAAGTGAAAAGATAATTTCACTTCTATCTGAATCAAGATTGATTGAAATAGTATCCGAAATAAATCCAATATATGAAACTATCAAATCGTATTTGCCTTGAGCAAGTTTCAATTCATAATTGCCTTCGGCGTTTGCTGAAGTACCAAGACTTGTTTTATCAACTCTTATATTTGCAAATGGTAAAGGTTGGTTGTTAGCCTCATCGGTAACTTTGCCGCGAACAAAAAAATCGCTCTGCGAAAATAAAATGGAGTGATAAAAAATAAACACCAAAAGAAAGGAAATTGTTTTCATAATAATTTATTAATTGATTTTACCTTGTTCTAAAATATGTTTTCTTCCTTCAAATTGAAAAGATCATATTGACAAGTGGTCAAATAATTACGGGGAATGTATATACACCTACATTTCGTGCAGCATTTACTTCAATATTTAGAGCGGAGTTTCTATTTTGTTATATCGAAAAAAGAATATTAAAGGTATCAAAAATGAAATTAAAAAAATTTCTAAAATTTATTGTTTTACTTTTGTTTACATATTTCCCTCCTGCCTATGGGCATATAACCAACTACATCTTTGGTGATGCTGATACGATTACGAACGCAGATAGTTTAGTCAGTCCGAAGGATTTAACCGCTGATTCAGTAATTCAGAAATACATTGAGTCTATTGGTGGTTCAGATTCAATTAAAAATGTTGTTGACCGTACGACCGTTATGCGAGGCACTGTTCAAGGACAAAATGTTACGATTGTTTCCTATCAGAAATCACCCAATAAATTAAAGCAGGATATAAAATTCGGGACCTTCAACCAGCAATTACTTTATGATGGGCAAAAAGGTGTAATGTCAACCGGAGAAAATGAAATTGAAATTTTGGACGAAGAACTTGAGAAATTAAAAGCAGAAGCAACTCTTGATTTTATCCTTCATCCCGCTGACTATGGAGTTAAAATCACTTTAATTGGAATGAAAATGATAGAGGCTAAAAATTGTTATGAAGTTAGATTCACATTGCCAAGCGGAACAAATTGGGCTCAATTCTTTGATGCTGAAACAGGCTATAAAGTGAAAGAAGAAAAAAAAGTTGTTACCAAGCAGGGTGCTTTTGATCAGCAAACTTTTTTCTATGATTACAAGCCGGTGAACGGTGTTAAATATCCCTTCAGAATTAAACAGTCCTTTGGTGCCCAACAGCTTGAGTTTAATGTTAGCTCAATTAAAACAAACTCAGGATTAAAAGATGAAATATTCACAATTAAATAAATAAAAAAATGAATTTGAAATATTCTGTAATTGTGTTTGATCTTGGTAACGTTCTAATTCCATTCGATTATAAAATAATGACTGATCGGTTAAATAAAGTTTCATCAG
This sequence comes from Ignavibacteriales bacterium, assembly GCA_016709155.1. NCBI lineage: Bacteria > Pseudomonadati > Ignavibacteriota > Ignavibacteria > Ignavibacteriales > Ignavibacteriales bacterium. The sequence goes on along the minus strand of JADJEI010000001.1, from coordinate 1,457,216 downwards.
GGTTGGGGGAAAAATTTTTAGCTGAATACAAAAATAATTATCATATTCACCGCAGTTATGAAAGCGGCACGATGACAGATCAACAGTTCATTGATAAGATGCTGAATATCCTTGATTATAAAATTGACAGCGAAACTTTTTGCCGATTTTTTTCTGAAATATTCAGAGTAAACCAGGACATTGCAAATTTACTTCCTAAGTTGAAAAAAAATTATAAATTGATTTTACTTTCAAATACCAATTCGATTCATAAAAAATTTGGGTGGGAGAAATTTGACTTTCTGAAACACTTCGATCGTTTAATCCTTTCACATAAGGTAGGGGCCGTAAAACCCGAAGAAAAAATTTACCGCGCAGTGGAAACTGTTTCAGGGTTTCCGCCGGCTCAACATTTATTTATTGATGATGTAAAGGAATACTGTGATGCTGCAATTAAATTAGGTTGGGATGCCATAAATTTTGTCAGCTATGAAAATCTAATTCAAGAGTTTCAAGTAAGAGAGGTCTTATAAAAAATAGTTATTAGTATTTAAATCAATATTGACTATTTCAAAAAAGTTGATTTTATTAGCACCAACAAATATTCAATAATCTACAACACGTTATAATTTTTACATAAAAATCAATCAAGGAAATTTTATGCAGATTGAAGTAACACACGATATCGAGAACAAGAAGTTTACTGGAACCGTTGACGGCAAAGAATGTTATCTGAGATATCGAATGAGGGGGGAGGATACAATTGATCTATATTATACTTATGTTCCGTATGATTTCCGCGGTAGAGGAATCGCTTCGGAAATTGTTAAAGAAGCATTTCAGTATGCCCGCGAGAACGCTCTAATCGTAATACCTACTTGCCCATACATCTGGACATTTCTGGAAAGACACTCCGAATTCCACGATGTAATAATCGGAAGTTGATTCAAATCTTTCAGCCTGATATTTATTTGAGAATTTTTTTATAAAAAATGACTTCAGCGGAAGTGTTTAATTATTATTTTTAAGCATTAAATCATTATTACTATTGGAGCATTCATGAAAAAATTGCAGATATCAATAGGACTTTTTCTTCTCTTTTCTTTCCTCATCTCAGCACAAGACAAGCAGCTCACTTACGAACAAGTATATTCGAGAGGTGAACCGAGGTTACTTGGACCGCTGCCGCGCCTGCAGGGCTGGCTTGATGATAACCACTATCTTGAAACTAAAAGCATTGACGGCAATTCAGTATTATTAAAAGTAGATGCTGAAACAGGTGAGGAGGAAGTATATATTAATTATTCCGAGGTTAATAAAAATCTTCCCGATGGATTCTCAATAGAAAGAAGTGACGATGTAACTGAAGATCGAAATAGTTACTGTTTCGTTAATGATAATGACATCTATTATTATTCTCTTAAAGAAAATATATTTAAACGATTAACTGAAAATATCGAAGAAGAAAAAAATCCCAAATTTTCTCCAGACGGAAATAAGATTGCATTCACACGTTCAAATAATTTATTTTTTGTCAATGTTCAATCGGGCGTTGAGAAGCAGCTAACATCTGACGGTGCAGATGAAATTTATAATGGCTATGCTTCGTGGGTTTATTATGAGGAAATACTTGGTCGTGCTTCAAACTATGCTGCATTTTGGTGGTCGCCAAACAGCCAGATGATTGCTTATTTACGGTTTGATGATTCACCGGTTCCAAAATTTCCACTATTTCGTGCCGATGGAATTCACGGTGAACTTGAGTGGGAACATTATCCCAAACCAGGGGATCCTAATCCAATGGTCAAACTTGGCGTTGCGGATATTAACAACGGTTTAACGACCTGGATTGAAACGGACGAAAATATTGATCGCTATGTAGCGTGGGTTTTTTGGAACACCGACAGCAAACAACTTTTCTATCAATGGATAAACAGAGGGCAGGACACTCTAAAAATATTTTCCTCTGACCCAACTAATGGGAAAAGAAATTTAGTCTATCAGGAAACTCAGCCAACGTGGGTAGAATTTTTAGAAGACGTGTATGTTTTTAAAAATGGAAACGGCTTTTTACTACGCTCAGATATTGATGGATGGAAAAATATTTACTATTATGATAAAAACTGGAAACTGATTTCCAAAATTACCTCCGGTGAAGGGACTGTGACGGATATTTCATTCGTAGATGAAGAAGCCGGATTGGTTTATTATCATGCTTCAAAAGATAAATCTACAGAGACACAGTTTTATAAAGTTGATATTCACGGCGATAATTTTCTTCAGATAACTTCGGAAGCTGGTACTCATAACTGTACTGTATCTCCAAACGGAAATTTTATTATTGATCGCTACACTAATATTCAAACTCCAAGAAAAATATTCATGCTTAACAGCAATGGGCAGTCAATCAGGCTGCTCGGTGATCAAAAACTCTCTGCAATGAATGAGTACAAGCTAGGTCATGTAGAGTTGTTTACTATTCCTTCGGGCGATGGTTTCGATTTTCCTGCTAAATGGATTTTACCTCCGGATTTTGATGAATCAAAAAAGTATCCCGTTGTTATAGATATTTACGGCGGACCTGGTGCACCAACAGTAAGTAACTCCTACGAGTACTGGCTCAATGGATATTATCTGGCTCAGAATGGAATAATCTATATGAGTGTTGATCATAGAGGTTCGGGTCATTTTGGGAAAAAGGGGACAGACTTTATGCATCGCAATTTCGGTAAGTGGGAAATGCATGATTATATTGAAGCAGTTAAATGGCTCCGGTCAAAACCATTTGTTGATGAAACTAAGATTGGAATTACAGGCGGCAGCTATGGTGGTTATGTTACCTGTATGGCTTTAACTTATGGCGCTGATTATTTCACTCATGGAGTTGCAGAATATTCTGTTACTGATTTTCGTCTTTATGATGATATTTATACAGAACGATATATGGATACTCCAGCGGAAAATCCTGATGGATACAATTTTGCCTCGTCTATTACGCACGCTGATAATTACAAAGGACATCTTTTAATTACTCACGGGACAATGGACGACAACGTGCACATGCAAAACACAATTCAGTTGATTGATAAACTTACTACACTGAATAAAGATTTTGAATTGATGTTATATCCGAACGAAAGGCATGGAGTGGGCTGGCCAAAATTCAATCATGCAATAAGAGAACAAGTCCAATTCTGGTTCAGAAATTTTCTTGGGAAAGAATTAATTACTGAGTAAACATAAAAGCATATTTAAAATAAAAAATCCCCGAAAAAAGTTTCGGGGATTTTTTTTATAACAAATAAAATTATTTGTTGTTTGTAACTACCGGCTGCCCGATAATATTCCAATCATTCACTCCGAATAATGGAGTCAAACCGCTGGGAACAACTTCCGGAACAGTTAAATAAAATGATGGTAATGCAACACCCGGATCGGTAAGGGCGCGCATAAATTCCACAACTGCCTGTACTTCATCGTCAGTTAAACCAAGCGGTGTAGTTAAAACAGGATCTAACATATCATCGGATATGCTTGAATGACGTGGTTGAGCACCGTTGTTATAAAATTGAACTACTTCTTCAAGTGTGCCGAAAATTCCATCGTGCATATAAGGAGCAGTTAATTCAACATTTCTCAATGTAGGTGTCCTGAATTTATAACGATCAGCAGGGTCAAGTGTTTTTTCTTCACGACCGGTATCATCACCAGGAATAACACCTTTACCGGGACCGAATTGTGGGACACCGTTTACAACAAATTCAAAGTCAGTAAACATCGGACCGCTATGGCAAGTACTGCATTTTGCCTTTCCAAAGAAAAGCTCAAGTCCTTGTTTCTGAATTTCATTTAAGGCACTCGCATCGCCTCTCACGAAATTATCATAGGGTGTGTAACGACCAACTAATTCTCTTTCGAATGATCCTATTGATCTAACATAAGTTGATGAGTCAATCACCATCTTCGGGTTGTTAGTATGCTGAGAAGCTTCTAATGGAAAAGCAACTGTAAATAACTGAACATACTCAGGTATTTCACGTAATTTTTCAACAACTTTTGTTACTGAAATATTTCCAGCTTCAACATCATCCATTCCATAAGCATCACCTCGCATTTCAACTCTGGAAGTAATCGGACGACTTGCTTGTATTTCCAAGCTGCTTATTCTTCCGTCCCAGAACATAACACCGTTAGAGGAAGGGCTTCCGCTATCGTCAGTATTGAAAGCTAAGTTCCAACATGAAGGTGCATTGCGTGGAGTTAAGGTTACATCCAAACCACTGCTTGCGCATACACCCAATGTTCTACTTGGGCCTAAGCCAAAACCGCCCGTACCTGAAGGTAATTGACGGAAATCGCTAAATCCAAATTGTGGGTGATGGCAAGTACCGCAAGCAACATCCTGTTCACCGCCAAGAATTGGATCATAAAAAAGTAATCTGCCTAAAGCTATTCTTTCTGGAATAGGCGGATTATCTGCGGGATAAGGTATCGAACCTAAAGTCTGAAGATTGTATTTAGCTACTAAATCTTCAGTTGTAGTTTGAACCGGATCTTCATCTTTCTGACATCCCGGCAAAACTGCAAGGAATATAAAAGCTACAAACATAGCAGCAGTCACATTCCATATTGATTTGTACTTTTCGTACATGTTTTTTAACATAATCACTCCTCTCATTGAGTAATTTAAGTTGATGATTGATTAATTAGAAATAACAGGAAATTTGTTTTTATACTTAATCTGTAACTTTTGAAATGAATTCTAAAACCTTGAAAATTCCTATTCGATTACAAAGATGCTACATTTATATTTTTAATAATTAATTTTTTAACCGTAAATAATTGAAAGAAAATTCAGAGAATAACGAATGTTGCAATTTTCGGGGGCAAATATGTAACATTGAATAAACAAAAACAATAGGCTGATAAAATTATTTTATAATGAATCAAGAATTATACCCCAGCAAAAAATAATTGATAGTTGTTAATTCAAATGAAATTCTAAGGGAGTGAAAAATTATTCTGTTTCAAAAAGATAGTAAAAAACAGATGCGTCTCAAAAGAATGCTTTAAAATTCATTTATACACACCGCTCGGAATTCAGTGTCCTGCTCTTTCTGAAAGAGGCTGCGTTGTGAAAAAATCCTGATAGAATCTTGCGGTATAAATTCTTAATAAATCATTTATCCTTTCAAATGAATGGGATTTAATTATTAATCCTGCGTGGTACTTTTTCTCCAGTTTCCAGTAAATTTCAGAATCGTTGTAAGAACTCAAGTCCGGATATTCCTGCTTGGCAAGTGAATTAAGTAAGCCTGCATAATCATTTCGAATTTCCGGTAAGTGATATTCTCCTCTCCCTTTAATATTTCGATTTTTGCCCATTCGCGCCAGAGATTAACTCCCGAGGCTGCTTCTGTAAGTTCTGCAATATTAGCACCGCCAACCCTTGCTGAAGTTTCGAGGAAATAAAATTTACCATCAATATCGGCTTTAATAAATTCTGTGTGTGATACCCCTCTTACCATCCCCATTGCTTTAAGAACTTTTTCATTAAGTTTAAGAAGTTTTTTTTCATCCTCACTTCCGCGAAGCATGGTTTGTGTAGAAAAAACCCTTCCCTCATGAGCAACTTCCATGGGCGGTTTAGCGTATTGATGAGCTAATGCAAAACGGATTTCTTTTTCGTAAATGATTGAATCAACATGGTAAATATTGCCGGGGATAAATTTCTCCATTAAAAAAAATGATTGTTCATCGCCAAGTTCGTTAAGTCTTTTCCAAACTTCAGCTTCGTTATTAACTTTCTTCATTCCGTGAGAGCCAGCCTGCATTCGCGGTTTAATGATCAACGGGAATTTCACTTTTTGCATAAATTCCTTAATGGCATCATAATTTAGAATATGAATAAATTCCGGAACAGGTATTTTCATTTCTGCAGCACGCGTTCTCATTGCAAGTTTATCGCGAAAATATCTTGCGGTTGTATCACCCATCCCCGGTGTTCTAAGATGTTCACGAAGTGCCGCAGCACGTTCTACATCAAAATCATCAAGCGGAACAATGCGGTCAATCTTCTCTGTTCGGGCAAGGTAGCTGACACCATAAAGCAAGTCTTTCATCTGCCATTCTTTATCAATATCTGCGATGTAAAAAATTTCATCAATACTTTCGCGCGGCCAATTCGCTTCTTCAAGACTTTTGGAAGTGATCAATAAAACTCTGCAGCCAAGATTTTTTGCAGCTCGTAAAAATTCCTGACCTTTTTCATAGCTTGTTATGCAAAGAATAGTCAACGGCATTTTAGTTTCCTTCAAGCATGTTGTACTGATTTATTAACTTCAAATTATTTTAGATTCATTTTAGCAATAGTTCGACTGAGAATCAATTTATTTTAAAAATTAATTATTCTAAATATCGGATAAATCATTTCACCATTATCGAAAAATGGAGAGCGTCTATAGAAGAAATCCAACCTTTCAAGTGGATTAAGCCTGAAATATTCATCCACCTTTACTAAATGGAAAAACTCATTTCTTAATTTCACATTGTCATCTAACATTTTTTTAGCGTAAGGCTCCATTACAAAATCTTCAGCATATTCTTTTCTTTCGAAGAATGCATTGAAGAAGCCCCAGCTTACAAATGAATCTGGAGACTTTGGTTCGAATAAATTTGCAATAACCCTGATTGTCCGTTGATTAGTTGGTACGATAAAAGTTCGATTCGGTAACAAAACTTCTTCTGTTGTTGTCTCGTGTTCAACATCAACTAATAATCTTCCTTCGTATGGTCGCTTCCAAAATTCTGCTTTGGTAAATCTATATTTTTCAATCCGAACTTTTGCGTTGTCTTCCAATTGAAAATATGCAATTCGGTGACAGTTTAATATTTCAATAATATTAGTGAATTGTTTAGGTATTGAATATGCAAGCGGCAGGGTTATGGAATCCCCGATTATAGATTTATTGAAAATGGGAATATCAAATTCGGTTTTAGAATTTGTAAATCGTGTAATCAGTGCCCCGGTGATCGGACTTTCTTCCTGATATGATTTGAACCCCTTAAATCTCATCCTTTCAAACTTATCAGTAAGAATAAAATGAACCGGAATTTTATTTTTCTTTTTAAAAAACTCAACTACTGAGCTTTCGTCAGCTCTTTTATTTAGTCTCTTAATTTCTTTAAAGTTTTGATTTATAAATTCCAAAGAATGAAGCATCATTGACTTTGTTGAGAAAACTCTGTTCTTAAAAGGTTTTAAACTGTGAGTCTCAACGAGCAGGCAAATTCGATTTTGCACAGCACAATATCCTGTAGATAGTCTCGGCATTAATGGGACATCAACAATTCCCGATTCAAGAGTACTGCCTTTAAATTCAATATAAGGAGCGGTTAGAAAACCATCTTGCTCAACATGTTGAAGAAAGAAAAGGTAAATATTTTTTTTTGACGAATGTAGAAAGTAGAGGATGAACATTCTGAAATTTCTCAATACCATAAGTAACATGATATTGATAATCTGCGCCGTTAGTGGTGTGGTTATCAATCATAAAATCAGGAAGCCATGCAGAAAACATTTTTAACCACGAACGCATTTCAGGAGTATCAGCTTTCATGTAATCGCGATTAAGATTTAAATTTTGCGAAGTGGTTCGCCAGCCCATTTCTTTTGGTCCATTTTGATTTGGACGATTATAGTAGCTCAATCTTTCGTGACCATCAACATTAAACACCGGTATTATTAAAAGAATAATATTATCGAGCAGATATTCTTTTTCTTTTGTGATTAGAATTTCTCGCAGTAAAAGCATACAAGCATCTTTGCCTTCAATCTCTCCGGGATGAATTCCATTTTGAATAAGTACAACTGCCTTACTGCTTTTAGCTGCTTCTTCAGGAGTGAATTCATTCCCTTTCGATATAACTAAAAGTTTTATTTCTCTTCTTTGCGGGCTAATTCCAATTGTTAATAATTTTGCGTACGGTGATTCAACTTCAAACTTTTGAAAATATTTTATTGTGTCGCTATAGTTTGGTGATTCGAGAAAATTTGAATTTTCAAAATGGGTTAGCCACTGTTGCGGAATTTTCTTCCTATTAATTTTTCTTTTTTCCATTTGTTGATAAATTTTATTTCTCAATCAATATGATAACGCATAATTGGTCTTGACGCAGATCTTCGTTCAACTTCAACAAACCCTGCTTGTTTAAATGCCGAATAAATACCCGTGTGTGCAAATACATCCGGCATTTCTTTATTCTTTGGCTCGTGCGGGTAGCCTTCAACAATTTTTGCACCTTTCTTTCTAGCGTGATTAACCGCAGCTTTAATCAGTTCGATACTTACTCCTTTATCTCTAAAATCTTTGTGTATGAAAAAAACAAACAATGACCAAACTGGTCGCTCGTCTACTTTTTCAGTACTCTTGAACGATCCAGCACTGGAAAATTTTCGCGGGGTTCGATTGAGCACCAGCCTACAGGCTGCTTTTTATGATAAGCAAGTAATCCGGGCACTCTTCCCTTGTTAACAATTTGCTTGAAAGATTTTTTATTTCCCGCACCCTTTTGCTTTTCATAAACTGATCTTGATATTCTCCACCACATGCACCAGCAGCCTCCAACAGCCCCGCGCTCTCCAAATAGTGCTTCTAGATCATTCCAATTGTTCTTCTTCAGTTCTCTTATTTGAAGTTTCATTAATGGCTATTAATATTAAAAAAAATTTATTTGTAAAAGATAAATTTGAATCTTAATTCAGGCAACGATATTTTCACTCGGACTAAAAAAAATAATTATGTCAAATGAATAATACCAATTACAAATTCCATTTCAACTATGAAAAAAATAATTAAAACGAGAAAAAACCCGCCGGCATCTCACCAGGTTCATTCATCTATACCGGAGATAAAAAATCTCAAATTATTTCAATTTCTTTAATCCTCTATTCAGAAAATATTTTCGAAGAAAAAACTTTTGAGGATGTCGAGAAAATATTTCCACTGATTAATAATGACACTCTAACATGGATAAATATCAAAGGATTAAGCAATGTAGATGCGCTTGAAAAAATTGGCTATCAGTTTGGAATACATCCTTTGACCATCGAAGATATTTTGAATACAGAGCAGCGCCCAAAGGTTGAAGATTTTGATGATTATCTCTTCATCGTCGCACGAATTTTTTTCTATTCGCAAAATGAACTGAAAAGTGAGCAAGTAAGTTTAATCTTAAAAGAGAATTTACTCTTAACGTTTGTCGAAAATGATACTGATCCATTTAAAGAGATTTTAGCAAGGCTGAAAAGCGGTAAGGGTAAAATAAGAAAATCAGGAAGCGACTATCTTGCTTACGCATGTATTGATGCAGTTGTTGACAGTTATTTTTTCCTGCTTGAAAAACTTGGCGAAACTATCGAAGTACTTGAAGATCAAGTTATCACTTCACCACAGAATAAAAATGTTCACAGAATTCATAACCTTAGAAGCGAAATGATTATGCTGCGAAAATCAGTTTGGCCGCTGAGAGAAGTGATCAACATTTTGCAAAGAAGAGATTCGCCATTAATCAAAAAAAGTACTGAAATATATCTTCGCGACGTTTATGATCATACAATTCAAATAATCGAAACAATAGAATCACTCCGCGATATTGTGAGTGGAATGCTTGATACTTATCTATCAAGTTTGAGCAACAGAATGAATGAGATTATGAAAGTCCTAACTATTATCTCAACGCTTTTTATTCCGCTTACTTTTCTTGTAGGTGTTTATGGAATGAATTTCAAAATCATGCCGGAGTTAAATATCCGCTGGATTTACCCCTGGGGTTTCTGGATATTTTCTTTTACACTGATTGCCGGAATGCTTTATTATTTTAAAAGAAAAAAATGGTTTTAGTCTTTCTTTAATTTGTTTTTAAATATTTTTTCAAACTTCTCCACTTTCGGTGTGATCACATAAGCACAATAGCCTTGATTGGGGTTATTCTCGTAATAATCCTGGTGATAGTCTTCTGCCTTATAAAATTTTTTAAATGGAACTATTTCTGTTACAATAGGATCATTCCATAAGCCGGCTTTGTTTAATTCATTTTTATAGAATTCGGCTTTTTGTTTTTGTTCTTCGTTATGATAGAAAACTGCGGAACGATACTGTGTACCGGTGTCAGCTCCTTGTTTGTTAAGGGTGGTGGGATCGTGGGTCTTCCAAAAGATTTCGAGTAATTCATCATAAGTGATTTCTGTTGAATCAAACATTAATTGAATTGCTTCTGCATGATTAGTATTTCCATTGCTTACTTGCTGGTAACTCGGATTTTCAATTGTGCCGCCGGTGTACCCGGATTCAATTGAATAAACTCCTTTTACTCTTTCGAAAATTGCCTCCGTGCACCAAAAACAACCGGATGCAAATGTAGCAGTAGTAAGATTTTTATTTTGTACTTCATTCATATTTTTTTTATTCTTTATTTGGTTTTCATTTTTAGATTCCTGGCAGCCTTGCAAAACCACAGTTGAAAAAATTGTTAAAACTAAAATCATTGTTCGCATATAATTTCTCCATCGCTTTCTGAAATTGATTATAGAATTTAATTCGTAATTAACTGAAAGATATTCAATGGAAAATATCAACAATATTAATAGGACTGATCAAGGCAATTTTTGAGTGAACAATTCCTTGTGCTTCTGTACAGCAAGTTTGTATAGTTCAATATATTTCTCAGCAGAGCGCTGCCACGAAAAATCACTGGTCATCCCGTTATATATTATTTTATTCCAGACTTCTTTAGTATGGAAAACATTTACTGCGCGCTCTAAAGATTTGTATAAAGCAAAACCAGAGTGATCGTAAAAGGAGAATCCATTGCCATGAGTGGAGCCGTAGTGCATTTCTTCATCCCAATCTTTAACTGTATCGGCAAGTCCGCCGGTTTTTTTTACAACCGGAACAGTTCCGTACTTCAAACTATAAATTTGATTGAGCCCGCAAGGTTCATACCGCGAAGGCATCAAAAATATATCCGAAGCAGCTTCGATCAGATGAGAAAGTTCATTATTAAATCCTAAATAGGCTGATATTTTTTGAGGGAGGTGTTTGTGAAGCATGCGAAATAATTCTTCATATTGCTCCTCCCCGCTGCCAAGAATAATCCATTGTGCGTTTAACCCCATTATCGAATTTAAAGCCTCGGAAAAAATGTCAAACCCTTTTTGTTCAACTATACGGGAAACAATTCCTATCAACGGGACATTCTCATTGAACGGCATATTGAAATGTTCGAGAAGGAATTTTTTATTTTTTATTTTGCCCGACATATCTTTTAATGAATAATGAAATGGAATGTACTTATCAGTTTCAGGATTCCATTCATTATAATCCACTCCATTTAAAACACCAAACAAATCTTCGCTTCTTGAGCGAAGTACAGCATCGAGCCCCGCGCCATATTCGGGAGTCAGAATTTCGTGTGAGTATGTGTTGCTGACAGTATTAATAATTTCAGAAAACAAAATTCCTGTTTTCATAAAAGAAACGGATCCATCGTGTTCAACAGGACCATTCGGATAAAATAAATTTCCTCGTATTTCAGCAGCGGCTATAGTTGATTTTGAAAATCTTCCCTGATAACCAATGTTATGAATAGTAAAAAGCGTTGCTGTGTTGTCAAACATTCTATCCCACTTATAATTATCTTTTAAATAAAGCGGGATCAACCCTGTTTGCCAATCATTGCAATTAATAACGTCGGGTATCCATCTTAGACGCTGCAATGTTTCAATTACACTTTTTGAAAAAAGGATAAATCTTTCATCTTCATCCAAATCGTTTGTATAAATTCTACCGCGGTGAAAATAGTGCGGACAATCAATAAAGTTTACCTCTACGTTCGAATCCGGCAGCATTGCCTGATGAAGATGAACAGAACGAACATACCCGTTCACTCTTATCGGCATTTCGCCGATCGTCCAATTGTATCGAAGACCAAATTTAGTTTCGTCTATGGAAGAGTATTTCGGAATAAATAATTTTACTTCGCACCCGAGTTTATCGAGTGCTTTTGGAAGTGAGCCGGCAACGTCTGCCAGTCCTCCTGTTTTTGCATAAGGAACTGCTTCTGCCGCAGCTATGGCTATTTTCATTTTCATATCTTTTTAATTTCTTTATTGAAAAATAGAAAATCAATTATGCAGATAAAATTGTTTTTTCAGAAATAGTGCATAATTTATTTCAAAGATTTATCTTTTATATTAATAACAACGGAGACAAAATGGAAACTTCAATTAATTCATTAAAAGTTTTTACTTCCGGACGTAAGGAAAATCCATCTATTATTTTTGTACATGGCTTCCCATTTGATCACTCCATGTGGAATAATCAGGTCGAAGAGCTTAAAGATAAATATTTCTGCGTTACTTACGACGTTCGCGGACTTGGTGCTTCACCTGCGGGGGATGGTCAATATACTCTCGAATCATTTGTTGATGATCTTGAATCAATTATTCAAATGTTGAAGCTGAACAGTCCGGTTTTGTGCGGTCTTTCTATGGGTGGGTATATTTCTCTTCGTGCTCTCGAGCGAATACCAAATAAATTTAAAGCAGCAATACTTTGCGATACAAGATCGGAATCAGATACCAATGAAGGGAAATTAAAAAGAGCAGCAGCAATTAAATTGATAAACACAAATGGAGTAAAAGAATTTGTTTCCGGGTTTGTTCCAAATTGTTTTTCGGAAAATTTTATGAAGCAAAACAGCGATATTTATTTAGCAATTATTGAAACATCAATGGCTTCAAATCCGATTGCTGTTAAAGGATGCTTGCTTGCAATGTCGGGTAGAACAGATTCTTCACCATCGCTTTCGACTTTAAAAATACCTGTTTTGGTTTTATGCGGTGACGATGATAAACTAACCCCACCTTCAGTAATGAAATCAATGGCAGATGAAATCCCGGCGGGTAAATTTAGCATTGTTCCAAACTCCGGTCATATGTCGCCGGTCGAAAACCCGGATTTTGTCAATGAACAGATCAACAGCTTTTTAGCATCTATTATCTGATATTCATTTTTATTTGAATGGCTGTATAATTTGATAAACCCACCAACGGGAGTTTAACTTGATTTTTTCTAAAACATCTTTTCCCTAAGTTTGAACATCAAGTAAATAGAGGTTTTTATGAAAAAAATATTTCTTTCTTTATTCATTTCATTCTTATTCATCCAAAATTCTTCTGCCATCGAAGGCAGATTTATGCGCTACCCCGACATCTACAAAGATAAAATTGTTTTCACTTACGAAGGCGATCTATGGATTGTTAGTTCAAACGGCGGAACTGCTGCACGAATTACTAATGCGCCGGGAAATGAGTGGTCTGCAAAGTTTTCTCCCGATGGAAAAACAATTGCCTTCACTGCCGAGTACGACGGCGGGACAAATGTTTATTCAATTCCTACCGAAGGTGGAACCCCCACCCGTCTGACTTACAATCCCGGCGGTGCTCAGACTATTGGATGGACTCCGGATGGCAACCGCGTTGTTTATCGTTCCTTCTTTGAAAATTATATTATGCGCGATCCCAATCTTTATTTCGTAAACAAAAATGGAAGCGCGCCCGAACGTTTCCCGATTGACCGCGGTGTGCTTTGCAGTTTTAACTCTGACGGCAGTAAAATGCTCTATTGCAGAAAAGGTCAGGAGGAATATTACTGGAAGCGTTACAAAGGCGGGTGGTATCAGGATATATGGATGTATGATTTTTCAAAAAATGAATTCACGCCAATCTCTGACTACGTTGGTAAAAACAGTTACCCGATGTGGATAACTGATAACTCGATGTATTTCGTTTCAGACCGTACGAATGGAATTTCTAATCTTTATTTTGAAAATCTTACCACTAAAGAAATTCATCAGGCAACTGAATTTAATGACTTTGACGTAATGTGGGCAGAAACTGATGGCGAGCAAATTGTGTTTATTCAGAACGGATACATTAATATTCTTGACTCAAAAAATAATTCAACTAAAAAAATATCTGTAAACATTCCTTCTGATAGATGGGCACTTCGTGATAGAGTGATCAATCCAAAAGATTATGTGCACTTTATGAATGTGTCGAATGACGGAAGCACTGCCTTGATTGAAGCGAGAGGCGATTTGTTTAATGTTTCAACCGGCAAAGGCGGCAGCAAAAATTTATCGAACACTTCCGGCACGCGTGAGATGTATCCTCAAATTTCTCCCGATGGGAAATGGATTGCTTTTTTCTCAGATAAAACCGGAGATTATCAATTGTACATTCAACCTGCAGAAGGCGGGGAGTGGATTCAGCTTACCGATAATCTTGAAAGATTTGTGTATCACCTTTTGTGGTCGCCTGACGGAAAGAAAATTCTTTTTGGCAATAAAGATTTCAAATTATTTTACATAGATGTTGATTCGAAAAAGCTTGTTGAAGTTGACAAATCAAATCAACTTAAGAATGATGAATTCTATTGGGAAGAGAGCGATTACAGCTGGTCGCCCGATAGCAAATGGATCGCTTACAGCTTTACAAATTTTAACCGCAACAATGTGATCTATCTTTACAGCCTTGAGCAGAATAAAAAATTTGCAATCACTGATGATTTCTTCGATAATCTTAACCCATCCTTCGATGCAAATGGAAAATATCTCTATTATCTTTCGAGTAGAAATTTTGATATTCAAATGGATTTTTATGAGGATAACCATGTTGTCACCACACCGCAGCAGGTGATGGTTGTTCAGCTTCGCGATAACGAAACTCCACCCTTTGCCGATCCGGTGGTGAAGATTCAAACATCAAGTGATGAATCTTTCAGGATTGACCTCGATGGAATTAAAAATCGAACTTATCCCCTTCCTGTTGATGCCGGAAATTACTTCTACCTTAAAGCAGGAAACGGAAAAATATTGTGGTGCTCGGTTGATAAGTTCACCGAAGATGAGTATGAGCAGATTTTCAAACCCGGAAATGACACTAAATGGAACCTTCATATTTATGATATGGCTTCAAAGATGGAAAACATTCTCGATGAGAAAATCAGGGATTACGATCTTTCAACAAACAGAGAAAATATAATTTTCAGAAAAGAAAAAGATTTTTTCACTTCGTCAGTTAATGATGTTTTCAAATCGAAAACTTTAGGCAGTAAATTAAATCTTGATAAGATGAGTTACACAGTCAACGTTTACAATGAATGGAATCAGATATTTGATGACTGCTGGCGTTTCTACCGCGATTTCTTTTATGATAAAAATTTCCACGGACGCGATTGGAAGGCAATGGGTGAAAAATACAAAGCATACATTCCATACCTTTCCTCGCGAAACGAATTAAACTGGATGATGTCGCAGATGGTTGGCGAGCTTTGTGTTTCGCATACTTATGTTGGTGGGGGTGATAATGATTTGTGGAAGTCACCCGAATCGAAAATGTTTACCGGCTGGCTTGGCGCTGATTTAAAAGCAGATAATTCCGGCTTCTACAAGTTTGAAAAAATCTATGGACCAACGGAGTGGTTCCTTTCTTACACTTCACCATTGTCACGACCTGACATTGATTTGAAAGAAGGAGATTATCTTATTGAAATCAATGGAAATGAAATTAAGGCCCCGGATGACTATTTCAAATATTTGCAAGTAACCGATGGACAAACAATAACGGTAACCGTAAACAGCAAACCCTCAAAGGATGGTGCAATAACTTACGAGGTTAAACCTATTAAAAATTCTTCTCAACTGCGTTATGCAAGATGGATTACCGATAACATTAAGTATGTGCTCGATAAATCCAACGGCAAACTTGGTTACATGCATATTACAGCAATGGGTTCGGGGGGGATAGGTGAGTTCGATAAATACTGGCGTGCTTTCCGATACAAAGAAGGATTGATAATTGACGTAAGAAGAAACAGCGGCGGCTGGACCGAATATTTCTTAATTGATAAGCTCGAACGAAAAATGTCTTCTTATAATGTACTGCGCGATATGGAACCGTTCAGATACCCGGGCAGCACTTCAACCGGAAAGTTTGTTGTTGTTTCAAATGAGTATAACGGTTCCGACGGCGAAGCGTTTGTGGAAGATTTTAAAGCTAACAATCTCGGTACAGTTGTGGGCGTTCCATCATGGGGGGGATTGGTTGGAATTATAAATGCACAAACTACAATTGACAATGGAAGCATCAATCAATCCAACAATGCATTTTTTGGTGAAGAAGGGAAATGGCTTGTGGAAAATCACGGTGCCGATCCCGATATTTATATTGATAACGATCCCGCTTCAATGATGATGGGAAAAGACAATCAGCTTGATAAAGCGATTGAAACAGCGCTTCAAAAAATTCAAGATGATCCGTTTACTTTTCCAACTGTGCCGGATTATCCTGTGAAGTAATATGAACAAAAGGCGGTTCAAAATCTTCAATCAAAAATTTTGAAGATTACCAGAACGATTGGTCTAAATGAATTGAAAGGCTGCTTTATCCGTTACCTAACGGAGGCAGCCTTTTTTAATTATTTGAAATGATTGAAAATTACTTTTATTGTTAAAGAATATTTAGCGGGGAGGATTTTATTTTGAGATTACAGTCAGATAATAAAATGTATTGCAAATCTTGCGCTTAATTATAAATTGAACTAAGTTTACCCCTGTTAATGATGGCGCACATTGAAGAAAGAGATGATTTAGGTTTTGAAAAGGTGAAATTACCGCTTGATACGATGCTTAAATATGTGAATGTAAATAAAGAAAAAAATAATAATAATATTTTTCTAAGGAGGAAAATTTATGAAAAGAGCAGCTTTATTTATCACCTTCGTAATTCTTAGTAATATTACAAATGCTCAGTGGGTGCAAACAAATGGACCGGGTGGCGGCATTATTGAATGCTTCGCCGTCTCGGGCTCGAATCTCTTTGCCGGAACTTATGACGGCGGAGTCTTTCTTTCCACCAACAACGGCACAAGCTGGACTGGAGTCAATAACGGATTGATGTATCTTAAAGTAAATGCTCTTGCCGTCAGCGGCACGAACCTCTTTGCTGGAACTGAGTTCGGCGGAGTCTTTCTTTCCACCAACAACGGCACAAGCTGGACCGAAATCAATAACGGCTTGACGAACACTATTGTCAAGGTTCTTGCCGTCAGCGGCACGAATCTCTTTGCCGGAACTGATTACGGCGGAGTCTTTCTTTCCACCAACAACGGCATAAGCTGGTCGGCGGTCAATTCTGGTTTGACCAATACTATTGTAATTGCCCTTGCCGTCTCTGGCACGAATGTCTTTGCCGCAACTTATGGTGGTGGAGTCTTTCTTTCCACCAACAACGGCACAAGCTAGTCAGCCGTTAATTCTGGTTTAACGACTCCTTATGTAATTGCCCTTGCCGTTTCGGGAACGAATCTCTTTGCCGGAACTGGCGACAGCGTCTTTATCTCCACCAACAGCGGCACAAGCTGGTCGGCGGTTAATTCCGGCTTGACCAATACTAATGTTCAGGCCCTTGCCGTCTCGGAAACAATTCTCTTTGCCGGAACTTATGGCGGTGGTGTCTTTCGTTCCACCAACAACGGTACAAGCTGGACGGAGGTCAATTCTGGTTTGACTGATACTGAAGTCTATGCCCTTGCCGTCTCGGGCACGAATCTCTTTGCCGGAACTTTATTCGGCGGTGTCTTTCTTTCCACCAACAACGGCACAAGCTGGAATGAAGTCAATAACGGCTTGGCTAACACTGATGTCAAGGCTTTTGCCGTCAGTGGCACGAGTCTTTTTGCCGGAACTAATTACCGCGGTGTCTTTTTTTCCATCAACAACGGAACAAACTGGACTGCGGTCAATTCTGGTTTGACTGATACTGATGTCTATGCCCTTGCCGTCTCGGGCACGAATCTCTTTGCCGGAACTTGGGGCGGCGGAGTCTTTCTTTCCACCAACAACGGCACAAGTTGGACTGGAGCCAATAACGGATTGACGAACCTTAAAGTAAATGCTTTTGCCGTCTCGGGTGCGAATCTCTTTGCCGGAACTGAGGGCGGCGGAGTCTTTCTTTCCACCAACAACGGCTCTAACTGGACCGAAGTCAATAACGGCTTGACTAACTCTCTTGTTTTGTCTCTTGCAGTCTCGAGCTCGAATCTCTTTGCCGGAACTGGCAACGGTGTCTTTCTTTCTACGAACAACGGTACAAATTGGACAGCCATCAACAATGGTTTATCTATGTATGTTTCTGTATATACTCTCGCAGTCTCTGGCACGAATCTCTTTGCCGGTACTGGTTACCACGGCGTCTTTCTTTCCACCAACAACGGCACTAGCTGGACGGCGGTTAATAGCGGCTTGACGAATCTTTTGGTAAATGCTCTTGCCGTCTCCCCCAATGGAGCAGGGGGCGCGAACCTATTTGCCGGAACTGGCGGCGGGGTCTTTCTTTCCACCAACAACGGCACTAGCTGGACGGAGATTAATAATGGATTGACCAATACTTATGTCTTAGCCCTTTCCGTCTCGGGCGCGAATCTATTTGCCGGAACTTACCACGGCGGCGTCTGGAAGAGACCGCTCGATGAAATGATTCCTGTAGAACTCACATCATTTACAGCATCAGTAGGGGAAAATAAAGTTCTTCTTAACTGGGCAACGGCAACTGAAACTAATAACCAGGGATTTGAGATTGAAAGAAAACTATTCGGCAGTAATTATGAAAAAATTGGATATATAACTGGTTTCGGAACGACAACCGAACCAAAATCATATTCATTTACAGATCAAAATGTTACAAGTGGGAAATATTCATATAGATTAAAACAGATTGATTTTGACGGAACATTTGAATACTCAAACACAATTGAAGTGGAAATAAGTACACCATTAGAATTTTCACTTGAACAAAATTACCCCAACCCCTTCAATCCAACTACAACAATAACTTTCTCAATTCCAGAGAAAAGTTTTGTAACGCTTAAAGTTTATGATATACTTGGAAGAGAAATTGCAGTACTTGTAAATGAAGAACTCGAAACAGGTAACTTCGAAAAAACATTTGAAGCAAGCACTCTTTCAAGTGGTGTTTACATTTATAGAATCACTACAATGAAGGATGGAAAAAATTTATTCAATGAATCGAAGCAGATGATGTTGATAAAATAATTAAATAAGGATCACTACTCAAAACCTCCGATGGCAATGCCATCGGAGGTTTTTATCATTCAAGTAATATTCACCTTCCAATCCCTTCCCATCCGCAACTATTTCCCAGATAAACCCATCCAAACCTCGAAAATTGCCAAAAATCGCACAGCGGATGTCATCCGCGGTACGCCTTGTACCGCCAGGGGTACACCGGAAAGGATCCGCGATACCCCCGAAATCACCTGCGATATCCCCGATATTGCCGGGCGTACTCCTGTTAAAAAGTGGGGTATCCCGCACGCAATCCGGCGCATCCCTGCGTCACCGGCGGTACCCCCGATGACATCCGCGGTACTCCTGGCGCCATCAGCGGTAACCCCGGTGAAATCCGCAATACCCCCGATAACGTCCGGTGTATTCTGGCGACATCCGGCGTATCCCCGATGCAATCCGTTGTACACCGGATTTCATTTATACTAAGCTGATCAATACTTTTCTTAAAGAAGATCAAATATTAAAGGGGAAATTTTTGACCGTACGGAAAAGTCCGTTGAATTAATAATCATTAATTTATAGAATTGCCTAAGCAGTTTGAGGCTCTGGTTGTCTCTGCCGTGTTTTCACAATAACAGCTGGATAGATTTCTGCCTGCTTCAAAAAAGTCCCGCCAAAAAAGCGGGACTTTCTATTTCCCACCTTTATTTCTTAATTTTATTTTCAAAATAATAAGGCTTCACATGAATTTTAACCGATCAGCAGGAATTCTTCTTCACCCCACCTCGCTTCCGGGCAAATTTGGAATTGGTGATCTTGGTAAAGAGTGTTTAAATTTTATTGATTTTCTTGAAACCTCCGGGCAAACACTCTGGCAGGTTTTTCCGTTAGGTCCAACCGGCTATGGCGATTCCCCCTACCAATGTTTCTCTGCATTCGCAGGCAATCCAATCTTGATTAGTCCCGAAAAACTTTTTGAGGAAGGATTGCTGACTGCCGAACAAATATCCTATCCGAAATTTGATCCGCATCAAATAGAATATGGCGGGATAATTAATTTTAAGAAAAATCTGCTTTTCTCAGCATTTCAAAATTTCAAAAAAAATAAAAACAAGCAGGCAGATGAGTTCAATAAATTTTGTGAAGATCATTCCGGTTGGCTGGAGGATTTTAGTTTGTTTATGGCAGCTAAGGAATTTCATGGCGGCGGGCTTTGGACAAACTGGGAGAAAGATTTGGTTCTTCGTGAAGCATCCGCATTAAAAGAATGGCAGATAAAACTTGCAGATGATATTCTTTATCAAAAATTTATTCAATTTCAATTTTTCAAACAGTGGAAAGCTGTTAAAAATTATGCGAACACAAAAGGAATAAAAATAATCGGCGATATGCCTATCTACATTGCTTATGACAGCGCTGATCTATGGGCTAATAAAAATTTATTCACTGTTAATGAAGAAGGCAAACTTGAAACAGTTGCCGGTGTTCCGCCGGATTATTTTTCGCCAACCGGACAGCTTTGGGGAAATCCGCTTTACCGCTGGAAGGAAATGGAGAAAGATGATTTTCTTTGGTGGAGGAAAAGATTTAAAGGTCTGCTTGAACTGATAGACATTATTCGCATTGATCATTTCAGGGGGCTTGATGCTTATTGGGAAGTTCAGGGGGATGCAATAACTGCCGTTAATGGGCGGTGGGTAAAAGCTCCCGGTGAAAAACTTTTTAATTCTATAAGCAAACATCTTGGTGAGATTCCGATTCTTGCAGAAGATCTTGGTGTAATTACAAAATCAGTTGAAGCACTCCGCGATAAATTTAATTTCCCCGGAATGAAAATTCTTCAGTTTGCTTTTGGCGAAAAGATGGAGACGAAATTTCTGCCGCATAATTTTGTTTCCAATTGTGTTGTTTACACCGGTTCACACGATAACGATACTACCCGTGCTTATTTTGAAAAGGCAAAAATTGAAAGAAGAGATATTTACGATCATGTGAAAAATTATCTTAACATTCAAAGTGATGATATCACTGCTAATCTTATTCGTGCAGCTTATGCTTCAGTTGCAAACATCGTTATAATTCCAATGCAGGATATTTTAAATCTTGGCGGTGAAGCAAGAATGAATTTTCCCGGAAAACTTGGCGGGAATTGGAGCTGGCGTTTTACCTGGAATCAAATTCCGGAATTTCTTCCGGCATCTTTGAAAAAACTTGCTGAGCTTTACGAGCGTCCGCCAAAACCCAAAACGGAAAAAGATGAAGAAATTAAAGTTGAGGAAGAATGATGTTTGACTACATTAAAAATATTTTACTCGGCAAAAATATAAGCGGCGTTAATTCTGTTAGTGAAAAAGAAGATAATAAAATTCAAATAGCTACGTGCGCATTGTTCCTTGAAATGGCAAAATCAGATTTGAATTTTACCGAAGAAGAACGCAGCCACATTTTTGAAACAATGAAAAATATTTTTCTACTCGATGATGAATCTGTAAATGAGCTATTAAAACTTTCAGAGTCGGAAGTAAAAGAAAGTATCAGCCTTTACGAATTCACAGATACAATAAATCAGCATTTTTCAAATGAAGAAAAGTTTGAACTGTTGAAAAATTTATGGAAGCTAATCTTTATTGATGGTAAAATAGATGCGCACGAGGAAGGCTTAATCAGAAAAATTACCACGATGCTCAACCTTGAGCATCGTGATATGATAGATTCAAAAATAATAGTAAAAAAAGAATTAAAAATGTAGAGACAGTCCGCAAGGTTCAATTTTGTCGAGGCTGTCTTAAAAGTAATTTTTACTGTCACACTCAGTGGCAATGCCATCATCCTTCGACAAGCTCATCCTTCGACAAGCTCAGGATGACAAAATGAGACTTTTGAGACAGCCTCCTTAATACCGGATAAATCTAAAATATAAGATTCCGATAGCATTGCCGTGTAATGACTCCTTTGAAACAGCGTCTACGAATAAATATGTCACCAAATTTTTACAAGCTTATCGCCTTCGTTTCTCATTGGCTCACCTGGTTTAATATCAAACGCATCCCAAAATTCAGGAATGTTGCTAAGTGGTCCAAGTACGCGAAACTTTCCCGGCGAGTGCGGATCTGTTTTTAATCTCAGCAGTAAAGCCTGATCGCGGATATTATTTTTCCAAACATTTGCCCACGAAAGGAAAAATCTTTGGGAGGGTGTAAATCCATCAATCAATTTATTTTCATTGAACTGTTCTGTTTTTTTGAATGCAGTAAAAGCAACATTTAAGCCGCCAAGATCGGCAATGTTCTCGCCTTGAGTTAATGCGCCGTTTATTCTGTTTGTATCAATGGGCATAAATGAATTGTATTGATTGATCATAACCTGAGCGCGCTCATTAAATTTCGCTTCGTCTTCCGACGTCCACCAATTCCGGATATTGCCTTCAGCGTCGTACTGTTTTCCTTCGTCATCAAAACCGTGCGTTACTTCGTGACCGATAACCCCGCCCATTGCGCCGTAATTAATTGCATCATCAGCTTCGGGATCAAAAAATGGAGGTTGAAGAATTGCAGCCGGAAAAACAATTTCATTCTTTGTAGGTTCATAATATGCATTCACAGTTTGCGGATTCATCAGCCATTCAGTTTTATCAACAGGTTTGCCGATTTTTTCAAGATCTTTTTTAAATTGAAATCGGTTTGCTTCCATCAAATTTTCAACGAAAGAATTTCGGGTCACTTTCAAATCAGAATAATCTTTCCATTTATCCGGATAACCGATCTTTACATTAAACGCATCCAATTTTATCATCGCTTGTTTTTTCGTTTCATCACTCATCCATTCAAGATTGTTAATTCTATCCCCCATTGCTTCAAGAAGGTTGTTCACAATTTGAAGCGCTTTTTGTTTTGCTTCAGGCGGAAAAGTTTTTTCTACAAAAAGTTTTCCAAGTGCTTCACCAAGTGCAAAGTTTGTTGATTGAAGAATTCTTTTCCATCGAGGCTGCATTGCTTTTTGACCATTAAGAAATTTTCCTGTGAAGTCAAATCTTTCGTTCACAAAATCACTGCTCAACAAATTTGCAGTTCCTCTTAACAAATTCCATCTTAAATAAATTTTCCAGTCATCCAGTGAAACTTCATTCATCATGCTTCCAATTTCCTTAAAGAAATCCGGCTGCCCGACATTTATATCACCGGGATCATTTACTCCGGTAAAATTAAAGTACAAATCCCAATCAAATCCTGAAGCAAGATTTTTTACATCAGCAAAAGTCATTTTGTTGTAAGTTAAATTTGGATCGCGCATTGCTACTCGATCCATTGAGTTTTCCGCTAAGCGAGTTTCAATTTTCATGATGACCGCAGCAGCGTTATGAGCTGTTGACTCATCGCTGCCGGAAAGGCTGAACATTTTTGAAATGTGCAATGCATATCTTTCTCTAATTTCTTTCGAACGATCATCATCCTTTAAATAATAGTCACGATCGGGCAACCCCAACCCGCCCTGAAATAATTGTGAAATTACCATCGAACTGTTTTTTGCATCAGCAGAGACAAAAAAATTGAATAACGGATTTTGACCATTCACATGCATTTCTGAAATTACTTCTACTAAATTCTCCTCTGAATTGATGTTTTGAATCTTTTCTAAATAATTTGAAATAGCATTAATACCTAAAGATTCAATTGAAGCAGTATCCATTCCCGCAAAGCAATAATCACCAATTTTCTGCTGCACACTTCCAAGCGGTGCATTTGATACTGATGCTTCTTCGAGAATTTGCTTTAAGATTTTATAGTTTTCTTCGGTTAGTATTTCAAAGCTTCCCCACCTGCTGTATTCATCAGGGATGGGGTTATTTTTCAGCCAATTGCCCGAAGCGTATTCATAAAAATTATCTCCTGGTTTAACTGATGAATCAATATTTTGCGGATCAAGTGTTTTTGATTTGTCACCGCTTATTTGTGCAAAGTTTTGTACAATCAACACAATGGATAAGAACATTATAAAAAATAATGAACGATTTTTCATACGACTCCTTATTGATATTATTTTTAATTACAAATTAAAGTACTACTGAAAATTTAAGCAAAGATATTTGATAAACGGTAAGTAAAAGTCAGGATAGTTTATTCTGCCAATAAAATAATCAAAATAATTTTGCGGGTTAGTAAGCAATAATAATCAATCAGATTTTAGATTGAACCGAGAACTGAATTATTTTTGGTTTTACCAACGATACAAAATCTTTTAACGACAGTTTAATAAGTTCTGTATGCGAGCAAGCATTAAAGGATATTTCTTCATCCTGCATCAAACTTTTCGCAACGAACACTTCCATCCCATAAAGATTACCGAATGGAGGCATAGCACCAATTTCGCAATCAGGAAATCTATCCATAAACTCCTGCTCGTATGCAAGTCTGACATTGGAAGAATTTAATTCTTTAGCAAGCTGCTCGAAGTTAATTTTGTACGACGCAGGTAAAACCGCCATCACCATTTTCCCATCAATTTTTAGTAAAACAGTTTTAGCAAGTTCCCTTCCACGAATGTGCGCACGAGCTGCAATTTCCTGGGCTGTGTAAGCCGAGGAATGCGAAATTATAATATACTTGATTTTATTTTCATCAAGATATTTTTTGAGTTTTGTAAGCGGCATATTAACCTCGTTAGTATGGTTTAGTAATATTAAAATATTTTATCCATACATCTTAAGGCATAAGAAAGAAAATCGTCTTAAGGTGTTTTTTCGTTCCGTAAAATGTAAGAAGAAGTAATTGCAAATTCAACTTGAAATATTTGTTAATATTTTCCGATGGACAACCAAGCTAATTTGATAGAAAATGTAAATGTCAGTAGTTTAACAAAAAAATATTTTATCATTAAGCATAAAATGAAATTAGGTAATCTCGTTCCTGAATGGACGCATCATTATGACGAATTCTGGCAAGCAATTCGCCGGCGTAATCTTTGGCTCATCAAACTTCGTTATGGTGCAGTGCTTTTGCTGCTTGTCTTTATCAACTTTGTACAATTTGTGCTTCGGTTTGATTTGAGTAGTTATCAGTATAACGCATTACTTATCCTTTCGGGAATAATTTTACTCTATAATATTTTCTTACACTGGATTAGACGATTTTTAAAACCCCAACCTTATGGCTTTAATCCATTACACCTCTCTTTACTGCAAATGCTTTTTGATTTGACAGCGCTGGTATTTCTTTTTCGTTTTACCGGCGGAGCAGAAACACCAATTTGTTTTATTTCTGTATTTCATATTGTTATTGGAAGTTTAATCCTGCCGGGGTTTGTTATTTATTCAATAGCCGGATTAGTTGTCATAACGTTTTCTCTTTTAATTTATTTTGAGTACTATTCTCAAATTACTCACTATCATATTTCCGGGTTAGCAAGCACCCACCTCGTTTATCAATCAAATTATGTGCTGCTGTTTGTGATGATTTTTTCATTTGTAATTTTTACAAGTGTGCTGATTGCAAATTGGATTGCGAAGCAGCTTTACAAAAGAGAGCAGCAGCTTTATAAATCTATCGATGATTTAAATGCTGCTGAAATTCAGAAGCAAAAATATATTGTCGGCATTATTCACGAAATCAAAACTCCAATAGCTGCAATTCAATCCTATCTTGACCTCGTACTTCAAAAATTTGTTGGTCCGCTGAATGAGAAAGTTGAAGAAAAGCTTGAGCGTGCAAAAATTCGAACCGATGAAGCTATCAGACTTACAAATAACATCCTGAAAATTTCAAGAATGAAGCTTCAGGACGAAATTATTAAAGAAGAAATTGATATTAAGCAAGTTGTTGATTCATTAGTTTCCAACGCAGTAGAATTAGCCCGGCAAAAAGATATCGCGATTACTGTTGATGATCA
This sequence comes from Ignavibacteriales bacterium, assembly GCA_016709155.1. Classification (NCBI taxonomy): domain Bacteria; kingdom Pseudomonadati; phylum Ignavibacteriota; class Ignavibacteria; order Ignavibacteriales; species Ignavibacteriales bacterium. Next base: position 1,431,203 of record JADJEI010000001.1, on the reverse strand, counting down.
TAGAAGCATATTCAAAAATTTTAACGGAGATAAATTCTTAATTGAAATTGCCATCTCTAATCTTATAGGCAATGCTGTTAAGTATGTTGGCAGCGAAGGTTCAATTGTAATTTCTATTGATGGCAACGACAACGGAATACTACTAAAAATTTGCGATAATGGAATCGGTATTCCTCAAAAAGAAAAAGACAAAATATTTACTCAATTCTATCGAGCATCAAACATTCCCCTAAATTCTTTTGAAGGGGTAGGGCTTGGATTGTCGGTTGTGAAAGAAGTCATTGATAAACACAACGGCACAATCAGTTTCGAAAGTCCTTCCTCACTTGGTTCTAAGGAAAGACCCGGAACGTGCTTCATCATATTTTTCCCCTATTAAATTTTTCGACTTTATAGTCGGCATTCTGTTTCTACTTCGTCTTTTCCTTCCCATAGTTTAAATAAAATATTGAATAATTGAATAATAATCACTGGCACAGTGTTTGGTTTTAATTCATTTAAAACAGTAAATGAAAAATATAATTATCATATCGCTAATATTTCTTTCTGCCGGTTATTTAACTGCCCAGGTTGATGACAGCACAAAGCAGAAGGACAAAGTTCAGGATCAAGATCAAGATCAAGTTCAAGTTCAGGATCAAGATCAATTAAAAAATAGAAATAGCATCGAACCAGGAAATAAAAATGGGTTTAGCCAATCCGATCAATCTCTCTTGACCGATAAATCAAAAAGGAAAAAAGATGTGTTTGTTGATAAGGATGGTGATGGAATAAATGATAACCGCGTTTCCGGGATGAGCTTTTCAAAAATTCGGAAAAGATATCAAAATAAACAAAGCGGACGCGGCGGCAACAACAATAACAACGGGCAGGGTCAGGGTGGATGAAAGATTTTTAATTAGTCCAAATCCGTAAAATTATTTTAAAATGAAATTCAAATATTTAATTAATTATAAATTATGCTTTCTATTATTGCTTTTGCCCCTGGGCAATAGTTATGGACAGTTATCTTTATCAGCCTATCTCAATTCATATTATGATGACAATATTTTTAACAATTATACTGCTGTCTCTGATTTTGTGAATTATTTTTCCCCATCAGTTGGTTATGATATCGAAACAGAGCAAAACAACTTTGAATTTTATTATTTGGGCGGGATCGGTTTTTATAATGAAAATCAGAACAAAAATTTCACTACACATAAATTTGGAATGGTTGAAACCTATCTTTTTTCTGAAGAAGGGAATCCATTAAACATCGGGGCAAATTATACTCAACGTCAAAACCGTGATGATTACACAATTTATGATTTCACCCAGCTTTCGTTCTACGCTAATTACAGTCAGTCACTTAATGAGTATAATAGAATTATTGGCGGATATATTTTTAATAAAAATGATTATAAAAGTTTTCCTGTTTTTTCACATCTCGAAAATAAAATTTTCTTAAAAGGTACTTTTAATTTTGATAATAATCTTGCATTACTTGGTGGTGTTGAGTTTGACAATAAAAATTATTTAGAAACCTTGACGGAAGAGAATTCAATAAACTCAAGTTCTCAATTAAGCTTTTATTTTCAAGCAGGTTTGCCTATTACACCAAGTACAGGGCTGTCCGGATTTTTATCGTACAGAAAAAATTTTAGTGATGGATCAAGAGTTACAAAATCCGGAGATTATGTTTTATATGAAGAAGAAATTTTTAATGATATTTATTCAAGCGAAGGATACGAAGTTGGTTCTACAATTTCTCAATTAATTACTCCAACAATTTTATTTAAAGCTGAAATAAATTATGAGAGCAGCTATTTCCCAGGTCTTCCTATCGCACTTGCTGACGGAACAAATCTTAGCAATCAACGTGAAGACGACAAATATTCATTCGGCTCCTCAATTGATTTTAATTTATCTTCAATCCTTAGTGGATTCAATTTGCTGTTGAATTGGAATTACATTAAAAATAATTCCAACGACTATTACTATAACTTCGATAATAATTTATTTTCGATCTCGATTGAATGGGGATTTTAGTAAATCGTGCAGAAATAAATTTAGATGCGACGGATAATCTATTTGATATTATACTTCTTCAATTTATAGCGAAGATTCCTCTCAGTAATTCCGAGCAGCTTGCCGGCTTTTGTTTGGTTACCTTTCGATTCTTTTAACGCATCAAAAATCAATCTTTTTTCTAACGCTTCCACTTGTTCGTTCAATTCTCCCGAACCAGGTTGGGGTAATTCGAATTCAGGGAGATAGCCTCTTACGTTTCCCGGCAGGTCAGATTGGTTAATGAAATTACCACGCGCTAATACTACGGCGCGTTCAATAATGTTTTCAAGTTCACGAACATTTCCGGGATAACTGTACTTTAGTAATACATCCGCAGCTTCTTTAGAAAGTTCAAACTTTTCCTTAGCATTTTCAAGGCGATACTTCTCCATAAAATATTCCGCAAGTGGAAGAATATCTTCCCTTCGATCTCGAAGCGGCGGAATCTTAATAGCCACTATATTAAGTCTGTAAAAAAGATCTTCCCGAAATGTACCATCGAGAATTTTCTTCTCAAGATTTTGATTCGTAGCTGCAATAATTCTAACATCAATTTCAATTGGGGATGCACCACCCACCCTTTCTATTTGATGCTCCTGTAAAACCCGCAGTAATTTAACCTGAATTGAAAGAGGAATATCGCCGATCTCATCTAAAAAGATCGTCCCTTTATCTGCAGTTTCAAAACGTCCAATTCTCATTTTTTCAGCACCTGTAAACGCACCTTTTTCATGTCCGAACAGTTCACTTTCGAGCAGGCTTTCGGATAATGCAGGAATATTTACAGGGACAAATGGACCATCCTTCCTCGGGCTTATATAATGAATAGCTTTTGCAAGCACTTCTTTTCCTGTTCCATTTTCGCCTGTGATGAGTACAGTAGCTTTGCTGTCTGCTACACGCGCTGCAATGCTTATCACTTCCTCCATCTTTGGTGAGTGAGAAATTAATGAAGAGATTTTATATTTTCCCTGAAGCTGGGTTTTTAAGTAAACGTTTTCTGATTTTAATTTTTGATGTTCAAATATTCGTTCCAGCATAAGATCAAGTTCATCAAGATCAACGGGCTTGGAAAGGTAGTCATAAGCACCTGCCCTCATTGCTTGCACTGCATTTTGAATTGTTCCATAAGCAGTAATCATTATAAAATTAATTTCGGGATTTAACAGTTTGATTTCTTCTAATACTTCAAATCCGGTTTTATCAGGCATCTTAAAATCAGAAAGCACAATGTCAATCAAATTATTTTTTACGATTGCTATTCCTTCTTCACCGGATGAAGCAGAAAATATTTTATACCCTTTTTTCTTTAAATAGCCAGCTAATATCTCCCGTTGGATAGATTCGTCGTCAATAATTAATATGTTGTAGTTTTTCATAAGAGTGGTAAAATAATTTTAAATGTTGTTCCAATATTTTCTTCGCTTAATAATTCAATACTTCCATTGTGCTGGGAAATTATTTTTTGAGTAATACTTAATCCAAGTCCGTTGCCGTCTTTTTTAGTAGTAAAGTAAAGATCAAATATTTTTTTTAAATTTTTTTCGAAGATGCCTATTCCAGTATCTGAAATTGTAATAATAGCATTAGTACTCTCTTTATAAGATTCAACTTTAACAGTACCATTTTGCTCGGTTGCTTCGAAGGCATTCTGTAAAATATTAATCAACGCTTGCTTCATTAACTCAGCATCAATATTAAAAATAAACGAGTCGATTGTTCCGCTTATAAAATTTATGTTTTTAACTTTTGCTTGATGTTGAAATAGAGAGAACAAATCACCAATAAAAATTTTTGCATCAATTTTACTTTTCCGGATTTCAACCGGCCGCGCATAATTAAGAAATTGAGTAATTATTTTATTTATACGATCAACTTCCGATTTAAGCAATTGATTGATCTTATGATATTCAGCTGCATCCGAGGCGGGTGAAAATTCTTTATTCAATCTTTGTGCAATCATCCCTATTGCATTAATCGGATTTCGTATTTCGTGAGCAACACCTGAGGCAAGCTCCCCCATTGCAGAAAGTTTTTCGTTTCGCTTAGCCTGTTCTTCAAGCTTCCTAATTGTAGTCAAATCTTTTATTACCAGAGTAAAATTATCGGGTGAGCCCCGGGTTGATTTATTTTTAGTGATACTAAAAGATAAATATTTACTTTCGGAAGAAATGGTTAGTATTTGTTCAAAATAAATTGGGGAATCTGATGAGGAGATAATATTATTTTTGATCAAACTGTAATTTTCACCGAACAAATTTGAAATCTCGGTACCAATTACTTTGGAGGAAAATTTATCGAATAATTTTTCAGCCGATTTATTGAACAAAGTTATTTTATCATTACTGTCTATTACAACTACTGCATCACCCATATTTTCCAGCACAGAAGAAGCGGTAGTTTTGAATTTATCAAATTCAGTTGATACGGCTTTGAGGGTCTGCGAGGTAAATATTATACTCAAAACAATTACCGAAATAGCCATTAGAATTAGAGAAATAATTACTAACCTTCTGATCATCCTTTGTTCGACTCGTTCGATGTCTTCCATACTAATACCCAGCCGAAATATTCCAATTGTTTCACCGTCAATGACCAATCGTTTTGTGACTTCATAAATATTTTTCTTGTTATACTCAATCACACGCGTCCTTACAGAATCGCTATTAAGGGAGTGTGCAATAAACATATCCTCTTCAACAGAAGAAATTGAGTCAACGTCTGCACTTGCTGCAAGGATTCCAAGACTATCTTGAAGCACAATGAATTCGATCCCATGGTTATCCGAAATGTCCCGAACAATTTTGCCGATACCGATTTTTTTTCTGAATTCAAGAAACTCTTTAGCATCAAGGTTTATAACAATAGCCCCGCCTCCAGTTCTTTTTACGGCAACTGCAAACCGCTGTTCATCTGTATATTCCGCATTTTTAATCCCAATTATCAACTCACTTTGCCGCCCGGATAGAATAGGTTCAAGCTCATCGAAACGATTAACATTAAACTCTCCATGAGGATGATCAGGTTCGGGGACTCTGCTGGTCATTATTCTATTTCCGCTTTTATTAAAAATATTAATTCGGAAAAGATTGTTTGTCGAAGCAAGTTCTCTTAGTTTTTCATTTGTAAGCAGATTAAGATTGTCAAGCTGTTTTATTAATCTTGCATTATCGAGCAGTTTTTCAGTAAGCAGCGTTTCTATTTCGCTGCCTGAATTTAGTGCGTTCTTACTGCTTTGTACAATGGTTTCTAAAAGCGATGAGGAGTGCTCAAATAATAGTTGAAAGATTTCCTTTTTGCTTTCCTGAAGTTCAATATAAGCGGAGGCAATCATCACAATTCCAATGATAGCTGTTATGGAAACAACGACGGCAGGACGCAGTTTAAATTTTAACTTCATATTTAAAATTACTTATTAATTAGTACTTCAAGAAGGAGTAAATGTGCGCTTGTATGATTCAATATTTCTGCTTTCGATTCGATATAACACTCGTCTTTATTGACGATCATTTACGTCAGTAAAGTCGTATTTATTTTTAATTGATTTTATTTTTCCCCAATATAAAGAAAAAAAACACCCACTCCCTTTGGCACAACAATTGGAATATCCCGACTGAATTATTCATTAAACAAAAGGAGTTCTTAAAATGAAAAATCAGAAAAATATTTTCGCGGTGCTTGTTGCACTGACAGCGATGATTTTTTCTTCACCCTCGATAAATGCACAGAACGAGGAAACAAAAGATCAAAACCAAAATCAAATCAAAGTTCAAACTCAAAATGAAGTTCAAACTCAAACCCAACAGCACAGTAATCGGTTTGTTGATTTGAATAATGATGGTTTTAATGACAATGCGCCTGATGCTGACAGCGATGGCATTCCAAACGGTCGTGATAAAGATTATTCCGGCGCAAAAATTAAAAATGGGAATAGCGGCAGCAAAGGATTCATTGACTTAAATGGAGATGGTATAAATGATAACGCTGTTGATTCTGATGGCGATGGTATTCCAAATGGGCAGGATTCTGATTTCGTTCGCCCGAATGATGGAACGGGGAGACAAATGAAATACGGATCAAACAACTCATCTGGTAAAGGTGGACATAAGTGGGGACCAAATGATGGAACAGGCAATAGCGGGATCGGTCCAAAAGACGGAACCGGATATGGCTCGGGCAGTGGAACTCCTAACTGTGATGGAACCGGTCCGAAGGGTGAAAGAAAGGGTAGAAAAGGTTAATGAAAAAATACTGAGACGGTAAGAAATTGCCGTCTCAATTCTATTAAGCAATCATAAATCAATAAATTCTATACGAAAAAAAATGCAAAAAAAAATAATTTAACCCTCCCATTTTCCCGCGAGACTTTTTGAATCCAACTTTTGAGTACACTACTATTATTGTTTTTTACCAGCTTTGAATTATTCATCAGTCAGCAACTAATCGCTTCAACAGGATTGTCTTTACAGGTAATTTATTCCATTTTTTATTTCTTGGAGCAGGAAGTTGTTAAAAATTGAATCATTTCAACATCAGTTTTGTTGGTACGATTTATGGCAGATCAAAGCGAATATTTTAAGGAACGTTTATGGAAGCAATATCATCTATAACGTACAACATTTACAAAACATTTAGTGATGCACTTAAGAATCACAGCATAGGTATCTCCGACAAACCTGATTTAGTAAGTTTAGAAAAATCAGGCAAATCAAAATGCAAGCAATGGAAAGTTGATACCCTTCTTGATGCTTATTCAATCGAGCGCTATTTTATTGAAGAGTACGGAATGAAAAGGGATGGGGAAATAATAAACAATTTTGACAATGATATTTATATCTACATCTATTAGCCAACTTTAATTTAGATGTTTAATTAAAAAACCGCTCAAATGATTGAGCGGTTTTTTTATAAGAGAGGATGATAAATGAAAATTATAAATCAGGGAAAGCAGTTGTGTCTGTTAATGCTTTATAAAGATCTTTCATCTGAGCTACAGTAATATCAAAATGACCGGGCATAGCAGTTCCTAGTGCACCAAACTTCACTTTCTGTTGAACTTCATTTGGCTTGCTGCGTAAGAATTGCCCGACAGACATTCCCTCAAGTTCTAAGGTTTTACCGTCAGTTCCATGACAGCCAGCGCATTCGGTAGCGAAAAAAGTTTTACCGTTTGTTGCATTGCCATCCTTACCAATGTTTGAATAAGTAATTGTTCCTGTTGGATAACTTCCGCTTGTTGTATAATCATAAAGCTGAGTTACATCAATTGCCCCTTCCTTTAAGAATTTTACCAAATCCCAAATTTGAGTGTCTGTTAAAACTTGTGAGTAATTCGGCATTTTATCGCCTTCTGTAAAGTTCGTTGTCGGGTCATAAGTAGTTAAATCAAAAGCAAGATCTCTTCTTCCAACAGAATTTTTAATGTCGTCAAAAATTTCTTGCGGATCATCTGCCTGTAAAGCTAAAAATAAGTTTACAGGTGCAATATTTGGTCTACTTGTTTTAGGTGCTCTACTGATATAAGAACCTTCACGACCTAAACGATCCCAGGCATGGCATTGTTTACAACGGAAGAAATCTCCGTGTGCTTTGAAGTTTGCATAATTTGGATTAAGAGTATCAAAACCAGCTTCAGTTGAGAAAAAATTATCATACATAATACCACCCATTGAAGCACTTGCTAACTCATAAGGAGTTGGTGCAACAGGATCTGTTGTGTTATCACTGCAACTAACAACGATAAAAGACAACATTAAAACGCCAAGAATTGAATATATAATTTTCATTTTTGCCTCTAATATTTTGGTTAATAAATTAAAACACTTAAGAACTTCCAACGATTGTGCCAATAAAAATCTTATTATTATTAGTTAAAAGCGGTATTTCGCTTACTTTGGCTTCTCAATTAAGAGAATCAATTTTAGTCTTTGTGAAGTTCTATTCACACAAGCTAAGTACTATTGCATTCAAAAGCTAAAATTTTAAATAACTACACAGAACGATGTTCATAATTAGAAACTTTTAAAAAATTTAGATTTAGTATATTTCCACTCCGATGGCAATGCCATCAGCATGACCATCCGGTCTCAGCTTCTCAGAAGTCTTCATTAATAATATAAAAGCCGGACAATGCCGGCTTTAATATTAGATATAAAAAATACTTTATTGAATTATATTTCCATCGCCATCAATATATTTGATTTCGCCGAAGCCAAGACTTTTTACACCTTCCTCAATTTTACTTCTATCGCCAACTACAACCCAAATAAGATTTGCCGGCTTAACAAATTTGCCGGCAGAATCTTTTACTTCATTTAAATTTAATGACGCAACGTTTGAGGAATATTTCGCGAAGTAATCATCAGGAAGATTGTAAACAACAATCTCTGAAAGCGAACCACCAACCGAGCCCATCGTTTCCCAGCTTCCCGGCAAACTTAATATTTGATTCTTTTTATCCTTTTCAAATTCTTCTAGCGAAATTGGCTTTTCGCCAAGTACATTCGTCAGTTCTTTTTTTATTTCGGACATTGATTCTTTTGTTTTATCAGTCTGAACAGGAGCATAAACAATAAACGGTCTTTGTGTTTTAGTCCCCATTATGAAGGTAGAGGCACCATAAGACCAATGTTTATCTTCACGAAGATTCATGTTAACTCTTGAAGTAAACTGTCCGCCAAGAATATTATTTGCAGTTTGAACTGCTATTTCATCTTCCGAAGACCTTTTGGGGGCAATGCTTGATGCAAGAATTAATGATTGCTGCGAACCAGGTCTATCCATTATATAAACAGTGGGTTTTAAATTATCATCAACGACGCTGATATTTTTTTCGGGGGTGCTTTGGCTTTTCCAATCTTTAAAAAGGTTTTCAAGTTTTGATTTAACTTCATTTAAAGTAATATCACCAACAACAACGAGAGTTGCATTGTTGGGGACAATCCAGTCTTTATGAAATTTCATTAAATCATCTTTTGTGATTTTCTCTACCGATGCCTCTGTTCCTGATCCTGTAAGTGGATTGCCATAAGCATGACCTTCGCCATATAAAAGTTTTGGAAAAACGCGAAGTGCCATTTGTATCGGAGTTACTTTTTCCCGTTGAATCGTAGCGAGTAATTGTTTCTTCAATCTACTCAATTCGTTTTCGGGGAAGGATGGGTTAAGAATTACGTCTGCAAAAATTTTAAGCGAGCCGTCAAGGTTTGCTTTCAGAGAAGAGAGCGAAACACTTGAATTATCAAGCGATGATCCGCTGTTTATATTGGCACCAAGCATATTCAGCTCTTCACTAATCTCAAGAGACGATTTAGTTTTAGTCCCTTCATCAAGCATATCCATTACTAACTTTGAAGTTCCCGGATTTGTAAACTGATCAGCAGCATAGCCGGCATCAAAAATCATATTAAAATTTACAACAGGAATCGAATGACGCTCGGCTAAAACTATTTTCAATCCGTTTGATAAAGTTGTGCGCTGAATTTCCGGGAATTTAACTTCGGGAGCTTCGCCGGTTTCAGGCAGTTTTGTTCTATCTGCACCCGCATCCATTACTGTATATTCGGGGAATGGGTGAACTTCGAGAACGTAAACTCCATCACTCAGCCATTTTGCTGCTGTGTTTTTAATTCCCGAAACAGTTGCTTTGGAGATTTGCTGCAGTGTGGTTTTATAATAATCAGGAGTTCCGCCGTAAGTCATATTTGAAGCAAGAATATCGGACTTGCCGCCAAAGCCGCCAATGCGTTCACTGCCCCGGATAAATCTTGAGAAGTACTGTGTCTTTACTCTTTCTAATTCTTTTTCACTTGGACCTTCGGTAATTATTTTATTTAATTCTTCATCAATTATTTGTTCAATCTTTTTTAAATCCTGTCCGGGTTTAGCAGTTACATCAATATAAAACTGCCCGGCAATTTCTTTTAAGTCAACATAAGAAGAAACATTTGTAGCAATTTGTTCCTCATAAACTAATCGCTTAAAAAGCCGTGAAGTTTTCCCGGAAGAAAGAATGTCGGTTAAAAGATCAAGATCGGTGCCTTCTTTGCTTCCCCACTCGGGCACATTCCAAACTTTAAATATTCTCGACTGTGGTACGCGATCCTGCATGATTTCTCTTTGCTCGCCTGTTCTTTTTGCAATCCAAACATCGTGTTTAGAAATCGGGGGACCGGAAGGAATATCGCCAAAATATTTATTTACTTTTTCCAGAGCCGCTTTTGAATCAATATCACCAGCAACAACAATAACAGCGTTTGCAGCACCGTAAGAAGTTTTAAACCACTCCTGAACATCTTCGAGTGAAGCGGCATTCAAATCTTCCATGGAACCAATTACTGACCACGAATATGGATGTCCTGCAGGATAAGTTGCGCGGGTAATCAATTCCCACACGCCGCCATAAGGCTCATTTTCACCCTGTCGTTTTTCATTTTGAACCACACCTCGCTGTTCATCAAGTTTTGCCTGAGTAATTGCGCCGATGAGATGCCCCATCCTGTCCGATTCCATCCATAGAGCAATATCACTTGCAGAAGTTGGTACATTTTCAAAATAATTTGTACGGTCTTCGTTCGTAGTTCCGTTAAGATCGGTCGCACCGATTTTTTCCATTTCCTGGAAGTAATCATTATCATAATTCTCACTGCCGTTGAACATTAAATGCTCGAACAAATGAGCGAAACCGGTTTTACCCTTTTTCTCGTTTTTTGAACCAACGTGATACCAGATGTTCACTGCAACGATCGGCGCCTTGTGATCTTCGTGAACAATCAGTGTCAGTCCATTATCCAATACAAATTTTTCATATTTAATATCAATGCCTTTCAGTAATTCTGCGCTTGTTTGCTGGGCAGAAATCTGAATTGCGAGCATAAATATGAATAAGAGAAAAAATATATTACGCATCATCTTTCCTTTCAATTAAAATTTTAGTCTTTTTGTATTCAAATTTACTCTGTTCAAGCCGTAATCGGAAAATAATATTGATGAACGGAAGATTGTCTTTTTATAATTAAAAAAAGGTGCTAAGTTTGTAGTGTAAATATTTTAATAAAGCAATTATTAAAAAAAAATTGGACTTATAAATTTCTGGAAGGGGATTTCTAATGATTTCAAGGTCCTGTAATGATTCAAATCTTAATAAAGATTGCAGCGATGTGATCTCTTCAAAAAGCCTATTCAGATTTAGGGTTAATCAACAATGTCACCCATCCAATTAAACGAAAAACAAAATAACCTCGGAGGTATAAATGTCTAATATCAAAGAAAAATTATTTAAAAAAATTGAAGCCTGGCGTCCAAGAACCCAAAGATTATTAAAGGAGTATGGCAATGTTAAAATTGGTGAAGTAAACATCGGGCAGGCAATTGGCGGTGCAAGAGATGTTAAATCACTTGTAACAGATGTTTCCTATCTCGATCCAAATGAAGGAATACGATTCCGCGGATTAACAATTCCTGAAGTTCTCGAAAAGCTTCCTAAAGCAGCAGGGGGTGAAATGCCTTCAGTCGAAGGATTCTTTTATATGCTGTTAACAGGTGATATCCCGACGCAGAAAGACATCGAAGAAATAAAAAAAGAATTCAATGATCGTCAGCATGTTCCTGATTATGTTTTCAATATTATCAAAGCTATGCCAAAGGATTCACATCCGATGGTTATGTTCTCAACTGCTATTTTATCAATGCAGAAAGACTCGTTGTTTGCTCAGAAATATAGCGAAGGTCATTTAAAGAAAAATGATTATTGGGACCCCACTTATGAAGACGCAATAAACCTGCTTGCAAAAATTCCACAGATTGCTGCTTTTATCTACAGATGGAAATACAAGAACGGCGATATCATTGCTCCAGATCCCAAAATGGATTTCGGTGCAAACTTTGCTCACATGATGGGAATTAAAAATCCTTACGATGATGTATCAAGACTTTATTTTATTCTGCACAGTGACCACGAAAGCGGAAACGTTAGTGCTCACACTGGTCATCTCGTGTCAAGCGCTTTGTCCGATATTTATTATGCAATCTCTGCAATGATAAATGGATTAGCAGGACCGCTTCACGGACTTGCGAATCAGGAAGTGTTAAGATGGATTCAGGATGTTTATCAGAAGATGGGCGGCAAAGTTCCTACCGAAGCAGAGATGAGACAATTCGTTTGGGATACTTTGAAAAGCGGACAGGTCGTTCCCGGTTACGGACACGCTGTATTAAGAAAAACAGATCCCCGTTATATTGCTCAACGCGAATTCTGCCTGAAGCATTTAAAAGATGATCCATTGTTCAGGTATGTTGATTTAATTTACAAAGTAACCCCTCCTGTATTACTCGAACAGGGAAAAGCAAAAGACCCGTGGCCTAATGTTGATGCACAGTCAGGCGTTATTCAATGGTATTACGGCGTTAAAGAATACGACTTCTACACAGTACTTTTTGGTGTTGGCAGAGCGCTCGGCGTTTGTGCAAACATAATTTGGGATAGAGCACTCGGCTATCCAATTGAAAGACCAAAATCCTTAACTACAAAAATGCTTGAAGATATTGCAGGCATAAAAAGTTAATTGGTTGTAAATAATAAAAACAAAAGACGCATCAATCACGGTGCGTCTTTTTTTTGATCGCAGGTTAAAGTAGAGATTTTGGGATGCATTTTATTTATCTATTCACATATCCCTAATTGTAATTTCCTAATCGAAATCACAGCTGTCCAAAATAATTTTAATATCAGTAAAATAAATTAAAATTGAATTGTATTGAGAAGGATTTTTATATAAATAACAATAACACATTAAATTATCTTAGTATGCTGTCCAGTACATGGGGGTACATTTTAAGTAGAGGCTTCATACAAAAATGTGAGAGCATATAATAATATTTCTAATCTCATTCTCTACTCGTAATGCAGAGAGAACTAAATATTGCGCCAAACTATTTTGCTTTGAACAACCTTTTGGAAAAACTTGAGAAAATTTTATAAAAGTTCTTACCTAAATGATTATTCCTTAATAAATATTATTTTACCCGAAATAAAATTTCAAAATAGAATAAAATATGAACTGTCCTGTTTGTAAAGATCCGATGGTAATACTTGAACTGAACCAGGTTGAAATAGATAGTTGCTTCAACTGCGGGGGCATTTGGCTTGATGGTGGTGAATTGGAAATGTTAATTGAAAATGAAGATGAGCGAAATAGACTTTTAAATTCATTCAGAGTAAATAACAAAGTAAAAGAAAAAAAATACAAATGTCCGGCTTGCAGAAAAAAAATGTTGAAAGTTGAAGCAGTAAATACAAATATTATTATTGATAAATGCCCCAACGATCATGGACTTTGGTTTGATAAGGGTGAGCTGGAAAAAATTTTATGTGCGGCTTCTCTAAAGGAGGATGATAAAATGATAACATTATTAAAAGAAATTTTCAAATCACGGATTTAGTCATTGAAAAATATTTCTAATAAAAATAAAAGGAGAAAAAGATGATTTACTTTATAGTATTTCTCGGCGTCATATTCTTGATTGCAATGTTTTTTATTTCGATATACAACTCGTTGGTCGGTTTAAGAAACCAGGTTAAAAATGCCTGGGCGCAAATTGATGTTCAATTAAAAAGAAGACATGATCTAATCCCCAACCTTATCGAAACTGTAAAAGGTTATATGACGCATGAGCGTCAGATAATGGAAAACATTACCAAGTATCGAAGTCAGGCGATGGATGCACAAACTGTGGGAGAAAAAGCCTCCGCAGAAAATATGCTTAGCGGCGCGCTCGGACAGCTCCGTGTGCAGGTTGAAAATTACCCCGACCTTAAAGCTAACCAGAATTTCCTTGCGCTTCAGGAAGAACTAACTTCCACTGAAAATAAAATTTCTTTTGCACGCCAATCATACAATGATCAGGTATTAACTTTCAATAATAAAATCCAAATGTTTCCTTCAAATATTATTGCGGGTATGTTCAATTTCAAAACGGAAGAATTTTTCCAGGTTGAAGATGTTAAAGAAAAAGAAGTCCCGAAAGTAAGTTTCTCCTAATACAAATACTGATTATGTGGGAATTAATTCGGGCAAATAAAAGAAAGTCAATGACACTTTTCGTGGGGATGGGTTTTCTGCTCATCCTCATCGGATATGTATTCGGCAGTTTTTACGAACCCGATGCAGGCGGATTTATTGGAATATTTTTCGCATTAATACTTTGGTCAATCCTTTCTACAGTTAGTTATTTTGGCGGCAGTAAAATTCTTCTCGGCGTCAGCGGCGCGAAAGAAGTCAGTCAAGAAATTCATCCGCAGCTTTTTAATGTTGTTGAAGAAATGAAAATAGCTTCAAGCTTTCCGTACATGCCAAAAGTTTATATCATTGATGACCCGGCGCCGAATGCATTCGCAACAGGCGTGAAGCCTGAAAAGACAGCTATTGCGGTCACCTCCGGTTTGCTTGAACGATTAAGCCGTTACGAACTGCAGGGGGTGGTTGCTCACGAGATGTCACACATTATTAATCGAGATGTTCTTCTGATGACATTCGCCGGAATGATGCTTGGAGCAATCACAATCATTTCGGAAGTATTTTTACGCGGCTTGTATTTCGGTGGAGGTTCGCGTTATAAATCAAAATCATCAAAGAGCAGCGGACAGGCACAATTGATTATTATGATAGTTGCACTTGTGCTTGCAATACTCGCCCCCATTCTTGCAAGGCTGCTCTATTTCGCTATCTCGCGAAAAAGAGAATATCTTGCCGATGCTTCAGCAGTTAGATTGACAAGATATCCAGAAGGATTTGCTGCTGCACTTGAAAAAATTTCTAATTCTGATTTAGATCTTCAAAAAGCTAATAAGATTACTGCACCCATGTACATCGTCAATCCTTTGAAGAAAAAAGGCATGAAACTTTCCGATCTCTCAAGTACGCATCCTCCAATTTCGGAGCGCATTAGAATTTTGCGAAATCTGCAGCAGGGGGCAAACTTTAAGAATTATCAGCAGGCTTTTGAAATGGTGAAAGGGAAAAAATCAGATTTAATCCCACCGTCCGCTTTAAATGATCCTGCAAGCATTGGCATACTTCAACCACTCGTTACGCAGCAAACATTTGAAGAAATGAAATCTGCCAAGCGTGAAGTAGGTGATGTTTTAATGAAGTTAAATGATTTCAAATTCGTTAATTGTACCTGCGGACTAAAAATAAAGATTCCCCCAGCCTTTAAACAAAGTTCATTCAAATGTCCTAAGTGCGGGAGGGTTCATAATATTTAATGTGCCCCGAAATTAAGTTAATAAAATCGGGATAAGATTAATTTGTGATTAACTTCTCGTCAAATGTCTGTACTTAATTCTATGCGGCTGATCTGCTGTGATGCCTAATCGCTCTTTACGTTTTTCTTCGTACTCGGAATAGTTCCCATCAAACCAAACGACTTTGCTTTCATCTTCAAATGCTAATATGTGTGTTGCTATTCTATCTAAAAACCATCTATCGTGACTTATCACCAAAACACATCCGGCAAATTTTTCTATTCCTTCTTCAAGTGCACGCAAAGTATTTACATCAAGATCGTTTGTTGGTTCATCAAGCAGAATAACATTTGCGCCTTGTTTTAACATCATTGCAAGATGCACACGATTTCTTTCTCCACCGGAAAGCATACTAACTTTTTTCTGTTGATCTGCACCTGAAAAATTAAACTGTGCAACATAAGCACGTGAGTTTACCTGCCTGTTGCCAAGCATAATTGTATCTTCTCCGTTGGAGATTAATTCCCAAATACTTTTTTCCGGATTCAATGCATCTCTCGATTGATCTACATAAGAGAGCTTAACTGTAGCACCAACTTTAATATTTCCGCTATCTGGTTTTTCCTGTCCGGTAATCATCCTGAACAAAGTTGTTTTACCAGCGCCGTTCGCTCCGATAATTCCAACAACAGCTCCGGGAGGAACTGAGAAAGTTAAATTATCAATTAAAATATTATCGCCATAAGCTTTGTTAAGTTTTTCTGTTTCGATTACGATATCGCCAAGTCGCTCTGCAACTGGAATGTAAAGCTCAAGATCTTTTTGTCCCTTTTCTTTTTCTTCCTTAAGAAGATTTTCATAAGAAGTAATTCTTGCCTGAGATTTTGCGTGACGAGCTTTCGGACTCATTCTTATCCATTCAAGTTCGCGCTGTAAAGTTTTCTGTCTGTCGCTTTCACGTTTTTCTTCAACACGCAGTCTTTCCTGTTTCTGCTCAAGCCACGAAGAATAATTTCCTTTCCACGGAATTCCTTCACCGCGATCAAGTTCAAGTATCCAGCCAGCAACGTTATCAAGAAAATATCTATCGTGTGTAACCGCTATTACTGTTCCTTCATACTTTTGCAGATGATGCTCTAACCACGCAACGGTTTCAGCATCAAGATGGTTTGTTGGTTCATCGAGTAAAAGAATATCCGGTTTTTGAAGAAGCAATCTGCAAAGTGCAACACGTCTTCTTTCACCTCCCGAAAGAACTTTGCACAAAGTATCCGATGGTGGACAGCGCAAAGCATCCATTGCCATTTCAAGTCGTGCATCCAAATCCCAGCCGCCCATTGCTTCAAGCTTTTCCTGCACTTCACCTTGTCGTTCAAGCAGCTTTGTCATTTCATCATCATCCATCGGTTCTGCAAACTTTGCATTTATTGCATCGTACTCTTTTAATAAGTCAACGAGTGCTTGAACACCCTCCTGTACAATTTCCCTTACAGTTTTTGTATCATCAAGTTGTGGTTCTTGTGCAAGATAACCAATCGTGTAACCGGGAGATAAAACAGTTTCACCATTAAAATTATTATCAACTCCGGCAAGAATTTTTAGCAGTGATGATTTACCCGATCCATTTAAACCAATAACACCAATCTTTGCACCGTAGAAGTACGAGAGGTAAATATCCTTTAGGATAGGTTTGTTGCGGCTTGCCGTGCCTTCGGCATTATAGAATTTGCTTACCCCAACCATAGAGTAAATAATTTTGTTTACTTCTGCGCTCATTTAATCTTTCTTTTGATTTTGTAATGTGTAAAAATAAGGAAAGGAAGGATGATGATAAACAAACCTCCGGTAATTACTATTAATCACCGGAGGATGAGAATTATGGAATGGATTTAATCCTGTTCGTAAGCCATTTCACCATGAAGCGAACTATCTAATCCGGCTTCTTCTTCTTGTTTGGTAACTTTAACCGGAGTAACAAAATTTATTAACCAGAGCATTACATAAGAAAAAACGAAAGCATATACGCAAACCCCTGTCACTGTTATAACTTGTTTCCAGAAGAAGCTGAATCCACCACCCATAAATAATCCATTGGTTGTAACCATAGGATTTACATTGTTGGTAGCGAATAGTCCAAGCATAATAACACCAATTGATCCACCAACGCCATGCACACCCCAAACATCAAGAGCATCATCCCACTGCATTTTGTTTTTTAGTGATACGGCAAAATAGCAAACAACTCCGGCAATAATTCCGATAAGTGCGGCGTATTGCACTGTAATAAATCCAGCAGCAGGAGTAATTGTGGCTAACCCTGCAACAGCACCAGTCATCAAACCAACAAACTTTGGTTTTTTCTCCAGCGTCCATGCCAAAATTAACCAGGTGATAGCGGCGAATGAAGCAGCAACATCAGTATTTAAAAATGCAAGTCCTGTTATAGCATCAACCTGAAGTTCACTTCCGGCATTAAATCCATACCATCCAAACCAAAGTAATCCTGTGCCTAGTGCAACAAGAGGAATACTGTGAGGACCTCTTTCGGCAGTGTTTCTTTTGCCCACATAAAATACCGAGGCGAGTGCAGCCATACCTGCGCTTGCGTGAACAACAATTCCACCAGCAAAATCAAGCACACCCCACTGTGCTAATAAACCACCACCCCAAACCATGTGAACGAGCGGGAAGTAAACAAACACCAACCAGAAAGTTAGAAAAAACATATAAGCAGGAAATCGTACTCTATTTGCAAATGCCCCGGTTATTAGGGCTGGAGTTATAATTGCAAACATCATCTGGTATAAACAAAAAACGTAAAGAGGTATTTGATTGTTACCAGTAAAAATAGAATTGAGATCTGTCCCTGCAAGAAATGCCATATTAAGATTACCAATTATTCCTCCTTCGCCCCCGCTAAAACAAAGTGAATAACCAAAAGTAAACCAAAGTACAGTTGTCCATCCAAGTGAAACAAAACTTTGTATCATTATAGCTAAAACATTTTTTCTGCCAACAAGTCCACCATAAAAAAAAGCAAGACCCGGAGTCATGAGCATAACAAGGCTGGTTGCAATAAGCATAAAACCAGTACTACCAGTATCGAACATAAAAAGGTCCTTTCAATAAATGATAAATAATTTGAACCATTAAAACGTTAAACCAAAAACGAGATAAGAAATTTCTGTTCTTGGATTTATTAAAAATGTTAGAGAAACAGGTAAAGAATAATCTTCTGTAATCTTAACATATTTTGTCGCTTTAACACCAACGTTTATAACGTTAAAGGATTGTGTTCCATAGTAACCTGGATTTTCTTCACTGCCGCCTGATGCGCCAACAAAAAAGTTAAGAGGAACTTCTGCTACTGATGTTGGATAATCAATTTGAAAATATGTGTTGTTGCCTGCATCATTATAAACATTGATAAAACCGGACAGAGAAATTGGAAAAGAATTGGGGCCCCTTAAAAGAAGTCCTGTTTCAATCGTATGTGCGCCTGCACCATTAACGTCATCGTAGTTATTAAAGTTTCCCCACTTGATTCCAGTGTTAGGATAATAATAGTCTGTTAAAAGTGCACCAATACCCATTCCATTTTCAAAAGAATAATTGTACCCAATCCAGGTATCAACTTCCTGTCCAAAAGTATTATCACCCGAATTATTAGAAAAGCTATATGAGCCCCAGAATCCAACACTAAAACCTGAAACTGATAATGTTAATGCCGGTTGAATATTAACTGCATCATTTACATTAAGTCCACGCCAAATGTATCTGCTAACAATATCAGCACCGGCACTTAAACTAAGATCCTGCGCAAATGAGATGCCCGCAGCGCAGATAATAATTACCATTAATAATTGTTTAAAATTAAATATCATAAATATTTTCCTTTTAAATAGTGGATTTTGAGATGTGAAGAATAGAAACGGTTGAATTTTTGATTTTGGTATTTCATAAAAATTAAAATTACCTGTACAATTTTAGTTAATATGTTTTTTACATTAAATTGAAAAATCAACAAGCGCAACAAATATGCTGTAAGCGTGCGGATTGGGTCATTACAATTAAACATTATTTTATTGTTTGCTTAAAAGGTTAAAACTAATTTGGAGTCAATTACTTTAATCTTGTTGCATTTGATATACTACGATTTGAAAAAAATATTAATAATACATAGTAGCCAGGGACAGAATTTCGAATTTCAAAATGTGTTGGAATCTTCTGGGTACAGCACATATATAACGTTTGGTGAATCTGATGGTTTAAAAATAGCTGAGAGATATTCCCCCGACGTTATGGTATGCGATATTAATGATTATGAAAAAGAACTTGCCGTTATTAAAAAGTTAAATGATAACTTAGCAACGGAATGCATTCCGCTTCTGATAATTACATCTACCTCTAATAGTGCGCACATTAGAGCAGCAATGGAAATGGGTGCAGATGATGTACTGGTAAGACCACTCAGGCACGAGTCTCTTTTAAGATCAATAAAAAAACGGCTTAGAAAGATTGAAGTTATAAAGGCAAATTTAACTGATAAGATTATTTCTACAGAAAATGCTTTTTCAAATCATGCAAAAAAGATTGATCACATACTTATTAAAATCGGCACAAAACTAAAGCTCGTAGAATTTTCGAGAATAGTATGTATCTCTGCATTTAAAGAATATTCTAAAGTAACTACAGAAGATGGCTGCAAAATTATTGTTAGAAAATCTATTAGAAATTGGGTTGAAACTTTGCCCGCAAAAGATTTTTTGAGAATTCATAGGGCTACAATTGTTAACATGCTTTTTTTAGATAAGATAGAGAAGGCTGGATTTAGAAGCTACAATGTTTATCTTAAAAACATATCCACTCCATTTCCGATTAGTCAGAGATACGGGAACATTATGAAGAAAACATTTTCTGTTTAAACTCTATGCTAAGTATCTCTTTTCATAATAATTAAAGATATATCATCGGCAGCAGTATTATCACCAATAAATAGTTCCAGATGCGAAATGATATATTTGCCAATCTGCTCCGGCGAATTATTAGATGATTTTTGTACTAGCTCTTGAAATCTATCCATTCCGAAGAATTCGCCATACTGATCTCTTGCCTCAACTACACCAGCTGAATATGCAATAAAAATTTCATTTTGCTGGAGTAAAATAGTTCGCTTATTATATTCAGCATTTGAAATAAGTCCAAGAGCAATATCGCCTTTGGAAAGTTCTTTAATCTCTTTGTCGTTAACGATAAGCGGAGGGAAGTGACCGGCATTTATAAAATTTACTTTGCCCGAATCGGAATCAATCTGAATAAAAAGCATTGATGCAAATAAATTCGGCAGGCTATCGCGATGAAAAATTTTATTAATATTTTTACCAAAATCTGAAAGAGACTTAATTTCTGTTGCAAGTGCACGAATTGTTGCCTGCAGTTTTGAAGTCATCAGTGCAGCCTGAAGTCCCTTGCCCGCAACATCGGCAATAGTTAAAACAGTCTTGTTTTCATCCAGCCGTAAATAATCAACAAGATCTCCACCGACCTCATTTGCAGGACGAGTAAACAACCAGATATTCCACCCGGCAATTTCGGGATTTTGTTCCGGCATTAAAGCCTGCTGAACCTTTCTACCGGCTTCAAGTTCGTGTCTGGCAAGCAGTTTATCTTTTAACTCAAGAAACAATACGAATAAAATTAACAATCCACCAAATAATCCTTCATTAGTAGAAAACGACTCATTATTTATGGAAATACTTCTACCAGTGAATAAAAAAATCACACCAAGAAGAACTAGAATCCGTCTAAGTGGTGTTAAATGAAGAAACATACTTTTTATCAACCAGCCGAACTTATGCACCCCTCTTTGAATTGGGGTCATCGATTCGAGCCGAACTTTTTTATCCGGGTCAAGATAAAAATCATTCAAGCTTCGGTATTCTTTTTGAATATCTTTTTTAAGATTTATTTTTTTGATGTCATCGCGAAGTGTGTGATGAAACGTCTGATTTTTATTTTGGGTGTTGTTATAGTTCAAATTAAAATAATCTTTATTAAAAACTTAGTTAGATATTTCAAATGGAGCAAAAAAGTTTTGATAAACGGTCGGGGGTAAATAATATAGGAGCCTCGTTCAACAGTGGAATCGCAGCGAACTGCGATTCCACTACTGATTTTTACTATTTTGTAAGAATCATCTTCTTTGTCTGAATATTATTTCCACTTTTTAATTGATAATAATAAACTCCGCTGCTTAACAGCTGTGCGTTGAAGTTAATTGAATAAACACCGGCTTTTTGTTCTTCATTAACAAGTGTTGCAACTTCATTCCCCAATACATCATAAACTTTTAATGATACAAAACCGTATGCGGGTAATTGATAACTAATATTTGTGCTTGGATTAAACGGATTGGGATAGTTTTGAGCAAGCGAAAATGCTGAAGGTGCAATTTCAATTTCTATAATATTTGAGTATTCAAAATCGCCATTGAAATCTATTTGCTTTAATCGGTAATAAAGTTTGGAGGGGGTTATCTCCGATAATATATCTGAATAAGAATACTCCTGCGGTTCTGAAGTTGATCCTTTCCCTTCTCTAAAACCCATTATTCTCCAATTTGTTTTATCGGAGCTTCTCTCAATTTCAAAACCGTGATTATTTAATTCAGTTGCAGTTGACCATTCGAGAGTAACAACATTGGCTGCAGCAGAGGCAGTGAATGAAAGAAGTTCCACTGGAACAATAGTTGTATCGGTAATAAAACTATAATAAACATCCTGCTCTCCATTGAATGTAGCAGCCCACGACAGATGTGCTCCCGTGTTTTCGGAAACCATATCGAAATAATCACCCATCTTATTCTGCTGGGGCCAGCCCACATGAGGATCAAAAAAATCAGAAAGCCGTTCATTCGATGACCATGTTTCTCCACCATCCTTAGAATTTGAATAATATAAGGCGGATAAATAAGTCCCGGGATTATCTCGTGTATCAAGCCAAATTACATCAATACGACCATTAGGTGCAACCGACATGGTTCCAAACCACTGATATGCCGATGTACCGGGATCATCATTAACTTTCATGGGAGTACTCCAAGTAACCCCTCCATCTGTGCTTTTTGCAAACATAACATCCAGCGGGTCAGAGGTAGAATTTCTTTGAACAGAACATAATAAGTAAACGTTGCCGTGATAAGTACCATTTGATGTATCCACTGTTATAATTGTTTGTCCAAGCAAACCTCCGGGATTAGGTCCACCGCCAAAAGAGATGAAGCCATCCAGATTAACAGGCGTACTTAAATCCCAAATAATCGTTTCACCTGAGTTCTGTGCATTATTTGATTTCGCGACAAGAAAATCAGAACCGGTTGATCCACCAACATAAAGCTCTCCTTCGGGACCAACTGTAAGAGTACCCCAGTAGGGATAGTTCGGGATTTCAGTACAGCTTTCAAAACTTCCGCCATTATCAGTTGAACGGGTAAAAAATCCCGGGTAACAAACGCTAAAACTTTGAGTCCAAAACGCATAAAAATTTCCAAGTCCGGGTCCATTAGTTTTATCAATAGTCATCCATTGTTTATCCCCACCCTCAGCGAAAATTCCCCCATCCCATGTGGCTCCTCCATCGGTTGATTTAAATACCTGACACATAAAAGTGGGCTCGTTAGTTAAACTATTGTAATAGAAATTACCATCGGCATCGCTGCGCAGCACAGGATCCGATCTGAAAACGCCGGGTTCGATCACACCGGGAAATGTCCATGTTTGTCCACCATCCGCAGTATATCCATATCCTGCCTGTCGAAAGCTGTTATTGATAGAATTAAATTGCCGCCATCCTATTGCAATTTTATTCGGGTCATTTCGATCCACAGCAATTGAAGGTTCATTAGCAGCATCCCCCACAATGTTTAATCCGCTTTCATCAACATTTACTTGTGAGGTAGTAATACTATTCAATAAATATTTATATGCAGGAGACCTTAATTGATCTTCCCTTGAAATCGGAACGTAACCATCACTTTTTATTTCTTTATGAGCAGATGGATCCGGTGGTTTATCCAATTTTTTAATTTGTGTTTGAGGGAAAATCAAATCTGGTGAAATAAGAAAAACGAGTAAGAATAAATAAACAAAATGATTTATAATGCCGAAACTTTTCATTGCAAAGATGTGCTTCATTTTTTCTCCGGGGTTAAATTTCAAAAGTCATGAATTTATACTTGTTAAACTATAAAAAATATCAATGCTCTACTTCAATATTGCAATATTATTTTTTGTTATGTCTTATTGTTCTAAAAAATATTAAACAGTGCGAGAATACTTTGCAGTGTCTTCCTTACGCTCTATGTAGCCGTCAAAATTGATCGCGATATTTCGAATCAACATTCGTCCCATATTTTTAACTTTCATTCCGCTATCGGAAATCTCAATCAGTTCGTCTTCTTCCATTTCTTTAAGATTATTTAAACCGGCAGCAAAATATTTTTTAAAATCTATTTTGAATTTTTCTTCGATAGGTTGATAGTTCAATTCGAAGTCACACATTAATTTCATTATCACTTCTCTGCGCAAATGATCATCGTCGGTTAATTTATAACCTTTTGTAGTGGGGATCCTTTCATTATCGAGACATAAATAATACTCTTTTTCAGTCTTAAAATTTTGAGCGTAAATATTTTTTAACTGTGAGATCGAAGTTATTCCCATAGCATAAAGATCGGCACCCGCATTGGTGCTGTATCCCTGAAAATTTCTGTAAAGTTTTTTTTCACGAAAAGCAATTGCAAGTTCATCATCTGGCTTTGCAAAATGATCCATACCAATAAATTCATATCCGGCAGAAGAAAGTTTTTCAATTGTCATTTTTAGTATTTCCAGTTTCACTTCTGCAGCAGGAATATCTTCGGGGTGAATCAGCGCCATGTGTTTTTTCATCCAGGGCACGTGTGCATAATTAAACACAGCAATTCTGTCCGGTGAAACATCAATTATTTTATCAACAGTCTCAGCAAATGATTCAACCGTTTGAAAAGGCAGACCGTAAATCAAATCAAGATTAATACTTTGAAAACCAAGCTCGCGAACCCACTGTACAGTCCGGCGTGTAATTTCTTCGGGTTGAATTCTATTTACTGCTTTCTGAACTTTATCATTAAAATCCTGCACCCCCATGCTTATTCTGTTAAAGCCGTTACTGCGCAATGCTTCGAGATGAGTGCGGCTAAGTTCACGCGGGTCAATTTCACAACTAACTTCAGCATTCCCGTTGAAGTTGAAAGAGGAAGCAATGTACGAAGCAAGTTCATTTATTTCATCGGGGTTTAGATGTGTCGGAGTTCCCCCGCCCCAATGATGCTGAATAACTTTTCTGTCAGGCAGTAAATAAGTACGAATCAGATCAATTTCTTTTTTAAGATATTTTATGTATTCTTTGATCCTGTCGCGGTTGCGTGTGATAAGCATATTGCAGCCGCAGAAATAACACAAAGTGTCGCAATAAGGAAGATGGAAATAAAGCGAAAGGTCGGGGAGATTATTTCCATAATTAGTCTTTATGATTTCATCAAGATAATCTTCGTGCGTAAATTTTTCGTTGAACTGGGGAGCCGTCGGGTAACTTGTGTAGCGTGGACCAGGCTTGTCATATTTTTTAAATTTGTTTAAATCAACTTCGAACATAAAATCTCCATTTAATCATTATTATTTATCGGGCGGCAATTCTTTACAATTGTTTTCGTTTTGCTATAAAAATTTCGAGATAATTTTTTCAACTTTAGTTAGTGCCGTAACAATATGCTGAACATCTTTACCGCCGGCAGTTGCAAGATGTGCACGTCCACCCCCTCCGCCGCCGACAAGTTTTGCAAGCTCGCCAACAATTTTTCCGGCGCTGAGATTCTTCTGCTTGATCAGGTCGTCGCTGACAACGGCAACAATGCCCGCTTTATCGTCAATTTGTGCTATTAGAACGCCAACACCGCTGCCCATTTTACTTCTCATTTCATCGCCAAAGGATTTTAGTTCATCCATACTATCGGCATGAACTTTTCCTTTAAATATTTTTATTCCTTTTTCTTCAGATGAAAGGGAGAGGATATGATCAAGCTGTCCGAGCTTATCTTTCATCCGCAATTCGGCAATTTCTTTTTCAAGTTTCTTTTTAGCTTCGTAAAGTTCTTCGATTTTTTGTTCGCCTGTTTTGAGTTGTTCAAGTTGTGAATGAATATATTTTTCAACTCCGGCACCTGTAACCGCTTCAATTCTCCTTACGCCGCTGGCAACAGAAGATTCACTGATTATTTTGAATAAACCAATTTCCGAAGAATTGTAGACATGAGTACCGCCGCAGAACTCCATAGTAAAATCGCCGAACTGAACAACATTAACCTTGTCGCCGTACTTATCACCGAAGAACATTAGTGCGCCCATTTTCTTTGCTTGTTCAAATGGTGTATCGCGATGATGAATCAACTTAAGATTTCTGCGGAGTTGTTCATTAACGAGTGCTTCGATGTCTTGTAATTCTTCGGTGCTCAATTTTGCGAAGTGAGAAAAATCAAATCGCAGTCTATCTGGCCCAACATAAGACCCAGCCTGCTGAACATGAGTTCCGATAATTGTTCGCAAAGCTTTATGAAGGAAATGAGTAGCAGAATGATTTCGCATAATATCCCATCGGCGGTTTGAATCAACTTCGGCAATCAGTTCAGTCCCGGGTCTCAAAATATTTTTGCTGTCGTTCTCCATGACATGAATAATTCTGTTATCAACTTTAAAAACATCAACAACATTAAAAGAATTAGATTCGAAAATCAGTTTTCCGAGGTCATCTATTTGTCCGCCCGATTCTACATAGAAGGGAGACTTATCGAGGATAATCAACTCATTATCATTTTCGATTTTAATTCCAATGACTTTCGCAGTTGATTTTAGTTCGGTGTAGCCTGTAAATTCTGTTGCAGAATTATTCAAAAGATTAAAAGTCGAAAGGTCGTTTGCGGAAATATTAACTGAAGCAAACTTGTCCTTTGAAGCATCGCGTGCACGTTCCTTTTGCTGATCCATTAACTTATTAAAACCATCTTCGTCAATTGTAAATCCTTTTTCCTGAGCCATGATATTTGTGAGGTCCTCAGGAAAACCGAATGTATCATAAAGTTTAAATACCGCTTCGCCGGGAATAGTTTTCAATTTTTTATGATTGAGTTTTTTAATTACTTCATCGAACAGCTCTATCCCACGATCAAGTGTAGCGTTAAAACTTTCTTCTTCAGCTTTGATTACCTTTTGCACGTATTCTTTCTTTTCATTCACTTCAGGGAATACACCCCCCATCGTTTCAGAAATAACCGTCACAAGCTGGAAAAGAAAAGGTTCATTTAATTTTAACTTTCTGCCGTAACGAGCTGCGCGTCTTAAAATTCTTCGCAGTACATAGCCCCGCCCTTCATTGCCCGGCACAGCGCCATCAGCAATTGCAAAAGTAAGCGCTCGAATATGATCAGCGATTACGCGCATTGCTATCTGGTGATCTTTTGCTTTATACTTTATGCTGCTTATCGCTTCAATTTTATTAATCAGCGGAGTAAAAACATCGGTATCATAGTTTGATTTTTTATTTTGAAGTACTGCACAAACGCGCTCGAAGCCCATCCCTGTATCAACGTGTTTTGCAGGTAAGTCATTAAGTTTTCCTGATTCGTCACGGTTATATTGAATGAAAACAAGATTCCAAATTTCGATGCATTCGGGAACGCCGGCATTTACGTATTTGGGATTATCAAAATCATCACCAACATTAATGTGAATTTCCGAACACGGACCGCACGGACCGGTTTCACCCATTTCCCAAAAATTATCTTTCTCTGCAAATTTTAAAATGTGTTTCGGATTTATATCAGTTTGAGTTTCCCAAAATTTAAGAGCTTCGTCATCATCTTTATAAACCGTTGCCCAAAGTCTTTCCTTCGGCAATTTCCAAACTTCTGTTAGTAATTCCCAAGCCCATTTAATTGCTTCTTTTTTATAGTAATCACCAAACGACCAATTGCCAAGCATTTCAAAAAAAGTATGATGATAAGTATCGTGCCCGACTTCCTCAAGATCATTGTGTTTGCCTGAAACGCGGATACATTTTTGCGTGTCGGCTGCACGAAGATATTCACGTTTTCCAGTATTAAGAAAAACATCTTTAAATTGATTCATCCCTGCATTTGTAAAAAGCAAAGTTGGGTCATCATACGGAACAACCGGAGAGGATGGCACTATCCGGTGTTGTTTACTTTTAAAAAAAACTAAAAATTGTTGTCTTATTTCATTTGAAGTCATTTCGTTGTTTAATCTATTTAACTGTTAAAAATACTAAATAAGGATTTAAGAAAATTAACTATAAAATTAGCGAAGTTTTATAATTATCTCGTTGAAACTTTTCTAATAAAAGTTGATTTTAATGCTACTTAAATTTAGTTTTGCAGTAACATAAAAACTTCTCTAAATAATGTGATGATAACAGGCACCAATTTTTCAGATATAGAACTAATGCGTAAGGTATCAGAATTTGATTCCAAAGCGTTAGAATTATTATACAATCGGTATTCTCCAATACTTTTTACAATGGTTAAAAAGATTTCGGGGAAGAAAAATATTGTGAGGAAATTCTTAGCGATGTTTTTGTAATCATCTGGCGCAAAAGCAATTTATTCGACTTCGACAATGGAAATGTTTACAGTTGGATTATTAATCTAACAAGAAATAAAGCGTTGGATTTTTTAAGCCGGCAAAAAGATTCAACGTCTCTTCCGGAATATGATGACTCTTTTGAAGATGAGAATATAATTCCACACTCCATTTTAAAATCAGAATTGCCCGAGATAAAACTGGCACTGGATAGAAAAGAAATAATAGATAAGGCATTTAAAAAATTGACTGACGCCCAGCAATACGTAATTAACCTTGCCTATTACGAAGGATTAACTTCTGATGAAATTGCGGCAAGACTTCACATCCCACCGCAAACGGTGAAAGCCAAAATTAAAGTTGCTGTAAATATTTTGAGAGATAATCTATCTAAGGGGGAGGCAGTATGACTACAGAAGAAAGAAAAGAACTTCAACTTGCTATTTCTTTCGGCTGGAAAAAACTCTCTGAATTAAAGGACTCTTCTGAATTTCAAGATGATTCTTTCCTAACCGAGCTGGCAGCACTTCAAAATGATTTGTCACTACTGCCTGTCACTCTACAAATTGAAAACCCTCCATCTCAATTGAAAGATAAAGTTGCAAGAAAACTTTATCGGATAAAAGACGAGATAAGGACAAAAGTGAAACAGGCGACTTTGAACAATTCTGAAATTATCAGTGAACCAACCACCGAAATTCAAGAAAATATTTTGGAAGACTTGCCTGCTGTTCAAGTTGAAGAGGAAACCCCGGGAGTAGATTTTCCGGTTGATGAAGAGCCGCCAAGTTTAATGAAAATTGATGATGAGTTTGAGGAAGTTGAATCGCTTGAAAATGTAAGCACGAAGCTTGAGAATGAAATCGAAAAACTTGTTGGTAAAGTAAAAGCAGAGTCACAAAAAGAAAATTCCCAGCTTATTACTAACGAACCGGGAATTGATATTCAGGAAGAAGATAGAAGTACTGAATTAAATATTCCGCAAAGCAGCAAGCATGTTTTACCTTATAAGCCTGAAAGCAGACGAAACACATTTGAGGATTATGCACCGAAGAAAAAAAGTTATCTGTTTCAAATTATTTCTTTCGTTTTGTTTTTTATAGTTGCTGTTGGATTAGTAATTATGTATTTCAAGTTCTCTTCGGATGTAGATAATTATCAAATGCAGGTTGATCATCTAAATCAGGAAATCACAACTCTTTCAGCTCAGTTTGAAGGCAATTCCTCTTTGCAAGCCATTCTCGATTCCAGGGAATTAAGAGTTGTAAATCTGCAAAGAACAAATAAACTTGATAACGGATTTGCCAAAGTATTTCTTGATCCATCAGAAGGCAGGGGTGTTTTGCAGCTATCGGAATTACCTGCTATCGAAACGGGCAGAGCATATCATCTTTGGGGAAATGTTGGAGCAGATTATTATTCCTTGAGTGTCTTTACTTCTTTACAGCGAATGGATTTTAAAAACTTTACTTTTTCAGATTTTTTAATTCAGCCCGGAAGTAAATTTTTATTAATTGAAGACCCTGATGACAAGACGGATGCACCCGGGAGTAAAATTTTATTTGAAGGGGGTATTGAGTGAATTCACTTTCTATTGAATAAATAGACTATCCCGAATAACAACAAGAACAAATACCACAAGTTTAGAATAAGCTCCCAAAGGTTTTTTAAGAAAAGCACTATATCAGCCCTGCCACTATTTATAACTATTAATAAACTAAAACCAAATAATACAGCGGATACAAACGCCAGCATTATGTTATCGGTAGAGGTAAAAAACAGCATGAGAAAACCCCCACCCAGTATCATTAATATTACAGGTATAATCATTTCTCTAATAGTAAAAAATTCGAAATGATAAAGGATGATTACGGTCAGGCTAGAAAGAAAGATTATTGTACCGAAGAAAACTTTTCTGCGATCAGCAGAACTAAATCCATCCACAGCTTTTTTAAAACCCCAGAAACAAAAAATGAACGCTGCCAATTCAACTAAAGAAAAATAAATCACATCGAAAAATTTCAAAGTATAAAATACAAGCAGCAAAAGGATAACGATGGGGAAAATAATTTTCGAACTGTTCACAAAATACGCTGCCCCATGCTTGACGCAATAACATCAACTGTAAATACGGCACTTTGATTTCTATTATCCAGAATTGGGTTTACTTCGGTGACCTCTAATGAAGACATACATCCGCACTCAGCAATTGATTCCATCAGTAAGTGAGTTTCACGATAACTCAAACCCCCTGCAACAGGTGTTCCAACGCCCGGAGCTACTGATGGATCCACACTATCAACGTCAAAACTAACGTGAATATGATCAACCTTTTCTTTGAATTGCTTCAGTACTCTCGAAATAATTCTGTGAATACCAAGCTTATCAACATCAGACATAGTATAGACCGGTACCTGAAGTTTTTTGATTGTTTTTCTTTCTTCACTATCAACACTTCTGATTCCGATTAGGGCAACATTTTCGGGTTTAACTTTTGGAGCGAATCCATAAAAATTAACCAGCTTTTCATTTCCCACACCCATGCATGCCGCCAATGGCATTCCATGAATATTTCCCGAAGGAGTGGTTTTATCTGTATTCATATCCGCGTGTGCGTCAATCCAGATTACACCGAGTCGTAATTTGTTCTTCTTACAATGAGCCGAAATACCTGCAATTGTTCCTATTGCCATAGAATGATCACCGCCAATTATCAATGGAAATCTATTTCTACCTAAAATATTTTCAACTTTTGACGCTAATAGTTTTGATGTCTTTAGAATTTCATTTAAGTATTTGAGTTTTTCGTCAGTAACTTTTTGGCGTTCCATTATTTCTATTTGAACATTTCCTAAATCTTCAACCTCATAACCAAGATTTATTAACTTGGAACTAAGTTCAGCAATCCTTAGAGCTGAAGGACCCATATCAACACCCCGCCTGCCGGATCCAAGATCCATAGGAAACCCGATTATACTTACTTTTTCTTTTTGAACCATTATGATTTATAAAATGATTATTCTTTTTATTCAATTTAGAGAGATTGAAAATAATTTGCTAATAAGTCATATCTATTGCTGAATAAATATTTCTGCGCTTATCATTATATTTGGTTCACAAAAAGTGGATTTGAGAAATTATTAATGAAAAAATTTAAACAAGAGCCGTGGATTACTGTCGGGATTTTAACGGCCGATAAAATTGATTTTGAGTTATACGGCGACTTTCATTCTTTCGGATTTCGACAAATTTTCAGCGGACCCTTTTCCGCTGAAATAATTAATGACAGAATTATTTGCCGAAGTAAATCCGATAAAATGGAAATCAGTGATGAAATCATATTTGAACCGACAGACCCGATTGCAGAATCGTTTTTGA
The DNA here is from genome assembly GCA_016709155.1 of Ignavibacteriales bacterium. Classification (NCBI taxonomy): domain Bacteria; kingdom Pseudomonadati; phylum Ignavibacteriota; class Ignavibacteria; order Ignavibacteriales; species Ignavibacteriales bacterium. Next base: position 1,399,841 of record JADJEI010000001.1, on the reverse strand, counting down.
TTAAAGAGGTACCAATCGGTAAAGAATTTCATTGGGAGAGAAAAGAGAAACAGAGGTTTATTTATCAGCTTAAACTTTTAAAGCACGGGCAAAAGATCATTGCAATAAATTTCCTCCCTCTTGAAAATTATCTTGTCAGTGTTATCTCTTCGGAGATGAGTGCAAAATCTTCCTTGCAATTATTGAAAGCTCATGCTATTGTTTCAAGAAGCTGGCTTCTGCGTCAGTTGGAAAATAAATCAATAGAAAAAAGTGAAGTTGAATCTGTCCCGGCTCAAATTGAAAATAAAAGCGAAAGTGAAAAAATAGTTTGGTATGATAAACAGGAGCATGAGCTTTATGATGTTTGTTCTGATGATCACTGCCAAAGATTTCATGGCGTAACAAAAATAACAACTGAAATTGCACGCCAGGCAATCGAACAAACAATGGGGCAAGTGCTTACTGATAGTGGAAATATTTGCGATGCCCGTTATTCTCAATCCTGCGGAGGAATTACTGAAGAATTCGAAAATGTTTGGCAGCCTGTTCATCATAATTATTTAAAATCTGTTCTTGATTACAAATTTGAACCGGATAATTATAATCTCGATTTCACCAGTGAAGCAAATTCTAGTAAATGGATCAAAGGAAATCCGCCTGCGTTTTGTAATACATTGGATAATCGGATTCTTTCGCAAGTATTGCAGGATTATGATCGTGAGACAAAAAATTTTTACCGCTGGAAAGTTGAATATACACAGCAGGAACTTTCTGACATAATAAAACAAAAAACCGGAATTGATTTCGGAAGCATTATTGACCTTCAACCTGTTGAAAGAGGAAAATCTGCAAGACTGGTAAAGCTTAGAATTGTAGGCTCAAAAAAAACTTTTGTTATAGGTAAAGAATTGGAAATTAGAAAAGTTCTTTCAAAAACTCATTTGCTGAGTTCAGCAATTGTGATTGAAAGAGGAGAACTTAGAGATAGCATTCCAATGCGATTTATAATATGGGGTGCAGGATGGGGGCATGGTGTCGGGCTTTGTCAAATTGGTGCTGCAGTAATGGCATACCGGGGGTTTATGTTTGACGAAATTTTGATGCATTATTTTAGTAATGCACGAATCACAAAAATTTATTAGACAGCAAGATGAAAATTTTATATTCCTGTCTTTCAAAAAGCTGGGGGGGGATGGAGATGTTTACATTAACAGCAGCTAAGCAGCTCATTCGAAGGAATAATGAAGTGAAACTTCTTTGTATTCGGGATTCACGAATTCATGTTGAAGCAAGCGCTGCCGGAATACTTACACACGCAATAAAGTTTCGCGGATATTTTAATCCTTCCGAAATCATCAAATGCGGCTTAACATTACGCAAAGAAGCATTTGATTTAATTCACACGCAAGCCTCGAAAGACTTATGGCTTCTGGTTCCGGCTCTAAAAATATTTCAATTACAGGTGCCTTTGTTTTTCACAAAACAGGTAGGTTCATTTATTGAAAAAAAGGATTTCCTTCATAACAAGATTTACAATAGAGTAAATAAAGCCTTTGCAATAAGTAATGTGATTAAAAAAAATCTACTCGAAACAACTGCTTTGACTGAAGATAAAATTATTTTACTTCATAATGGAATTGATACTGAAAGGTTTGACCCCGAAAAAGTTGATAGAAAAAAAGTTAGAACCGAATTGAAAATATCAAATAATGAAATTGTAATTGGAATGCTTGCAAGATTCAGTCCGGGCAAAGGTCACGAAGAATTTCTCGCTGCGGCAAAACAATTAAATGAGAAGAATGATAAATTACGCTTTTTGATTGTCGGAGAAGCCAGTCACGGTGAGGATGATTATGCAACTCAAATAATAAAATTAGCCTCTCAACTTAGTATAGAAAATATTTTATTCACGGGATTCAGAAGCGATACCCCGGAAGTCTTAGCAGCGATGGATATTTTTGTTTTTCCTTCACACTCGGAAGCCTTTGGAATTGCTTTGGTGGAAGCCATGGCAATGGCGAAACCATCTGTTTGCTCTAATTCGGATGGAGTACTTGACATCGCAATTGATGGAGAAACATCATTTCTTTTTGAAAATAAAAATGCCAACGATCTTGCAGAGAAAATTCAGAAACTACTTTCAGAACCTGGATTAGGGTTACATATGGGGGTGAAAGCAAGAGAGCGTGCGGTCAACAAATTTGATCTAAATATTTTGACTGACCGTGTTATCCGTTTTTATAAACAGGAATTGAATCAAGATGAATAATAAAAAAATAACAGCATTTCTTTATTCAACGGGCAATGGGCAAGGTAGTATTTTAGCCAGACAATTACTTGCCCATGAGTTGGTTGAAAAGATAATTTTTTTATCAAATAAAAATGATAAAGAAATTCATGCTTCCCCTAATGAAATACTTATTAAAAATATTTTTAGTTCATTAGTTGTTGATGAATTATTAAACAGGACAAAAACAGATTTTGCACTTTTCGTTTTCGATAAGAATCAAATTGAAATAAATACTCAGGCAATATTTAGGTTAATAAAAATTGCGGAGACATACTCAGCTGGAATTACTTTCTCTGACTATAAAATTTTGGAGGGAGAAATCTTTAAATCAAATCCTTTAATTGATTATCAATATGGCAGCGTAAGAGACGATTTCGATTTTGGCTCTATGGTATTGATAAGCAGGGATTTACTTCAAAAATATTCAAACGAACTTGGAGAATTAACTTGCTCTGGTTTTTACTCGCTGGTTTTATTTGCCTCCAGAAATTCAGTGATAAAAAGAATTCCAGAATGGCTTTACTTACAAAAGAAATCAACAGATAAAATTCATTTTGAAAAACAATTTGAATATGTGGATATATCAAAAAAGGATATTCAAATTGAAAGAGAGAAAGTTGTAACAGATCATTTAAAAAAAATTGGCGCATTCATTTCCAATCCTTCAAAACTAATTGAAATAAATGAATCGTCATTCAAGTATGAGGCTTCAGTAATTATTCCTGTAAAGAACCGTGAGGCTACAATTGCTGATGCAATAAAATCAGCACTTGGACAAAAAACAGAATTTGAGTTTAATGTTATTGTTGTTGATAACCATTCAGATGACAAAACGTCTTCAATCATTAAATCCTTCAACAAAAAAGATCCGCGAGTAATTCACATTATCCCTGAAAATAGAACGTTGGAAATAGGAGGGTGTTGGAATTTAGCAATTAACGATGAAAGATGCGGAAAATTTTCTGTCCAGCTTGACAGTGATGATTTGTATCTTGATGACCAAACATTAAAAAAAATAATTTCCAAATTTTATCAGGAAAAAACCGCGATGTTAATCGGAAGTTATAAACTTGTTGATTTTCAATTGAATGAAATTCCCCCCGGAATTATTAACCACACAGAATGGACAGATGACAATGGCAGTAACAATGCATTAAGAATAAATGGGCTGGGAGCACCGCGAGCTTATTATACACCGTTGATAAGACAAATTCAATTTCCAAATGTAAGTTATGGTGAAGATTACGCAGTAGTATTAGAAATAATTCGAAATTATAAAATATCAAGAATTTTCGAGCCACTTTATTTATGCCGTCGCTGGCACGATAACACAGATTCACAGCTAAGCAGAGAGAAAGAAAATGAGAATAATTGGTACAAGGATTTTATAAGGACGGATGAAATACTAAACAGGAAAAAATAGGGGAGAAGGTAAAAAATAAGTGCCTTGTTTATCGCTCGGCATCTACCAATTATAACCAATCGAAATAATAATCAGAATTCAGGAAATAGAAAATGAAATTTAGGAATCAAAATTTTGTGTATAAAAACAAAATAAAATATTTACTTTATATAGTAGTTTTGGTAATCGTAATCCAAGCAGGATGCGGTTCCAACAAGTCCAACTCGGTCAATACTGGAAATGATTTTAGTAATTTAGTCCCAATAATGGATATGAGTTCCTCTGAAACCTACAACGGCGAGGAGGGTGGATTGTATGGAAATGGATCGAATGAACCACCCGCAGATCATATAAGCGCAGCCCAAAATATACTTAATGAAATAACTCCGCTGGACGAAAACGGTGACTCATCTTCAGATGGGAAAATCGGATTTATTTCTATCGGCATGTCAAACACTTCGATTGAGTTTAAAGATTTTATTTCTCTTGCCAATTCAGACTCTGAAACCTCCCCCTTTCTTGAAATCACCAATGGAGCTCAAGTTGGAATGACTGCTGAAGACTGGGCAGGCACTGACGAACCTTGGCAAGTGCTTGAACAAAGGATTCAAAATGATGGGCTAACGAATGAACAAGTTCAGGTTGCCTGGGTAAAATTAGCTTTAGCATACCCCAGCACTGGCTGGCCCCAAGCCACCGAAACACTGAAGGAATATCTAATAACCACTATGCAAAGACTTAAGCAGAATTTCCCCAACATTAAAATTGTATATTTATCGAGTCGCAGTTATGGTGGTTATGCACTAATCGATAAAAATCCCGAACCTTACGCTTACGAAAGCGGATTCGCAGTAAGATGGTTAATCCTCGATCAGATTAATGGTAGTGCTGAGTTAAATTTTGATCCATTAAAAGGTACGGTTCAGGCTCCACTTTTACTTTGGGGTCCATATCTATGGGCTAATGCATTAACTCCAAGAAGTGATGGGTTGGTTTGGGAGATTAGTGACTTTGAACCGGACGGGACTCATCCAAATGATCAGGGAAAAAGTAAAATTTCTGATTTGCTTCTAAATTATTTGAAGACTAGTGAATTAGCAAAGTCCTGGTTTCACAAATGAATTGAACTCAACTATAGGAAATTATAACGCTGTTAGCGAAAATGTAAATGTCTCTTTATAGTATCAATTTTTATTCTGATACATCTGACATAAAATAAATTTGCTAAGTTTGATATAATCATTCGTTTTCTGTGGTACAGTACTTGATTTTATCTCTTCTACTAATTCTAAATGTTTTAAAAAAAAATCTAGAAACCATTTGACATTTAAATCAAAATAAACTATTATCACTAACCAAATTTTGCTTAATTGATTTAAAAATCCCTTTTTACAAAAAATAATAAATCACTCAACTAGTGAATAATAATTAGTAACCGAAAAATAAGTTTTTATACAATTAATAATCACAAATCATTAACGAGAGGTTAAAATGAAAACAGTACAAACGTTCTTTCTCGTGCTTTTAAGTCTGCTGATAGTGTCAGCTGGTGTGAAGGCACAAACATTCACTGATGTTGCAATCCCCATGGGGATTGATCATTCTTGGAATGGTTCATTCTTTGCAGGTGGGGTTAGCTTTGCCGATATAAACATGGACGGTAAAGATGATATTACCCTGAGTACTCAAACAACTGAAAATATGATGATCTTTAGAAATAGAACTACAGATTTCAGAGATCGAGTTACTCCAATGGGAATTTCTGAATTGTTCCGCTCCAAAACAGTGTTGTGGGCTGATTATGATAACGATGGCGAAAGAGATCTTCTTGTAGTAAATGCAAACGAAGTCGTTAGGTTATACCATAACTCGGGTAATGGCACACACACCGATGTCACTGCTACCTGTGGTATGAGCACAGCCATCGGAGAATTCTCCGGAGCTGCTTGGGCTGATTATGATAATGATGGATGGCTTGATCTTTATGTTGGTGCACATGATTTTGCTTTAGGTAACATTCTTTACCATAATAATGGTGACGGAACATTTACTGATGTTACTGCAACTGCAGGTGTTGCTAATTTTGGTAAAATGAACTTAACAGTTTCTTGGTTTGATTTTAATAATGATGGTTTTCAGGATATATATAGTGCAAATGATTTGAACATTGGAAATACTCTTTTCGATTTATTTGTTTCAGTTTCTGATGGTCCTACCGGTCCCGGTGATCCTGCAAGAACTAATGTGTTTTATACAAATAACGGTAATGGCACTTTTACTGTAAATTCAGGGTCTGGTTTGATGACTGACAATGATTACAGTTACGGTAATGCGATTGGTGACTTTAATAATGACGGCTGGCAGGATTTGGTTGTACTCAATGCAAATGGTACTAAAACCAAACTATATCAAAATAGCGGCGGTGCAAATAATTGGATAAAAATATTGTTATCGGGAACTTCAAGTAATTTTGATGGTTTCGGCAGTGTGATCGAAGTTTATCAAGGAGGTAGTAAATTTATCAGAACGACTCACAGTGCCGTCAGTTTTGAATCACAGAACAGCAGAACCAATACGATTGGTGTCGGTACAGCAACAGTCATTGATTCAATTAGAATTTTATGGCCAAGTGGTATTGTTGATGTATTAAGAGATGTACCGGTTGGACAGCTTATAGATGTCGTTGAAGGAACATGGGCTGCACCAATACAGCATTTTAGAGATGTTGCAATCGACCTCGGAATAGACCATACATATAATGTCGATTTCATGGGTGCGGGTGTAAGTTTTGTTGATTTTAACAAAGATGGACTTGATGATATAACTTTAGGTACCGAAGGTGGTAATAATATTGAAATCTTTAGAAACAAAACTCCACGTGACTTTAAGAATGTTGTTACAAGATTGGGACTTTCTGAAACTTCTTCTTCCAGAACCATTATCTGGGTTGATTATGATAATGACGGTGATAAAGATTTATTTATAGCTAATGCTGATAATGTAAGTCATTTATATCGCCGCGATTCACCTTCCAGTTTTACAGACGTCACAGCCACTTCGGGCTTATCAACTGCAAACGTCTCAACTATGTCCGCAGCTTGGGCTGATTATGATAACGATGGTTGGTTAGATGTTTACATCGGCAACAGAGTTAACAGTCTTGGAAACTACCTGTACCATAATAATGGTGACGGTACTTTTACAGATGTCACTACGACTGCTGGAGTTTCAAATTTTGATGTCCTTAATTTGACAGTTACCTGGTTAGATTTTAATAATGACGGATATCAGGATATATACTTAGCTAACGATTTTGAACAAGGCAACACACTCTTCAAAAATAATGGTGATGGCACGTTTGCAGATGTAAGTGTTAGCTCTGGTGCTGATCTTCACTTTGCTGCAATGGGATTAGCTGTCGGCGATTATAACAATGACGGTTTCGTTGATATTTATGTTTCAAATAGTCCAGTTGGTAACGGTCTCCTCAAGAATAATGGCGACGGTACATTTACAGATGTCGCATCTTCCCTTGGCTTGCTGATAAACAAAATATGCTGGGGTGGTAATTTCGTTGACTATGATAATGATGGTGATTTAGATTTATTCGTAAGCGTCTCTCATGGAAACGGAATGTCTGATCCTGAAAGCCAAAATGTGTTGTTCGCTAACAATGGTGATGGCACTTTTTCAACTCCCGTTTACACATGGATTAATCTGGATAAATCTCAAAGTTACGGCAATGCGATCGGTGATTTTAATAACGATGGTTTTTCTGATATAGCCGTAGTAAACGGTTTCGGTACCAAAACTACTCTTTGGAAAAACAGTGGCAACACTACTAATCATTGGATAAAATTAAACTTAATGGTGTCTCAAGTAATAAAGACGCTATTGGCTCTGTTATAGAAGTTACAGTTGGCGGCAATACTGTTAAAAGATTTGTTCATAGTCAAATTAGTTTCCAGTCACAGAACAGTTTAACACAAATTATCGGTGTTGGTACTTCTAGCATTATTGATGAGATTAAAGTTACATGGTCAAGTGGATCTGTTACTACCTTGACTAGTGTAGCAGTTGATCAGACACTTACTATCACCGAGGGCACTCTGGCTCAACCTCAATTATCAAAGGAAATTTTACTACCGCAGCAGTTTGGTTTGGATCAGAATTTCCCAAATCCATTCAACCCTTCTACTGTAATTAAATATCAATTACCTGAAGATGCTTTTGTCAAAATCGAAATTTTCAGTGTAACTGGTGAAAAGATTGCCGATTTAGTAAATAGTGAACAAAGTGCTGGATATTATTCAGTGAATTTTGATGCTAATAATATAGGGAGGGGTTTAAGTTCGGGTATCTATCTTTATAGAATTACTGTTGACGAAAGATCAACTGGTATTCATTATAACGATTTGAAGAAAATGATCTTAATGAAGTAATAGGTGCTTAACCACTATTACTCATGATTTATTAGCTCTCTCCACTCTTATGAGTGGAGAGAGATTTTTTTATTTAAGCGCTATATTTTTAATTCCTGTTCTTCCTCATGCCGGTTAGTGAATTTTATTAAAACAAAGGAAACATAAAAGAATTAATGTTAATTATTCTAAAATCATTTTTTCACAATAAACAAAAGTTGTTTATTAAATTTTTTAGTCCCACTAAAACTCCTTACGGGGGTGTGTTCAAATATATCTCATTGCTTTCTATTGTTTTTTTAAATTCCTTTCCTATATATCCTCAACAAATTACTTTTACCAATGTTGCCTCCGGATTAGGTATAGACCATACAAGTAACGTAATTTTTTTTGCTGGCGGGCTGAGTTTCTGCGATTTTAATCAGGATGGTTTTGATGATTTGACTCTAAGTAAATATTTTGAGCAAATTCAAATACTTGAGTATAATGGCACTCAATATATAGACGTTAGCTTGCAATACGGAATTGCTAACAACCTAAGATCAGAAACTCCAATCTGGGCAGACTATGACAATGACGGTGATAAAGATTTTTTTATTTCCAACAGAGGAGCGACAAGCAGATTATTCCGCAATGAAGGTAATTTTTCTTTTATTGATGTTACTGCTTCGGCTGGTTTATCTCTTGCGGTAAATGAGACTATGCCGGTAGCCTGGGCAGATTATGATAATGATGGTCTGTTAGATTTATATGTTGGGAATCGGGATCTCGTTGTTGGTAATTTTTTATATCACAATAACGGCGATGGTACGTTTACGGATTTAACAACTCTTGCCGGTGTTTCAGACTTTGGACATTTAGCGCTTGCCGTATCTTTTTTGGATTATGATAATGACGGATGGCAGGACATTTATGTTGCGAATGATCTCAATAAAAGGAATACTCTTTTCCACAATAACACCGATGGTACTTTTACGGATGTTAGTAATGTTTCCGGTGCTGGTCTCATTATTGATGGTATGGGCATAGCGATAGGAGATTATGATAACAATGGATACCTGGATATGTATGTATCGAATATGCCGGATGGTAATAAACTATTAAAAAATAATGGAGACGGAACATTTACAGAAGTATCAGATCAATTAGGAGTAGCATTTAACAAACTATGCTGGGGAGTAGAGTTTTTCGATTACGATAATGACACAGATTTAGATTTACACGTATGTGCTTCAGACGGACCAGGTGCAAGGGGTGATCTAGACAACCGGAATATACTTTATAAGAATTTAGGTAATGGGACATTTGCAGTAGCTACGGGGACAGGATTAGACATCGACTCATCATTCAGTTACGGAAGTGCAGTGGCAGATTACAATAACGATGGATACCTTGACTTAGCGATACTGAATGCATACGGAACAAAGACACAACTATGGAAAAACAACGGGGGGAGTAATAACTGGTTTAAAGTTAACCTTGAAGGTACTATTAGCAATCGAGATGGTGTCGGGAGTATTATTGAAGTAACCCTTGGAAGCCAAAAGTTTATCAGATCAACACATTGTGGAATCAGCTACCAATCACAAAACAGTTTTACCGAAACAATAGGGATAGGACAGGCAGCAGTAATAGATACGATAAAGATAAAATGGCCAAGCGGGATAGTAGATATATACACAAACATACCAGCGGGCAGTACGATAAACTCAATAGAAGGGGAAACCTTAGCTCAGCAAAGTGCAGTTACATTCAGCGATGTAACAAATCAGGTAAAAATAAACCATAGCTATAACATAAGTTTTTTTGCTGGAGGAATAAGTTTTGCTGATGCCAATGGAGATGGACTGGATGACATAACACTAAGCAGCACAACAGGAGAGAACATACAACACTTGAGAAATAAAACCACAAAGTTTAAGAATATAACTCCGACAATGGGGATAAATGAGACAGGGCAATCGATGTCGGTAATATGGGCAGACTATGACAATGACCGGGACAAAGATTTATTCGTAACAAATCTTGGTGGAGTAAACAGACTATATAAAAACAACCGCGGGGCATTCACGGACGTAACAGCCATAGCTGGGTTATCACTTTCTTCTGATCAGAGTACGGGTTCAGCTTTTGCAGATTACGATAACGATGGCTGGCTGGATCTATACGTTGGACAAAGAGAAGATCTAAAAGGGAATATATTATATCATAACAATGGAGATGGAACATTCACAGAGGTGACTGTACAGGCAAAAGTTGAAAACATTGGAAAACTTTGCTTGACAATAAGCTGGTTAGATTATAACAATGACGGATATCAGGACATCTATTGTGCAAATGATCTTATGAAGGGAAATACATTATTTAAGAACAACGGCAACGGAACATTTACAGATGTAAGTGAATTATCAGGAGCGGGTCTTCAGATGGCTTGTATGGGTATAGCATTAGGAGACTATAACGAAGATGGGTGGCAGGATATATATTTAAGCAACGGCCCTGATGGTAACAGGATGTTAAAGAACAACGGCAACGGCACCTTCAGCGAGTTAGCAGGCACACTGGGGCTAAACATCGGGAAGGTCTGCTGGGGAAGTAACTTTATAGACTATGATAATGATGGAGACCTGGATTTGTTTGTCAGCGTGTCAGATGGACCAACCGGACAGGGGGATCCCTCAAGACAGAATGTACTGTTCTGGAATAAAGGCAACGGTACATTTGCACAAGCAGTGGGAACAGGCTTGGATGTAGATGCATCATATAGCTATGGAAATGCCATAGGAGATTATAACAATGACGGATATCAGGATATAGCAATATTAAATGCTAACGGAACCAAGACACAGTTGTGGAAAAATAACGGTGGTATAAACAACTGGATAAAAATAAAACTGAAAGCTACGGTTAGTAATCGTGATGGAATAGGCAGCAGAATAGAGACATATACTGGCGGGAAAGTATCACACAGGGTGGTAACCAATGAGATAAGCTACCAATCACAAAACAGTTTGACACAGACGATAGGATTGGGCACATCGGCAGTTGTGGACTCAATAATAGTAAACTGGCCAAGCGGGCAGAGAAGTAAAATAACATCACCGGCAGTAAATCAAACACTAACTATAACAGAGGGAGTGTTAAACGTACAGCCAACAACGGAGATGAAGAAAGAGTTGGATATACCGGGAGAATATTTAATCAGACAGAACTACCCCAACCCCTTTAACCCGACAACGGTAATAGAGTATCAGCTGCCGGAAGGGACAGAAGTAAAGATAGAGATATACAATATAGTAGGTCAAAGAGTAAAAGAATTACTGTTAGGACAGAAGGAAGCCGGGTATCACAAAGTTGAGTTTAATGGAGCAGGATTACCGAGTGGAATTTACTTATATAAAATGACAGCAGGTAACTATTCTGAATCTAAAAAAATGATTCTGTTGAAATAATTAATCAAGCATATTTCTTTCGCCATATGGTTTTATTTCATCGGTTATTACTAAGCGAAACGTATTATTATTAAAAGGGACTACTATTTATGTCAATAAAAATTCTTCGAGTTATAACTATTTGTTTTATTGTAGCTTTATTTGCAATCAAAACAAATTCACAAAATGTAACCTTTACTGACGTCGCCCCTCAGCTAGGTATAGATCATACAACCAATATAAGTTTTTTTGCCGGAGGATTAAGTTTCTGTGATTTTGATCTTGATGGTCTGGAAGATTTATCTTTAAGTAATTTTGGCGCAGAAATTCAAATCCTGAATTACGATGGAAGTAGTTATACAGACATTCGTTCTCAGCTCTTGATTTCCAATGCACATCGTTCACAGACATTGGTCTGGGCAGACTATGACAATGATGGCGACAAAGATTTTTTTATGTCTGATAGGGGGAACACTAGTAGATTATTTCGTAATGATGGAGTTTCAACTTTTTTAGATGTTACTGCTTCAGCAGGATTAACCTTACTTGCAAATCAAACCATGGCAGCAGCTTGGGCAGATTATGATAATGATGGATGGTTGGACATTTATGTGGGAAATCGTGCTGTTGACCAGAGAAGTTACCTTTATCATAATAATGGTGATGGCACTTTTATCGACGTAACTATTGAAGCCGGGGTGGGGGATATTACTCGTTTACCATTGGCTGTATCTTTTCTGGATTATGATAATGACGGATGGCAGGACATATACTGCGCAAATGATTTGATGGGTAGAAATACATTATTTCGCAACAATACTGATGGAACATTCACAGATGTTAGCGTTGAGGCGGGGGCAGATATTATTGTCTCTGGTATGGGCATAGCGATAGGAGATTATGATAACAATGGATACTTGGATATGTATGTATCGAATATGCCGGATGGTAATAAACTATTAAAAAATAATGGAGACGGAACATTTACAGAAGTATCAGATCAATTAGGAGTAGCATTTAACAAACTATGCTGGGGAGTAGAGTTTTTCGATTACGATAATGACACAGATTTAGATTTACACGTATGTGCTTCAGACGGACCAGGTGCAAGGGGTGATCTAGACAACCGGAATATACTTTATAAGAATTTAGGTAATGGGACATTTGCAGTAGCTACGGGGACAGGCTTAGATATCGACTCATCATTCAGTTACGGAAGTGCAGTGGCAGATTACAATAACGATGGATACCTGGATTTAGCGATACTAAATGCATACGGAACAAAGACACAATTGTGGAAAAACA